>CAYLWF010000001.1:0-25198 GCA_964387505.1 uncultured Candidatus Saccharibacteria bacterium
GAGCAGCATAAACATGGGTGCGACAGATCTTGCGAATAACCCCGTCCCATTTGTAGTGGTGTACGACAAAAAGGAAAAAGCGGTGGCTGGTTCGGGCTACTTAGACCGCAAGCTTGCACAAATGCCACGTGGCGTTGTGCAGCACGCTACTGCAGGAAACCCCCACGCCGTTACCTGGGCTCCGGGCGAAGGTATACGCATCGCTAGCGTGACAGTTAAGGCAAAGGACTACTACGTCGTAGGTGGCCAGTCACTCAAAATAACTGAAAATCGCAGCATGCGATTGCTTTGGTTGACGCTGGCGGCATATGGCGTAACTATCTTAGTGATGTATGCGGTGCGTTTCTGCCAGTGCAGCCGCTGCCGCTCTGCTCGCGCTGAGGCCGTTGACTTGCACGGCGCAAACTGTACCTGCCCCCTCTGCACCGCTACGGTCAAGCCACCTAAAACTAAGAAGGCAAAATCACCACGCTCGTCCAAGAAACAGTAGCTACTGATCGCTTTTCATGGGGCGTAAGGCTGGAAATCATCCTTTTAATCTGGTACAATCAGCCCTGTTATTTATGGCGGGGTAGCTCAGTTGGTTAGAGCGCAGGACTCATAAGCCTGAGGTCGCGAGTTCAAATCTCGCCCCCGCTACCAAGTTAAGGCCCTTCGCAGAAGCGAGGGGTTTTAACTTGGAACGAAGGTGAGGTTTGGATGAGTGAGCTCGGTAGAGCGTGCTTTTTGTCGAATACATAGGCAGCTTATGCTTTTAATTTCTATGTCAGAAGATTATACTTTAGTCAAATACAAGGAACCCTCCTGTGTCTGTAGAAATTTTGCAATTATATCAAACACCACCCGAAGTTTATGACCCTTTAGCAGGCCATCCCGACCCTGAACAGCTTGTTCTTGACAGTGCTCAGCAAGGAACTGCCCTTGCAGGGCGAGAGAAGCCATTTACGTGGGAGTTAGACGACATCACTTCAGAGGGTGCGTTGCATCGATATCGCGCAAAGGTTGAGATTGAGGCTCTCATCAACTTTGCCGAGCGAGGACCTGTTGGTATTGAAATGACCAGCGCAGACAAACTGACACTTCGTACCTTGTACGATAAAGACCATTTCGACCCACGTACAGTTATCAAACTCGATCATTTGGGTCATGACGGCAGGCCGCCTCTTGAGCATGACGTAAAAGCAGTCGAGGTTTACTTGGCAAAGGAGTTAGATGGCTGCGGCCTTGGACATCTGAAAGAGTGGCTGCACTTCGGAATGACTTCTGAAGACACAAATAACTTGGCATTTAACCTTATGCTCCGTGATGTTACAAATAAAGTACTCATTCCGTCTGTTGGCCGTGTCGCTGACCGCTTAGCGCATCTAGCCGCAGTTTACGCCGATACACCCACACTTGGCGTAACACATGCACAGAAAGCATCACCAACAACAGTAGGAAAACAGTTCGGCTACCTACTCTCTAACATTACGCAGGTTGTCTCTGAATTCGATGGTATGCGTTTCAGCGGCAAGTTCAGTGGCGCTGTCGGCAATCACAATCCGATGACTGTACTATTCCCAGACTTTGACTACGATGCATACGCTAAAGATTTCGTGGAAGGCCTTGGCTTTACATACGCACCAGTTGAAAATCAACGCAATGATCATTTAGCAGTCACTAACTTTTTGAACACTACAGAACGACTAGCAGTAGTGGGCAAGGATGCGACTGATAATATTTGGCTACAAATTCTTGACGGCAAGCTTATACAGCGCCTAGTTGCCGGAGAAAAAGGTTCGTCTACTATGTCGCACAAAATCAATCCATGGCGGCTCGAAAATGCCGAATCTCTCTTCGAACAAACAATTGCTTTGATGAGTCGTGTACCAGAAGGTTTAGTTGCCAGTCGTCATGAACGTGATCTTTCTGACCATGGCTGGCAACGTGCGTATGGCGACATGATTGGTCGTGTCGTTGCAGGCTATAATTACTTTGCCGTGCAACTAGACCGTCTCATGGTTGATGAAAAGAGAGCGCGTGACGTTCTAAACAGCTCAGCGGAAGTGCTGAGTGAGCTGCTACAAACCGCTGGTCGAGCTTCCGGTGACGCCAATGCTTACGACAAAGTCGTGTCACTAACACAGGGCAAAAAACTTGATATTGAAGGTTTCAGGGCTGTTACCGACCAAGCATTGCCAGACGGTGAATTAAAGAATCGCGTCATGCAAGTAATGCCTGACACCTATGTTGGGGTTGCAGGTACAAAAGCCCGCCAGGCCGTGCTCGGATGGCATGCGGCAAACATTATTCTCAGCCGTGGAGTACTCGATGAATCAACGAGCGTTGACGCAGTTGGTTTTGACCTCGATGGTACACTGCACTTTGGTGACAAGGAAGAGCTCGCTGCACGCTTAACAGCAGTTGTCGAACAGCTCAAGCTCGACCTAAACGAAGCAGACATTGCACAAGTATGCACACTCAGTCGATTCCCCGCTATGAAAGACCTGCTAGTTCTTCTGCACAATGAAAAAGGTGGCACACCAGTAACAGCAGACATGGTACAAGCTGCAAATGATTTAGTCACCGGCCAATTCGACAACCGTTTCTATACTGCCCCCCACGCAATTGAAACACTGCGGAAACTGCGCGAAAGCGGAAAGGGTCTATATATCGCCACCCAGCGCGGTACAAATTCACTCCCACGCGTTATGCGGCGACACGGTTTCGATGAATTAGTCGATGTCGTCGTCGGTGGATATGACATAAGTCGGCCGAAGCCTCACCCCGAGCCGCTGTTGATTGGGCTTGGACGGCTGGGTGTTGCCCCACGCCGATCTCTATTTGTGGGTGATACATTGCACGAAGATATCGTAGCGGGCAATGCAATCGGTGCTCGTACTGTCTACGTTGGCAGTGTTCGGCCTACCGAACTCGATCCGCAACCAACACACCATTGGCCAGACCTAGAAACCCTGAGCCGCTACTACGGCAGAGGGAAAAATGATTAAAATACCCATTTCGGGCGGTCCCCATACGGGTAAAACTACTCTGTTAGAAGCTCTCCGACACGAGTTTCCAGATGCTTACTTTGTGCCTGAACCAGCAACTGAAGTCATTGAGCATGAGCTTGCTTTGCATAACTCGAATCCCGACTATATCCCAAATGTACCTTGGATTGATTACAAAAAATTTGGTCCTGTTGTAGGGGAGAGGTCAGTTGAGCTGGAAGCGTTAATTCCGACCACAGCGAGGGTAGCGTTTCAAGACAGAAGTCTTTTCGATACAATTGGATATGCACGCTTGAATAACTGCCCCGATCTTGTGCCCATGGTCCAGCGACAAGCCAAAGCGGCAAACTACGCTTTTGCATTATTTTGTGAGCCAGTCGGCGGCTATGCGACTACAGATGTTCGTCGCGAGACACTCGCTGAAGCAGCTCGTACACACGGCTTTCTCAAAAAAGCATACGAAGAATCTGGCATACCCATAATCACACTACCGCCGGTCTCCGTGCAAGACCGTGTCGCACTGGTTAGTAAAGCATTACAAAACTTTACTAATTCAATTACCTCCACTTAGGCTTATATCCGACACTGCCTATAGCTCGCATTCTTGTTTTAACTTGGAACGAAGGTGAGATTTGGATGAATGAACACAGTAGATCGCTAGTTTTTGTCAAATGCCGATATCTTGAGGTAGACAGAGGATCGTTATTTCTTTTTTGCGGGGGTTTTTGAGGTGCGTTTTTTACTTGGGGCAGGCTTTTTGACAGAGGTGGTTTTTACCTCAGAAGTCGTAGACGCTGATGATTTTTCTGAGACGCCCTGGCAAACACACTGTCCCTTACAAGTACAGCTGCTAACGTGCGTGCGTGCACACTGGCTGCAAAGTGGCTGGCAGTAACGGCGCGTCAACCAGGTGCTGGCAAACACTGCGACAAGCGTCAACGCATAGCTAGCAAGAGTAAACAATAGCAGACGCCTATCACGGCTTTCGGTAGCTTTGAGCGATTGACCACCCACAATGTAGTAGTCTTTGGCTTTTACAGTAACGCTGGCGATGCGAATATCCTTGCGTGGCGCCCAGGTAACAGCATGAGGCTTTCCAGGCGTAGCGTGATTTATTACTCCTACAGGCATCTGAGCAGGCTTATCCTTCAGATATCCGGTACCCGCAAGTGGCTTACTGTTCTTATCGTACACGACAATAAACGGCACGGGGTTATTAGCAAGGTCTGTTGGCTGAGTATTGACCGCGTTCACACCATATGCATCAACAATTTTCGCACCTTGTGTTGCGAGTAACAGTGGCATGTCGTTCGCAAAACTACGGTTCATGATGTGCAAGAGCCCGTACATGCTCACAAAAATCATCGTAACAAATGCTAGCTTGAAAATACTACGGTGCTTCATGTGGTTTATTGTAACATCAGGCCGCTATTGTCGCCGCATATTTACTTTGTAAGCCCCTAATCATTACTGCGAAGCTGGAGCAGGTTTAGGCAACATGTTCTCCCCAAGTACAAGAACGAAGTCGGCTGCTGGATAGTTCGCGGTCATCGTCGCATCACTAACGACTGTGGCGCCGTATGTTTTCTTAAGATATGTCAACGTATTTGGCAGTTTCCCTTGTGAATTATCGATGATGGTACTTGTGGGTTGAACGGTAGTGTTGCCCACAGCCAATACATTTGCCCCCTCTTTAAATAGCTTAGTCTTATGCTGTTTGGCAAGCCCAGCACCATCAGTCGCATTCAATATCACCACGCCCGCATTCTCTTTCATAAGAGGACCTGCCGTAAATACCTTTTGAATTTGTGCCTGTATATCAGTGTAGTTGTCTACGCCTGCTGCTGGTATTTGCACTGACTGCCCATTTATCATGTCGCCCCCAAGCATATGGGTGCTCTTACCCTTTAGCGAATCAATGTTATACGAGTCTATCTTTGTATTATCGATTTTCTTTCCGTAATAATACAGAGCTTGCATCTCACTTACCTGCAGGTCCGTCTTCACGTTACCGCCCAGCGCGTCAAAAAGGTTGCTGATTTTGAGCGGATTAGCAATTACAGATGGCTGTGACGCTTTGTCCTTTATTGCAATAAGCATCTGTCTTTGGTGTTTTGTACGGGTATAGTCTGCGTCAGGGAAGCCATATGAACCCAACGCGTCACCTCGTGCACGGGCAAGATTAAGTGCTTGTTTCCCGTCAAGCCGCACGGAACCGTTCGGATATTTTGCAAGAGCGCAGCACTTCCGTGTCGTCCAGTCCAGGTTTGGATCATAAATACCGCGAGGGTCTTCGCTACTGATAGTTATTGTAATACCGCCAACTGCATTGACGAGATCGCGAAATGCAGCGTAGTTCACTAGAGCTGTATAGTGCACATTTAGAGCTGTCACATTTTCGACAGCAGCTTTTAGGCCGCTCATACCACTGCTAGGGTACACCGCATTAATTTTTGAATGACCCTCACCGGGCATGCCAACCCAGAGATCGCGCGGTATACTGAGCATAAGTGCGGTATTGCTCTTCATATTGAGGCTCAACAACATAATTGAGTCTGTTAGTTCACCACCGTTATGACCGAGATCATCAGCTGAATTGCCCGCTACCAAAATGTTTACACGGCCATTGTCGTTCTTCAGAGTTGCCGGGCGAAATACTCCAAGCAGACTCAACGGATTGTTGTTGCCTGTCAATTTTGCAATGTCCTTGTAGAATCGTGCGCCAAACAGTAGCACCAGAATCAACAAGATCAAGCCCAATATCTTAAATGTACGCCTAACAACACTTTTCTTTTTCTTTGGTTGATCCCCAACTCCTTTTTGTGCTCTCTTTGCAGCTTTTGCCGCTTTCCGGCGTTGTCGGCGGCTTAGCTTCGGCTCGTCGGGAAGAGCAACGTATTGTGTCTCGGAGCCATCCAGATGGTAATCTGTCCTCTCTGGCTGAACTTGCGCCTCTGTAATAACAGAAGACGGTACTGTGCGTTTTGGCATGTCTGGCAAGCTTACCGTCCTCCCTTGAGAAGGGGCTGAGACGATGCCTGGTTTCGTAGGCGCACGGAAACCTGGCTGCCGAGGTCGTTGGCTAGCACCAGTCAAGAAGCCATCGACACTCGTGGCCCGGCGAGGTTGGAAACTATCGTATTTTTCGGACATTGGTTGTGTCTATTATACCGATTTTGCATCACTATTAAAACTGCAATAATGACATATTTCATAGATATTACCAACAGGGAAATGTCGCAGACACCAGCGGCAGGAGTAATAAGGCGACACATATTGCATATTTCGAGGAGACTTACTCCTGAAAAACCTGTCTCCCCTTCCCTGTTGAAACGGAACGAAGCAAAAAGAAACACTCCGATATAATTCGGAGTGTTTCGAGCTATAACGAATATCAGAGTTTCATGATATCTTCGTCTATAGCTAACATGGCGGCGTCGCTGCATGGTACCAGCTCGTACGCCAGTCCGTCTTGTATGGCGAACAACATGTTCCGCCCTTTCTGTTTTACGAGCAAGGGAAATGCTAGGCGGCACTTCCCTGCTCAGTTTTTGTTTTTTTACAAACCTTTTGCCGGCTATTTGCTCTGTTTTCAGGTTTTGGTGCTTTTTCCAGGGCGCACCAAAGACACCTGCGCATGCTGTTCAAGCACATGAGCAAGTCGGTTGTGTTACACGTATCTATGTTTCCTGCTGTTTTGCGGTGTTTTTGGGCTGCCGCAAACAGTACTTGTTTGCTTTTTTGGTTGTGGCAAACAAACGTTTGGATGAAGATATGTATATGGTTTGTAGTGTTTGTTTTTCGGGTGCGTATTTCGTTGTGCACCCTCAAAACTGATACTCATTATAGCAAAAAGCTTACGTTTTGTCAACAAATATTGCGTTAGTGGTACTGCAATTTGAAGTAATCGACTATACTTCGGGTATGGATATTTGGCTGGCATGGATTGCGGCAATCGTTACGGGCTTCGAGGCTATCATCATCAAAATGACCAGCAGATCGCTCATACGAAACCCCTGGTTATTCAACGTACTCTGGCTTAGTTTTGCCCTGCCGCCCATAACACTGCTGGCCGTGTTGCAGGGTGGCGCCTGGCCGCAAACATGGTGGCCAATAGTGCTAACTGCACTTTTTTCTGCTGGTTTCTACGCACTCTACACTCTCGCTATATACCGACTTGATGTTACTACCGTTGCGCCGCTTTTCAGTCTTCGTACTGTCATTGCCGTCCTGCTGGGTATGGTGTTTTTGGACGAGTCTTTTTCGGGCTTAGCGATCGTACTGATGCTGGTTATTATTTTAGCCAGTCCGCTCGCATCATTTGACGAAAAACTACGCTTACATGCGTTTTACCGCCAGCATGTTTTTCTAGCCATAGCAGCAATGGCTTCACTAGCCGTGATGGGCTATTTTACAAACCGTTCAGTTGCAGCCAATGGTTACGCAACAACAGTACTGTGGCAGGATTTGCTCACACTAGCACTCCTGCTGCCTACTCTACGCTTTGCACGTTGGCGTTCAGAATGGCATCCTAGTCGCAAAACTTTCGCTGCATTTGTGCTGCTTGGTTTGTGTTCGTTTGGCTACACTGCTACAACCGTCTATGCCTACGCACACGCCCTCAGTCTTAGCTCCATCATTGTGTCGCTGCCGTTTTCTATGGTTTTTGCGTGGTTGCTTTCGTTCCGTTACCCCAAGTTGCTCGAAAAACACCCGCCGCGTGTCTATATCGTGCGCTTTAGCGGTGCGGCAATCACAGTCGGCAGTGCCATTTGGCTCAGCCTTTTGTAAAAATTAATCTTGCTATAGCGTATTTCGTAAGGTCTACAGAAAGGGGTGTTTGACTGAGGTGAAAGCGTGTTGTGTGGTATACTATTTATATGAAACTACGTCGTGAAATCACTCTGAAGATCATTCTCATTGGGCTTGTGCTCGGTCTATGTACTGATATCCTAGCACGGCAAACCATCACCGGCCTCAACTTCTTTATCTTTGCCCTACTCTGGACGGGGCTGAGTCTGCTTACGACCCTCAGCCACACCCGCAAGTTGCGTTTGCCGCTTACATACGCTGCACTTGCGCTCATAAATGCCTTCATGGTTTTCTGGCGCGCTTCCGCACTTGTGCAGTTCTGGTCGGTTTGTATAACGCTTGTTTCACTTGTATTACTTGCGGTGACAGCATTTATAGAAAACTACCACGATCTACCGCTAGGCGCGCGTTTGCCTACCTTTTTGAGTCATTTTAAGCGTGCAGTTGTGACCATGCCTGATGAACTCTCTGCCGGCCTCAGCCAGCATAGCAGCAAGAAAATGCAACTGAACCAGGGCATAGTAGGCGCAGTGGGGCTAGGTCTTATTTTCATGCTGCTGTTTGCTTCGGCAGACCAAGTCCTCGGCCGCAGTTTTCACTGGGTTAACAGTATGTTTGAGTCCATCGGAAGTTTCTTGCAGGGCTACGATCTTGGCCGGTTTTTCACTATTTCTTTCTGGACAGTGTTGTCGCTGGCCGCACTTCTACTTCTGCTGAACCGCCAGGTAGTAAAAGTGGCCGAAACACCGACTGTAAAGCGCACACTTACGGCGCGAGATGCTCACATCATTTTGTGGACGCTTGTGGCAATTTTTGCCGTATTTGTTGCCCTGCAACTTCGCTATCTCTTTGCCGGCGGAAGCCTACCCGACGGCCTCACCTACGCCACCTATGCCCACCGAGGCTATGGCCAACTTCTCGTCGCAACCATGCTCGCAAGTGCTGTCATAAAATACGTGCTTACCACGCTTAAAACTACTTTTAGCCCCTTCACAAAATATCTCGCAGTCGCGCTTGTAGCGCTCAACAGCATCGTCATTCTTTCGGCTTGGAAACGCCTCAGCCTGTACGAAGCTACCTACGGCTGGACAATGACACGGTTCGTCGCGCGTCTTGGTCTCGTCTGCATACTGTTTGGTAGCGTTGCACTTGTGGTGTGGCTTTGGGGCAAGCTCAACTCGCGACAGCTGTACGCGACAGGCTGGTACATACTTGTTGGTGTACTCATGTTCGCTGCCGTGCTCAACCCAGAGGGAATCATTGCGCGAAAAAACATTACCGAACGTCCTAGTCGCAGCACCTCACTTGATACTGGTTACGTTGCAAATCTCTCGCCAGACGCCTGGCCCACCATTTGCGTAACTGCTCCTGACCTTCGCGCCAAATACATCAACGAATACCGCAACCTCAAAAATGCACGCCATATGTATACGCCTACAAGAAATCACGGCCTCTCCCGCCACCATACCGCTACCGGCACATACACAGAAAAATACGTCAACTGCCTTCGCTAAACACTTGTCAGAGCCAACAAACAGCCCAATCTGATACTGCTTAACCCGAACCCGACGTAAACGTCGAGTTCTCAAGGGGCAGGCTTGCCCACGTTCCGCGGGCCCGGAACTTCTACCTTGCCAACACAGTTGGCAGGTGAAGGTTCCCTTGCGATGTGCCGCCGGCACATCTCACTCCCCGTCTAGTCAACCGGAATAAATCCGGTTGACTAGACTCCCCACCCCTAAAGACTTCGCTCCCGCTCGTTGACGCCTGACGGTGCTATCAGTGGTGCTTAGGTTAGGTTGGGGTTACTTACTTCACTCTATGTCGGCATTCGACAGCGCCCAGGTATTGCACGTTGAAACGGCAGGTTTTTTTATGGCGGCGTCAAATATTTTTGTTCGGTTTTTTGTGCTGCCGTACATATGACCCTCTTCGCCTGGAAGCATTTGTTTTTCCTCATTAATCCATGCTATGTCCGTTTCCGGATTAACCAGGCCGTTCTTTACGAGGACTGCCATAGAGATACACTCAGCAAATAGCTCTGAGCGGTGACGATTGTTTGTTTCAGCTTGTTTTAAGGTAATTTCTTGTGCCGGGTTCTCCTCGAAAACCTTATCTATACCCATTTCTGCATCCAGCATTGCCCCGCCAGTAAACGCAATATGATGACCAAACTCATGAAAGACAACCGATAAGTCATCTCTCATGTTTTTCGACTTTGAGTAATTGAAGTATATAGTCGAGTTGCCCCTGCAATAAAATGCTGCTCGCTGCATTTCTATACCATCACGCTTGCACGGTATATCTGCCGGATGAGCCTCATCATAGCCAATGATTTCCCGCACATAGAAATACTTATACGGACCACTGGCAGTCTGCCCTTCGGAACGTTCCCACGACTCGTTCAGACACGTTAAGGTATCGTTCATCCATTTTGTTTTGTCGCTTACGTACACACTTTCATTCGGTAAGCACGTCAACTGTGGCATCTCGGACGCAAAAAGTGAACTGCGAGAAATCAGTTGATTGACTTCGTCAACAGTCCGCATATTTTCGTATGTGATGTTTTTGCTACGTGAACTTTCTGTTGAAGAGTTGAGCGACGCGAGAAACGGAAACACCGTAGCAAGGAATCCAATGACCGCAATAACAGCAGCTACTTTCATAATGCCCAACATGCCCGTATTGACTGGCGGGGCGTTGTAGTAAATAGGGTTCTGATATTGCACAGGGCTCTGCTGCGGCACATTTGTTTGCTGCGGTACCTGGTCTGGATTGAGAAGCGGATCAGGATTTTGGTTCATTATTAACTCCTTATTTTAGCGTCCGGTCCATGTCTGCAAAGTCAGAAGTACCTTATCAATCTCATCCGCTCTATACGAATGAAATGTGAAAAAGCCAAACTGCTGTTTTTGCGGTATGAAGTCAAACTGGTAGTTTTGGTCGCTGAGGCGCCGGATTGCGATGCCCTCTTTTGTGTACGCTGCCGAGTAACGAACTGCGGCTTTATGAAGTACGATGTCGCTGACCGGCAACGCAAAAGCCTGCACACCGCGCCTGCCCTCGACATTCCAAAATATAAGATGTTCTTTATTTACTGATATAACGCTTGACCTAACCCCCATAGGAATCAGACATAAGAATGAATTCGGATGAAACCGCTGAATGTCGCGAAGAACACGCAACGGCCTCCTATAGTACGGCAGCAGTACCACGTAAGTTAGCACCAGCACGCTAAGAATAACTATCCAAAACGCCCTGCCTTCGCTCGTAAGCGGGCTCACATTACCTACGTCTGCCCGATCCAGAGAAAGACGCGCCACATCAAGGGCTATAATGATTAACAGCCAGGGAGCTATGGCCTTCAAGACGCGCTTATAGTCGCGCGCGTACTCCATGGTGTTTTTCGAAGGGTCAATTTGATCTTTTGGTATGGCTTTTCGACTGGTGTTTGGGTCATTGCCTGACGGCGCTGCAACGTGCGACTGTGGCTTATTTTCCATATACGAAAGTATAACATGACCAAGCAATTCTTGTAGATACGGCTTTGAGGCTCAAGAAAAACACTTACCGTCTAGCATGTATCAATTACGATTCTGAGCTTTTGCTAGGCTTCGAGTAGTGCTATAGTTTTCAATATATCTTAAGCACTAGGAGTATCATGGATCAAAACAGCCCAATTCAACCGGTCGGTAACACGAACGTTTCGAGCACACCCACTTCTCCCGCACCTCAGCAAACAATCTCTCAACCTGTCATGACCACAGCAGCCCCACAGGCTCAACAACAGCAATTGCAACAGCCAAATGCAGTACCTTACACAGTTCCATCTCCCTATACTCAAGCATCGTCCTCGCGCTCGTTGTTCACATGGCTCATACCTGCTGCCGCTCTTCTCTTGCTCATATTTGGTGTTTTTGGTGCACCGCAGTTATTCAGCATCACAAAAGCTGACTACCGTGAGGCTTATACGCTCACAGAAAAAGTACGTACTGCCTACGATAAACTATCTCTTATAGACATCAATAGCGCAAACACATCAGAAGAAATGAAAAAAAACCTCGATGACCTAGATAGTGCGCGCTTAGATTTTTCTGTAAACTTTTATTCGCTCAGTCAAATGAAAGCAGTCAAAAAAGACAAAGAATTGAAGCAGCTATACAATGAAGCCCAAGTAAAAGAACTGAAATATGGAAATGCTATTGCGGCTGTACTGGAAATGTATGAAAAAGTGTATCCAGCAGTTGCGGCGGCAGCAACTGATACAAACCCAAGCGTCCAAACACTTACCTACACGCGAAAAACGCTTGAGTCAGTAAACGGTCTTATATTCACGGAAAATAAAACTTTTGTCGAAGATTCCGTAAAGAAGCTCAAAGAGCTTGAAGAGCTGGCGACAAAAATAGAGACAGATGTGGCAAGTGGCAAAAAAACTGACCCATCGGTTGCGAGCGCCTACGCTGCTGCGGCTGAAGACTTTGCAAAGATTACTCTTGACTGGCAATCGACCATCGACAAAGACTTAAAGGACGGTGACCTTCGAGCTGAGCTAAAAAAGCTGTCTGAAAATATGAAGGCAAAGTCTTCGTAAAAGTAGCGTATCAGCGTCATAGCTTAGCATAGCTATACTACACGAAGAAAATCGGATGTAGGCGTACACGAGAAGGCTTTAACACCATATTTCAAAGCTCACCGAGCAAAGAATGAGCAATCAACAGATAGCAAAAGTTGTTTATCCATATAGAATAAATCGGTTTATAACGTCGGCCACACCGTCTTCTGCAAGCGAAGGGGCGATGTAGTCAGCAAGCTTTTTGACCTCATCTGGCGCATTCCCCATAACTACCTTTAGTCCGGCGGCTTCAAGCATCGGCACGTCATTATAGCCATCACCAACAGCAATAACCTCCTCTTTACTCACACCGAGCATGTTAAACAGTTCTTCTGCCCCATGTCGTTTTGTAGCCAGCTCATGCGTTGCATGTATATCGACCACGTCGCCGCTTTGCCAGGAACTAGTGGGGTGAGCCTCGACGCCAGGTACGCCATTGAGCTGGGCAAGTACGTGCAGGGCGTCGTCGTTCTTAACCCCGTCCATGAACAACATTGCTGACGGCTCAGTAATGTCCGATGAGTGTTTCAGGGCATTTTCATATTTATCCCCACCGGTATAGATGTCGTACCCGAAAGGTGCAGCTAGCACAAAAAGTTCACGTAGTACCCCTACCTCAAGATAGCGCTTTTGCAGTACTTTTCCGCTAGTAATATCTATAATCTCTGCACCACCATTGAATATACTGGGACCTTTCAAACCAAGTTTACTGGTAACTGGTTCTGCAAAATATATGGCTCGGCCAGTTGCGACTGCTACTTGTAGTTTTTCTTGCGCCCTTTTTACTGCATCACACACTATTGCGCTTGGGAGAGCATGCTGATTAGACTCAGTCAGCGTGCCGTCGATATCGAGGAGGAGCAGTTTATAGGTCATTGGCTCATCATAACAGAGCTAGGGGCGAAAATGTAGTTTATACTAACTGCTATGCCACAAATAGTACGTATACCGACGCATCTGGGCTTGAGTTTGGCCGGGATTTTGAGCATGCCTGAAACTGCTGAAAAATTTCCGCTGGTGATTTTGCTGCATGGGTTTACGGGCTGGAAGGAAGAAAAACATATTGAAACGCTTGCAGAAGAGCTCGTGAAAAATGGCATTGCGGCGCTGCGGTTTGATGCACCCGGGTCAGGCGAGTCGGAGGGTACTTTTGCAGAGGATTACACACTCACAAACTACATTGCTTGCGTAGAAGATGTGCTCGCGTGGGCGCAAGCTTCACCTGGGATTGACCCAGAGCGTGTTGCTATATGGGGTCACAGTATGGGCGGTTTCACCGCATTGGCCGCCGCCGTCCGCTACACTGGCTTCAAAGCACTTTGCTGCTGCCAGCCGTCTTCGGGGCCGAAAACCATGAAACCAGGTGAAAAGGAAGCCTGGGAAGCAACTGGCTGGCAGTCGTTCAGTAACGACCATTTTCAAGACGTGCACCTGCCCTACAGTTTCTACCTAGAGCGAGAAACCTACCACGCACGCAACGAAGCGCCGCAGCTCCGCATACCCTCGCTTTTCATCGCCGGCACGCACGACCGCTCTGTGCCGCTCGAAGACATTCGTGAAATGGCCTCGCTGGCTCCGCAGCCGAGTTTTTACCGAGAGTTCCCCACCACCCATGGCTACCACAAATACCCAGAAATGCTTCAGGCCATAAACACCGAAACGGTGCGCTTTTTTATGAAGTATTTAGCGCTGGTTTTGCATCAGTAAAGATTAGCCATCTCCGCTGTATACTATTTGCATGAGCAAACAAAAGGAGCTTACGGTCAAACAGCAGTTGCGTGCGCTCTATGAAGTGGCTCTTATGAGTTTCCGCATTGCGCCTGGGGCAGTCTTGTTCAAGTTGGTCGGGTCTATCATAAATGCGCTCTTGCCCATCGCCACGACATACTACGCCGCAAAGACCCTTACCGTTTTGGCTGACGCATATGCCGGTAAACCACATGCCGCCAGCAGCGTCTCGCTATACGTCGCTATCACAGCTTTACTAGGACTTATCATGACTGTTTGGAGCAGTCTGGATCAATTCGTTCAGTCAAAAATGCGCTACGTGGTAGAGACGCGCATTGGCACGCGTATGTACGAGCATTTTCTTGCACTCGACTTCTGGCGCTATGACGACAAAGAAACTGCCGACCGCTATGACCGCGCGCAGAAATTTGCACAATTTTACGGGTGGGTATTTGACCGTCTGGCAAACCTCATTTCGCAGTTGATTGCTGTAGTTTCAGCAGTCATTGCCCTCGGGTTCGTCAATAAAACTATGGCCTTTCTGGTCTGTTTGGCAATCGTCCCGGGCGTATTTGTACAGTTTGTTCTGACCAGGCGAAACGTAAAACACTGGAACGAACACGTGGAGACACGGCGAGCACTTGGACTTATAGAGTGGGATCTGACGCAGCCGCGATTGATTAGCGAGCTACGGCTGTATGGCATGGTGAAATACATGCTAGAACTCCGGACAAAGTTGCGAGACGAGGAAGAGCTTGGGAGGCTCAAGATTGAAAAAGGTCTCATGCCGCTTACCCTCGCGGCAAATGTGCTGACTGCCGCTGTCGAGTTGGGAGCACTCCTGTGGGTTGTTGCGCAGATTGCTGCAAAAAACCAGCCAATCGGTCAGTTTGCTTACGTGCAACAGTTGGTTTCGCGAGTTCTTAACAGCGCGAGCTCACTCGTGTCGACAATCGGCAGCATAGACGAAGATGTCGCAAACCTTTTTGACTACCAGTTATTTATGAAACTGCCCGCTGGGCGTAAAGGCAACATCGAGCTTAGTGAGGCTCCTCAGAAAATTTCTTTCGACACTGTTTCATTCCGTTATCCAGGTCAAAAACATGATGTTCTGAAAAATATTTCGTTTGAAATTACGCGTGGAAAACATATTGCAATTGTAGGTGAAAACGGAGCAGGTAAATCAACGCTCATTAAGTTACTCACGGGTTTGTATGAGCCTACCAAGGGCTCTGTCCTCCTCGACACACACAATCTGCACGACGTAGCCACTGATTCGTGGCATGCCCAACTTGGTGTTTTGCAGCAGGAATTCCTGAAGTACGGGTTCGCGACCGCAGCAGACAATGTGCGCTTTGGTAACATACAGGCGGCTCACTCACCAGAAAGGCTTGACCAGGCACTAGCTGATGCTGAAGCAACGTCGTTCGTTACCGAGCTCCCGCAGGGTAAAGATGGCTATGTCAATGTCTGGATGGAAGACGATGATGGCAATAAGGGAACCGAGCTTTCCGGTGGACAATGGCAAAGACTAGCACTTGCTCGTGATTTCTACCGCCAGGCACCTATCATCATCCTAGACGAACCAACTTCGGCCATAGACGCCGCCGCGGAAGCCCGCATATTTGACAAACTTTTTTCAAAGAAAGATCGCACTATCGTCGCAATAAGCCACCGCCTTTCTACCATACGCAAAGCCGATGTTATATACATGCTGAAAGACGGCCGGATCGTCGAAACCGGCACCTATACCGAACTCCTTAGAGCCAAAGGCCCATTCTACACCATGTTCCAGTCACAGCTAGAGTAAGGGCCTGCGTGTATACGGGGTAGCTATAGCCTATACTACATCTCATGGTAAACGTAGGAAAAATGTCAGAGTCACTCAGCCGGCGGTTACGGCCACTGTACATCGCTGCATTCTTGCAGAGTTTTGTGTTGTGGTATGCCGTCGAAAAACTCTTTATGACCAGCATTGGTTTTAGTAGTGCAGGCATAGGTGTGATGGTTGCGGTGTATTCTGCGGCGATGCTGCTGGTCGATATCCCATCTGGCATCCTTGCCGACCGATGGAGCCGCAAGGGCGTTCTGATGTTCGCCAGTTTCATACTGATTCTTAGCGCCATCACCGGAGGCCTCAGTCATTCAGTGGGCATGTATTTGCTGTCAGCCGTTCTGTGGGGAATGTTCTACGCGTGCTATTCGGGTATGTACGAGTCCATCGTGTACGATACGTTGCTCGAAGAGAACCAGCCTGAAGCACTCTACGGCAAAGTGTACGGCCGTATACAAATAGCGGATAGTTTGGGGCTGATTGTGAGTAGCCTTATCGGTGGATTTTTGGGTAGCCAGCTTACCTTGCGCGCACCGTATTTTGTATCTGTTGTGCCTGCTCTCGCCGCAATCGTGTCTCTCTGTTTGTTTCGCGAACCAAAACTACACAGAAAATCAAAGAATGCTCAGGTTTTCACACAGCTCCGCGAAACATTTCGGGCAATCACTCGCAATACACGCGCTGTGCCAGTCGTGGTGTCGCTCGTGCTAAAGTCTACAGTACTCTTTTTGTTCTTTGAGTTTGACCAACTTTGGCTTATTGCACTTCATACGCCAACAGCGTATTACGGCCCGATAAATGCAATTCTGCTTGCGTCTATTGGGCTCGGTGGATGGGCGGCACAACATGTTCGTCTTGATCGGCGTAAACACGCTTCGTTGCTGCTGCTCGCCCTGTTCGCCAGCGCCTTTACTCTCACCGTTTCGCACAATATCCCCATCGTGGTTACGGCACAAACCGTTGCCGCAACCTCTCTTGTTGTACTCGCCATTCGCCTCATGAATCAACTACACGGTATGCTACCATCACGACTGCGCGCCAGTGCCGTTTCCGCCACAAGCACTTTGGGGCGGATGCTCGTCATACCAATCGCACTGCTCTTTGGGTATGTCAGTGAGCACGCTTCCGTATTCTCGGCCACATATATACTCCTCATTCTTGGCTGTCTCATGAGCTACTTTGTGTGGCGGAGCCTGAGAAGTGTAAAACGCGCTGAATGACAAGGCAGCGAGCTTTCCATTTCCGGTCAGACGCTCTCAGCGAAAGATTCCACAATGAGCCTAGTGCTTCATAAGAATGACTGTTTATGGCGAAAGCACTTTTTCTTAAATCGGGACTTAGAATTGCTGGCATAATATTACAGATAAGACTTTATAGAAATAATTACTTTTTATAATGTATAAGCAGCGAATTATCTAGTTACTATAAAGTACTCTATACAACACCTTTTCTATAACTTTATAGCTAGTAGACATTTATCTATTTTTCTCTTATAATTTTGTGTGAGGATTATAAAGTACCATGCCATTTGACCCCAGTTTACCGTACAATGACTTGCCGATGATTCCGCCTGTTGTTGATTTAAAAGATAGGGACTTACTACTCGCAACCATTGGAGCTAGTGATGCGATAGCTCAACTTAAGACCATGCTTACCATGAGTAGTAGAACGATTAACAATACCCTGGACTTGCTTTCACCCCTCTTTGTACCAGAGGCTGTTTCCAGTTCTGGTATCGAAAACATTGTGACGACTAACGATAGCGTATATGTAGCCAAAATTAAAGAAACGCGAGAACTTACCCCTGCAGAGAAGGAAGCACTGAATTACACTGATGCTTTAATGGAAGGTGCGCAACGAGTCTACAAGAAGGGTTTTTTGAACACCAATGACTATATTGCCATGCAAAAGATTCTTGAACCGAATAGGCCGGGTATCAGAAACTATCCCGGCACCCAGCTTGCCAACCCCATAACAAAAGTTATTTACTACACTCCTCCAGACACAGAATCAAGAATAAGAGATCTGCTAAGTAATTTTGAAAAATACTTCAATGAAGAGGCTCCTTCTCATGAAGTTTTTGCTAGGATGGCAGTTCTTCATTACCAATTTGAAGCTATTCACCCCTTTCCGGACGGTAATGGCAGAACGGGACGCATGTTGATGTCCCTATACCTTACTCAGCAAGGTAGACTTCCGGTTCCCGTGCTTTTTATGAGCCATTACATTTTGGAACATAGAGACCAGTACTATAAAAAGTTACGAGCAGTTACGTCTCAAGGCGAGTGGCGAGAGTGGATTCTGTATATAACAGAGGCAACAACAAGTCAGGCACTATACACCTGTAGGATATTAGAGAAGATTAGGAAAGCAATTAATGTCGTGAAAAACACTCTTAAAGAAGAGTTACCAAATATATACAGCTCGGAATTAGTCGACTTCCTATTCTCTCATGCCTACTTTACTCAAAAGGATTTTGAAAATGAAGTTAATGTCAGTCTTATGACTGCGAGAAAGTACCTTCAGCAATTGGAAAAGAAAAAAATTGTAATTAAGAGCAAGCAGACTGGCAAAAACAGATACATTTACATCAACCCTGGCTACATCAATATTCTTAAACAGGCATAAACACCTATTCATATTTAGCTTTCTCGCAATCAGCCGTCGTTCTTAAGTGAAAGTAACTGCGAGGAGAGCTTTTCATGCCGCAAGCCGTCACTGCCGACACTACCGCAAAGCCCTTTCAACAGTACACATCCGGCCGATTTGGTAATATTTCTCCCAGAAGCTGTCTGCCCCTATGGGCGACTCAGTATACTTATTGGTGTTGAGATGAAGAAGAAGCTAACCGGCCTAACAGCCTTTGTAAAACAACGGCAAACCTACTGCATTTGGTTTGATGTAGTTGGTACCATTTGGTTTTGTACACGGCTGGTATTCTGAGACATTTTGTTCCTATGATCGTACATCAGCACCTCAGCAATGCCATTTACTCTATACTTGGGATACTCCTTATGGCAGGATCCCGTAAGGCTACAAAACCTGGCCCAAGTGATTACTTATGGCGGTGATTTTTATGAGTCTGATCAATACCATATTTGAGGTTGTACCAATCTTTGCGCCGAAAGTAAGTGATGCGATCAGATACGTAAGCTCCGTTGCTGACCCTATAGATTTTCTTTCGGAAATAGCCAGCATTGGGTTAGTTTTAGCGGGATATTAAATTGTGCCTAGCTGGTTACGACGCTCATAAAATGGGCTCTAACCTTATAGCAGAAATTGGGTTGAAGGAAAAAGTAGCTCTAGCCCATTAAGCGCTACTCTGTTGTACTAGTTGCACGCTGGAACCGTGGAATCCAAAAAGTTACGAAAAAGGCCTTGTTATGGGACCAGGACTTCCCCTTTGGCTCAGGCGCTACACTGTGCTCGGAATAAATTCCTGTGCGCAGTTCCGCTGGCGTCGCACCTGACGTTCGCTGCGCTCACTCATCCAGGTTCTCGTCTTTGCCACAAACCAAGAAAAAAGCCGGTCATTCGACCGACTCTTTTCTTGGTTGACCAAGTGCATTCACATTGGAACCTTATCTGTAACGAGCTACTCCGCTGGAAGCAGCTCTTAGGGGTGGTACCCCAGTTACAGTACTCTGGCAGCTGGGACTAGAACGCAACCCCGACCCACCACCGACCATCACCCTACGAGCGTTCTAGTAGCAGCAACCCCTCTAGTCCCTAGTCCCTACCCCCTGCTTTTCTCTTTGTGCTGTCTGAATAGTGTGCTCAACGATATATCTGTCGTCAGCGTCGAAAATAGTTGTCCCAGGTGCTACTTCGGTGACATTCCACTCTCTCTTCATTTTGTAGCTGCCAAAGTACGCTATCACTGTTTCAGCAATCCAGCACACTTGTGCAAAAAGTCTCTTTGCGTCTTCTTTAGTCTCATAGGTACTAGTGCCATCTCTGTAGTCTCCGCTGTGCTCCGATGCGTTGCGACTCATTCCAAAGTCTGACTGCCATGCTGCCCGCTGCTTGCGTGCTAGTTCAATCACCTGCTTATGCTCTGGGAATCTTGCCTCAAACTTTGCAGCTTCCTTCTCAAAATTAGACTCGCTACAGAAAAACATACCAAGGTTCCATCCCATACGCACGAGATAATTTTGCACACGTCCTTTGTAATAGCTCCACAGGTTCGCGTACAGACCCTCGTATAGCGTGCGTTTTTGACTTATATTCCGTTCGTCAAAATCGTCAGCCATTATAAGCTGGTAGTACATTAGGGCAGACTCCAGCTTGTCCATGAGTCGGTCTGCTAGGAAGTCTACCTCGTCAATGTCCGCGTCACTCAAATCTAGATGCTCAGCAATCTCTTTGGCGAGTGCGTGAGGCTTGTTTATCTTAGGGTCATCTGCACCCCAACTAGACATCTCTCTGAGTGTGGGCACTAGGATATGCTGCTGTGTGGGTTGATTGTCTGCCATGAGACCATTATCTCATATGCTTTATACCGTGCCGCTTCATATGCTTATATAGTGCTAATTACATCATCTTAACAGGTACAGCCGAGTCATCGCCGCAACGTATTGCCTACCACCACTTTCTCCCTCATAGAATGAGGAAAACAGTAAACAGAAATGAGAGCGGGAGTGTATTGATAATGAGCGTACACGCACCGCACCCCCAGATTTCGTGGGTTCCCATGCGGGGTTCTATAGGCATAAAAAGACCTCGGAGGTTATCTATCGACAATGTAGCACTCAAGGCTCTCGAGCTTACCGCTACCCATCACACTTGAGAAGCTCTGGTTGTTAGCGAGTGCTACTTGAGCAATAGCCTCATAGGTGCAGCTACAGATGTTACTAGCTCGCTTGAAGCTGCCGTCTTCACGGTCTAGGTACGACTTGCAACCTTCTCCGTAGGCAGTCTGCGTATCCTCGTCAATGAGCGAGCGATTACGAAGTTCCTCGTAGGTCTTGCTATTTACCTGAAGTAGTGAGGGTTCCTTTGATTTTGAGTTTATAAGCCATGCCGTCCCACCCAGTGCTACAAGTACGATGAGTACGAAGACAGTCATGGTATTACTGCCAGTGAGTGCTTCGCTTGCACGGGTTACACGACTACGAGTTTCTTGGGTCATGAGTTCTCCTTTACTGGGGGCTGTCTCAAAACAAAAATGACAGCCACGATTGGACTGTCTAGGTCTACAGTAAGCGGGTTACGCCTAAAGCTCGTGGCTGCCATCACTGGGCATAACCACTAGCGAGCATTACGCTCGCCCGCAAATTGTAAACCTAGACTCTCTGATTGTATCACTTTCTTTACATTGCCACTTTACATGCTTGATTTACACATATAGCTCTATGGTATACTCCTAGCGAAATACGAATATGGTATGGTGGCTAATCGAGCCAACGAACCGACCACTGCACGCGAGTGCTAGGTGACACCCGTTCCGAAATCGGTAAATTAATACTTTCTTAATTTACTGAGGGGAGCGGTTTTTTATTTCCCTCGGCAAGGGGCTTTCAATGGAAAAAATAGTTTCTATGTCCAAAGCACGGCGTATTCTTGGCTCATTAGCCAAAGAGCTGTCTGATGACCAAGTAAGACAACTTATTAACTCATTACATCTGTTAGCACGTGAGCAGTTGTCGTATAATGGTTCCAAAGAGCATGAAAATGTCAATGAAAGTAAATAGCCAAACCCCACCTCTTAAGAGAGCTCTCGCTTATATTCGCATATCGAGCCAACGGCAAATTAATGGTGAAAGCCCTCAAACACAAGAGGCCTCCATTAGACAATACGCCGCTAATAATAACATTGAGCTTGTTGATACCTTCTATGACGAGGCAAAGAGCGGTAAAAATACTGACCGACAAGAGCTACAAAACATGCTTGAATACGCCCGCAAACATAAAGGTGAGATAGACTACGTCATCGTTTATAAGATGAACCGTGCGTCTCGGGATATAGTGACGTATGTTACTGGCTTTCTACTTCCCCTAAGAAACCTGGGGATATCTGTTCGGTCTGCCACTGAACCGATTGATGACAGTGTCTTCGGGCAATTCATGGAGGGTCTAAGCATACTTGTTGGTCAGATGGACAACCAAAATAAGCAGGGCTTTACGCTGGACAATATGACAGCACTTGCACTACAAGGCTACTGGCAGCACCCGCCCATTGTAGGTTATGACACTCATAAAATAGCTAACGATATGGGTAAGTTACGCCCAACGCTTAGACCAAACGCAATGGCTCCGCTTGTGAAAGATGTATTGGAACGCTTCTCACAAGGCGATATCACAAAAGCTGAACTCACAAGATATGCTGCAAGTATCGGTCTGCGTAGTAGGTATGGTAAGAAGCTAAGCAAAGATAGGATTAATGCTCTATTGCGACACCCTGTCTATGCTGGATACGTCTCAGATAACTTCACTCAATGGGAGCTCGTTCAAGGTAAACACAAAGCCTTAATCTCACGAGAGACTTATGAGCTTAATCAGACGCTCCTAAGTGGCAATAAGCAACGCACTGGCGAAGTCCACCTCAAGTTCAACCCAGAGTACCCGCTTAAGGGGCTTTTACTCTGTCCTAACTGCGGTCTTCAGATGCATGCCTCTGCACCTCGAACTGGGGCGGGTGGTAAATCACCTCGCTACCACTGCTCACGGGCATCATGCAAAGGTATAGTGAAGTCAACAAAAGCATCTCAGGTACACGAGGACTTTGAAAAACTACTAAAGGGGATGAAGCCTGATGAAAGGCTACTCGAGCTATACAAGGATACACTCATTGCAGAAGCTACAAACCACCTCGGAAGTATTAACAGTAAGATTAGTGCTGTGCACGCCAAGCTGGAGACCATTGCCGATAACCGCCTGACTGCCATCAAGAAGTACAGTGCCGACTTACTTACATTAGATGAGAAGACAGAAATCGTAAGCTCTCTCGACGACGAACGAGCCGTACATCTTGAGGAACTCAAGAAGCTTGAGGGTCAACAAGCGATACAAGAAACTGACATAGAGCTAGCCGTAGATGTTATGCGTGACGTTGATGTGCAATGGGGTGTTGCCTCACTTGCTTCAAGGATGAGGTTCCAAAACGTATTGTTCCCAGAGGGATTGGTATACTACCCGGCAGCAAGGCAGTTTGGAACCGACTCGATTAGCCCACTTTATAGATATGCACCAAACAAAAAAGACTCTCCTGAAACAGAAAAGTCTTTCTTGGTTGCGGGACCAGGACTCGAACCTGGGACCTCATGGTTATGAGCCATGCGAGCTGCCGCTGCTCCATCCCGCGGCAATGAACGATTTGTGATACGTTGCGTATAAGTTTAACAGAGGTGTTGCTGTATGTCAAACTACTTGAGTACGCGTACTTGCGAGAAGTTCTTGCCTGTCAGCCCCTCAAGCTTCACCTCTTCCCACTTAAAAGTCGCGGCCTCCAGTTGCTTTGGCGTCAGAACCAGTTCATTGTAACTATCACCTTTTAGTTGCAATGCGCCCACCCCAGCCCAAAACTTTGCGAGAGAACGCTTCGTACTCCCAGTAACAACACTGTCTGCGTAGTACGTCGGACATGTCCAGATTTTGTATGGATTTTGCATGGGCACCTGTATGGTTTTGGTTTTAAATATCGCCTGGTGCTCCAGCTCAACGCGCTCTCGCCACAGCGGGTCATTGTCCTGTCCAGGCAACAAGCGCACATTTAGCTCTGTGGCAACTTTCTGGGCCTCAGTCATTTCTGGCAGCTTACCGTCACTTTGAGAAAGCAGTTTCGCTTTTGCTTCTTCGATTTCATGAACATACTCATTTGGGTCATCAAAGAGATCATAATGCCTCTGGTATTTCAGTGTAGTGCCGGCTGGGAGATGTGGCTGAATCCATTGGAGCAGATTCATAAAAGATTCACTGTACTTGTCTGTTTCTGTTCTTGGAACATTGTTGAGCCGCTCTACCGAAACATCCTGAGAGAAATATACAAATTCAACGCCTGGTTCATATACGGCAGCAATGTAGCGCATCCATTCCACAAAGTACGTCATGCTGAAAAGCTCGGCCCAGTCTATTTCCGGTGCTTCTTCAAATCGCCAGAGTTTGTTACCGCCAAACATCTCAAATATCGTAATCGGTCTACCTTCTTGCACACAAAGACGAATGGCGCGTTTCGTCAGCTCAATACACTCATCTCCTGGCTTGAGTTTACGAAACTTCTTCGACATCACTCTAGCATATATAGCGTCTTCGAGTTTTTCTGGCACTACGTGCTCATACGGAATTGGGCGCACCAGCGCTTCAACAGTTGAAAGAATGTATTCTTGTGCAGTCATAGTAGTGGAGATGCGGGGCAGTCATGACCCTACCGTTGCCGCCTTGCAGACGACCACCTATTCTCAGTCACCGCATCATTTGTACTGTAACACTTACAGACTTTCTTGAGAAGGGTACTTGCTCTAGGAGTCCCGCTGCAAATGACTACTGTGGTGCTTGGCGGTGGAGGAAGAAGTCCATCCACGCTTCAAAGTTTTCTTGCCAAAAGGGTTTCTTTTTCGCAGGAGAAACACTTTTCTCTGCATCAGGCATAGGTACCGTATGAGACAAAGCAACGTCTTTTGGCACAAGTAGCACTGTTTCGCCAGGTGCGGCCAGACCAAAGTTTTGTCGAGCCGTCACTTCGCGGTACTGGCTCGATTTATAGTACTGGTTTTGAAGCTGCTGGTTCTCGTTCTGTAGTTTTTGCACATCGTTTTCTTGCTGGAGCTGTGCAACCTGTTTTTGTAACTTATAGTTTGTCTCTATAGCCTTTACGCCACTCCAACTTATGAGGAGGACGAGCACCACAAACGCCAGAGTTCCGACATTACGCACATCACGAAGACTCAAGACATACCGCTTCACGGGCTCTTCATATTGCGACCATACGCGTGTAATCTTTGTATTGAGTTTCACCCCTCTAGTATACCACCCCTGTCATCTGCTATAATCCTCTTGGTTCCGCCCTTTATGGAGGGGGTATAGCTCAGTGGTTAGAGCAGTCGGCTCATAACTGATTGGTCCTTGGTTCAAATCCAAGTACCCCCACCACAAGAGGCGAAGCGATTCTATGAGCGCGACAAAAGGCAAGTACGTGTTTTAGCATAAGCGCGCTATACTAGAGCAATGAATAGTATGCATAGCTTTGCTGAAGCAAAGCTCAGCCCATGGGTACACGCTGAAGCG
>CAYLWF010000002.1:0-34844 GCA_964387505.1 uncultured Candidatus Saccharibacteria bacterium
CCTGCCAGATACATTATGAAATTTATGATAGATTCGGTTGAGGAAGCGGAAAGTGCTGTCTTTGACTACATTTCTAGCGAGTTACAGGCTGATAAACGTGTCCTGTGGTTAACGAGTGGGGGATCGTGTATCGCGGCGCAGGTAGATGTGATGGAGCGGCTACGGGAGACGCTGTCTGAAGAAATTTCCCACCTAAGCGTTTTACCGGTAGACGAGCGGTTTGGCTCAAAGGGACATGCTGACTCAAATGGTGAACAAATGCGGAAAGCTGGGTTCAGCCCCGGCGAAGCAACCTGGCACGATGTTTTGAGTCAGAATCTGCCGCTTCAAGAGACCGTTTCGCTCTATAGTGAACTGGCCGCCGAGGCTTTTGCTGAAGCGGATGTCGTCTTGGCTACGCTTGGTATGGGTGGAGACGCGCACACGGCTGGTATTTTACCCCGTAGCCCCGCCGTAACAGATACGATTTCCACCGTGGTTGGGTACGAATGGTCAGACTATAGCCGTATGACCCTTGGTATACCTATGCTCCTCAAGATAGATACCGCCTTCCTGCTTGCCTACGGCGAAGGTAAAAAGGAGGCGCTGAAGCGGCTGCATGCTCACACTGAACCTGTCGAGGATTTGCCCGCAAAAATCCTCTATGACATAGCCGACGTCACCGTCTATAATGACTACATACAAACGTGAAGGAAGATATGAGAAATTATATTTTTCATAAGGTTAGAGGTTCTAGGTTAGAGGTTAGAGTAGCCGCTAGCGAGCTCTCACCTAAAACCTCTTACCTCTCACCTGTGACAACCAGAGGGAGGAACATATGATAATAGCGATTCACGGCCTCGGTCGTATGGGAATGCAAATAGCGCGAAAGCTTGCCGAAAGCGGTGACCACGAGGTTTTCGCCCATAACCGCAGTTCAGAGCCCATGGAAGAAGCGGCGGGCTACGGGGCAAAAGCCACCCCTGATATTTCAACTATCCCGGGTGCATTTGGCGAGCAACGGGCAGTGGTGTGGGTGATGCTGCCGGCAGAGATAACCGAAGAAATCATCTTGGACTGGACGACCAGGCTCCCGCAAGACTCCATTATCATCAACGGCGCAAACTTTGACTTCCGCGAGACGAAAAAACTGAATGAAAAGGTCACGGCGGCCGGCATGGTTATGATAGACATTGGTGTAAGCGGCGGTGTGTGGGGCTATCAAAATGGTTTCCCGCTCATGTGCGGCAGTGACAGTGAAGCAGTTTTCGACTTCATTCGTCCTGTGCTCGAAACGCTTGTCCAGCCGGGCGGTATGTATGCTCGCTTTGGTTCAAGCGGCGCCGGCCACTACGTAAAAATGGTGCACAACGCCATAGAGTATGGCATGATGGAAAGCCTAGGCGAAGGCTTCCAGATGCTTCACGACGGTCCCTACGCTGGGCAGATTGACCTCGGCAAAGCAGCTGACCTCTGGCAGCATCACAGCGTCATCACTAGCTGGCTCACTGAACTCAGCCGCGATGCGCTGACAGAAAACCCAGAGCTGGAAGGCATATCTGGCTACGTGGCTGAGAGCGGCGAAGCGCGCTGGACGCTTGAGGCTGCTAAAGAGATGGGTATTAGCCTACCCTCCATCCAGGCCTCTTTCGATGTTCGGCTGCGCTCGCAGCAGGGTGAAACAAACTTTGCAACCAAAGTAGTTGCTGCACAGCGTAACAAGTTTGGCGGTCATAACCTGAACGGCGAAGGCAAAGCATGAAGAAAAACATTGTTTTCCATCAGAGCAAAGAGCATTTCTCCAGCGAACTTTGCTCTATGCCCTCAACTCTTAGCCCTGTGACGACCGAAGGGAGAAACGCATGAACAGCTACCTAGATCGGCCGTTTATTTTGGTAATTTTCGGCATTACGGGCGACCTTTCGCAGCGCAAGCTGCTCCCTGCCCTGTATCATCTAGTAAAACACCGGCAGTTACCTGAACGGATGAAGATTGTCGGCATTAGTCGTCACAAAGTGCCTGTTTCTGAGGTATACAAGAATCTGCACCTCAAAATTCATGGCGACGATTACGACAAAGCCGTTGTAGAACAGCTGCACGAGGCCACCGAAATGCTCCAGGTTGACCTTGACAAACACGAAGATTACGTTAGGTTGCTTGAAGATTTGCGCGTTATGTCAGACGAGCTCGGCGCTGGTGTGAGTAGGCTCTATTACCTCTCTATTCCGTCTCAGGCATTTGTGCAGGTTGTGCATCATCTGGGCGAGGCAAAACATCACGAGCCCTTTGGCATGGATGGCGAGCGGCCGCGGCTCTTAGTCGAAAAGCCATTTGGATATGACACAGCGTCGGCACAAACGCTAGTGCATGCTGCAGACGAGCACTTCGGTGAGCAGCAGACCTTCCGCATAGACCATTACCTCGCCAAGGAAACGGCACAAAATATCCTTACCTTTCGGTTCCAGAACCCGCTGTTTCAGTCCATATGGAACACACGGCATATCGAGAGCATTCACATTGTGGCATATGAAACCATCGGCATAGAAAACCGCGTTACGTTCTACGAGCAAACTGGTGCACTGCGCGATATTCTCCAAAGTCATCTTATGCAATTACTAGCGCTTATCACCATGGAGAAACCGGCCGCGCTTGAGAGTCACGATATTCACAAAGCAAAGCTTCGTTTGCTCGAAAGTATTGATACTATTTCAACTGACGATGTTGAAACACGTGCTATTCGGGGACAGTATGACAGCTACAAAACAGAGGTAGGAAACCCGCACAGCCACGTGGAAACATTCGCTCGTCTTCACCTAAATATCGACAACGAGCAGTGGCGCGGAGTAAACGTGAGTATTGAAACTGGTAAAGCACTGCACGAAAAATGCACCGAAATTATGGTGCGGTTCCGTGCAAGTGAAGACGCACCAGGCACAAACACCCTTACCTTTCGGGTGCAGCCGCAGGAAGGAATTACTCTATCGCTCCAAGCAAAACGCCCTGGCCTCAGCAAAGAGACAGAGACTGTTACCATGAACTTTGACTATGACCGAGCCTTTTACGGTCTGAGCGGAGAGGCGTATGAGCGAGTTATTATCGACGCCGTACGAGGAGACCAGTCGCTTTTTGCTACCTCTGCAGAGGTGCTGACCTCGTGGCGTATTGTTGAGAACGTCTTACAATACTGGTCAAAAAGCGGGCGCGGCCTCCGCATATACCCTGTTGGCTCAGTGGCTCATGACATCCAATAATATATTGTAAAAAATCTTACAAAAGTGCTTGTGCTTCGTCTGTTATGGGCATATAATCAGAGTTGATAAAACAACAATGTCCTGAAAACACATTCGAACAGTAAAAACAGAGAGACAACAATGAGGGTACTAATGCTCGGGTGGGAATTACCGCCACATCATACCGGGGGGATGGGTATTGTCTGCTACCAAATGTGCAAGCAATTGGCACGAAGTGGAGCGCAGATAGAGTTTGTGTTGCCTTATACTGCTGATTTCTCTCATATTGACTTTATGAAAATAAATCCAGCTATGCCTAGTGATGTAGAGCAAGTCGTCGGTAACCTGGCTGGAAGCACCTACGATAGCCAGTTTTTTCAGTATGTCTCAAGCGACGGTTCAGCTCGCGGTGTCGCCATGAACGAGCATCAGGTCAACTACGCTCGCTATGTTTTACGGCTTGTACAGCTCGAGGACTACGATGTTATCCACGCCCATGACTGGCTGACTTTTCGGGCAGCACTTGCAGCAAAACAAGCTACGGGCTTACCTCTGTTCGTGCATATTCATTCAACCGAATTTGACCGTTCTGGCGGCAATAGCGGCAACCCCATGGTGCGCGAAATTGAGTATCTTGGCCTCCATTTGGCAGACCGAATTTTTGCCGTTAGCCAAGCTACCAAAGATGTCATTGTTCGCGAATACGACGTTGACCCAAACAAAATAGAAGTCGTTCACAATGCTATGGAGTTTGAGGCGCACGAACTATACGAAGATAGCTCCGACAACACCTTCCGGTACCTGACGCGCATGAAAGAGGCGGGCTACGGCGTAGTGATCAGTGCTGGTCGCCTCACTATCCAGAAAGGCCTCAGCCACCTGTTGGAGGCTTTTCAGAAAGTAGTTGCCGTGCGGCCAAAAAGCTTACTGCTCATTGTTGGCCCGGGTGAACAGTACCATGAACTCGTGGAGCTGGCCGCAGGTCTGGGGCTGTCTGGCAATGTTATCTTTACCGGCCATCTGAATGGTACTGGCAAACAGTGGCGCGATGCATTTCGAGTGGGCAACCTTTTTGTCATGCCGAGTGTGTCTGAGCCGTTTGGTCTCACGCCGTTTGAGGCGCTGGCACAGCGCACGCCGGCACTCATTAGCAAACAAACCGGCGCCAGTGAAATCTTGCACAGTGTTTTGAAGGTGGACTACTGGGATATAGACGAAATGGCAAATCAAATCACCGCTGTTCTTGACCACAAAGACCTAGAGGAAATTCTAGCCGAAAACGGCCATGAAGAACTCGTGAAACAAAGCTGGAAAAAGCCAGTCGAGACTGTTATGCACCATTATCATCGCCATGCAAGCGCACACAAGGAGCTGGCCTATGTCTGAACATGATGCCAGCCAACGCGCCATCGTTCTGTATCTACACGTGCATCAGCCATATCGTGTCCGTCACTACACCATTTTTGACGCGGGCCGCAACCATGACTACTTTGAGGCTCCCTCAGGCAGTCGCGAAAATAACGCTGATATTGTTCGCAAAGTTGCTCACAAGTCATATCTGCCGACAAACGAACGGCTCATGCGCATGATTGCCCATAATCCAAAGTTTAAGTTGTCACTGTCTATTACAGGCACAGTGCTTGCACAACTTGAGACGTACGCGCCAGATGTCTTGAAAAGTTTTCAAGATCTTGTCGCAACAGGACGCGTTGAAGTAGTGGGAGAAACATACCATCACTCGTTGGCATTTTTCTATAACCGCGACGAGTTTGAAACTCAAGTGCAAATGCATCGAGACATTGTCAGGCGTTTGTTCAATGTCAACACAACTGCCTTTCGTAACACTGAACTCAGCTACAATAATGACCTCGCCTACTGGGCAGATAAGGCTGGCTATACGGCTGTTCTGAGTGAGGGCTGGGACCCGGTGCTTGGCTGGCGAAGTCCAAATTTCCTGTACCGTCCTGCGCATACGGAACATATCAAACTCTTGACTAAAAACTACAAGCTGAGCGACGACATTGCATTTCGGTTTAGCAACAAAGACTGGGAAGAATACCCCATGACTGTTGACAAGTTTATGCAGTGGACAAAAGACAGCTGGGATCAGCCCCTCCTCAACCTTTTCATGGACTACGAAACCTTCGGCGAACACCAGTGGGCAGAAAGCGGTATTTTCGATTTTCTAGAGCATCTGCCCAAAGCATGGCTTCAAGAATCTGCGCATACTTTTATGACCGTCTCCGAGGCCGCCGGCTCCTTTCAGCCAAAAGACACTGTCGACTGCCCGCAAACAATTACCTGGGCAGACAGCGAACGCGACCTTACTGCTTGGCTGGGGAATAAAATGCAACAAGGAGCAATTGCCAGCCTTTACGGAGTGGCAGAACCAATTCTCCAAACGGGAGACCTTGCACTTATTGAAGACTGGCGCAAGCTCCAAACGAGTGATCATTTCTACTACATGTGCACGAAATATTTTACAGACGGTGATGTTCACGCCTACTTCAGCCCGTACGAAACTCCGTACGAAGCGTACATTGCCTTCATGAACGCTTACCATGACCTTAAATACCGCCTCACCGAGAAAGGCATCTCTGTCTAATGCTCTCATGGTGGGCACCTTTTGACGGCTCTAGATTGAACGTCACACATTGCAAAGCGGAGCTCTGCTGTGGGTAGACCAGTTATTCTCGGCAATGGCGCTCTGACCGTTGGCCTCAATGAATCAGGCCTAGTACATGATTTTTACTACCCGTACGTTGGTCTCGATAACTTAACGACTTCACGAGGCTCTTTTCACCGTATTGGAGTGTTTGTCGATGGAGTTTTCAGCTGGGTTGATAGTGCTGACTGGCAGACAAACGTTGACTTCGAGGACACGGCCCTCGTCAGTAGTGTCGTGATGAAAAACGAACGGTTGCACGTTGAGTTTTCCTGCCAAGACTTCGTTGACAGCGAGCATAATGTGTTTGGCAGACATGTGGTCGTTAAAAACGGTGCCGCCACTCAACGTGAGATTCGCCTCTTTTTCCATCAGGCGTTTGAAATTTCACGCGGCGGCCGTGGGGACACTGCCCTTTACGAACCAAATGAGAACTACATCCTTGACTACAAGGGTCGGTGCAGTCTTCTCATTTACAGTCAGACATCGCAGGCCAAGCCCGCTGAGCAGTTTTGTGTCGGTTTAAGCGGCGTTGAGGGCAAAGAAGGCACGTGGCGCGACGCAGAAGACGGCAATCTATCTGGCAATCCTGTAGAGCATGGCGGTGTTGACTCTGTGCTTGCAAACATCATGAACATAGAAAGTGGAGCCGAGGCCGCTGTAGATTATTGGGTCGTGGCCGCAGATTCGCAGTACAGCGCAGAGCGAATCCACCGGGTTATCAAAGATGAGGGTCTCCCAGAGCGCATTGCAAAAACACGCCTCTACTGGAGCCAGTGGCTTGCAACATCCCACGAAGGTTTGCATGTTCTTCCTGAAAAAGAGCAAGCAATAGCTCGAAAATCACTTATGATTATTAAATCGCACGCTGATAAGCGGGGCGGACTCGTGGCAAGCTGTGATTCGAGTATTTACAACTATGGCCGCGACTACTACAGCTACGTTTGGCCTCGCGATGGTGCCTACGCCATGTGGCCGCTCATACGACTCGGCTACACTGAAGAACCAAAGAAGTTTTTTGCATTTTGCCGCGACATTATGAGCCCTGAAGGCTATATGATGCATAAATACCAGCCAGATAAGGCTATCGGCAGCACCTGGCATCCGCTTCTACACGGTCATCGGAGCGAACTGGCAATCCAGGAAGATGAAACCGCCATTGTAATCTATATGCTCTACGAATTCTACAAGGAATCAGGCGAAAAAGATTTTGTAGAAAGTCTCTACGCGACACTTGTCCAGCCCATGGCTGACTTTATGTATAAATATCGCGATCTTGCGACAAAGCTACCGCACGCAAGCTACGACCTCTGGGAGGAAAAATTCTTAACACATACCTACACCACGGCTATGGTATATCGCGCACTAAAGGCAGCTGCAAGGTTGGCAGATATTTTTGAGTTTCCTGATGACGCTGTGCGCTGGAGACAGGCTGCTTCTGAGATTGCAACCGGAAGCACATTGCTTTATGACTCTGAAAGCAACATATTACGAAAGGGCTTTTTAGTCCATGAGGATGGCACTTTATCTTTCGACAATACATTAGACGTCTCCAGTGCGTATGCTGCGACGATGTTTGCCCCGAAGGCTATCGGCCAAACGCCAACCCAAAACACATTTGAAGCTATTGAGAAAAGACTCCTCAACCAATCTCCCTCTGGCGGTTCACCCAGATATGAACATGACGGTTACTTCGCAAGTAAGCCGACCTATAAAGGCAACCCCTGGTTTGTCACAACGCTATGGCTTGCGCAATATTATCTGCAGGTTGGCCGTGATGACGAGGCAAAGAAACTTGTTGACTGGACACTTGAACACGCTCTACCGAGTGGCGCTTTAAGTGAACAAGTTGACCCTACGACCGGAGAACCAACCTCAGTTCTTCCACTTGTTTGGAGTCACGCCGAACTCATCAACACCCTCCTCGACCTCTACGGCTAAGTCGTACTACAAAAAAACGCCCGTCACTTCGGGCGTTTCGTTTCGAACAGTTTAAGTTATTTCTTTGGTTTGACTTCGTTGCGGCCGAGGTTTTTCTTTGTTTCGGTGAAAACAACGTGCTTGCGCAGTTTTTTGCTGTATTTGCGGAGGCTCAGCTTTTCCGGAGTGTTCATGGTGTTCTTGCTGGTGTAATATATGCGCTCGCCGGACTCTTCACTCACGAGACCAATCAGTTTGCGCTTTTCGTTCTTCTTTGCCATATTCCATACATTCTAACAGATACATATAGGTTTGTAAAACAATATTTGCACGTAAACCTGAATTCACCATGAGCGAAGCGAACGAGGCCGAAAGCCGAGCTTTGGGGGGCAAGCACTGAGAATTCATTTTGCAGTGCGAAGCGGAGGAGCGAGCCCCTCCTATATATTTACCCTACAAAAAAACCGAGTGATCAGCTCGGTTTTTTTGCTTCCTGCAGAAAGTTGAGGAGATTTTGGTAAACTTGTTCGCTAGTTTCGCTAACGATAGTTTACGAGAAGTTGACCGCGACTGGGTCCGCTATTTTATTCACGTCCCCGTTTGGCCTAGTAAGTAAGTGTTTTGGTTTTTTGCGCCAAAGCGCTTACCACTACGACCATACACCTTATGCTTACCCTTTGTCAAGCATTTTTTTACGTAATCTTACAAATTCGTTGCATAATCCGCAATATCCTGGAGCCCCAAACGGGATTCGAACCCGTGACCTCATCCTTACCATGGATGCGCTCTACCAACTGAGCTATCGGGGCAGCTACACTATGCCTTCTACATTATGTCCTAGAAGGCTCCCCTGCTTCAACTAGGGGCGTCTCAGTTGACACCCAGATGTCATCAGTTTTACAGTCGTATGTAGTCTTGTCGTATTCCTTAAAATCGTTTCCGACTTTAAAGTTGTTGGAAATTTCCCAGCGAACTTTACGCATAGGCTTGTTGCATTTTGGACAATTCATACAGACTCCTATCATGCATTGTTACTGGTGCAGGGTGCAGGATTCGAAGACTACTCGGCTACGCCGAGACGTACGACGGAACTCTTCACCAAGGACCAGTTTCATGCATTCGACAAGTCGTCGGACACATGAACCTGGTGCAGGGTGTAGGATTCGAACCTACGAAGGCATAAGCCAACAGATTTACAGTCTGTCGTGTTTGACCGCTTCACTAACCCTGCTCGTGGGTAACGAGACAAAACCTGGCGGTTTTTTCTCATCGTGCCAACAAAAAGACGTGACTTTTTGTCGGGCTGCTCTTTTTCCCTACGCGAGAACGATTATTTAAAGTACTGTGGAGCCGCCTGTCGGACTCGAACCGACGACCCACAGTTTACAAAACTGTTGCTCTACCAACTGAGCTAAGGCGGCATCTTAATTCTTATTATACTTCAATCTGCGCCATTCTCTACCTAATCCTTTGTTCAGATTTCTGTAACTTGGCGTCAGAGCATGGCAATTAGGACACAGTAGCCTAAGGTTATTCTCAGAATTATTGTCGGAGTTGCCATCTACATGATCTACCTCGAGAGGACAATGACCTGTTGTTTGGTTAATCTCATTCCACCCACATAGTTGACATGCTTCATGGCATTTATTGCGCATGTAACGAATAACATGACGTGACATATTTTGAGCGTTTGTACCTCTTTTGCCGTTCACTTTTCCGGCTTTCCAATCATCTACATACTTCGCATAGACTGCGTCAGCTTGACACTTATTAGAACAGAACTTCTTTGCAGTTGGCTTTAGGATTTTATTGCAATAATTGCAAACCATCGCTTAAGTATAACAAATTAAAGTACATCTATCTCAACTTGAGATAGTCTATCAAAACAGAGGTTGCATAGCAACAGGGTACTTCTGGCCCTACGATTACACTTTAGAGACAGCAGAATCTCCAAGGTGTTATAATTTGGACTATGAACATTAATCCCGCACACGTCAATGACGTCCAAGCTTTGATAGACTTTATTAATACACTCTCTAAAGATGCAACGAACGACGCAGATACATGGCAAAACAATACCATACCTGACTACCTAGAGGCCATCGCTTCTTTTCTTGCAGTTTCTTCTAGAAGATATACAGTGGACCTCGGTAAACTCAACCCATACAGGGCAATTGCATCAGCATTATATATCGGTAAAATTTACGAATAACTAGAGATATAGAGATAAACTATGCCCTACATACAACAAGATTTACGAGACCAACTTGATCCGGTTTTGCGGCCACTGCTCGAAAAACTAGCGACGCTGCCAGTAGAAAAGCAGGACGGTGCACTGAATTACACCATAACGAAACTACTCAAAGGTGTCTACACGACGGAAAACTACTATACGCTTAACCGCTCTATGGGTACGCTATCTTCAGTTCAGACGGAATGGTACCGCAGAGTAGTTGCGCCTTACGAAGATCGCAAAATTGTAGAGAATGGTGATGTCTAGCCAGCAGCCGGTTGTCGAAAAGGCAGGTGCCGTGGTTGTTCAGGAAAACTCTGGGAAAATAGCAGTCATCGTCAATGAGTTTGGTATGACTGTATTACCAAAAGGCGGCCTTGAGCCTGGCGAAACACTTCTTGAAGCCGCCTACCGGGAAGTTAGCGAAGAAACAGGACTCACCGAACTCGACTCTCTCGGTGAGCTTGGTGCGGTTACAAGACGCGGCCATGCTTCAGCCGTCTCGAGTGCAGCAGATATCATAAAAGAAATTCACTTCTTTCTGTTTGTTACAGGCGAGACACTTCTCAGCCCCGTCACTTCAGACAGTGTTCAGGCAAAGTGGCTTGGCATAGACACTGCCATCGCAGCGCTCAGCTGGTCAGAAGAAGCTACTTTTATACGAAATCACAGAGAAAAGATTACTCAGGTCACTAGATAACTACCCGGCGGGGGCGGAGGATACGGCGGGGTTTGCCTGAGGGCACAATGAGCGTCTTGAGCTTTTCGCCAACTTGGTCGGCTTCTACATCCATGCCGCGTTCCAAATATGCTCGCTGGAGAAGTGAGTATGTTTCTTCATTCGGTTCAAGTTCAATTGCCCGTTGCAGCGAAGCAAACATGAGCTTCTCATTACCCAGCTTTTCGTTCACTTTGGCGTAGGCAACATGCCGAGCAGCTAGGTTTTCCTCGAGTTTCAAAGCTTGCTCAAATGCTATACCAGCTTTTTCATAGTTCTCCGTTTCATAATAAATGAGACCCAGGTTATGAAGGCTCGACGGGGTTGCTTCAATACTGCTAGCAATCTCAAAACAGTCTATCGCATCGCGGTATTCTTTCTGCTTTGCATACAAAATGCCTAGACGGTTGTAGGCAGCGGCATTTTTTTCGTCTATTTTTAGGATAGTGAGCAGCGCTTTTTCAGCACGCAGGAAGCGGTTTTCGCGCATGCCTTGGTGAGCAATATCCCACAGTTTCCCTATACGGTCACCGACCTTGCGAGATATATCCGACTCTTCTTCAGAACGTTTGCGGGTATGCAGAAGCCCCATAAAACCAAAAGCACTGACTATCAAAAGTTCATACATAGCGTTTTCTCAGTATAGCACATTATAAGGACAGCATCAGCTCTGTCAGAACCAGTTTTTGGTTACCATTTTGCCCAAGCGCTTTCTGTGCAGTTACCGCTGCAGTTAGTATACGTTGCCATCGTTGCAACTGCTGCACGCCGGACTTATGGAGACTAGCAGAAGCTACCGTTGCAAGCGTGTCCACAAATGACCTCGCCTTGTCTTTGTCTTTCAACTCCGTATCTACATACGTAAGACGCGTAAACGTGTCGGCCGTGAGAATCTGCTTCACAGTATGGAGTACACTTCCCGCTGACTCACCGCTTTCAAGCGCTGATTGTAGTGCCGCGTAGCTACCGTCTGCCAGTAGCATAGCTTTTTCTACGTTTCGATGATCGTACCCCTTCTCTACGAACACTTGCGCTACAGAGGTATCTGAGGGAAGTGTCACTCGCATCGTTTGCACACGCGAACGAATGGTTGGTAGAAGCCGGCGCGGCTGCGAAGCGGTCAAAATGACTACCGTATGTTCAGGTGGTTCCTCGAGGAGTTTAAGCAGTGAATTTTGGGCTTCGCGAGTCATTGTGTCTGCGTCGCATATGCAAATAGCACGGCGCACTGCCGCATTTCCCGGCACAACCAGTTGCACAAAGCTTGCAAGACTCCGAATTGTCTCTATAGCTATTTTTCCGTCAGCAGGTTCAATAACACGTACATACGGATGTTGCTCGACCATTGCCAAACTACACCCGAGTAGCTCCGCGGCCACCTCACGAGCAAGCGTCGCTTTACCATTTCCTTGTTTACCTGCTAGCAACAGAGATTGAGCTGGCTTGTGCAAGTACGCTTCTACGGCATTTAAGCTGTCAGTATGTAGAAGTAGTTGCGTGTTCATGGTGCGACTTTCTCGTGGAATTCATCTGGAACCAGCACCGTAAATACTTTCCGCTCGTGATCTTTCAAAATGGTTAACTCAAGTTCAGCCGCATGAAGATACAACCGTCCAGCGCTTTCACCTCCGTACAACGGGTCGCCAACTATAGGGTGTCCTTGGTGCGCCAAATGTACTCGAAGCTGATGCGTACGCCCCGTCTCTGGCTTAAGCTCCAGCAAATTATATTGGCCGTTTGACTCGAGTGTTCTATATGTCGTTTTTGCCACCTTTCCCTGCGCACCTACCCGAAATGTTGCTGGTGCCTTGGGATTTCGTTCTATCGGCATGTCTATCACTGCTGCCTCCGGCTTCATGGCGCCCTTCACAACGGCCACATACGTTTTCTTCGTGCGGCGCTGTGCAAACTGCTTTTGCAGCCAGCTAAGCGCTTCTGGCGTCTTCGCACATATCATCACCCCACTGGTTGCTCTATCGAGCCGGTGAACAATCCCGGCCCTGCTTGTCTCCGGCAGGTGAAAGCTCCGCTCTCTCACACGAAAATGTGAGAGAGCGGAGCTTTCACCTGGATGTGCATAGAGGTGGGAGCGGAGCCACGTTGCGACGGTGGGTTCTGGGTTGAAGGCGCCTTTGCTGTGTGTAAGTAGGCCGACAGGTTTGTTTATAACGACACAGTCATTGTCTTCGTACAGAACCTCTAGTTCGATATCCGGGATTTCTGCTTCGGCGCTCGCGTCATAGTCTACGGTCACAATGTCTTCTGATCGCAGTTTATAACCTGCTTTCACCTGGGATGACCCATTTACAGAGACACGTTTATCCGCGATGAGTTTTGTCGCATAGGCGCGACTCAGCTGTGGCAGCATTGCCACCACCCGCTGATCCAACCGCTCTGCCCTACTCACCTCAAGATTCGCCATTATTATCCCTATCTTCACAACACCAGAGGTATGTATAGTCGTCATGAAACGGATCATGGTCTGGAGACACTCCATATTCAGCGTCCGTTTTGTCGACAGCCTCACATAAATAGCCCTTAGGTTCTTTAATGGCGCGAGTTGATTTCAACATATCCATTACCGTGGGTGGCTTTAAATTACGGTCGTCATCGAATAGAAGATATGTACACCCGTTTGAGCTAAAGCAATATAGACGTCTTAAAAACTGAACTGTATCAATCCAGCCTATATTCGAGACAGATGATTTATGTATCTTTTCAGGTGTGACGAAATATTGAACGATGTCTGAAACATACCCAGAATCTATAAGCAAATCTGTCTCAGTTGTTGTTATTTCCATAGTCACATTTTAACAGAGGTAAAGATTTATCGTAAGCCTACGGCTTCTTGGACCCGCTGTAATGTCTGCTTGGCGATTTCGTTCATAGCACGCTCGTCAGAATCTAGTTTCTGCATGAGCGCTGTGTCATCTACCTGAGACAGTCGCTCTTGGAAATCAACCAAGAAGGCTTTTACGGCCTCTGCAACTTCTTTTTTGAAGTCGCCATAGCGGTCGCGACCTTCATGCTCACGAGCAACTTCTTGTACCGTGCGACCCTGCAAGAGTGCAAGAATCTGTAGTAGGTTTGCCACACCTGGTTGCTTTTCGTAATCGAGGTGTATGGAACCAAGAGAATCCGTCGCAGCGCTCATGATTTTCTTTGTAGCCTCTTCTGGAGAATCGCCGAGGAAGATGATGCCTTTGCCTGTTTCATCAGATTTACTCATCTTCTTGGTTGGGTCTTGCAAATCTTTAATCCGTAAGCCCTGCTCCTTACCAAAGAACTGGTGCTGTTTCTTCACCGGCTCTGGCACCACAAAAAGTTCACGTCCAAACTTGCTATTCATCCGCTCCGCAATATCCCGCGCAAACTCGAGGTGCTGTGTCTGGTCGTCCCCCACCGGAACGTACTTTGCCCCATACAGCAAAATATCTGCCGCCATAAGCACCGGATAGTTAAACAAACCGACAGTGCTTGCAGAGAACTGTAGTTCGTCAAAACGAGTAGACTTGTGGAGTATTTCACCAAACGAATCATAAATTTTGCTGAGGGCCTCTCCTTTCTTTTCGTGCAGATTTAGCTCTTCAAGTAAGAAACCTATTTGTTTTTTATACTTATTTTTTAAATTTTTTTGCGTATCTGAATCTATTTGCAATTTATCCTTAAATTGAGTCATTCTCGCAAGCTGACCAAAGCCTGTAAAACAGTCGAGAATCCAAGTAAGTTCACTATGGGCAGGAATGTAGCTCTGGCGATAGATATGTACACTCGGGTTGTCTAGCGGCAAACCAGCAGCGGCATAGAGGCGCAGGTTGTGCATAATCTGGCTTTGCAGTTGACCGTGGTGTACGGGCGTCGTAAAACTATGCAGGTCTGGTACGAAAAGATGCACCTCATACTCGTCTGACCGCGTCTTTGCCATATCTATCAGTGGAAGCAGTGCCCCAAAATAGTTCCCTATATGCAGGTCATTATTTGCCCGCAGCCCCGTCAAAATAACTGGTTTATTCATGCTTTTAGTATACCTCATGCCTCTCACTTACAATGTGCTCAAAATTTGCGCACAGGCTGGCGCGCCAATTTCTAAGGCACGAGACTTAACGCCTGGTTGCATACTTGCTAGCGCAATACTGGCTGCCACCGAGGCAGAGACGTCATATCGATCTATACCTAAGTCCTTGACATCTTCCAGTATAGCCGATGCGACAGATTCACACGGCTTGCCTTCTACGCTTAGTGTACAATTCCCGCAGTTAAGAAATGTGTGGGCTCTTATAGTTTTACCTGCGCTATTTTGTGCCATATTTTTCTCCAATCAATGCGTTTGAAATTATTTCTAAAGGATTTATTTGATCTCTGTGACCACTAGGCAAGAGAACCGATAACTCCGTACAGCCAAGTAGTACAACTTCGGCACCCTGAAATTTTAGTGAATCGATGACGGGTTGTAGATTGCGGCGAAGCGGTGTGAGTGGCTGACCGGCTATAACCGCGCGAATGATGTCTTCAATGATTTGCTGTTGCGCCTCGGATGGCGTAACCACCTTTATATCTTTCATACGGAGCGGGTTTTCATATAGTTTAAGCGTAATGGTCGTTGGGGATGCTAAAATACCGATTTTCTTTATGTTTTTCTGAACCACTACTCTTACTGTTTCGTTTATGAGTGAGACAAACTTCTTTCCTACACGCTTTTCAAGCTCCGGTAGCAGCAGGTGAGCCGTATTGCAGGCTATAACGATGCGTGATTTGTCGCCAAAGATAAAGATTGCTCATAGCAACTGAGATAGTCTCCAGCGCATGTGCTGTTCTTCTAGCATTGCTAATAAAGTCGTCGACAGGTAAGGACAAGTGTATGATTTCCGGAAAGTCTTTTCCTTCTTTTGCCCCAAACTTTGCCGCTTGTTGAATGAGTCGTCTATGTAACTCCAAACTCGCCTGCGGACCCATGCCGCCAATAATTACGATTTGTGTATTCATTTCAATCTCCTGAAAAATGTATTAGATATGAAAAAACCGCCTGTGTGGCGGTCTCTTTAGTGGGTTCAAAGTTTTTTTCAGCACACAGAACAGACCGCCACGGAAGTGTCGGTAAACCAATAAAAACTGGCCTGAACTGTTTTCATAGGTACTACCTTACATGTATTTACTAGATAATGCAAGCATTATTTTAGCAGCCCAAACCCGACGAGGTCTTCATGAGGCGGGAGATACGACTTAGTTTTTATACGCACGCGGCCTTCTTCATTGCCGCCAACCGTGAGCATTGTCTGTGTCTTTACGTTAACGCTCAGCACAAAATTGGTATGTGACCTTGTGGGCGAGGCAGCATATATGGCGACATCACCAAACTTCGGCACATAATCGCCCGCCGTCTGCCAACGACGCTCTGCTTGATAATACTCTCGTAAGGTATAGACACCGGGTATCCTCCAGTTGCCCGAATGCGGGTTTGCGAAAGGCTGACCAAGTTCTTTCATCTGCCAGCTCACGAAATCTGCACACCACGGCTCTTTTACGCCATTCGTGTACTCGAGTACATTTTCGTCAAAGCTTACGGGCTTCTTTTCGTACTCAGTTTTGAGCTGCGTAAGCAAACGTGGCTGTGTTTCACTAAACTCATTTGTATCAAGCTTCGGAAATGCACGAGTTGCCTCAGGCTGCCGTTGTGCCTGCGTCTGCATAACCTCACCCTTTATAAACCCTCTGTTCGTATACGTCACTACTCCAACACCAATAATGAGGGCACAAAGGCTAACGGCAACCAGCTTCTTCTTCATTGCTTTCCCTGCGGCCTGCGCATAACAAGCCACAGGTTTGTAGCAGTGCCGTCGCGACCTAGTTTGTGGGTTTTCTTCTGGATGGTGCGCAGTTCACATATTTCAAATGCGCCGTCGGCATAGAAAGCACACAGTTCATCTTCCGTATAATCTTTCTGAAACTTGCCGTTTTGCGGCCAAATGGTGCTATGCGGTTCTGGGCCAGGGTGGTTTGCAATGAGCTCCGCTTCCCATTCGTCTTCAGCTGAACACACGGTCACTAGCGCATATCCGCCCGGCTTGAGTGTGCGGAGCATCTCGTCCCGACACATTTCGCGGCCAGACAGAGTCTCGATGTCTATAGACGAAAAAGAATCGACAGCCACATCAAACGTAGCGTCAGCATACGGCCAAGATTCATCAATAGCCACGTCACGAGCATGCACTGTTTTACTAACTCCTTTAGACTTGGCGCGTTCGACAATGTGCTCTCGAGCAAGTGCAATGTACTCCAGCGCCTCCACTTCGTAGCCGAGCTGAGCCAAATACAGGCTGTTCCGACCTTTTCCTGCGCCTATATCTACTGCCTTGCCGCCAAGTTTTACGCCATGTTCTTTCAGCCATTCTGTAAACAGCACCACACCGCTTGCCGGGTGTTCATTTGCCATACGATTAAGCGTCCCGCCACTCGCGTGTTCTTCCGCCCAAATCTGCTGCTGTTTTCTCATGATTTCTATCATACCACTACAGTGCTGGTTATGCTGCCATGCACTGCTCAATATACCGGAGTGCGTCTTCGGGCGTAACGTTTGGTCGTGGATTACCATGACTCAAATATAGTGGAATAGTTGGACACACTACAAAGTATCTACTGGATTCTTTCTCCTGCCCTGAACCACCCAAAAGAATAGCCGCTCGCACACCATCGAAAACTAGTTCCGATTCATTCGTCGTCAAAGAAAAATCGTATTCAGCTATGACTAGCCTACTGAATAGGCTATCCCCGCACAGCGTTGGCTCTGAAGATACTGTCCAGGTTGAGCGCAACGAGATCATATTGGCTCTATGCCCATAAAGTGAGAAACCGATAATTCGTGGCAAAATTGTTTCCGCCGCCTGTATCACCTTACCGCGCTTTATGCGATAGTCGTGCAGTTCTTCCAACAATTTATTCATTACATCCTGCGGCGGCATACCATTGCGCACATCAGAATGCATATCTGGTTCTCGATTATCAGTTATTCTGTTAATGTGTCTGTTAATATTGGCGTAGGTCGAGTCTTGCTTTCCCATGTATATCTTCTCGTTTGCTAGTATCTAAAACAAAAACTCCTTTTGGTGTAAGGAGTTTTTGTTTTGCAATATCGCACTGTTAGCGCTTGGTGAACTGACGCTGCTTGCGGGCGCTCTTGAGACCAAACTTCTTGCGTTCGCGTTCGCGTGTGTCGCGACCGAGTAGGTCGGCGCGGCGAAGCGTTGCTCTGTAGTCTTCGCTCTTTTCGACAAGTGCTTTGGCTATGCCGAGACGAATTGCGTCCGCCTGACCGGCATGACCACCACCACTCACAACGACTGTTACATCGTAGTCTTTGAGGGGGAGTTCAAGCACGGTAAACGGCTTCTGGACCTCACCGAGCAGCAGTTTGCTTTCGGCAAAATACTCCGCGATTGGCTTTTCGTTGACAGTAATAGTGCCCTTGCCGTTCATGAGTCGCACCCGTGCAGTTGCACTTTTGCGGCGGCCAAGAGCGTAGTAGTAATGACCTTTTGCGTCAGCCATGGTTAGTTCGCTCCTTTCAGGCTTACGGTTTCGGGTTTCTGGGCGGCGTGTTCGTGCTCTGCGCCAGTGTAAATCTTGAGGCGTTTGAGACGATCGTCGCGTAGCTTGTTGACAGGAAGCATACCACGCACCGCCTTGTAGATAACCTCAGTAGAGTCGCTCTCCATAAGGTCTTTTAGTTGGCGTTCGCGCAAACCACCCGGAAAACCGCTATGGTTGTAGTACATTTTCTTTTCTTCTTTGCCGCCAGTCACTTGCAGTTTGTCGGCATTGACCACGACGACAAAGTCGCCACAGTCAATATGCTGCGTAAACATCGGCTTACCCTTTCCGGTCAAGAGCGTTGCAACTTGCGTAGCAACACGACCGAGGGTTGTTTCAGAAGCATCGACAACGTACCATTTGCGGGTAACGTCGCTTGGTTTTGCAGAATATGTTTTCATCTTAGCGTTCTCCGCTCTTTCTTACCTGTACTGCAGGCTTGTGGCTTAGGTGCTTATCTGCAGCCTTGACCGTCTTACTTGCACCTGGAACCGCCTTTTTGACAGGGGTAGCTTTCACTTCATCGTGCTCATGATGCTGTTTTACAGGCGCCTTCACAGCGGCTTTCGCGACTGGTGCTTCTTTCAAGTCGTCCACGAAGCTTACCTCTGCCATTTCGGCATTGTCGCCGCGGCGATTGTCTTTGCGTGTAATACGGAAGTAACCGCTGTTGCGACCACCCAGTTTTGGCGCAAGTTCGTCGACGAGACGATGTGCGCTCGAAACAGTTTGCAAGGCCGAAACAATCTGGCGACGGTTATGCAGGTCACCCTTCTTTGCTTTGGTAATGAGTTTTTCTACGTACGGTACGACGGCCTTTGCCTTTGGCACCGTTGTGACAATCCGACCGTGAATAATGAGCGCCTCAGCAAGACTTTTCAGCAAAGCCTCGCGTTGGTCGCGCTCGCGGCCAAATTTGGTTCCTTGATATCCGTGTCTGTGCATCTAGAGCTCCAATTCCGCCAACTTATCTTTGACTTCGTCGAGCGCCTTACTGCCAAAACCTTTCAGATCGCGTAGTTCAGTATCGCTGAGCGCAAACAAATCCTGAATGGTGTGGATGTCGTTGTTTACGAGCGCGTTTGTGGTACGAGCAGTCAGGTTTAGGTCTTCGATGCTCGTGTTGAGCAAAGAACCATCGTCTGCGCTTCCATCTGCACCGTCCTTTGCGGCAGGCACATCGTCTGCGGTAGGCATACGGGTCTTACCGGCAAGAGCGGCATATTGGTTAACCAAGATTGCAGAAGCTTCCTCAAACGCATCACGAGGCGTGATGGTACCGTCGGTGTCAACAGTAACACTGAGCTTGTCAAGATCAGTCATCTGACCAACTCGGGTTTTGTCTACCTTATAACGGCATCGAACCACTGGGCTAAAGACCGTATCGAGCGCAACAAAGTCACTCTGCTTCTTAGCAGTACTTTCTTCCACGGTACGGTAGCCGCGGCCCGTTTCGACAACGAGGTCAATGATGAGGCTAGCCTTATCATCGTCAAGTGTTGCGATAACCCGGTCGGTGTTGACAACTTCGACGTCTGCGTTAACCTGGATGTCCTTACCTGTAACAATGCCCTTGCCTTTTTTGACAATCCGCACTGTCTGAGCATCATCACCATATACGCGGAAACGAAGTTGCTTCAGGTTGAGCATAATAGCAACCACATCTTCCTTAACACCTTTTACGGTAGTAAACTCGTGCGTGACTCCGTCTATCTTAAAGCTGGTAATGCCAGCTCCGCTGATACTCGACAGCAGCACACGGCGCAAGCTGTTACCAAGCGTCATGCCGTAACCAGTCTGGAGGGGCTCAATCACAAAGGTGCTGCTTGTTGCGCTGTGGTCATCGACGGCGACAAGTCCTGGGGTATGAATCATTTTTGACATATCTTTGAAACGTCCTTTCCTTAGCGTGAGTAGTACTCGACAATTAGTTGCTCGTTGATTTCGGGCTCGGCGTCATCACGCACAGGCAAACCGGTCACTTTCAGCTCTATCTTTTTGCGGTCAACACTCAACCACGTTGGTGTTGCGCTTGGAGCTGGGCTTGTTTCATCGAGTTTCTTGAAATATTCACTGGCCTTGCTGTGTTCGCGCAGCGTAATAGCGTCTCCTTCGCGAACGCGAATAGAGGGAACGTCCACGCGGCGGCCATTCATCACGAAGTGGCCATGAGTCACGAGCTGGCGAGCTGCACGTCGAGACGGTGCAAAACCAGCGCGATAGACTGCGTTATCGAGGCGTCGCTCGAGGTACTGTAGCAGTGTTGCACCAGACTGACCGGGCGTACGTGACGCTTCGGCCATAAGGTTACTAAACTGCTTTTCTAGGAGGCCATAGAGCCGCTTTACCTTCTGCTTTTCGCGAAGTTGCAGCGCGTACTGGCTGGGTTTGTTGCGCATACGGCCATTTGCCGCTTGTCCTGGCATATTTGTGCGCTTTGCGAGTGCCTTATGAGCCTTCGGATGAAGTGCATAACCTTCGCGGCGCGACATTTTTACGATTGACTGAGTGTCACGTGCCATAGCCTAGACCCTCCTTGCTTTCTTCGGACGAACGCCGCCGTGCGGCACGCCCGTAATATCAGTGATGCTGTCTATAGCAATTCCGACTGTTTGCATTGCGCGGATAGCTGCGTCGCGGCCAAGACCGACGCCTTTAACAAAAACAGCAACTTTGCTCAGCCCATAAGCCTGTTTTGCAAGGTTACCAGCTTTTTCTGCGGCGACTTGTGCAGCATAGGCTGTACCCTTTTTCGAACCGCGGAAGCCGCAAGCACCGGCGCTTGAAGCAGCTAGAGCACCGCCCTGTGCGTCGGTAAGTGTCACAATAGTATTGTTGAACGTAGCTTGAATGTGAAGCTGCCCAGACGAAACGCTGCGCTTTGCCTTCTTTTTCTTTGCTACTGGTGTTGTAGATGTATCTGCCATTATGCGTTCCTCCTTTCGGTCGTCACAGGTGAGAGGTAAGAGGTTTTAGGTGAGAGCTCGCTAGCGGTTACTCTAACCTCTAACCTAGAACCTCTAACCTTATGAAATGCAAAGTATTTCATTACGTCTTGCTTGCTACTTTCTTAGCCGTACCGCCGACAGTTACTTTTTTGCCACGACGGGTGCGCGCATTTGTTTTTGTGCGCTGACCGCGAGACGGCAAGCTGTTCTTGTGGCGTAGGCCTCGGTAGCTGCCAATGTCCTTTAGGCGCTTGATATTGCCGCTCACAATACGCTGTAACTCACCTTCTACGGTAAGGTGTTCGTTGATGTACTCTTGTATGCGGCCAATTTCAGCGTCGGTCAGATCTTTCACCCGTACGGTTCGTTCAACCTTTGCGGCTGCCAGAATAGTGTCAGCTGTCTTTGGGCCAATACCGTGAACATAGGTGAGCGAAACCCACACTTGTTTCTCGGCCGGGATAGTTACCCCTGAGATTCGTGCTGCCATAGCTTACCCCTGCCTCTGCTTATGCTTTGGCTTAGATTTGTTGATAACGTAAAGACGCCCTTTGCGACGAACAATCTTGTCGTCGGGGCTGATCTTTTTGACACTTGCACGTACTTTCATGTACGGATCATCTCCTTCCTGAAGGTGACTCACTGCTTTATTTAGTATGACTTTTGCCGAACTTTCGAAGGATTGATCCGTACTTCGACTCGCAAGCGAATCTGTCCGGATGAACCAAACCCTAGAAAGTTCAGCCTTGGTGACCTTTTGCAAATAGTGCAATTCGTGATGCGACGCGAGCACCGAAGCGCAGTGTACATGGAAGTACATGAGCATCGGAGCTTGAGTGTCGCGCGCGAAGTGTGCTGTTTGTAAATGGTCAGCCTTTGCGGTAGGTGATTCTACCTTTGGTCAGGTCGTAGGGCGTGAGCTCTACGGTGACCGCGTCGCCTGGCACAATCCGGATAAAATGCTTCCGCATTTTGCCAGCGACATGCGCAATAATCTGATGACCGTTTTCCAGTTCGACACGAAACTGAGTACCCGGCAGGGTCTCGACAATAATGCCGTTCAGCTCGATGACTTCCTTTTTACTCGCCATAGGTTATACGTCATTGCAGTATAGCATTTTTTACGACGAGCTGTAAAGTGTTTTTCACTACTTTTTCTTCGGAGCCTTATTACGGCTGCGCAGAAGTTTTTCTCGGAACGGAATATACTTCAATGTTTTTGCGCCACTGGCTGCTTCGACTGCACTATTCGGCTCGTAGAAAAAATCGTCGCGGCTATACTGGTCATAGGTGATCATAAGCGCACGTGACTCAACAGCCCGCAAGGTCTCAAGTGAAACCGCCACAAGAATCAAGACGCTCGTACCGCCAAGTGCAAGTGCAATATTTTGCGGTACAAATATTTGAGCAACTATTGGCATGATTGCAAGCAAACCAAGACAGACTGCTCCAAAAAGAGTTAGCTTATTTACCGTCTTTGCCAAATACTTTTCAGTACGCAAGCCAGAGCGCACCCCTTCTATGAACCCGCCTTGCTTCTGCAGGTTCTCAGCAATTTCTTTCGCGTTGAACGTTATGCTGGTATAGAAAAAGGTAAAGAGAAACACCAGTAAGAAATATGTCACGGGGTAGATGTAGGCTTGCCACCCACCTGTTTCCAGACTTTGCGCTGTTGGGTTTGTAAACCACGTGACCAAATTCTGACCCAGCTCTTGCCACTTCGGATTACTGCTTGACGTCATAAGCTGTCCGACGAAGCTCGGTACGCTCAAGAACGCGATTGCAAAGATAATGGGCACAACGCCTGCCGTAATGAGTTTCACTGGCAATGTAGTCGTCACTCCACCGTATGCTCTATTTCCCTGTACCCGCTTTGCGTAGTTTACGGTTAAGCGGCGCGCTGCTTCATTGAGCATGACGACTATCCAGGTAACGAGTATAACCACTGCTAGTATTGCAAGTGATATCCAGAACGCTTTCTGGTTAATGGGCAGCTCTCGGCCAAAAATCTCCCACTTGTTTGTCTTATCATAAATAGATGAAGCCAGTTGGCTAATGGTGCCAGGCAGGGCGCTCACAATACCGACGGTTATAAGAAGTGATATACCATTACCTACGGACTTTTCGGTGACAAGCTCACCCATCCACATAAGCAGCATAGAACCCCCGGTAAGAGCTGCCACCATAAGTACCCACTGCCATATAGAAGTATTTGCAGTTATGTCCCCTATACCACCTACCTGCTGCGCGTACTGTCTTACGAGGTAAATCGAACCAATAGCCTGGATAATTGCCAGGGGGAGCGTAAGGAGACGCGTATACTGATTTATGCGTTTCTGTCCAGATTCACCATCTTTACGCATGTTTTCTAGCTTCGGTATAGCTTTTGTCAGAAGCTGCATAATAATACTGGCGTTAATGTACGGCCCCAGACCGGCTATCATAATGGAGAAGTTTGCCAGCGCACCACCGCTCAAAACGTTTATAAAGCTCAATAATTGCGGCGTGTTTTGTCCATTAAAAAGGTTTGTGAGCACTTGCTTGAGCGTTTCGGGCTCGGCCAGCGGTACCGGCACATGCGCCAAAATTCTAAATATCAGCAATATGCCAAGCACGCCAAAAATGCGTTTGCGCATATCACCTTCTTTAAACGACGCACCAATAATCTTCCAGTTCACGTGTATCCCCTTAACAGATAATCTTTTACACCAGTATACAGGGCATGAAGATGTGGAGCAACTACTATAATGCTCCCGTGTTATATACTAATCTTATGATTCGCTACGTGCTATTCGGGTTTTTTTGGGCAATTGCCGTATACGTTTATAATTCAGCGATTGCAAGAGCATGGAAACGAGTCAACTTCGGCACATGCGTAGTATATTTTTTTGTCGTAGCCGCAATTGGCTTGTATGGAGAGGTGTTTTTGAATACTACCTACAATGCACTCGTAGGCAATCCCTTGTGGTATTACCACATTGCACCAATTAGGGGGGGCTACACTTCAAGTTTTGCAATCGTTACATGGGGGCTTTTTGGGGTTCATCTCTATCTTATGCATGATACGTTGCGTTCCCGATGGCAAATCACAAGAGCAAGGCACCTTGCCTTGATAGTTAGCATGGAGGCCTTAGCACTGGAAGCCCTGCTGACGCTTAGCGCTAAACCCGTCTTCGGGACATATATGTACTACTATTTGCCCGGCGATTTATGGCACGTTACATCATTACAGAACTTGCCATTTTACTTCATATTTGGGGTCGTAGCCGTAAAGACATTGCAAAGAGCGCGCATTGACAGACATTTTTATACAATAGCTAGTATTTTTTTGCTTGTTGTTATGATAATGCTAAATTACGCAATATAAATAAAAAGACGCCTTGTAGCGTCTTTTTACCAGAAGAACCTATTTTATTTTTCGGCTTTTTTCTTGGCAGGGCGCATGACGCGGGCAACGGCCGTAAAGCTGCCGCCTGCCTTTTGAATTGCCTCGACAGCGTTCACGCTTGCCGCTTGCAGTGAAACATCAACCTTTTTCGTGACGTCGCCACGGTGCAGAAGCTTTACGCGGACAAATTCACCGCTAGTTAGTCCGGCTTCGGCGAGAACTTTGTTGTCTACCTTGGCGCCGAGACCATTCAGCTGCTCGGTGTAAATATTTTCTGCCTTTGGCTTTAGGCTACGGAAGCCACGGAGCTTTGGTAAACGCTGCATGAGCGGATTCTGACCACCTTCGAAGCCTGGGCGTTTGCTGGAACCAGTACGAGCGCCCTGACCCTTGGTGCCGCGACCGGCTGTTTTACCTTGACCAGCGGCAATACCGCGGCCGACGCGCTTGGCTGATTTTTTCGGCGCAGAGGTGAGTTCATGATATTTCATTATTTAGCCTCCTTCTTGGGAGCTGCTTTTGTGGCTGCAGATTTCTTAGCAGGTGCAGCTTTTTTCACCTCGGATGCTTGTTTCACAGGGGCAGCTTTCACTTCGTCTTTTGCTGAAGTTACTTTTTCAGCCTTTTTTGCTGTCTTTGCTCCGGCTTGATGCTTTGTCGTGACCCAGTTTTTAGCTGGTTCGAGCGTTTGGAGGGCTGCAATTGTTGCATAGGCAATGTTCGTTTTATTGCTACTGCCCAGCGACTTGCTGAGTGCGTTGCTTACGCCTGCAACTTCTAGGACAGTACGAACAACACCGCCGGCAATAAGACCGGTACCAGGCGCAGCGGGCATCACGAGTATACGCGCACCGGCGACCTTAGCTTCAACTTCGTGCGGGATAGTGCCTTTGTAGAGCACAATTGGCACAAAGTGTTTCTTTGCAACTTCGGTCGCTTTGCTCACAGCCGCGGTTACGTCTGCACCCTTGGCACTACCAATGCCGACCTTGCCTTTGCGGTCACCCACAACGACAAGCGCGCGGAAACGGAACCGGCGTCCGCCCTTTACCACGCGAGCAACACGGTCTATGTGCACCACGCGTTCATCAAACTGCTTTTCCTCTGGCGCCTCATTGCGAGAGCGAGGTGGTCGACCACCGTCACGGCGATTGCCACCACCACGGTTTCCACCGCGTGAAGGCTGGTTCTGTGCGGCTGCTTCAGCCGCTGCCTGAGTTATAGCTTCTTCTGCCATTACAGCCTCCCTTCTGGAGTAAATCCTAAATTCGAATTTCTAAAATCTAAACAAACACTAAAATCAAATGTTCGAATGTTTGAAATATTGGAATTTAGAGTTTTGAATTTGTTTAGAGTTTCGGGATTAGTGCTTAGGAGTTTCATCTAGAACTCCAATCCTTTCTCTCGGGCTGCTTCAGCCAGAGCCTTTACGCGGCCATGATACTGCTTGCCGCTTCGGTCAAAGACCACTTGTGATATTTTTGCTTTCTTGGCAGCGGCGGCAATTTCTGCGCCTACCCAAGCAGCTTTTTCGGTGAGCGTGCCTGTGGCAACTTTGTTGCCAGCAGTCGTCACTGCAGCAAGTGTGTGGTGTTTGCTGTCATCGATAATCTGCGCACTGACGTTTGTGTTGCTAACGTGGACGCTCAGGCGAGGACGATCGCTCGTACCTTTAACGGTAGCGCGGATGCGATTTTTTCGCTGAGCGCGCTGGACTAGTTTTGTGGCGACACTCATGATTATTTATCCTTTCCTGACTTACCTGACTTGCGCAAAATGCGTTCGTCAACGTACTTAATACCCTTGCCCTTGTATGGTTCTGGTTTCTTGAGGGCGCGAATTTCGGCAGCAACCTGACCAACCTGCTGTTTGTCTATGCCGCTGACCGTCATTTTGTTTTGCTCTACGGCGACTTGCACGCCAGTAGGCACTTTGTAAATAACATCGTGGCTAAAACCAAGGTTCAGCTTTAAGTCGGCACCTTGCATAGCCACACGGTAGCCAACACCATTCAGCTCGAGCTGCTTGCTAAAGCCCTGGCTGACGCCCTGCACCATGTTGTTGATGAGGGCACGCATGAGGCCGTGGGCGGCACGCACTTTTGGCATGTCATTTGCCCGAGTGACGGTGAGCACACCATCCTCAACTGTTACGGTAATATTCTCCAGTTGTGGAGTTTCCAGATTGCCCTTTGCCCCAGACACCTTCACGGCGTCTGAGTCGACAGTGATTGTCACACCGCTTGGGATCTGGATGGGTAGTTATCCTACTCGACTCATTATTTCTCCTTACTTTGAATTGCGGAATCAAGAATTGCTGAATTGCAGAACATTTTTTTGTCAACTTCCGTAATTCTGTAATTCATACTTCAGTAATTCCCTTTAGTAAACTTGGCAGATTAGTTCTCCGCCAACTCCCTGTGCTTTCGCTTCTTCGCCGGTCATCAGGCCCTTGCTCGTCGAAATAATGAGCACGCCGCGGCCGCGCTTTACTTGTGGCATTTCGCGGGCGTTCGTGTAGGCGCGGCGGCCAGGTTTGCTGAGGCGCTTGATTTCCGTGATCTTCGCATTTTCACCGTCAAGATTAATGGTGATGTGCAGTCGCTTGCCAACCGTAAGGTCTTCAGTACGAACGTCGTGCAAAAAGCCGTTGTTGCGCAAAGAAATGGCTACGTTTTCCTTGATCTTGCTGTGAGGCAAGCTTACCTCGTTTTTACCGACGGCAATCGCGTTGCGAATGCGGGTCAGCATGTCGGATATTGGGTCGGTGGTGGTCACACTCATACGTTCCCTCCTTTTTGAATTCGCGATGTGCGATTAGCTATTAACGATGAATTTACGATTGGCGATGTGCGATTCGCGACTACATCGGTCATTGCTAATTGATAATTCATTGGAAATTGAAAATTGTGAATTGAGAATTGGAGCGGAGTGACCATTACCAGCTCGCTTCCGTTACACCAGGGATTTCACCCTTGCTTGCGTGCTCGCGGAAGGCTATGCGGCTGAGGCCAAACTGACGCATGTAAGCATGCGGTCGTCCTGTCTCAACACAGCGATTTTTCCGCCGAGTTGGGCTACTGTTACGCGGCAATTTTGCCAAGCCTTCGTAGTCACCGAGCTCTTTCAGTTCAGCACGCTTTGCGGCGTACTTTTCTATCATCTTAATGCGCTTTTTATCACGCGCAAGGTTCGATTTCCTTGCCATTATTTATCTCCCTCACTTAAATGTTCTACATATTCACCGGTAACGACACATGCGCGTGTAGTTGTCTGACCTGCACAGTAATCTACTCCAGAACATGCCCTTCCAAGAGCACTTTGAATCGTATGATTAGGTACATTGGTGAACTCCGGGTCGGCGCTCATTCCCTTAGCCGCAGAATCAAATTTAGGACAGGCATACCCAAGACAAGCTGAAGAAGAAGTCTTGCTCATGATTTACTATCCTTTTCAAACGGCATACCGAATTTCTGCAGCAGTGCCTTACTGTGGGCTTTGTCTTCACAACGTACAACAAATACCGCTTGCAGGCCGTGTGGCGTGGTGGTTTCTTCAAACGTCAGTTCGGGGAAGACGCTCTGATCAGTCATGCCTATGCTGTAGTTACCTTGCTTGTCAAATGCCTTGTTGCTCACCCCGTGGAAGTCACGCAGACGTGGCAATACAATGTTGATGAGCCGGTCCATAAACTCATACATACGGTCGCCGCGAAGCGTGAGTTTCAGGCCAATCATATTACCTTCGCGAAGTTTAAAACCTGCGATGGAGTTCTTTGCGACAGTCTCAACTGGTTCTTGGCCCGTGACTTTGCGCAGCGTGTTCTTGGCTGCTTCAATCGTTTTCTTGTCTTCTTTGGCTTTGCCAAGTCCGACATTAACGACGATTTTCTCAAGGCGTGGCACCTGGTGCGGGTTGTTCAGCTCAAGTTCTTTCAGAAGTTCAGCGGCAAACTTTTCGTTGTACTCTGCTTTCAGGCGAGCAACATAGATGTGAGTCTGTTTTTTTGAGGTGGATTTTGCTGCTACATCGGCCATTACAGACTCCTTTCTGAAATAAATCCTAAATTCGAATTTCTAAACACTAAACAAGCACTAAGCTCTAATACTCCAGTGTTTAAAACATTTGAAATTTGAGTTTTGGATTTGTTTAGTATTTCGGGATTAGTGCTTAGAGTTTTCATGCTCAAAGTACCCTGTCTTCTTTCTTCTTAGCTGCAACCTTTTTCGCTGGAGCTTCGACTTTCACTTCTTTGCCGCTGGCCTTGTACACGCGGGTTTTGCTGCCATCTTTGTTGACCATGTAGCCAACGCGACTAGGCTTCTTTGCATGCGGGTCAACCACGGCAACCTTGCTTACCCAGATTGGCTTTGTGATTTCCAGTATGCCGCCCTGTGGGTGCGCTTGATTTGGCTTCTGGTGCTTCTTCACGATATTAACGCCCTCTACGGTCACTTTGTTCTCGGCCGCATGAGTCTTGAGTACGTGGCCTTGCTTACCCTTGTACTTGCCACTGAGGACTTGTACGAGGTCACCTTTCTTCAAACGAATCTTAAACATCTTCTGTCTTCTGTCTTCCGTCTTAGTTCTCATTACAGTACCTCCGGTGCCAAGCTAATAATCTTGGCATAGCCCATATCACGCAGTTCGCGTGGTACTGGGCCAAATATACGGGTACCCTTGGGGTTTTTATCGTCGCCGATAATTACCGCGGCATTGTCATCAAATTTGATAGTGCTGCCGTCTTTGCGCTTCAGCTCTTTCTGTGTACGTACGACAACCGCACGAACGACTGACTTCTTCTTTACGTTACCCGTCGGGCTTGCCTGCTTTACAGTAGCGGTGATGATATCACCCACTTTGGCATAGCGACGGCGTGTGCCGCCGAGCACGCGAATGCAGAGGATCTCCTTTGCTCCACTATTGTCGCAGACGACGAGTCGAGTTTCTTGTTGCACCATGACTATTTCTCCTCGTCTTTCTCTTTGGTGGGCTTATCGGTCACGCCAGGCACTTCGGTCGCTGATTCGACGTGCTTCACTTCGGCTTTCTCGACAATAGACTGCAAGGTAAACCGCTTGCGCCGGCTAATGGGTCGGGTTTCTACCACGACAACCTTGTCACCGACTTGCGCTTCGTTCTTTTCGTCGTGCGCCATAAACTTTGTACTAGTGGTGTACTGTTTGCGGTACAGCGGGTGCGTCTTTTTCTCACGCACGGTAATCACAATGGTCTTATCTGTCTTGTTACTGGAGACCACGCCAGTGATTGTTTTCGCCATCTTACTTGGCCTCCTTAACTAGGTTATCGCTCAGGACTGTCAGCATGCGGGCCAGGTCTTTGCGCTTGTTGCGTACGGCGCGGACGTTTTGGTTGTCACCCATGTAAATATGGCGGCGCAGTTCGGCAATTTCGTCTTTCAGCTTATTCGTTTCTTTCGTGAGCTCAGCGGTGCTGAGTTTTCGGATATCAGCAATTTTCATGTTATGCGCCCTCCTTCACGATAAACTTTGTCTTCACGGGAAGCTTATGCCCGGCAAGGCGCATTGCCTCGCGTGCGGTCTCCTCAGTGACGCCCTGCATTTCAAACATAACGGTGCCCGGGCGAACTTTGGCTACAAAAAACTCTGGTGAACCCTTACCGCTACCCATTTTCACGTCAAGCGGTTTACGGGTAACAGGCGTGTGTGGGAATATACGAATCCAAATCTTACAACCACGCTTGATGTAGCGTGTCATAGCCTGACGAGCGGACTCTATTTGGCGGCTAGTAATGCGTTCGTGGCCCTGGGCCTGCAGCGCAAACTCACCGTAGGCAATGTAGTTGCCCGCAGTTGCAACACCGCGAATCTTGCCCTTGCGGACCTTGCGGAACTTTGTTCTCTTGGGTAACAACATTTATTTGTCCCCCTTATATATCCATACCTTGATGCCAATAATGCCTGCACCTGGCCAGTTAGCCCGAGCAGATGCAAAGTCAATATCTGCGCGAATTGTGTGTAGTGGCACTGAGCCAACAGCTTCTTTTTCGCGGCGGCTCATCTCGGCACCGTTCAAACGACCGGCAACCTCTATACGAATACCCTTCGCACCAGCGCGCATAGTTGCAGCGCTCGCACTTTTGATAGCGCGACGGAAGCTCATACGGCGCTCGAGCTGGTGGGCAATGTTTTCGGCAACGAGCTTAGCGTACAGATCGGGTTTCTTCACTTCCTCTATGTTGACACGAGCTGGCACGCCATAGACTTTTTCTATAGCTGCCTTCAGCTCTTGCGCGCCCTGACCGCCACGGCCAATAACCACACCAGCTTTTGCTGTTGCGATAGTAACCGTTACGAGGTTTGGTGAACGCTCTATATCTACTTTGTTGATAGCACCGCGCGAACCAAATTTGTCCTGGATAAGCTTACGGACTTTCAAGTCCATGGCGAGGTAGTTAGCGTACTCACGCTTGCCAACAAACCACTTGCTCCGCCAATCCTTGTTGGCCTGCAGGCGCATGCTAATGGGGTTTACTTTTTGACCCATACTAGTAGCTCCTTTCAGTCGCTGAAGCATGAATCATGAAGCATGAATCATGCGTAGAAGCCTGATAGGAGTTTTTCATGATTCTTGATTCATAATTCATGATTCTGCCTCCTTCTTAGTTTGAACTTTCTTGGCTGGTCGTTGTTCACCATCTACTAAAACTCTGATGTGCGAAGAGCGCTTCATATATGGCAGGGCGCGGCCCATAGCAGCTGGGCGATAGCGCTTCATGCGCGCACCGTGATTGACGGTGATTTCAGTAATGGTAAGCGTGTCAGCTTTGTAGTTGTGATTGTGGGCGGCATTTGCCTGAGCACTCTTGATAGTTTTCAGGACTGGCAATGCAGCACGGCGAGGCGTGTGCTCCAAAATGACTATAGCGTCGGCAACGCTGCGACCACGCACCAGTGCAGCCACGGCTGCAACTTTGCGCGGACTCAAACGAACACCTTTGCTTTCAGCTTTAACTGCCATTATACACTCCTCCCTAGCACGATTGCCGATGAGCAATTTGCAATTGACGATGGATTGGCAATTACCGATTTGCGATTTGCAGCTGTATGGCTCATCGCTAATCGATAATTCATGGCTAATGGAAAATTGTTAATTGAAAATTTCATTTTATTTACCTTTCGCCAGCTTTCCGCCGTGAGAACGGAACTTACGGGTTGGACTAAACTCGCCGAGCTTATGACCAACCATATTTTCTGTGACGAAAACAGGCACATGGACTTTGCCGTTGTGTACGGCAAATGTCTTGCCGACAAACTCTGGTGCAATCGTGCTTGCACGTGCCCATGTCTTGATGATAGTACGATCCTCTGGGCCAAGCGCCGCGACTTTTTTCGCGAGCTTCGGATCGATAAACGGCCCCTTCTTTAGTGAACGACTCATACGTAAGCTCCTTCTCGCGAATGCCTTGAGTAATATTTATCAACCCCGATGGTCGACAGTAAACCTGCCTCAAACCCATCCATTATCCCGTTGGGATTCAACCCTAGTGACAAAGAGTTAAGTATATGGCCAGCAGCAACTGTGACGCACAATTTATCCTTGTATACATCTATAAGCTCTGTGGCCACGGCGCTGCCTAGTGCTATTCTGAGCTCTGGTTTAGTCATTTCGTCTAACAGGACCCTTCCGGCCTCAGAGACGTAAGCATCGGTGGCGTCTTTTGGAGGAAAATTGTGAAACGCTATCATGCTATTTCCTCTTGGCCGCGTGGCGGCTTCTTACGATCATGTTGTTGGTGCTCTTGCGGCGTCGCGTCTTGAAGCCGAGTGTCTTCTGACCCCATGGGCTACGAGGCGCTTTTGCCATACGGTGACGACCACCGTCACCACCACCGTGCGGGTGATCGACTGCGTTCATAACCACACCACGCACCGTCGGGCGTTTGCCTAGGTGGCGTGAGCGGCCAGCTTTCCCAATCTTGATGTTCTGGTGCTGTTCGTTACCAACGACGCCAATAGAAGCGGTGCATGCGAGGAGGAACTTGCGGACTTCGCCGCTAGGCATGCGCACCTGCGCGTATTCACCTTCTTTTGCCATGAGCATGGCGCTGTTACCAGCGCTGCGGACAGCCTGCGCACCACGACCTGGTTTAAGTTCAAGTGCGTGAATGGTTGTACCAACGGGGATGTTTGCGAGCGGCAAACGGTTACCAGTTTCTATAGCGGCTTCAGCGTGGCCGCTCACCGTTTGACCCTGTTTCATACCGCTTGCAGCAAGTACATAGTGGTACGCACCGCTGTCGTCTTTTACTCGGGCAATGCGGGCGCTACGGTTTGGGTCGTATTCTATGTGCTCTACTACGCCATTGCCGCTGAACTGGAAGTTCATGACACGGTAGTGTTTGCGCGCACCGCCACCTTGGTGACGAGTGGTTATACGGCCTTGATTGTTGCGGCCACTACCGCGCTTCACACTTTTGACGAGTGAGCGCACCGGTTTCTTGGTCGTAACACCAGAGAAATCCTGGCTAGACATACCGCGGCGACCGGGTGTTGTCGGGTTATATGCTTTGATAGCCATTATTTAGCCTCCTTTTTGCCGACGAGCTTCTTGAGACCCTTGGCCGCTGTAGCCTTTGGCTTTTCATCAGTCTTCGCTCTTCCGTCTTCTGTCTTTTTCTTGGCCTCAGCGGCTTCTTTTTCTTCAGCCTGGAAGAATGGCAAATGGCTACCAGCCGCAAGGGTTACGTATGCCTTCTTTAGGTCGCTCTGCGTACCTTTGCGGTTACTGCTGCGTTTGCCAGTCAGGTTCATGACTCGCTTGACCTTACCCTTGCGGTTGACCAAACGAACACTCTTTACTTCAACGTCGAACTGCTTTTTCACTGCAGCGGCGACTTCGTAGGTGTTCATTTCACTTGGAACGTCAAACGCAAAGGTGTTTGTGCTCTGGCTGAGCGCAAATGATTTTTCGCTGAGACGAGGTTTCATAAACATATTATTTTACCTCCGCTTTCTTGGCTGGCTTCAGCCATTCTTCGACAACCTTCAGCGCATCGGCAGTGAGCACAATGTGATCAGCATTCATAATGTCAAAGACGTTCAGGTATGTGGCCGTTACCAACATGACGTTCTGCAGGTTTGCCGTAGCCATGACAAGCTCTGGCGTCTTGCTATCTACGACAACCAGTGCGTCGCGGGTAATGCCCACTTTGCTGAGAAGTTTGACCATTTCAGCTGTTTTGCCTTCTTTGCTGGCAAGCTTTTCCATGACAATCAGTTTGCCGCTGTCGTTCGCAAGGCTGAGTGCCTGGCGCAGTGCAACACGCTTGCTGGTGGTAGAGATTTTGACACTGTAGTTTTCCTGACCAGTCGGGCCGAAGACAATACCACCGCCCCGCCAGATTGGGTTGCGTGAGCTACCGAAGCGAGCGCGGCCAGTACCCTTCTGCTTCCATGGCTTCTTACCACCGCCACGGACGAGTCCGCGAGTTTTGACGACAGCGAGATTATCGCGTCCATTTGCGAGATATGCTTCGTACGCTTGGCGCAGGAGCTGATGATTCTTTACTTCGACACCAAACACTTCTTTACTGAGTTTGGCTGCGGTTGCAGCTTTGGTGCCGCTAGCGGTATAGGTTGAAACTGCCATATTAGTAGCTCCTTTCGGTCAGAATTAGCGATGAGCGATTGGCAATGGGCGATGAATTAGCGATGAGCGATTGGCAATTTGCAGCTACGTAGCTAATAGCCAATTGATAATTCATTGCTAATGGAAAATTGCTAATGGAAAATTTCATGACTCTTCTCCGCGTATGATAACGATGCCTTTGCGTGGGCCAGGAACGGCTCCAACGACACCTATATAGCCTTTTTCTGCATCAACCAGTGCTACCTTAAGGTTGCGAACGGTGACTTGTTCGTGACCGAGCTGTCCGGCCATTTTCTTACCCGGCAAAATGTGCTGAGGGTACATGGAACCAATGGACCCAACACGGCGGTAGCTGCGACCACCATGAGTTTTGCGGCCACGGTGGAAATTGTGGCGGCGAATGGTGCCAGCCCAACCTTTACCTTTGCTCGTACCGGTGACATGCACGGTGTCGCCAACTGAAAAGACCTCGGCGTTGAGTGTTTCTCCAACTTTGAGGTCTTCAGTGATTTCCTGGACACGGAATTCGCGCATAATACGCACGATT
>CAYLWF010000003.1:0-6087 GCA_964387505.1 uncultured Candidatus Saccharibacteria bacterium
GCCCGTTCTTATGCTCACGGCCAAAGGCCAAGTGCGCGATCGAGTTGATGGCCTCAACGCTGGAGCAGACGACTACCTCGTCAAGCCGTTCTCCTTTGAAGAACTACTCGCCAGACTCCGTGCTCTGACCCGTCGCCCACACACCACCAATGGCACCAAACTCCACGCCGGCGACCTCAGCCTCAACACCGTTACCTACGAAGTTCGTCGCGCCGACAAGCCTATCACACTTTCCCAAACAGAATACGCCCTACTCGAATATCTCTTGCGCAACAAAGACCGCGTGCTCAGCAAAGACAACATCATTAACCACGTGTGGGATTTTGACGCCGATATTCTCCCCAACACGGTCGAAGCCTACATCGGTTACCTGCGCAACAAAGTTGATAAGCCATTCAAAGGCCAGCCACTTATACATACCGTGCGCGGGTTTGGTTATAAAATCAGTGAGACAAAATGAAACATCCGCTATTTCACTCAGCGACACTTCGTCTCACTGCATGGTATACGCTGATTTTGCTTTTTATAAGCCTGTTGTTTAGTTTTATTGTTTTTAGCATTTCCTCGCGGGAAATAAATCGAAGCTACCGCCCGCCTCGACCGGGTGAAATTATTTTGAACATTGGAGGTGATGATTTTCGCACTTGGCGGGAGCAACGAGTCGATGAAAGTCGTTCGCGGCTTGTGGGCCAACTGATGCTATTTAACATTTTTGTACTGTCCGCTGGAGCAGCTGGCAGCTACCTGCTGGCACGTCGCACATTGCAGCCAGTCGAAGACGCGCTCGAAGCGCAAACTCGGTTTAGTAGCGATGCCGCCCACGAGCTGCGTACACCGCTCACTATTATGCAGTCAGAAATAGAAGTTGGTTTGCGAGATAAAGCTGCCACCAAAAACACTCATACTGCTCTGCTCAAAAGCAACCTCGACGAAGTCCAGCGCATGCGCACCCTCACCGACCGCTTGCTGCTGCTCGCAAATAACCATGATATGCCACTTACGCCAACTTCCATAGAGAACGTTGCTATTGAAGCAGTCAACCATAGTGTCAGCCTTGCGCAAACAAAGAAAATTGCCATAGAAAACAAAGTAAAAGACATCTCCGTGCTGGGGAACGCAGACAGTTTGACCGACGTTATCGTCATTTTGCTGGAAAACGCCATTAAATATAGTCCGGCAAAATCTACCATTACACTTGGCTCTGCAGTCAGGGGTAGGCACGCCGAATTGACCGTGCAAGACAGCGGCCCCGGCATTTCTGCTCAAGACCTTCCGCATATATTTGACCGCTTCTACCGAGCAGACGCATCCCGCAGCAGCCAAAATGTCTCCGGCCACGGACTTGGCTTGTCAATAGCTCAACGAATTATTCACGCTCACCATGGTCATATAACTGCAAAGAGTACCCCAAAAGGTACTCGTTTTACCATTTCCTTGCCGCTCATAAAGTAGCCTGTGCTACGCTTATGCTATGACATGGCAATATTATATCGCTCTTGCAGTGCTGCTCCTTTCGGTAGCAATACTATTGCAGCGGGTTATGTTGAGCCATTTCAAAGTTGATTCTGTTGCCTTTGCAAGCGTTTTTCAGCTACTGGTTGCGGTGATTATGATACACTGGGTGTTTTGGCATGGGATTTCATTTGCCGGCTATGGCAACCAGTGGCTTCCCGTACTGCTTTGTACTATCGGGTTTGGCTATGGTTCTGTTCTGTATGCTAAAACCCTGCAGCGCGTAGACGCCTCCGCTTTCTCGGTTCTATTTGCTACTCAGACAGTATGGATCATGTTTGCGGGAGTCATGCTCTACAGCGAAAAACTCCAACTATTACAGCTTGTCGGAGCAGCGCTGATTTTCACGAGCATAGGTCTTCTCGCAAAAAACCGCAGTGTTTTTAAAAACCCGGAAGGTATTTTTCTGGGTCTGCTGACAGGTTTGTTTTTCGGTATAGCAGTTGCTAGCTCTGCCTATCTTGTGCGGACGGTTGAACCACTCACCTGGGTATGGGTGTCATTTATACTTGGTGGTTTCGGATCGCTCCTGGTCAATCCAAGTAAAATCTCCCTCTGTTATTCGCTCATCCGAAGTGAAATACTCCTTCTCATGCTTGCTGGTGCTGCCGTGTACGCCGTGGGCACAGTTGCCATGAATTATGCATACATTGAAGGGCCCTTCAGTCTTGTGGCACCTATACGCCAAAGTGGCATCATTCTCACGACAATCTTGGCAGTTTGGCTTCTCCGCCAAGAACGAGTCGATGTTTCACGCAAGCTTACCGCTGCTGCAATATGCACACTTGGGGTACTACTGCTTCTCTCATAAACCAGGCTGTTGAACCAACCACTTTTCTACGACTTAGTATGGGAATCGCCCTTGTTTGACCGTGGCATGACGTCAACTATTTTTGTTGTCACGACCTTACTGAGTGGTAAAACACCAACCGCTTTTCGGTAGTTTATGGTTTTGCGCTTCTTACGCGCATTTCGTACAGCACGTGCCAGCTGGCGCTCCATATCTTGGTCGGCATACCGAGCTACTGGGTCGACAATGAGAATAGACTTCTTTGCTTTTTCATCAAGCTGTTTAAAGACATCGATAGCCGTCTTTTCGAGGAGCCATTCCCGACCTGGTGCAGTTTCACCTACGGCTGTCACATGCCAGGTTTGCGGATCTCGCTGCGTTATTTCCACTACCTCGAGTGGCGCTACCAGTAGTGATAGCCCTCCGGGTAATAGCGTGTTTACTCGCTTCACAAGCCGCTCGGCTTGCTCTGGGTCAGTCGCAAACAGTTCAATAGCAGTACGTCGCACTCCTTTTTGAGCCACTTTTACCCCGTTCATGGTTTGGTTTGCAACCCAAATGACTTCTCCGTTTAGTCCGCGTATCCTTGTAGACCTAAGCGTTATTCGTTCTACTACACCCTGTACGGCTGGAAAATCTATGGTAATGAGGTCCCCTACGCCAAACCAGCGCTCTGCCATCATGCCAGCCCCAAACGCAAAGTCTCGAAGCATGGGTCCGAAAATACCACCTACTATAACGATGGCGAGAGCGCTTGCTCCAATAAGGGCATTTGTGTTGGAACCCTCGTGTGTAGCGACCCACCAAAAATACACAGCAAATATTACTAACGAGGTTCTTATCGCAGCGACTGATAGAATAATCCATGTTTCAATACGTCTCAGGCGATTTACCGTGTTCAGGTTTTTCGACGCATCTGCGCGGCGAGCAACAAAGCGGCTAAGGCTACGCAAAATAAACGACACAACCCACCCGCCGAGCATGGCGAGCAGAAGCGAAATGGTCAGTGTTAAAAGTGAGTCTAGGTTAAAAAGAGCCGAGCTAATCTGCTCGAGCACATTTTTCGTTTTGTCTATATTTATGTCTGTCTGAGAAAAATTCATCCGTACTATATAGTATCGCGTTGCACACTCCCATACAAATCTAGATTATATCTGTTAGAATGATATGTGCGCGCCCGTAGCTCAGTGGATTAGAGTGTTTGGCTTCGAACCAAAAGGTCGCAAGTTCGAATCTTGCCGGGCGTACCATATAAAGAGTCCATCGCGGATGGGCTTTTTATATGGTTAGGATGGCATAGTTTGAACATGCGATTAGCGAATGCAGTGAGCGTGGTCGCATGTTCGGGCGCCAAGGTGCCACCCACAGAAGCTCGCTTCGAGCATGGTAACTGCGCGTTGCGTATGCAACCATCTTGCCGGGCGTACCACTTTTCCCCAGCTTATCCACACCATAAAACGCTTGTGCTTGCAAATGGTTTTTAGTGGGCGTAGACTACCTATACCATCGTTGAGGTGGTCGCAACCGCAAGGTTGCGTGCGACAAGTCCTTCGGGACAGCGTCGCAAGAAAAAACCCGGTTCGTCCGGGTTTTTTCTTATAGACAAGTAATTCTATGCCCAGAGTACAGAACCAATTATCACACCGGTCTTAACCTGGTATAATTATTCTTAGTATGTCTCGACTATCCGGCGTCGTTAAATCACTGCTGGTACTATGCCTACTGGCGATTAGTCAAGGGTTCTCGCATGCCGCCAATCTGTCGCAAACTGCTAGCCACCACGGCGACATGTCACACAGGCAGGCCTCGCCCCTGACACCGACCTCACTGACTTGCCAGATTCTTTGCACCACCGCCATCCCGGCCGCAAACGCGACCAAGATCATCGACCCAGAAAGAGATGAGCTAGACCCAGCACTCGGCGGCACATCAGCCGTGCCGTTACTGGGGCTACTCGTCTGTCTTGCATTTGTCGTAAAGCTACTGTACAAACTTGGCAGTTGGCGACCGCCCGATAAAATCGTTGCTTACGGTCACTGTTCCGACGGTCTCTAATCTCCCTTTAAGCTTGGGGCAGTTTGTGCACACGCACTTGCTCCACGCCAAACATATCTGGACCCCAAATATAACTCGCCGTCTTTTTGATAAAGCGACTAAAGCAGGAGAAAACATATGGAAATGACTCATTACATGGAGCTGCTCTCAACAAATCAGCCCTGGAACCTCATTGTATATATGGCCATACCGGTTATACTGGCTGAAACACTTGCTATATCCGAACTGTACCTACTTTTTACTAGAAAAACCACCGGTAAAATTAAGACCATCAGCCGTATATCTGGCATAGTAGCTGGTTTGTATTTTACAGCGATATTCTTGTACCTGTTTAAGACAGCGGTCGTCCCCCTCACTGTCGATGGGGGCTGGCGCGGTGCAGCCGATATAATCGCCGTCGGTATGTACCTGCTGGGCGTTGTCCCGCTGGCCGGCATAGCCCTGCTGGAGCTGCAGCTCATCTACAAAAAAGCTAGCCAGCACAAAAAACGCATGCTCCACGCGGGTTTCATCGGAGCATTTTTAGTGGTTGCGCATGTCGCCATGATATTTGGAATGCTTAATCCGTCCAAGCTTGGCTGGTCTGGCTCAACGGCTACTACTACCGCTACGGCCGCTGATATGTCTATGAGTCAAATGACCAACAACCTTAGGGGGCAATCTGCGGATAACTTCGACAGACGTTTTTTGAGCGAGATGATTGTCCATCACCAGGGTGCCATCGAGATGGCCAATCTCGCTGAAAAACAGGCAAAGCATCAGGAACTGAAAGACTTGGCTCAGAACATTATACAAGCGCAAGAAGCTGAGATTCTCCAAATGCAGCAGTGGCAAGCTCTTTGGGGTTACACTTCAAGCGGAAATAATGATCATGGCCATAGCATGCCTGGCATGTAAGGCTGAGAAAACATACAAACTGAAAAACCCGGATATCCCGGGTTTTTCAGTTTTCCGCAAAGCAGCTATTTCTTTTTTATGGCAATCTTCTTTGGGGCAGGTTGTTCTTTGAACGGTACAACTACTTTTAGCACCCCGTCTTTCATATCGCCATCAATCTTCTCGAGATCAGCAACTTTAGGTAGCTGTATGCGGCGGTAAAAACTGCTGCCGCTTTCACGCACGACATATTTTTTCGTCTTGTCGTTTTCCTGTTCGTGCTTCTCTGCAGATATAACAAGCATGCTGCCATCAACATGCACATCTACATCTTTTTCGGCAAAGTTTGGTAAGTGCACTTCTACGACCATCTGTTTGTCGTCTTCGGTATAGACGTCTGTGGTAGCGAGCGCCATGCGTTTGCTGGGTACGAGCCAGTCGTCGCCAAAAAAGCTGCGTTGTAAAGCTTGTAAATCCGCAAAAGGATCAAACGGTACGAGTTGTGTCATAGTTCTTCCTCCTCTTTACTTCTAATGTGAGCTTATTCTCACTATTTCAGTATATAAAGTTTGGCACTCTCATGTCAAGAGTGACAATTACCATCGGTCAGTTCAGTTTATTTCTAAGTGTTTGGTAGTCGCTTCGCAAGGTTGCGCTTGTTTCTATAAGGCCGCGGAGCGTGCGAAAATCTTTATGCACCAGCATGTCCCAAACCAGTCGTATGCCCATAAATGGCAGCGGTGTCTGCGCCTGCCCGGTAAGTGCCATGACTCTATCTGCAAAACCGGACACATCATGCTGTTCACTTTTAGTAAGGCGGCGAGGAGCTAGGAGCCGTGCCATCAAGATACTTA
>CAYLWF010000004.1:0-78433 GCA_964387505.1 uncultured Candidatus Saccharibacteria bacterium
ATTAGTGCAGGTCTATGGAATTTCTACCTGGAGCATACCGAACGACAACGCATTACGGTACAGTTACAAGCCAACGGATAACGAGGGAAAGAACAAGGAGAGCTGCTGACTAGTGGATGGTGTTATATGGCAACGGGGTTAGTTTTTCAGGCCAAGGTGGATGGCGGCGCCAAGGCCCACGATGATGATAACAATCCTCAGCCAGTAGGAAGAAACCTTTTGCGCGGCATGCGCTCCAAGGTAACCGCCTATGGTTGTTCCAACTGCCATAACAATACCTATATGCCAGTCGATGAGTCCCGTAGAATAGAGCACTGCTATTGAAATGAGTGAAACCAGTGTGGCTGAAACGTTTTTCATTGCGGCAAGCATGTGCACCTCATGCACTCTGCCAAGCCCTAGAAATGCCAGCATAATAAAACCATAACCAGCGCCAAAAAAACCACCGTAAAACGTAATCGGCAACAGGGCAATCCCAATGAGAACAATTGGCAGGAGCGCCTTGTTCTTGCCGCGTAGATGCGTATGGAGGTGCAGGTGGATGGCGGGCTGAAATGCAAATAGCGCCACGCCAAACATAATAAGCAGCGGCACCAGTTCAGCGAAGTCGTTACTGGGCATAGCGCGCAACGTTAAGGCCCCAGCCAGCGCACCAATCACGACAAAGGGTAAAATGAGCAGGTATCGTTTGGGTACTTTACGCAGATAGTTTCGATAAGCGTATACTGCTGCAATTTGACCGGGCGGGGTGATGATATTTGCCGTGATGTTTGCAACGAGCGGAGGCACACCAAGCGCAAGGAGCACAGGAAAGCCTATAAGCATGCCACCACCGGCAATGGCGTTCATGGCGCCAACAACTATGCCCACTAGTAAAATAATGACGTCTTTTTCCATGTTTGATTTCGCTGGTGCTTAGTATAGCACCGCTTAATGCGTATTATCTATACGAAGCGAATGATTTGGGCGTTTGGCAAACCATCTATATCCTGAAACGTGTCTTCACCGCGTATGACAGCCTGAAGTGCGAGCCCAAACGTGCCGTGGCTGGCAATGAGTATATTTTCTTGCGGCAAAGACTGAACGTGCGCGTATACTTTTCGAGCACGTTCAAGCACGGAAGCCAGGGTTTCTACTCCGGGCTCGTCATCAATGTGCGTTTCTGTGTCCCACGGCGTTCCCTCAAGCGGGCCGTAGGTTCGTTCTAGGAGCAGGTCGTGCAGCGTAATCTGTTCAAGCGGAAAAGATATTTCCTCGGCAACGATGCGAGCTGTTTCGTGTGCACGGCTGAGCGGAGATGACAACACGCAGTCAATAGCCAACTCATGCGCTGCTTGTCCGGCTAACTTTGCCTGCTGTCGACCCTTCGTGGTCAATGGCGTGTCGATATGTCCCGCTAAGGTCTGTTGTTTATTGAGCACACTTTGGCCGTGCCGTATGAAATACAGCCGTTTCACCTGTTTCCTTTCCAAAGTCGTTTAACGTATCGAAGCGTTAATGTTGAGAGGCCAAAGCCAAGCACTGGAACAAGAGCATTCAGCCACGGTTCAACATGTATGACAAAATGCAGATAGCAGACTACCGTTAAGTAGGTGAGTATGGCTATGCTCAGGCGACGTACCCAGCTGGTTTCCCATGCTTTATCCGCCTCTACACGCACATTTCGCGCCTCAAGTGCTGCAATTCTTTCTTCCAGTGAGAGTTGTTTCATCTTACAATAATACTATATGAATATTCAGGTGTCGGGTGGGCGGTATGTGGTGGCGGTGAGCGGGGGGGTGGACTCGGTTGTCTTGCTCGATCTGCTAGTCAAGCAGGACGACAGTTTACGAAAAGATTCTAACATCCAACTAACCATCGCGCACTTTGATCATGGCATACGGTCAGATTCGGCCAAAGACCGACAGCTGGTGCAAAAACTTGCCAAAAAGTATGGCCTGCCGTTTGTCTATGATCGCGTAGAGCTGGGCGCAGGAGCTAGTGAAGCTGTGGCACGTAAAGCACGCTACGATTTTTTGGTAAAAGTAAAACAGGCGGTCGGCGCTGACGGTATTATCACCGCTCACCATGAAGATGATGTCCTTGAAACCATCATCATAAACTGGATGCGCGGCACCAAAAGTAGGGGCCTAAGTTCGTTGCGTTCGAGCGCTCATGTGCAGCGTCCTTTACTTGGGATGACCAAAAAACAGATACGGTCTTATGCGCATTTACATAACCTACAGTGGCGGGAAGACAGCACGAACCAGGACGAAACGTACCTACGCAACTACATTCGCAAGCATGTTGTTGCAAAACTGGACGCTCAAGCACGAGCGCGCCTGCTTGAACACAGTGCGAAAGCAGCTGAGCTCAACGATGCGATTGTGGAGCTTACCACGGCGTATCTGCACAGGCACACAACGGATACGGAAATAGACCGGCTGGCGTATCGGGAACTGCCAAAAGAAGTCGCTCGCGAAGTCTTGGCTGAATGGCTGCGCCGTTACACAAAAGCTGGTGTAACAACAAAAGTCATCCTCAGGCTTGACGCCGCCATACGAACCGGCCGTAATGGCTCGCAAGTCGATATTGCTGCCGGCGACTCTTTTCGATTGACTCGCAACCAGGTCTTGCTTGAAAAATCTTAGGGTTAAAAACCCTAGCCGTCTGCATACAGTGTTATAAAATAGCCAGAAGAATATCTGCTGCTTGACAGAGTCATCTATAATACATAAGCTCTGTATATTAGGGTAGTAATATTGAGCGCAAACAGGAGGGGTTACTATGGTCTCCAAACTTAAGCGATATGACTTCAAGCAGCAAGTTATTGCGCCAATCATTGCCGTATTAGCTGTCGGAGGCATAGGAACATACATGGTGACAAAGGGTAGCGCCTATAGCTATATGAGTGGTGTTACGCCATACAGCTGCACTCAACAGCCAACACCAACCCTTCGTGCTGGAGACTCAGGCGACTGTGTAAAGGCGCTTCAGTATCAACTGAATCAGTGGATTGTCAATATGAGGCAGCCTATAAGTAAGCTTAAGGAGATCGGAAAATTTGATGATAATACGGAACAGGCGGTTACTGCTTTTCAGCGATCTGTTGGATTACGGCCAGACGGTGTTGTCGATGAGTTAACGTGGAAAAAAATTAGTACACGAAGTTGTATTGTTTCGGTAAACTGTGGTACGTGAACGCGAATCACTGAACTAGACGTAGCATCACACTGGGCAGCCAACGCTCTGTTTGTTTTTGCTCCCTAGCCACTCATATGCCCGATCGATAGGTATGTATTACGAAGCGGAAGGTCATTGCAACCAAACCATAAACAATACATACTTTAGGTATGTTACGTGTCGATAATGTAGAAGCGCAGCAGACCTATGCGGTACAACTCCTGAATGCTTGCAATGGTGACATTCGGATGGCAACGAGGGAGCTCAAGAGTGCTGCCAAAGCTACTCAAATTGCGAAGACATACAAACCGAAAAATGAAGAAATAATTGTTAGCATTGATAGCGTGAGTAAAACCTATAAGATGGGTAAAACCCACGTTGAGGCTTTGAAAAATGTAAGCCTGCAAATTCATAAGGGTGAATTTGTCGCTATCACTGGCACGAGCGGGAGCGGCAAGAGCACCCTACTCCATCTGATTGGTGGTCTCGATAAGCCAAGCAGTGGTACTATAGCAGTCCATGACCAAGACCTGAAAAAGCTGCGTGACGCCAAACTATCGCGCTTTCGTAACCGTACGATTGGCTTTGTGTTTCAGTTCTTCTACCTTCAGCCGTTTCTGCGACTTCAGACAAACATAGAAGTACCTGCTATGTTTGCTCGCACAAAACGCAGTGCGCGCACGGCTAAAAGCCGCGAAACAGCCGAGACAGTTGGCTTAGCTGACCGTTTGCGCCACTATCCAAGAGAGTTGTCAGGTGGCCAGATGCAGCGCGCCGCAATTGCTAGAGCGCTTCAAAATGATCCAGAAATACTACTGGCAGACGAACCAACAGGTAACCTTGACAGGGCAAATGCTACCGCTATTTTTGACCTTTTTAAGAAAATCCGTGATGAACGGGGCACGACGGTTGTTGTGGTGACGCACGATCTTGCGCTCGCAAGTATGGCAGACAGGGCAATCCACATGAGCGACGGAGGAATTACCGCATGATGTACGTACGGGATAGCTTGCGGCTTGCGGCAGCAAAACTTCGTATACACCCGGTTCGTACAGGGGCGGTGCTTGTAATTGTCAGTTTGCTATTTGCAGGACTGACTTTTGTGGCGCTTGTCTTTTCTGGAGTCGTACAGAGTGCGCGTAGTTTTGGGAAAGAGGGTTTGGGTAGTCGCTATATTGTGCAGGCAAAGCCAATTGTCGATTCAAATTCGTTTTTTAACGACGAAGGCCTGAAGCAGGAAATGACTACGCTTGCAAACCAGCTGAAGGCACAAAAAATAGCCGGCGCAAAGAAGCTCGGTATTACATACGACGCAGATAACGATATAAATCTTCCCATTCAAAAGGGTGGCCCAAGCGGACCAAATGACACGAGCATAAACCTCACATCACGACTGGTTATGGATGCGATTTCACAGAGGCTAAATGCCGTGCCGCACACAGGATATGATGAATTTGCTGCCGCTGCAAAGCGAGCCGGCGCAAAGGTAACGTACAAGAGTACATACTCAGATATGATGTCGGGCTTTATGAGTTTCTCGCAAGAATATGTCCAGCCGATAGTAAATGGCAAAGAAAAGCTTCGAACGTCTGGCTCAGTTAACTACAATAATCCGCGCGGATTTGAAACACTTGCGACCTCAGGCTGGTCATATTTTGACAGCGATTTGTTGCAGCCGTTTGTTTTACCCAGCCAACATTTGGCGGTTGGCAAGGATGGAAGCGTACCAGTTATTGCACCCATGAGTGTTGCAGAGCAGGTGTTGGGTATGCAGTCGCTCCCTGCTACGGCAAGTAATGAAAGTCGCTTGGCGCGTCTTGTCCAGGTGCGCAAAGATGTTGCGGGCAAAATCGCACAGCTCTGCTATCGCAATATTGCCAGCGCCGATTTAGTGCAGCAGGCCATCCAGCAGGAAAAAGAAATCGCGGCAAACAAAGGCAAAAAAGACTATGTGGCACCAGCGCTGCAGTACGCGCTTCCGGCTGATTCGTGCGGCGAAGTTACGGTCAAAAAAGACACGCGTACCTACGATGAAAAACAGCAGGCGGCCAAAGAGCTTGCTTTTAAGCGTGATTTTGAAAACTATCAAAACCCAGTGCAACAGGTTTTGACCGTGCGCATGGTGGGCATTGTGCCCGACCAAGATATGGGCTACAGCTTCTCTATGTCGTCCATCATCAATTCGGTCCTGCGTTCGAGCCTGGGCGCTGGATGGTTCTCACCGATTGGCGCAATTGCCGAAGATTCGGTCGCTACACACATTCGCCCGAGTTATGCGAAGACGGCACCATCTGGACGGGCGTACTATGCTGAATTCTCATCGCTTGCCGAGGCTCGTGCGTTTGCAAAGAAAAACCAGTGTAGTGTCGACAAAATGCAAGCGTATATGAGCCCCACTGGCGTAGGTGACAGACTCAAGAAATGCCAGGAAGCGGGCAAATACTACGATATTTCTCCCTTTGGCAACAATGCGAGCGCCATTGAAGACATGCGACAGAATATTTGGAAGGGGCTCAAAGTTGTTGTGCCGGTCATACTTATCATTGTGTCACTCGTGCTGATGGGTGTCGTCGGAAAGATTATTGCCGATAGCCGTCGGGAAACTGCGGTGTTTCGTGCGCTTGGTGCATCTCGCGGTGTGATTGATCAAATATATTTCACATACAGTGTCTATCTTGCAGGTGTTATTAGTGCGCTGGCATTTTTGATTGGCACTGTTCTAGCGCTACTATTTAATGCTCGCTTCACGGACCAGGCATCGGTGACAGCGGTTATTGCCTACAATGCGAGTGATGTACACCGGCAGTTTACGTTCTTTGGGCTGGAATGGCAGTATCTTGCGGCTATTGTGGGGCTTGTGCTGGTGGCGACATTGTTTAGTACTGCCTTGCCGCTGATGACAAACGTCCGTCGCAATCCTATTCGCGATATGCGCGACGAAAATTAGCACTTCCTAGGTGAAGGGTCGCGTTGTAGCTACATCTGTTGTATACTAGTCTGACATGGAGAATACACCACATCAACACCCGGGCGGCAGCAAGCGGCCTGCGGGCAAGCAAACAGGGAAAAATATAGGGTTTATTGCGCTGGTTACACTCTTTGCGCTTGTGGCTTTTTCGGCATTGAATCAGCCCGCATCGCTCAAGGAAATACCTATCTCGCAAGTTGTACAAGAGGCAAATGCCGGTAAGTACAGCGAAATCGAAGTACACGGACAGCAGCTGACTATCACCAAGAAAGGCGCGAAAGATCCGTCGTTAAAGTCGCGGCTTGAAGAACGTTCGTCAACCACTGACGAGGGCATAAAACGCGACAAAGTAAAGGTAAGTGTAAAGCCGACAAGTTCGACCACTTCGAACGTTATCGGTTTTGGTTTGACAACTATTGTTCCAGTGCTCATTATCGGGGCGTTGCTTGTGTGGATGATGCGGAGCGCACAGGGGCAGGGGAATCAAGCGCTCAGTTTTGGCAAGTCGCGTGCTCGGCTGTACGGAAACGAGAAAGACAAAGTCACCTTCAAAGAAATTGCTGGGCAGGGTGAAGCGAAGCAAGATCTCGAAGAAGTTGTCGAGTTCCTCAAGTTCCCCAAAAAGTTTTCTGCACTTGGTGCAAAAATCCCGAAGGGAGTTCTGCTAGTTGGCCCTCCGGGCACGGGTAAAACTATGTTGGCCCGGGCTGTCGCTGGCGAGGCGGGTGTGCCGTTCTTCAGTATCTCTGGTTCAGAGTTTGTCGAAATGTTTGTGGGCGTGGGAGCTTCGCGCGTGCGCGACCTGTTTGCAAAGGCGAAGAAAAATGCACCGTGCATTATTTTCGTCGACGAAATTGACGCCGTTGGCCGCCGCCGAGGCAGCGGTATGGGTGGCGGACACGACGAGCGGGAACAGACACTCAACCAGATTTTGGTGGAGATGGATGGTTTTGAGCAGGGTCAGAACGTCATAGTTCTCGCTGCGACCAACCGTGCCGACGTGCTTGACCCGGCGCTGCTTCGTCCTGGCCGCTTTGATCGTCGCGTCATGATAGGACTGCCCGAGCGAGCTGACAGGCTGGCAGTGCTGCAGATTCATTTCAAAGACAAGCCGCTTGCAAAAACGGTTGATCTCGACGCACTGGCTGCCAAAACTGCTGGTTCGTCTGGTGCAGACCTGGCGAACATCGCAAACGAATCTGCCATCATTGCCGCTCGTAACAACCACAGCCAAATCACCCAGGAAGATGTGACCGAAGCATTTGAACGTGTGGCCATAGGTCCGGAGCGCAAGAGCAAGGTCATGAATGACAAAGAGAAAGAGCTCACCGCTTTTCATGAAGCTGGCCATGCCATCGTCGGCCATGTGTTGCCAGACAGCGATGTCGTACATAAAGTGACTATCATTCCGCGCGGCGGCACGGGCGGTGTCACGTGGTTTATACCACCTGAAGACAAGAGCTACCACTCCATCCTTGAGTACAAAGACGTGCTGGCGCGTATGCTAGGCGGACGTATTGCCGAAGAAGTCGTGTATGGCGCCGACCGTGTGACGACCGGCGCGGGCAATGACTTGCAAAAGGCGGCCGAACTGGCGCGAGATATGATTACCCAGCAGGGCATGGGCAAGAAGCTTCGCGACCAGGTTTTCAAGGCCGATGAAGGTATTATGATGGAACGACTCATGCATGAGCGTGAGTACTCTGACGAAACAGCTAAGCTTATAGACGACGAAGTGGAAGCACTCATCAGTGAAGCGGCTGCCCGTGCTCGTATGGTCATAAAGGCAAACATGGAGCAATTGAAACGGCTGAAAGATGCGCTGCTCGAAAAAGAAACCGTCGAAGCAGAAGAAGTTGCCAAGCTCTTTGAAGGCTCTCATCTCCCCAAAGAAGCAGCCCTCTACTAGTTTGGACTAGTAGCTTGATTGGCCTAGGAAAGCTATACTAACTACAGACATGCGGATTTCGACACGCAACTGGAAACGGATTAGTTTCGGCAATGCCGCTATGCTGCTAGTTGGCACCGCTATGCTTGCGCAAGTGCTTGGTTTTTTTCGAACAAAGCTCGTAAACGCCAACTTCAACAGCATACCCGGTGGCGTACAAATTCCGCCCGATCAAAATGCCGGAGTTTACTTTGCCGCTTTTGTGTTGCCTGACTTTTTCTTTTTTACCATTGCGGCCGGTGCGCTTGGGGTGGCCTTTATGCCATACCTTTCCGACCGTCTCGCCAAAGGTGATCGTAAGGCGGTGTGGGAGCTCTCTACAAGCCTCATCAATTTTCTAAGTATTTTTCTGACGATTGTTGGTGCCGTAATATTTATCTTTGCCGATGTCTTGGCACGTCGAATTGTCCATGGCTACACACCGGAACAGCTCCACAACGTTGCAACCATGATGCGTATACTCGCTCTGAACCCCCTCTTTTTCACCATATCTGGTGTAATAGCGGCTGTGCAGCAGGTCTTTGGACGATTTTTCTTTTATGCCATCGCACCGCTGTTTTATAACTTGAGTATCATTGCGAGTATCTATGTCTTCAAAGAAAATATTGGTATTGTGGGGCTGGCAATAGGTGCTGCCTTTGGTGCAATTTTACAACTGGTTGTTATTATGCTTGGCTCGTACGGTCTTGGTTTTAGCTGGAAGCCCAAAATTCACAAAACAGGTGACTTTCAGAGCATGATAAAACAACTGCCGCCTCGCTCGCTTGACCAAGGTCTGGACCAAGTGCAAAACATCGTCGAAACAAATCTCGCATCTCATCAAGCGCTCGGAGGCGCGACGGCAGTCGGTAACTATAACACCGCCTATGTGTTGCATACCGCCCCCATTTTGCTCATTGGTACAGCTATTTCTACAGCGGTCTTTCCTCGGCTAAATGCTCGTTTGAGCCAAGGTCGCCCCGACCTTTTCCGGCAGGATTTTCTACGCACCTTACGGCTTATGATATGGATTGCAATGCCGGTTATCGTGGTGAGCTTTTTCGCGCGAGGCTATCTTGCGCGTCTGATTTTTACACGGAACTCTCAGGAAATTGCGGTTATTTTTGGCGCATTGTGCGTGGCTATTTTGTTCCGGATAATCTTTGCGCTTGTTTCGCGGTGGTTCTACGCACAGAAGGACACACGCACGCCGCTACTAGTTTCCGTGTTTGTCATTGGCCTAAATGTTATTTTGGCATATTCACTTTCTCGGCCAGAAGCCTACGGCGTCGAAGGGCTTGCGATTGCTCAATCTATCGTAGCAGCGACCGAAGTTATCATTTTGGGTGCAATTATGCTTTCCAGGGATCATAAGTTGTTTGATGTCGCGTTTTGGAGCGGCATATTCCGAATCATTGCCGTCACTGGATTTAGCCTGGTAGTTGGTTTCATCGCAGTACAGTTCCTTCCATTGATGACCGCCGACAAAGGCATGGTATTGCTCTACAAGTTAACCACAATTACAGCAGTCACCTTCATCACGCACCTTCTTGTTTCCGCGCTTTTTGGCCTGGATGAAGCACGACAGTTCTTTGCTTCGCTGAAACGATTTGCCATGAAGTCGCTAAAAGTGGAGTATTAAAACGACTTCACCTCTGTTATAATGCTCTCTACATGAAAGAGGCATGGTAATGGACAAGTCCAAAATCCGGAATTTTTGCATCATTGCTCACATAGACCACGGCAAGTCGACGCTGGCTGACCGTTTGCTGGAGCTGACCGGTACAGTTGAAAAGCGCAACATGAAAGCGCAGTTACTCGACCGCATGGATCTGGAGCGGGAAAAGGGGATTACCATTAAACTCGCCCCAGTGCGCATGGAGTACATGGGGTATGAACTTAACCTCATAGATACGCCTGGACATGTCGATTTCTCCTATGAAGTATCGCGAAGTTTACAAGCCTGCGAAGGCGCGCTCCTTGTTGTCGATGCGAGCCAGGGCATTCAGGCCCAGACGCTCGCAAATGTCTATCTGGCCATAGAACAAGACCTCACCATCATCCCCGTGTTAAACAAAATCGACCTTCCGGCTGCAAACGTTGAAAAAGTCAGCCGCGAAGTCATATCTCTGTTGGGCTGCAAACAAGAAGACATTTTGATGATTTCAGCCAAAACAGGACAGGGTGTCGAAGCCGTGCTAGAACGAATCGTCGCAGACGTACCTCCGCCAAAGCCAGGTGAAGATGACAGGGGAGGAAATGCAATCCCAGGTGAAACGGCTCAAACGCGCGCACTCATATTCGACAGTTACTACGATGATTACCGTGGAGTTATTTTGTATGTCCGAGTGTTCGACGGTGAAATCAAAAAGAATGCCGCCATAAAAATGATGGCTACCGAGGCGACCGGTTTGGCGCTGGAAGTCGGTGCGCTTACGCCGGACATGAATTCACGCCCGAGCTTGCAGGCTGGCGAAATTGGCTACATCGTCACAAACCTCAAGTCGACTCGCGAAGCAAAAGTTGGCGACACCATCACGCTCTCCGCTCATTCGGCCGCAGCACCATTGCCGGGGTACCGAAATGTGCAGCCATTTGTGTATGCCGGGTTTTTCCCAGAGAGCAATGAGTACTATCAGGAGCTGAAAGATGCTATAGAAAAGCTTTCACTTAGCGATTCTGCACTCCAGTTTGCCCCGGAAAACTCCCCAGTCTTAGGGTTTGGCGTGCGCATTGGCTTCCTCGGCTTGCTTCACATGGACATCATTCGCGAGCGGCTGGAGCGTGAGTACGACCTGAGCCTCATCGTTACCAACCCCAGTACGGACTATCAAGTGAGTTTGAGTGATGGCAGCGAAGTTGATATAAAGTCTGCCGCTGACCTACCAGAGCCCTCAAAAATTACGGAAATTCGAGAACCGTGGATTCGCGGTGAGATTGTGGTGCCGCAGCAGTTTGTCGGTCCGGTCATTCAGCTTATTTCCTCAAAGCGCGGTTTGCAAAAAAATCTCAGCTACATAGATGAGCGTGCTATGGTGAGTTTTGAAGCTCCACTTGCAAATTTACTGACTGATTTTTACGATGAGCTGAAGTCCATCACCTCTGGGTATGGGAGCTTTAACTACGAGCTGGCTGATTATCGAGCTGAAGACCTCGTGAAAGTCGACTTTTACGTTGCTGGCGAAATGGTGCCTTCTCTGAGCGTCATGGCGCACCGGAGTGAAAGTCAAAAACTTGGTCGCGACACTGTGGCAAAGCTGAAGGAAGTCATTCCGCGGCAGAACTTTCAGGTGGCACTGCAGGCTGGCATACATGGCCGCTTCATTGCCCGCGAAGATATATCTGCCTACCGCAAAGATGTGACCACTGGCCTTTACGGCGGCGATGTTTCCCGCAAGAAAAAAGTGCTGGCCAAACAAGCTAAAGGGAAGAAGCGCATGAAACGCTTCGGTAAAGTTGACATCCCTGCCGAAGCCTTCACCGTTATGCTCAAGAGGGACTAGATATGGAAATAGACTCTGATATTACCATTGGCAATCTGAAAATTTGGGTCTTCGGAAAGGCCGAAAACGACTTCATACAGATGAATGCAAGCTATACCTCATCTGCTGGGACAATATCAGTTTCGGACTATCTTGATATGTATTCGCTTCGGGAATTTCTCGAACAATGTAAGCAGGTCAAACAGATGAATAGAGGAAAGATAGTCCTCGCTCCCTTAGAGCCAAGTTTGAGGCTTGAGCTTCAGACCGACACGCTGGGGCATTTGAAGGGAGAAGTCATTCTCCGTCCAGATCCAATATATGAAACGCATACATACATGGTTGAAGATTTGAATCTTAGCTATCTTCCTGCCATCATCAGTGATTGTGAAAAAGTACTATTGCATAACAAGTAGCGTCAGAAGGACTACGATCTGTTTTATAAATGCTGTGAAACACACCCCTGTTGAACACTAATCCTAGGTGAAATTAGTGGTTTTGGAGTGCCTTTAGGTCGGTGATGATTTCGGCGGCGTGAGTGGAGGGGTCGACGCCTTTGTACTCTTTGGCGATGTTGCCCGAGGGGTCTATGAGAAACGTGTTGCGTTTGGTGCCGAGCAGGGTTTTGCCCCAGAAAAACTTCGGGTCCCACGAATCGTAGGCTGCAGCCACAGCGTGGTCGGGATCACTCAGCAGTGTGAAGTTTAGGTTGTGTTTATCAGTAAATTTCCGGTGGCTTTCTGGAGAGTCCTTACTTACACCCAGCACAACTGCGTTCCCAAACTCGGCTATTGCCTCTCGTGCGTCGCGGAAGCTACATGCTTCAATAGTACAGCCGGGCGTTTCATCTTTCGGGTAAAAGTACAGCACCACCCATTTGCCGCGGTAATCGCTGAGCGAATGTGTATTGCCATCTTGATCTTGCAGGGTAAAGTCGGGTGCTTGTTTCATGTCCTTACCATAACATAACTGGACGCGAGATTTTGTGAAGCAGGCTACATCTGCTATAACTACTGCATGCAAGACGACGTAAAACAACTCCTTCAAAACTACAAACCAAGTCAAAAAACAGTCGATACACTGCGCTCGCAGTGGCTCATCATTTTTGCAGGTACCGCTGGGGCGGGCAAGAACGCGGTTATGGGCGGTCTTATGAAAAGCGGCAAGTACCACGACATTGTCACAAGCACGACGCGCGAGCCGCGCGAAAACAATGGCGTGCTGGAACAAAATGGCACGGACTACATTTTTCTTACCCATGACGAGGCGGTTGCGAAGCTAAAAGCGGGCGACTACATCGAAGCGGCACCGGTTCATGAATATATCTACGGTGTACTAGCAAGCGAAATTGAGCGAGCGGCTGCAGCAGGGAAGACGCCAATAGTTGATGTAGACGTTCAAGGTGTTCATACGTTCAAATCTCTTTCAGACAACGTAGTCGCAATCTTTGTGGTGCCCCCAAGTTATGAAGTATGGATGCAGCGGATTAAACATCGTTATGAAAGCGAAGAAGAGTTTAATGAAGCGTGGCCAGCACGCCGTCTGAGCGCTATCAAGGAACTGGAAGATGCACTTAGCAAGCCGTACTATCACTTCCTTGTGAACGAAGACCTTGACCAGGCGGTACACTCGGCCGAAGGCATCATCTCGCATGAGGATGAGCAGCGTCAGATCGACAAAAGCTATCGCGTGTGGGTAGAACGTATCCTTGACGATCTCAGGACGCACAAGAGTTAGATAACACAAACGGAGTAGTTCGACCAAGTGACTGCTCTAATGCTCGTGGTATTGTTTGGGACAAGCTAGCTTCGTATAAGGATGAAGTCCGTATGGGGAATATGTGCAAATATGTTGTAATATACACAACGGTCTTAAATAAGCAAATGTTGTAGAAATAAAACGGCTAACAAGATATGCGGTAGCTACTTGACATGTGTATTCTGGTTGTGCTAATGTGCGGGTAGTCGAACAAAACCAATATCAAAAAACGAAAGGAATGTCGCTATGACATCGCAGCGCGTAAGAAATCGCGGACAACGCGGAAACGCAAAGAAATTGAACCGGTTCGCTTTTAGGACGGCCGGTATAATAATGTTTGCAGGAGCGGTGCTTGGGCTGACGCTTGTAAACGTTCGTGCCGGAACGAGCGATTTTTCGTTTGGAGCGGTTGGTGACAGCGGAACTTCAGCTAATGCACAGAGTGTGTTTAGCGCGATTGGTGGCACTGCAAGTACGGATACTAATTTCAAATTCGTTCAACACGTCGGCGATTATAGCTATGCAGAGTTTGCTGCACCAAGTAGCTCGGGAACAACCGCTGCGACGAATGCCTGGTGCCAGCTCGTAAAGGATAAAATAAACGTCGGTGCTGGTCTCTCGGCGGGCAATACGCTCGGTGAAAACTTCCCAATTATGCTTGCAACCGGTAACCACGAGGCGACGTTATCGCAGCCGAATCCATCGGTTTACGGTTCTATCAAGACGAGCCCCTATCATAACGACCAGATTGAAGATCTGAAAACCTGCCTACCAAACCAGTTTACGAGCAGCACAACACTGTCTCCGCACGTTGGCGGCGGAGGACCAAATTCAAACTATGCCCGCGAGTACTACTACGACTATCCTGCCGTAAATCCCATTGCGCGTTTTATCGTGACAACTCCAGGAACTGCATATAACATGACGCAGACGGACGGGAATGGCCTCTACGATTATTCTGTCGGGTCAGACCACTATAATTGGCTGTCAAATTCTATAGACTCAGCCCGAAGCAGTGGCATCAAATGGGTTATCGTCACAAATCATACGAACTACATAGCGGCGTCCAATCACGAAGAAGACATATCTTCTGATTACTTCAATCTTTTACTCGAAAAGAGAGTTGATCTTATCCTGCAGGGGCACAATCATGTATATCAACGCAGTAAGCAGCTCACCAATAATATTGCTGGCTGCACGACGCTTACCGTCGATACATATGACACAGACTGTGTCGCGAGCGATGGTGGCGCCTCGAATGTCTTTACAAAAGGTCAGGGTTCGATCCTAGCGATAGTTGGCATGGGTGGCGATACCCTGTATACAATTAATACAAGCGACGGCGATTACAATTACTTTGAATCAAACATGGGTGCTGGCACGAACGATAGTTTCGGCTTTCTGAAAGTGAATGTCACCGATACGGCTATGACGGCAAACTACGTCAAAGGTGACGGTCAAACGTCATCGTTTGCCGACACGTTTAGCATACAAAGTCCTCCTGACACCACGTCTCCAACAGTTAGCCTCACTGCTCCGACTGTCAACGCAACACTGAGCGGCACAACCACCCTGACGGCTACCGCTACAGACGACACGGCTGTCACCAAGGTTGAATTCTATGAGGGTGCGACCAAACTCGGAGAAGATACAACTAGTCCATATACCTACAGCTGGGATACGACCACAGTAGCAAATGGCGCTGTTTCGCTTACCGCAAAGGCCTATGATGCGGCTGGTAACGTCGGCACAAGTACTCCTGCGGTGAGTGCAGCAGTGAACAATGCAAGTAGCGACACCACCGCTCCAACAGTTAGCCTCACTGCTCCGACTGTCAACGCAACACTAAGCGGCACAACCACGCTGACTGCTACTGCCACAGACAATGTCGCTGTAACCAAAGTTGAGTTCTACGAAGGCACAAATAAACTCGGAGAAGACACAACCAGCCCGTACACGTACGACTGGAACACAACGACCGCAACAAACGGAAGCCATAGCCTGACCGCCAAAGCCTACGATGCTGCAGCCAACAACACGTCAAGTGGTGCGGTGACGGTGACGGTGACGAATACTACAGCGCCAACGACTACAGTTGACCTTGGAACAAAGACCTCATCTGAACCAACACCAATCAGTAAAGCAGTTATGGCTGTAACGGCAGGCACTTGTAACGACTTTAGCTCTGCCATAACCGTTCCCTCTACTGGCGTAACGGTAGCAGAATCGGGCGTATCAATCCTTGGCGGTTTCGATTTCACCATTGACTGTACGGCAGTTAGCGGAACGGCTGCACTAGACATTACACTTGGCCAAAAGTACGATGACACATCCAAACTGCGCGCTTACAAAAAGAACGGCACAACAGTAACAGACGTTACGAAGCAAGTTACATTCCGTAACACGAGCACGGCAACAGTCATTACCTACACCTTGCTTGACGGTGCTGCCTTTGACGCAGACGGAGTTGCGAACAGTACAATCGAAGATCCACTCTATGTCGGTGTGTTAGGTGAAACCACAACCACTCCTACTACGACAGGTGGAGCTGGTGCCACAACGACGACTAGTGAAAAACTTGCAGACACGGGAACAAAAATTGCACTCATCGTTTCTGGTTCTCTCGCACTCTTTATCGCCTCAGTAATCATATTCTCAAGAGCTGAACGACGCTACAGACTCTTTAGATAGCCCGGTAAATGTGTGACCCTCAGAACTGCACCAGTAATGGTGCGGTTCTTTGTTGGTGCGGTAATGGTGTGCTGGCACTCTTGAGTTTTGAGTGCTAGTGTGGTATATTTATGTCATGAGTCCTCGTCAAAAGCAAATTCTTACGGCTATCATAGAGCAGTACGCCGAAGTGGCTGTGCCAGTCGGCAGTAGTCTGTTGGCGAAGGTATTTAATGTATCGAGCGCAACTATACGTGCGGAAATGGCGGAGCTCGAAGCGCTTGGCTACATTCGTCAGCCGCACACGAGCGCAGGGCGTATACCGACAGACAAAGGGTACCGCTATTATGTAAATGAAATCTCTGGTGTAGAGCAGCCCTCACAGGAACGCCGCGCAGAGCGCGCTCTGACTGCTCGACTCGAGGACAGCGGTCTGCCCGAGCGGGCTATCCGCAATGCAGTGGATACGCTCGTGGAGCTGACGCACAATCTTGGTCTTGCGACCATTGGCAACCAGCTCTACATTTCCGGCCTTTCAAACCTTTTCGGTCAGCCTGAATTTCACGGCGGAGCGCAGGTGCAACAGGTAGCAGCTTTACTTGATAACCTAGAACCATGGCTGCGCGAAGCCGCACCAAATCAGCCACTCAGTGTCTACATAGGCGCCGAAAACCCTATTGGCCGCACCGCAGATGTGAGCCTTATCATTAGCCGATTCCGCAGCCCTTTCAGCGATCACAGCTATATAGGCACCCTCGGCCCCACGCGTCAGAGCTACCGCGACGTCATGTCTCTCGTCGCCCACGCCGGAAAAACCCTTGAGGAGGTTCTATAAATGATATCGCTCTCGGGCGCAGAGAAGTTTGCTTATGGTGATGAATTGGCTGCCGCTCTTTTCCTTGCTCAGGATTTAGCTAGTGTAGGGCTTGCGGGTACTGCAAGGAAAATAAGAGAGAGACTACCAGACAAGTTGCTTGAACGAGGCGTTGATGCATCTTCCGTCCTAGCTGTTATTAGTTACGCAAATAACGTACTGACTACCACAAGACAAGACTTGACCGATAGACGTCTGCAGCGCTTTATGAAAGGAGAGATATGACAAAGAGAAAACAAGAACTTGACTACAAACAAATCGCGGAGCAGCTGGCGGCGGAAAACGCTCAGCTCACTGAGGCACTGCAGCGTGAACGGGCAGATGCGGTAAACTTGCGTCGTCGTCACGAAGGACAGATTGCATCGCTTCGCTCAACCGTGAAAGCCAGTGTCGTGGAAGACCTCCTCCCCATCATCGACAACTTTGAACGAGCTATAAGACATCTACCCGAAGCTGCTCGACTCGAGACTCGAGACTCGAGACTCGAAGAAACCAACATGTATGAATGGATCGACGGAATCAAAAAAATCCTCCTGCAGTTTGAAAAAACGCTCGCGGACATCGGTGTCGAACGTATAAAAACTGTCGGTGAGCCATTTGACCCGCATTTGCACGAAGCAGTCAGTATGGAAGAAGGTGACGGCGACCAAGAAATTGTCAGTGAAGAACTCCAGTCTGGCTACAAACTCGGCGACGACATCATTCGCCACGCCATGGTCCGCGTCAAAACCGCCTAGAACATCCTGAAAATCTCCACATTATTTCCTCCCATCTGCTCTCTCACCAAATAAAACGTGTACACATTTTCATGTATATACAGTAAACTGTGTACATTATGACGCAATCTAGGACCAGGGGGAGAGTAATAACCCGAACTGCGTTAAAGGCCTTGGTGGTTGCGGGGGCAGCCGGGGCGGTGATTGTGGCGCCAAATATGACACAGGTTATCGGAGCTTACCTCAAGCACATGGATAAAAAAGACGCCCGCCGTACTTTGCACTACATGAAATACCGCAAGCTCATCGAAGTGCGCACTAGAAATGGTCAGGAGGAGTACAGGCTTACCGATGCAGGTATGCAGAAATATCGCAAGATTGTACTTTCAGATCTCACCGTCTCCACACCGTATAGATGGGATCACAAATGGCGTATGGTTATCTTCGACATACCGCGCTATAAGCAGGTGCAACGCGACGAAATGCTTACTCAGCTCAAGCGACTCGGGTTTTATATGTTGCAGCGTAGTGTGTGGGTGCATCCGTTTGAATGCGCAGAGCAAGTCGGAGTGTTGCTACATATGCTCGATCTAGAGTCTGAGGTGTCATTTATGCTCGTGGAGCAGGGCAACTTCACCGCGCACGCAGAAGAATTCTATAAAAAACGTGGCCTGCTCATTTGACAAACCTCCTCTGTCATCAGACTTTCTTCTAGCATTTCAAATATGTACACAAAATGGTGTATATACATGAAAATGTGTACATATTGACGAGGGAGATTGTGAGAGGGTGTGGCTTTTGTCTTTAATATATTCTCCGCAATTCCTCGAGTACTAACCACAGTAGTCCATGAAGTAAAATTCCACAGGGTTTCCTCGTGTGAGTGCTCGGTTCAGTTACGAAAAACAGAAACCAAAAGTGTGAAAAAGTGAATTGGCACTCTTGACAGGTGAGTGCTAGTCTGTATACAATGAGACTACCTTAGCACTCATACTAGGTTAGTGCTAACGAACTCAAGATTGAAAGAGAATGTAACTGACATGCATGATTCATGATTCAACATTCATGATTCAGCGGGCAAAGGAGCAAAATATGTCAAAAATCATTGGTATCGACCTCGGTACAACCAACAGCGCCATGGCGGTCATGCAGTCTGGCAAACCAGAAATTATCACCAACAGCGAAGGCAATCGCACGACACCCTCTGTGGTAGCGGTGAATAAAAAGGGCGAACGCCTCGTCGGCCAAGTGGCTCGCCGCCAGCAGGTGACCAACCCGAAAGACACTATTTATGAGGTCAAGCGCCTTATAGGCCGCAACTTCAACGACAAAGAAGTGCAACGCGACCTAAAGCTCATGGGCTACAAGATTGTGAAAAGCGGCAATAGCACCAAAGTGGAAATGGCTGGCAAAGAGTACAGCCCGGAAGAAGTTAGCGCTATGATCCTTGGTAAGCTCAAGGCGGATGCCGAAGCCTTCTTGGGCGAGTCAGTGACCGAAGCGGTTATCACGGTACCGGCGTACTTCGACGACTCTCAGCGCCATGCTACCAAAGACGCAGGTAAAATTGCCGGTCTAGAAGTCAAGCGCATCATAAACGAGCCAACGGCTGCAGCACTTGCCTATGGCCTCGACAAGAAAAAGGCAGACGAAAAGATTGTGGTCTATGACCTCGGTGGCGGTACGTTCGATGTATCTGTTCTAGAACTGGGCGACGGTGTCTTTGAAGTGAAGTCAACGAATGGTGACACGCACCTTGGCGGTGCCGACTTTGACCGTGCTATCATCAACTACTTTGCCGACGAGTTCAAGAAAGAACATGGTATAGATATCCGCGAAGACAATGCTGCCATGCAGCGCTTGCGCGACGAAGCGGAGAAGGCAAAGATAGAGCTTTCAACCGCACAAGAAGTCGATGTTAACCTACCATTCCTGACAGCTGACGCCGATGGTCCGAAGCACTTCGAGCACAAACTGACCCGCGCGAAGCTGGAAGAACTTGTGGGCGATCTTATCAACGCTACGGCTGTACCATGCGAAAAGGCGCTAAAAGATGCTGGCCTCAAGGCGAGCGATATCGACAATGTCGTCCTCGTGGGTGGTATGACTCGCATGCCAGCCGTCCAGAAAAAAGTCGAGGAAATCTTCGGCAAAGAGCCAATGAAGGGCGTGAACCCAGACGAAGTTGTCGCCATCGGCGCAGCTATACAGGGTGGTGTTCTGCAGGGTGATGTGAAAGACGTGCTGCTCCTAGACGTAACACCACTGTCGCTCGGCATAGAAACCATGGGCGGTGTGATGACGCGGCTCATCGAGCGCAACACGACCATCCCAACCAGCAAGAGCGAAGTCTTTTCGACCGCAGCCGACAACCAGCCGCAAGTAGAAGTACATGTCTTGCAGGGTGAGCGCGAAATGGCAGAGGGTAACAAGTCGCTTGGCCGCTTCATCCTCGACGGCATCGCCCCAGCCCCTCGCGGCATTCCGCAGATTGAGGTTACCTTCAACATTGACGCAAACGGCATTTTGAATGTCACCGCCAAAGACAAGGGTACGGGCAAAGAGCAGAACATCACCATCCAAGGCAGTGGCAGTCTCGACAAAGACGAGGTAGAGAAAATGGCCAAAGAAGCCGAAGCTCACGCCGAAGAAGACAAGAAAAAGAAAGAAGCCGTCGAAGCGCGCAACCACCTCGACAGTGCTGTCTATCAAGCAGAGAAACTCAAGGGTGAAGAGAAAGTTTCTGACGACGACAAGAAAACCATCGAGGAAGCTGTAGAGAAGGCCAAGAAAGTCGTGTCAGATGACAAGGCCGACAAAGACGCCCTCGAAGCCGCAACCAAAGAACTCAACGACGTCCTCATGCCCATAGGTGCAAAGATGTACGAGCAGGCGGCCAAAGAAGCTGAGGCGGAGACTCCAAGTGAAGACTCATCTGAAGAAAAGCCATCCGAGAAGAAAAAGAAAGGCGACGACCCCATCGAAGGCGAAGTCGTCGACGAAAAATAACCAAACAGGGGGTGCAGCAATGCACTCCCATCGTAATCCCTAGAGGCAAGCCTCGCTCGTCTGACATAGGGTAGATTACGTTAACACTGAAGAATAATAGGTTGCGCCGAAGGACTCAAGCAAGGGCTCGTAACATGCTGGAGATATTTTTTGCAGACCTAGCATAGCGCTGTATTTGTGTAAAGTCGAGTGATATATGTGTTTTCGAATTTGGTGCCGCCGAGCTCGCGTAGTCATAAGCTGCCTGACCCATGACAGCATATGTTTTAAAGTCATCAAGTGGTAGTCTGCCGCTAGATATTTGACCAGCAAAATTCTGAGCAAGACACTCCATGAGTGTTCCCGCTACTTGTGCGCCATACTTTTTCTCAAGAACGCCTACAATGCTTGTAATGACGCTGGCGTCATCGTTTTTTGTTGGCCGGGGCACGCCGTCTAGATGCGAGACAACATCGGCTATGCTGTAAAAGGTAGCAGCTTCCTGGTCTTGAGAAATTGCATCTAGGTGTTCGAGCCAATGTTCATAGTAGAAGATATCCTGTGGATCAATATTGCCGCGTAAAATTGAGGTTGCGATTGAATGGGGGGTGATGTATGCGTGGAGCTTTTCTTGAAGGTACTGTTTCGCGGGTGAGCCAAGATATTTTTCGGTTAACTGCTTGATAGCGAGGATATACGATCCTTGATTGCCGCGGACTACTGAGCGAATTGCCTCTGCAGTTTCGTATGAAAGCATTTGTCGCTCTTTTGCGGTAGCATCGTGCTTAACGGTTGCATTCCAAGCTGCAATACGTGGATCTTCAGGTGCAGTTTCGTCCTTCATACTGGCTGATATAGCTATACCTGACAAATCGCCAGTACCAGGCGGGTAACCGAGGACTCCCTGTAATAGTTCGCTGCGTTCTGCAATCGTCAAAGCAAAATCGATGTCTAAGTTATTCGGCCCGAGACGTATTGGTCCTTCGCTAGCGGCGATATCAAGTTTCATGCGCAATTTGATTGAGTCGTTGAGTTTTTTTGCTGCATCGGCAACGGTGGAATTGTATTCGGGGTTATTGATGCTAGAGTTTGCTCTTTGTGCTCTGTGAAGTATGTCGGCAACGGCGACCATAGCATCGGTGTTATCGAGCATGCCACCCAGTAGCACCATCTGCGCCAGCTCAAATCTTATTCTTGGGACTGTTTGCTGCGCGGCGGTCATTACCTGTTCTTCAAGCCCCAGACTGACTACGCAATCGCGTAAAACCTGAGCGTACTCTTTCATGTCTTGCCCGGGAGGAAGTGACACCTCGTTCAGCCGATCAAGGTTTACCTTCAGAACTCTATCGAAGCCCTCGTCATATGCCAGTCTATGGTACTTTGGACTACATACAGAATCACAGAAATAGTCAATGATTGCTCCAGATAAAAGCTCGGTTATGACAGATGCATTTGCGCTAAACCATGTTTTGTCGGCGTCGTTTAGTACGTGACTGTAATGATTTGAACTCATTTGGTTGAAGTAGTGGCTAATAGAAGGGAGCTGGGCTGGGTGCATTCGAGCCAGTGTGAGTGCGAGGGCGGTAATGTCTCGAACGGTTGGGACTCTTGGAGCATCTATGGCAGCTCCCTCACCAGTTGGATACTTGGGTAGACTTCTTGCATCAGTTAGTACTCGCAATGTTCCTACGACGGATTCGTCTTCTCGTCCAGTATACAGGTACTCTCCTTGGCCACTTCCGTATGGTATATCACGCTGTAGTTCAGAAGAAATTGGATTCAGCGGGGGATATTCAGGAAGCACTAGGAGAATGTCATGAAGTAGCTCCTTCGGGTCAGTGTATTCCACAAACGCCATATCCTCAGGAGTAAGTGTCGGGTTACCGTGTTCATCGGTAGCGTATTCTCCGGAGTCAGTAGAGCGTCGTAGATCCTCAGGGATAAATACACCCTGTGATTGACGGTCACGTTCGTGAGCTTGAGGCACAGAGCCATTATAGCAAATAGAACAATAAAATACAACATAAAGCAAATTTGGGTACTTTAAACTAAACACGGACCACGTGTAGTTCGTAGGAAATGCAGTGAGATTTCAAAGAGCTGTAGATAGTTGTGTCTTGCCATCCACTCTTGGCAGAGATCCTCAAGATTGGTCGTCAAGGTTCTCCCACCGAATAACTGCGCGACATGACGTTTGGTCACGCTCCAGATATTCTCTCTTTGTTTTGTATTGGCGTAGCCTCGAGAAACAGGCCTAGCCTGAAAACTGATGGTAAAAATGCAGATTTTTGATTAGGTTGTGGGGCTAGGAACTGACTGAATAGTATGTTTCAGGGAAAGTCGAACGTAGGGGTTTGATTGTAAGGTCCTTAACGTTAACTCTGTATGATGGGGTGGGCTGTAGTCGTGTGGTTGGCGTATACTGGTTGAGGTATCGTTTAAGTTTTATGGCGTAAGGATGTGTTTTGATGAAGCATCTTGTGTTGGTTGGTTTAGTGTCGTCGATTGCTGTCGTGCAATATGTACTGTGGCGTGTGCCACGTCATTCTGCGCTGTCGTTGAGCCAGCATATTGCAAAAGACGCGCTAGCCATCGCTGCAGCACGAATAATGATTTCGTTGGTTGCGGCAATGGTGGCGATGTGGTATTTCGGGTGGTACGTCACGACGCACGATACATTTATGCTTCAGGCGGGACTATTGGTGTGGGTTTGTGTATCTGCGGTGCTAATGGCGCTAGTACCGCATCATGAAGGTCGTACAGCGGGAGTGTTACATATTGTATTTGCGTGTACATATGCGTCGACAGTGCTCCCGCTGGTTGTTACATTTGCGCTGACAAGCGAAAATGTAGTAGCTCAGCTAATGATTGGGCTATGCGCGGCGTGGCAACTGTACAGTGCAACCCTCTACCTGTTTTATCCACCCGCTAGAAAACACTTCTTTCAGTACGAACTATCGTTTATCGGGGCATTTGCCGCTACACTGTTCGTATCAACCTATATCGGGTGAGTATCACGCAAGCAGATGCGGCTTGTAAAAGATGATATGTGCAGATTTTACGCCCTGTGTGTCCAGGGAAGCCCGCTATAGGTTTTTGGAGAAAGTGAGCACAAGTTTGCCGGTGGTGCAGCCGGATTGGATAGCTTTGTGCGCTTCTACGACCTGTGAAAAATCGTAAGTTCTGGCCGGAAGATGCGTAGGATTTGCAAAAAGTTACATACTATGTTAATATATATATGATGTATAAAGATGGATTTTCGGCTGCGCCAGTGGGCGGTAATGGACTTCGGTTTGGCAGATTCGTAGCTGCTAGTGGGTTAGTTCTGCTTGCCGCATGTAGTTCCGAGGCGCCACCCTCTTCTGCAGCGGCAACTGCATACGAAAGAACTGCTCAGCAATTTCCTGGCGGAGTCGATCATGACGCTCCTGATGTACTAAGGCAAGATGCTCGAGATGCTATAAAAGATGGGGCGGGTATACGCATTATCTATGTGCCTGTTGAAGGTAGAGAAAAATCAGATCTAACTAGCTCGTTTCAAGGGCTAGTGAGCGGTGATGCCATGATTAGGAACATGATACTGAATAAAATGGCTACTGCAACACACGGACGATATATTCCGAAAGAAGTAGTCAATATAACCCTGCCAGCTATATCACTTGGAAAAAAGGCGTGCATGGATTTTTCCAAGCAAGCAGATCATCGGCACGTTCAGCAAGCAGCGGAAGCAGTAAAAGATACTGCTTATCTAGATGTTATTGCAGTCGGGGCTCCTTCGTGTGATGGTAGTGTGGCAGGCGAAGCTCTTTCAAGCGATACTGCACCTGTTTTGGCAGATACTGCAACTAGCCTACCAAAAGGATCTGTTTTGACTCACGAGTACGGACACGTTCTAGGCGCTGGGCATGCAGGTGTTACGCGATGCGAGGGGCCAGTTCCGGGGAGCTGCCTACCCCTAGAGCGAAATATTGGAGGCATGACTGCAGATAATTTTTCAGTCATGAGTTACTGCGCTACTGATTATTCAGGCGCATCTTTTACGGCTGCAGATATGTATGATATCGGACTACTCAAGCCCGACGAGCTCACGAATGTTACTAGCCCAGGCAACTACACTGTCTCACACTTTGATACAACAGGTACAAAACTGCTGAGGCTACCAGGGGGCGTGATTCTTTCTGTAGAAAAGGTAAGAGTGGGATCGTCTGACTATGAATATGTAGTACAGACAAGAATACAACAGAAATTTCCGGGCACAGAAGATACAGTTACTATGCGCGTGGAGACGTCCGGAATGAGCGATGAGGAAAAGCGGCTTGGAGGCGTCGCAACTCCAGGCGCCAAAGTGATAATACTGAGGGATGGCTCTAAAGTAACGCTTACGGGACTAGATTCTAAGGGGCAGGCAACGATATCTATAGAAAGAGCTGCATAGACAAAACCCCAAAATTCCCCCCTAAAAATGCGACACCCGTATACTTTCGTTAGGTACTAAACTAATGAAAGGAGAGTGTCGCAATGCGTACACTAACACACTACGAAGCGGTCTGGAATATGTACCAGGCCAGATTAACCATGCCTCAAACACAGCATCAGTAACAGTAGCAACGATCACTGAATATCAGGCAAATAACAAGGGAAACTTACCCAACGAAAGTTTGTTACAGAACTGCAATTTTCTTGAAGACAACACAGATCCAGCCAGCGCAGTAAGCTTCATATGTACTTATTCATACATTGCTTCTGGACCAGACAAGCAGAAAACTATAAAGACATCTCTGCGACTGACCTGCGACGGCAAAACAACTTCCCGCGGTTTTAGCGTCTCGACATTGCTGAGTACCGGTGAGCGGTACTGTGCCGATGGATAGAACATGGCGTAATAACTCTTTCGGGCGATGTCCTAGCGAATTGAAATCAGAAGATTACTCAATAAATAGACAGTAGGGGCTAGTTTTACTTCGTTTTCCAGCGGGCGAGGTGGGGAAGTTGTTTCTGGGCCATCCAGCGCATGAGCCGGCCGCTGCCGTTTTCTACCAGAGCTTTGTCGACAATGGTTTTCATTTCTTCCAGCGTGCAGCCTGGCTCGACAAACGCGCCATCTTTGTAGCAGAGGGAGCACCATTTTTCGCTTTTGCTACCATCTTTTTCGATTCCCCTGCAGTCCCCAGCTTTCTTTGTTTGCAGCGGCATGCCGCAGCTTTGACACTGTTTCTTCATGAAGCCTCCTTATGTACTATTATATCTCGTTAGGCCGAGGCAATTATGACGGTTGAAAACCACTTATGGTACAGTAGAAGCAATAAGGAGGGCGTATGAGCGTACTCATATTTCTAGGATTGATTGCACTGATAGTGTGGCTGAGCAATCGCGGTGGAAAAGGGAGTGGAGAGTCTACTTTCCAAACAAACCAGAAATGGGTTGATTATATTGCGGCATTTCATCGAGACGCAAAGACAAAAGCAGAAAAAACGTTGCTCGACAAAATGCTAAACGATTTGCGCCAGCAGGGCATGCCTCCTCCGACGGCGGGCATACTATTGGCTTCGGCAGATGTGATACGTGCAGCAGAGCTTCTGGATACAGAAGCCCGAGAAAAAAATCCTCGAGCGCAAGATTCCCCGCAAGCCGCTATTGCCGATAGTGTCCCCTCAGAGTACAACGCAATTGCAGCATGGTCAGACGCGCCCGAAGGAGCAACGCATCAGTCTACTTCGATCGACAATACGACACTTTTGCTGTATTTTGGCGCTTTTCTTTTTCTTGCCTCCGCCGGTCTTTTTGTGGCGCTTGCCGGAGCGTATGGACCACTCCGCGTAGCGGTTGTACTGATAGTGATGTCGGCGCTTTACTTCGGTGGCTTGTGGCTACAGAGCAATAAGCCGAAGCTTCGTACCGCGGGCTATACGTTCATTGGTATGGGCTTGATGCTTGCACCGCTAGCTGGGCTTGCACTCTACTCGTATGTTATGCGAGATCGTCCTGAACTCGTCTGGTTGCTGACGTCACTCCTTTGTCTCGGGTTATACGGCCACGCGCTCCGTAAAATTCACAGAACATTTATGGAGTTTATATTCATAGGTACATGTGTGTCACTTTTTGAATCAGCCATTTCGGTTCTACAGATGCCAGTCTACTACTATGGCTGGGGGCTAGCGGCAATGGGACTGTTGTTGGAGGCGTGGGCAATAAAGCACGGGAAAGAAACGTACGACAATCCGATCTCAGTCAGTGGCGGACTACTTATACCGGTATCAGTTTTTGCGGCCTTGTACATGACGCCCCAGCACGGCATTTTACAGATGGCTGTTTCGCTAGCGCTCGCAGCCGTATATTACGGATTGCAAGCCTGGAAAGCTCCAGTAGATAGTGTAAATCGTGTTGGTTATGCGGCTGCGTCGCATAGCGCGTTGTTACTAAGTGCCGCGTCGTTTACTTATGGAGTTAATCATTCGTTCCCAGCGGTGGCATTAGTAGTGCTTGCTTTTGCTGTACCAAGTTTATTTTGGGTGCTCATGCGCGGAGCAACGGCACTTATGACAACAGTAGCAAATACGACTGTTGTTTCGTTGCTGGTGGCTGTGCCGTTGGCGTGGAGTAAGCCATGGTGGGCAGTGATAGCACTGAGTTTTATGGTAGCGACTAGCCTAGTGGTTTGGCTGCATCAAAAACGTCCAGATATGTACACAGTATCTATGGGATTTGCACTTGGTCTACCGTTTTTGGTTGGGCTGCATGCGGCGGGCTCAAGATGGCATGCTTGGGGAATTCTGGTGGGGGTGCTCGTAGTTTCCGCTGTGCAGCTAGTAGTATTTTTTACCGTTCGACGGAGTAAATATGACACTGTAGACTGGAGACTAAATTGGCGCGCGCTGCAACTTATTTCGTTTTCGCTTGCTTTTGCTACCGCGATAGCTGCAGGCAGTGGCACTGTGTTTGCGGTTGCAGTTATAGTAGCGCTTGCATGCTATAGCATTGCGCGGGTTGATGCCGTAGCGCAAACGTGGCTCGTCGCGAGCAGTGTATATGTGTCTTTGCCGGCCCTGTTCGGTCTATCTCGGCCGGGTATATGGCTGGCTAGTCTTGTGGTCGGTTGCGCATGGAACCTAACACTCATCTTTGTCAATCGTTTGGAAGCCGCTCGATGGCTGGGGAGTTTCATATGGTTGCTCATACCCATCGGCATTGCCCAGGTAGTTCCAAGTTTACAGGAGGCTGGCTGGTACGCGGGCAGCTATATATGGTCTATGGTTGGGCTTGTGGTGGCGCGTGCGGTTGCCCAGAAGCGTATAGCTCGTCTGCCTGTTGCACTGTCTGAACTCGAAAGACGTCTGCACACAGACAGCCAAGCGTACGTTGTCGCATACGGTATAGCTGGAGCCGTTGCGGCAGTTGCGAGCTTTTTGACGGATTGGCGGTTTATGCCGCTTGCAATATGCGGTGTTTTGGCTATCTTTCTGGCATTTATTGCACGACATGTTGAACACCAGCCAGATATTATGCTTTTCGCACCGCTTTTGGTGCAAGCAGGCTTTTGGGGGACGTATCAGTCGGGTGAAAATGTTGTCCTGTACGTAGCATTAAGCAGCCTGCTGGCCCTCGGAGGGTATGTGTATGGTGGGCTAGTCCACGAGAAGAACGGTGATTACGAAAATCGACTACAAGTTTCATCGCTCATAATGCTATATGTGGCACCGGCGACGATGCTTTATTTTGATACAAATTGGGCTATGCCAGTCGGGCTCTTTGTGGCTTCTTTAGTAACGCTGCACTATGTTTGGTCGCGCGCACAATCTTCCCGAGAGTGGGCGGGTGGCGCTGCGGTTGTATCGCTTACGTGGCTGCTTGCATACAACGGTGTTCATAATATTCAGGTTTACGCACATATTTTTGCAGTTTTATTTGGACTGTACGCCTACTGGCGGTGCTATCGCGGTGAGCGCGAAACAGGTCACCAGTACATTGTTGCTATGCTTTGTACGGCAACCATTCCACTCGGCCTACAAGTTATAGCTGGAAATGCTGGTGGGCTATACGGCTGGTGGTTCTTGGGAGAGCAAATCTTCATCATGCTGCTTGGCATGAATCTCCGCGACCGATTCGTGACACGATGGGGAATGTATGTTGCGGTCGGCTCAGTACTATACCAGCTACGTTCGCTAGCATGGCTTTCCCTGACGCTACTCGCAGTTTTCTTGATAGGACTCGCAGTGTACCAATTACAGAAAAACGATGAGCGGCGATAATAACCGGAAATTTTCGACATGAGAAAAAAGTCTATAAAAAAGCCTAGCATCATTAGGTCGCTGCTCTACATAACAACACTACTTGTCATTTGCGGTGCGTATTTCGTTGTGCGGAATCGAAGTGAGCTAAATGTGAGCGGGACGGTACATTTTATCGAACAAGGACCGACAGACGCGCCTATTGGCAAATCACAAACCTCGGCGACAATATCTCAGGGCAGCGCACAGGATTATCATATTTGGAGAAAACGTAGCGGTACTATCGCAAAGGATACCGGAGTTACAGAGAATGCCTTGCTTGCAGCGGCGCGTCCAGCGACAATAAAAGTTATAGAAACACCAGAAGGGAAATATCGTCTAGGCCTTACCGCGCAAACAGACGTAATCTGCGTAATACGTATTGTTGGGACGGGCGCAGGAGACTACTACGAACCATATGATTGCAGGCAATTTTCTCGTACGGATGGAAACCTGAAAGCAAACATTACTCTTATCGGCTTTGGCCGTAGCGGTTTTGACTGTGAGCACAGTTGTATTGAATTTACCCCCTGAATCGGGTGACGGGGTAAGCTGTTTAGCACTCTAGACTTTTGAGTGCTAATTTTCTATAATGGTTTCAATGGCAGAAAAACGTGATTACTACGAAGTGCTCGGCGTGAGCAAAGACGCCTCAGCAGACGAAATCAAGAAGGCTTTTCGGCGAAAGGCCGTTGAACTACACCCGGACAAGCAGGGTGGCGACGAGGCGAAATTCAAAGAAGTAAATGAAGCCTACGAGGTGCTCAAAGACCAAAGTAAGCGACAGCGCTATGACCAGTTTGGCCACGCTGGTGTGGGCGGTGCCAGTGGCGGTCCGGGCGGCAACCCGTTTGGTGGCTTTGGTGGCGAATGGAGCGGGCAGAACGTCAATTTTGATTTTGGCGACCTTAGCCTTGGCGATATATTTGGTAGTTTCTTTGGTGGCGGCGCTCACGGTGGCGGGCAACGCCAGGCTCGGGGCAACGACGTAGAAACGCGTGTAGAGATTAGTTTTGAAGAAGCAGTCTTTGGCACAGAGGCAGACCTGCGGCTCAATCTTGATGATACGTGTAGCCACTGCAAGGGCACAACTGCAGAGCCTGGTTACGAACTGAAATCGTGCGACAAATGTGGTGGCCGCGGGCAAGTTGTTCAGGCTGTGCGAACTATCTTTGGCAACATTCAACAAGCAGTAGTGTGCCCAGACTGCCAAGGGAAGGGCAAGAAACCAGAAAAGGTCTGCAGTGTTTGTCATGGGAAAGGTACCGAAAAACGCACGCAATCCGTTCAGCTCAAAATTCCTGCCGGCATAGACGACGGCGCAACTATACGCCTGCGCGAACGCGGCGAGGCCGTCGCAAATGGGCCAAAAGGCGACCTCTATGTCCACATCCGCGTCAAGGCGCATAAGAAATTTACCCGTGAAGGCGACCTTATTCTCAGCGATGAGCACGTGAGTATGGCAGACGCAGCACTTGGGTGCGAGATAGACGTGGAGACGGTTGACGGCATGGTGCGGATGAAGGTGCCTGCTGGCACGCACAGCGGTAGTGACTTCAAACTGAGTAATCACGGTGTCCCACATTTGCAGCGTGAAACGCGTGGGGCGCACATCGTTACCATAGTTGTAGACACGCCTACAAAACTGACGCGCGAGCAACAAGAATTACTCGAAAAGTTTCGTGCTGCTCCCCAAAAACGCAGCTTCTTTTGAGGCTAAATGCCCACACACTAGACAGCGGATAGTTACTTTTTAGATTGTCCGGCCGGACAATCTAAAAAGAGATTTTCTCATGAACTGTATAGAACCGTTGAGCTTGCATTCGCGAGGGCTTTTTCGGCATAATAGCACTGAATGCATAAGCTTAAGCATAATCAACGGGGACTCATTACGATGGAACTCATTATTCTCATTGTTCTCGCCGCCGTTATCTATTTTATTTACAAAAAAGTCCAAAGTGCCCAACACTAAACACGCCACAGGTATCGGGCTATTTTGGATAAAACCTGACGGTAGGGTATCGCTTACGTTGTCTGCGCATCGCTATTACGGCGATGTTGACGAAGTGCAAGGGCGGGCGAAACACTTGCTATTACTAACATATATGTGTATAATGTCAAGCGTATGCAAACACTTATCATAACAAATATCTCGGTGCCGTACGCCGAGAGACCTTCCCCGAAAGAAAAGTCGCTGAAGCAGTTTGTACACGGGGTAAATAGTAGCCAGAATGGGCAGCAGGTAGAATTCTGCAGCGTGCAAGATTTGTTATTTGTCATACGAGATGGTCGCCCTGATATCTTGTGGCGCAATAGATCGCTCCGTACTATTGCCGACATTGTGTACCTGCGAAATGCTGGAAAATTCACAGACTATGCAAATGCATTACGCTTGTATTGTGACGCACATGGTATATCAATGATTAATTACGAAGACGCAAAATTCCCTTACTACGGGAAGGTAAGCCAGGGGTTTCTCTACGCGCTACACGGTATTCCTACACCTGATCTTGTGAGTTCTCCTGAAGGTAACACGCTACTAGACTATCTGAAGAACGACCGGCCTAACGGGTCGTTGATTATCAAAGACTGTTACGGGATAAAGGGACTTCGTAATTATTTGGTGAAAAATATTGACGAAGCAGAGCAAATTTTACTTGCCAGCGGCCATCATTATGTCGTGCAGCCATACATAGAAAATAGTGGCGAACTACGCATATTAACATTTGGTTTGGGTGGTGAAAAAGTCATATTCAAGAAAAATCGCGTAGACGGTTCACATCTAAATAACACCTCACAGGGCGGCAAAGCCATCGCCCTCGAAGAGAAAGATGTTCCCAGCGGTGTGCTTGATACGGTCGAAAACATACTACAGTTAACCGGCCGAGAGCTTATTGGGGTTGATTTTTTGCTCGCAGAAGACGGAAAGTGGTATGTCCTTGAAGCAAACACAACTCCAGCGCTTGACGATGGGGCGTTTCCAGAACTCAAGGTAGAAATGTTTGGTCGTATGGTTCAAGCTCTCGCTTTAGGGAGACGGTCAAAATGATAATGCACGTCGTACTTTCGAAAGAACAAGTTGGTGGTCCAATCGATGCTTCTCTTCAGCGTGCGTGCAAGAAAAGAGACATAGGCTATCATCATTTTGTCGTGGAAGATACGCTGGTCGACGACATTCGGACGTACCGGTTTCGCAAAGGCGATTTACTCTACAGGGTTAGTCAGAGCAATTTGGGTGAAGGGCTAAACGATAAATCAAGAGCAATTGAATCTGTTGCCATCGCGAATAACGAAGGTATTCTCACGAGCATGTACTATCCGAGTTTTGTCTATCCCAGGAGTGTTTTGGGCAGTCTCGCTGACCAGTTTGCCTCAGGTATACCAGTCATTCCATCGGCTATCATGGATGTTGGTTGGCTGAATCTTTCAGATGAAGATCTTTCTGCAAGAGTGCAAAAACTGGGCGGTTTTCCTGTAGTATTGAAAGTCCTTGGTTTCAGTAGAGGTCAAGGAGTAAATCTCTTGCATACACTCGGCGATTTAAAGGCGTTGATGGCGAAAGTACTACGTCCTGACGCGCACGTTATCTTACGCAAATATGTAGCGGACTATCGCCATTTCAGGCTTGTAGTGGTAGATGATGAGGTTGTTGCTGCTAACGAATATATAAAGCCGGAAAACGATTTTCGGACGAATTTCGGAACTGACATCGTGACCAAGTCACTGGATGTTTCCGAATTATCACAAGAGATAATTCGCGCCAGTATTGCGGGAGTAAAACTTCGGGCAAGCATTTTGGGTGGTGTCGATATACTCATTGATACGAAAACGGAACAACCGTTTCTCGCAGAAGTAAATGTCCCCTGCTATTTCCCAAGGGCTGAACAGGTGACAGGTATTGATATTGCGGGTAAGATTGTAGATGCCATGGTGCGCCAGTCACAAAAGGCTATATCGCAAGCTGAAGATGTACAGTCTCAACAATGAAGAATTCACATATGTTTCGGAAAATGATGTTTGATTTTTCAAGGAATTTTAGCTAAGGTCAGACTATGTCAAACTTTTATGAAGCCCAAGAGCGCGATATGGTCCTTTTTGTCGGGTCGTATTTGCACACACAGCAAAAAGCAATGCTTCGGTTGAGCAAGCTGCTTGAACGCGACTTGACGGCATGTGTCATAGTAGACGATTCGGATATGGCAGCGCGGGCAGCGGTACGCGGACTCAATAAAACAGTTGTACTGGAGTGTGACTTTTCAAAAGAAGTCGAGATTCAGAAAAGTCTGTTACCGTATAAAAACCGATTTCTTGCGGTAACATGTCGCGCCGAAAGAAATATACCCCTACTAAAGAAGATTGTGCCCCATGTTCCGTACCTCAACACGCCAACTGAAAAATCTCTCGACTGGACAACCGATAAAATCAAAATGCGTCAGCTCCTCAGGGGATATGACAAGTCTATTGCGCCAAAATTTGTGGTCGCTCACGATGCCACGAAGGAAACACTCGATCGAATAGAACGCGTCGTCGGGTTTCCGCTCATTATCAAGCCGGCTGGTCTTGCGGCAAGCTTGCTTGTCACGTTGTGCTATCACCGAGAAGAGTTGGAAACAAGTCTCGCGAGAGTGGTCAAAAAGATCGATCAAATATATGCACTGAAGAAAGGCCGCGGTGAGCCGCAGATTCTCATAGAAGAGTTCATGGAAGGTACGATGTATTCCATTGACACATATGTGAACCAGCGTGGCGTTACCTATCACGCGCCACTCGTGCATGTGAAGACTGGTCGAGCTGTTGGTTTCGAAGACTTTTTCGGCTATATGCGTATTACACCAGTCAGCATACTTCCGCACAAGGTTGAGGCTGCCCGGCGTGTCGCGGAAAAAGCAGTTGAAGCTCTGAATCTGCGTAGTACAAACTGTCACATTGAGCTTATGAAAACCGAAAATGGCTGGAAAGTGATTGAACTTGGACCGCGGATAGGGGGCTTCCGCCATGAAATGTATGAACTTTCCTATGGTATGGATCATTCGATGAATGACATCCTTATTCGTATACCGAAAAAACCACTCCTGCCCAAGAAAGCAAAAGGTTACACAGTTGTTATGCAGTTCTACGCTCGTCAGAAGGGTAAGCTCGTGAGCCTTGAGGGGGTGAACAAAGCCCGTAAACTAGAGTCCTTTTCGACCATTACCATCAAGAAAAAGATTGGTGATACGTGCGACTTTGCGCGTAATGGGGACGATCCGGTATTTGATATTGTGCTTTTTAACAAAGATCGCTCCCGAGTGTTAGCGGATGTGCGTAGGCTAGAGACGGCTATTGTTATAAAAGTGCAAAAACCGCGCACCAAAGAAGTTGTCTCACGTTAAACATTTTGTTCTGAGCTATACAGTGCTAGAGTCAGTGTATGAAATGGCGAAGTACTGTCGTAATTTTGTTTTGCTGTAGTGCACTACTAACAGTGCTTAGTCTTCAGTCAGAGAAATTGTACGTAAGTATGGGTGGTAAAAAATACGCACTTGATGTATCTGAGAATGAGCCTGCAAGGCAGAAAGGTCTTGGCGAACGAAACTCAATGCAACTCGACGAAGGAATGCTATTTGTATTTGATAAGGCGGAAATGCAGTGTTTTTGGATGAAAGATATGCGTTTCAGTATAGACATCATATGGCTTGATGAAGCAAAACGGGTAGTACACATAGAACCGAATGTCTCGCCAGACACCTTTCCGCAAAGCTTTTGCCCGAAGGCACCTGCCAAGTATGTCATAGAGCTCAATAGTGGCGAGACAGCGAAATCTTCCATAAATATCGGTAATCAAATTCGTTTCTAACCCTTTCTTCCGACTACTGCATGTGTAACAAAATGTGTACGGCCGTACACATTTTGTTACATGTGTAGGCTGGGACAAGGGAAGGCCGCTTATGGTATAGTGAGCGTATGGAGCTTGCAACTCTTGCTGGTCTTGTTGCTGTGCCGCCGTTAGTAACCGTTTTGCTACGTTCAAATGGCATGCTGGTGTTCTTGAGTGTGTGTATGGGCAGTGTACTTGCAACGTATGTCGCGGGAGATGCGAGTAGCGTTATATATGGCGCAAGCCGCTCGAACGTACTTACAACTATGCAATGGACACAGCTCGGACTGCTGGTTATACCTGTAGTGCTTACACTATTTCTGAGTCGTAAAAAAGTGAAAGGGCTTAAACTTTTTCTAGGTGTTATCGCCGCCGCCGCTGCGGGGGGCTTGTTAGCCCTGCTTGCAGTGCCATACCTGTCCGCAGACCAGCAGTCGACTATTGAGTCGACGGAACTGTGGCGTGAACTGAATAATCTTGAGACAGCAGCTATCATTACTGGCGCAAGCACTACTGTCTTGTACTTTTTTATGACCCGCTGGAAACCAGAGTCAGAAAAGAAGCACAAAAAATAGTCTCAGGTTTGAAGTGGAGGAATGAGCTTCGCTTTACTTATTCACCTGAAAGGTAGTGTCGCCGGTGGCGAAAAAGTTGATGATTTGCTGGGCAGCAGCGCGGCCCGAGTTTTCGTTTGCTTCGGCGGTTTCGGCGCCCATTTTCTTGGGCGTTGCGTAGACGCGGCCAGGGAAGGTGACCAGGAGTTCTTCGTAGCTATCGGGCATAACATCGGCCACGTAGTATAGGTCGGGGCGTTCGGCCAGCACGCGCTTGAGACCGGCTTCGTCTACAACTTCTTTTCGTGCCGTGTTGAGCAAAGTGCCCCCGCGCGGCATGCGGGAAATTAAATCAAAGCCAACCGAAGCAATTGTGTCGGGCAGGGCAGGGATGTGGAGTGAAAGGTAATCACTCGCGTTGTACAAAGTTTCAAGTGTAGCGACTGGTTCCACGTGGAACTCGCGCATAATTTCGTTTCCAACATACGGATCGTATGCGTACACTTTCATGCCCAATCCGCGCGCGTGGGAGGCAACCAGCTTACCAACATTACCGAACGCGTGCAAACCAAGTGAACGTCCCCGAAGTTCTGTGCCCGTCCCAGGTGAAAACATGTTTCGCGCACTATAAATCATGAGGCCTATAGCAAGTTCTGCCACGGCATTGCTGTTTTGCCCGGGCGTGTTCATGACGACTACGCCTGCTTTTGTGCAGGCTTCAAGGTCAACGTTGTCATAGCCCGCTCCCGCTCGTACAACAATCTTGAGTTTTGGCGCGGTTTTCACGACTTCTGCGGTCACGAGATCGCTACGGACAATCAGCGCTTCTGCAGTCTTCACTGCTCCCACCAAGTCGGCCTGCTCTTTGTAGTTTTCGAGTACGGTCAGTTTGTGTCCGGCCTCGGTCACGATTTTTTTGATGGCTGCTACTGCTTCTTCTGAAAAGGGTTTCTGGGTAGCGAGTAGTATGTTCATACGGTTTCCTCCTCAAATAGTCTCATGCAATCTACGAGTTCCTGGACGCTTTCGAGCGGGAGGGCATTGTACATGCTGGCGCGGAAGCCGCCAACAGAGCGGTGTCCCTGCAGCCCTACCAAATTTCGTTTGCTTACAAAGTCCAAAAATGCTTGTTCTTTATCTTCGTGACCATTACTCATCACAAAACATGCGTTCATGAGCGAACGATCTGCGGGCGTAACGGTGCCAGTGAAAAGTGGGTTCCGGTCTACCTCGTCGTATAGTAGTTTTGCCCGAGCCTCAGCTCGTTTTTGCATTTCGCCGACGCCGCCTTCGGCTTTTACCCAGCGCAACACTTCACGCACAGTAAAGATGCTTGCAACTGGCGGGGTGTTATACAGCGAGCTATGTTCGACATGTGTGCGGTAGTCCAGCATGGTCGGGATGCGTCGCTCAACTTTCCCGAGCACGTCTTCACGTACAATTACGAACGAAACACCAGCTGGTCCCATGTTTTTCTGGCACCCGCCGTATATAAGGCCGTACTTGCTCACATCTATTGGTCGACTGAGGATATCGGACGACATATCGGCCACGAGCGGTATTGGGCTATCAAGGTCAGAGCGGAGCTGGCTGCCAAAGATGGTATTGTTTGTGGTGATGTGAAAATAATCTGCGTCGGTGGGGACAGTATATTGCTTCGGAATGTAGGTGAAGTTTTTGTCTTTGGAAGAGGCAACAATTTCGACTTCACCAAAGTGCTCGGCTTCCGCGATTGCTTTTTTTGCCCATGCACCAGTTTCTAGGTAAGCAGCCTTTGTATTCAGAAGGTTATACGGCACTACCACAAACTGTGTGCTGGCACCCCCGCCGAGAAAAAGCGTGCGGTAACCCGCCGGAACGTTGAGCAGCTCATGCAGGAGTTCCTCAGCCTCGGCGCCAATTTTCTCAAACGCACTACTGCGATGTGAAATTTCGAGTAGACTAAGTCCGCTTCCATCAAGTTCTATCACCGCTTCAGCAGTGTTTTGCACTGCTGCATCTGGCAAGACCGCCGGTCCCGCCCCAAAGTTGTGTACCTTCATCTCTACATCCCCCTTATCTTCATGGTACGCCCGAAAATCAAACGAAGCAATCATTATCCCGTACATTGAGCGAAGCGAACTGGTGCGAGGCGCCGGCTTTAGGGAGGGGTGGAGCGTGTGTTTGGATTCAATCCAAGCACGAAGCGGAGGGGCGTTAGTCCCTCATTATTCTTTCAAAAACTGTTCCACAGGAACTGGTTGGTGACTTCGTGGTGGTGGATGATTTCTTCGGATTTTATGCGTGTGCCAAGTTCTACGGCGCTGCGATTTGCTACGGCCACTTTGGGCGCAGCGTATTTTTGCTTTGTAGTTTCGCCCAGCAGCTTACCAGTGTAATCGCTGGCTTTATACACGCGTATGGCGTCGTGAATGGTTGAAGGCAGGAACCGTACGCGGGCGCGTTTACTGGTGTCTACGCGCGGTGGTTTACCAGAAAGGCCGGTTTTCAGCAGGGTAAAGGCGACCATGTAGGGGTTTGCGTCTGGTGCGACTGAGCGGACTTCTATACGAGCAGTTTTTTCGTTGCCAAACGGTATGCGTATCATGGAGCTGCGGTCGTTTGCCGAAACTTTGATTTGGTTGGGCGCTTCGTAGGCCGGGTCAAGCCGGCGGTAGGCATTCACACTGGCATTCAGTATGAGACAAAGGTCTGCGGCGCGGTGCAACACATTCCCCACAAAATCCCAACCCGCTTTTGAAAGCCGGTCTTGCCCGGCGGCGTCGAAGAAGATGTTTTTGCCGCCGCGTGCCAGCGAAAGGTTTACATGCATGCCGCTACCGTTTACGCCCTGAATGGGCTTTGGTAGGAATGTTGCAGTCATGCCCATATTCATGGCTATTTGGCGGCAAACTAGTTTGTATAACTGTGCTTGGTCGCAGGCGCGAACGACGTCGGTGTAGCGGTAGTTTATTTCAAACTGTGAGGGCGCCACTTCGGGGTGGTCTTTTTCGTTGCCAAAGCCCATGGCGCGCTGTACTTCTGCCGTTGCATCTATGAAGCGGCGCAGTTCATCGAGTGGCAGGGAGTGGAAATAGCCTCCGGTGGAAACTAGCGTGAAGCCTTTGCGGCCATCATAGTTCTGCTCTGCGTCGACACCTTGCAAGAGGAAACCTTCTATTTCTGGTGCCATGTATGCCTCTAGCCCGTCTTTTTTCTTGAGTTCGGCAGCATAGGTTTGTAACTGAGCGCGGAAATCACTGGCGTATGGTTGGAGTTCGCGGTCGCAGACGTTTGCAAAAACAATCACCTTGCCCGCGCCAAAGATGTCTGCCGGTACAAATGTCAGGCTCGTCCAGTCGACCTGCAAGCATAGGTCAGACTCACTTTGTTCGCTCAGGCCGCGCACCGACGAACCGTCGAAAGTGAGGTTGTCGAGCGAGCTCAGGAAAAATTTGCGGTCGTAGTCCAGCATGTGCAACCGACCCTCTATGTCGCTGAAGCAAACAGTTACAGCCTTGAGCTGCTTTGCTTCCTCTAGGTACGCGACGTGTTTTTCCCGTGCCTCGCCAGGGTCAGTAATGGCGCGCGCCGCGAGGTTCATTTCCTCTATCGTCTCATAATCCAGTTCCAAAAAGTTTTTCAACCGCGCCTCATCCATAAAACCTCCTTTTTATACTAAATACTATATACCTAAACATAAAATATCAAATATTTATCATAAAAATTAATCTTTATAAATAAAGTATAGTATTCTGATATACGCAAGCCGCTCGGCGAAACCTCCGTTGACTTTTTCGCCAAAATATAGATAATGTAAGGAGTTAATTTCCCTTCCCACGGCCGCTGCTGTTCTAAGGGAAAAGAGCAGGTCAGCTTGCTTTTTGCCCCCGCAAAAAGGCGGCTATGCCGACTGACCGATGAGAAAAACCGTAGGTTTGTCTCATATAGGGGCCCATAGCTCAGTCGGTAGAGCAGAGGCCTTTTAAGCCTCGTGTCGTGAGTTCGAGCCTCACTGGGCCCTCCATAGAAAAACACTCCGCGAAAGCGGGGTGTTTTTCTATGGCAAGGCAGAATGAGCTTGAGCTCACGACGCAGATTTCCCGTCAGGGAAAGATGCATGTCGTGAGTTCGACGCCAGCGGAGTAGCCCGCAGAAGCTTGCTTCGAGCACTACAAAGTGCGCGAGCGCAGCGAGGCCTCACAGGGCCCCCAATCAAAAAGTCCCAAAGCTGGACTTTTTGATTGGAGATATCCTTTGATGTGAACTTGTGGGCAAGCTTTTGATGAAAACACGGTTATTTCGATTACTTTGCTTTGATATAATCCATGATATGAGTCGTCTCACAGGCTATGATTTTCGTTTGGCGAATACGTTTGCGTCACTTGCTACAGCTAGTCAGCGCGAAGCAGCTCTCGCTATATGTGCTGAAGCTATCTCACGGCTGCGTATTCAAAATCTTCAAGTGGATGAAGCACTTAACGCACTCAATAATGGCCGAAACCTACATGCTGATTTGGTAGTTGCACTGCAGCGGTTAGCCCAAGAAATAGAAGAGCCATACCTAACTGCTTTAGGAAAAAATGAAAATGTTGCGGAGAGCCTAGAACTCATAAACCTGTTTAAGCGTGCAAGAGCGGTTGAATCTATAGTTGCATTTGCTCAAGGAAACTTTGAGGATGCATTGTATGAAGCTCTTCATGCGGGTATTACCACTAAACGAGCTAAAACTATAGTTGAAACTTTCAAAAGCTGAGGCAATTTCTTCGGGCAAACATATGCTAGAGGACTGTCCTCTGACAGATAAGAAAAGTGTGAATTTGTTTGGGGAGGGGTTCTTACAGGTCGAAGTTGCCTTCGCGTTCAGGCTGGTGGATGATAGCATCGACGACGAGTTTACGGGTGCCGCCGGGAGCAGTTAGTTCTATAGTATCGCCAACTTTATAGCCCAAGAGGGCGCAGCCGATGGGTGAGAGGATAGAGATTTTCCCGGAGGCCATATCCGCATCTTCAGGGAAAACGAGCCAGTAGGTAAGCGGTTTGCTAGATTCGTCGATAAAACGAACTTCTGAGTTCATGGTGATAACCTCGGGCGGCACAGCTTCTGGCGCAACAATCTTGCCCTTTTCTAGCTCAGTCAAAAGCGTGCGGTCGAACGCGTCGAGCGGCTTCTTTTTTGCCAGTAATTTTTGCAAACGGTCGTAGTCAAACTGAGTAATAACAATCTGTGCCATATATCTCCTGTCTGTTCTCAGTATAGTACATTTGTCGAGTATACTGTAGAGTATGCACACCCAAACTGGCTTACAAAAGCTGCGGCGATTTCTGTTCGTGAAGGAAGTGATCATGCACACGCTGGTTGTGCTCAGCTTCATTTTTCTGGCGCTGGAGCATTTTGAACAGCTGAGTCACGCACAGCTGCGGGCGGTTGAGGGGTTTGAGGTCGCTGTGGGGCTTGTTTTTCTGGCAGAGTTCATCTTCGAGTGGCATTTTGCCCGTGACCGGGCTAAATATTTTCGACATCACTGGTTTTACCTCATCGCTGCCGTGCCAGTCCCCACGACCAGCTTTGAAATCTTACGCGGTATACGTCTGCTCCGCCTGTTGAAACTGCTCAAAATCTTCGCCCACATGCGCTACGAACACAACACCCGCCTGTTCGAAAATAGCCGCTCATAACGGCAGTAAGAGGTATACAATAAACATATGAAATATCTCAAAAGTCTATTTATGGCTCTTGGCCTAGTGCTACTCTGCGTGGTGCCTGCTTCTGCGAGTGTGAATGATTTTACTGTTCAAAACTTCGAGGCAGACTATTACCTTTCGAAAGACACAGACGGCAGGTCAAAACTAAAAGTTGTAGAACGCATAACCGCACAGTTTCCTGACTTTGACCAAAATCACGGTATAGAACGAGCTTTGGCGAAAATGTACGACGGCCACTCGCTTCACCTGAACATCGAGTCAGTTAGCCGGGAAGATGGCTCCAGCTGGCACTTTACGACTTACGATCAGGGTGACGCGACTGTTGTGCGAATAGGCGACGCAGATCGTTATGTACGCGGCACGCAAAGCTACATTCTTACCTACACCCAGCGCGATGTGACGAAATTTTTTACTGACACAAACGACGATGAGTTTTACTGGGACACAAACGGTACCGGCTGGCAGCAGCCATTTACGAAGCTAACTGCCCGTGTGCACATTGACTCGGCTCTTACGAGTAGTCTCACGGGAAAAATGTCGTGCTACCAGGGTACTCAAGGTTCGTCAGAGCCGTGCAGCATCAGCGAAGACGCAGAGGGCACAAACGACAAAACAGTTAATGTCAGCGCCACACGTCCGCTTCAGGCGGGTGAAAACGTAACGTTTGCAATAGGTTTTGAACCAAACACATTTACACCGTACAAACAATCGCCCTTCGAAAAATGGATGGCACTTGCCGTTGTCCTATTCGGTCTTTCTATGATATTTACCGGGTTTATAGGGGCCGGGCTTATCATTTGGTTCGTGGTGCATTTTTACCGCAACCAGTACCGCAAAGGCGACATGGGCCCAATAGCGCCGGAATATCTGCCGCCCAAAGAGGCCAGCGTACTTGTTAGCGCTAAAGTGTTTAGCGAAAACAAGGGCAAGCCGCAGTCTGCCCAGCTTATCGACCTTGCAGTGCGACACTATATAGACATTTATCAGACCGGAGAAAAAGGCTTATTCCGTTCGGCCGAATATGAGCTGGAGCTTATAAAACCTGTTACAGACTTGCCTCCGGAAATACAGACGTTCGTTCAGACGCTATTTCAGGGACAAACTAGGCTTGCACTGAAGACACTTAAAAACAATACAACCATGTTTGCCACGCTGCAGCGTAACGATAGTGCGCTCAAAAAAGCGCTCGAGTCTGCGCCGTATAGTCTCTATGAAAAAGATATGGAGGAACGGCACTGGTATCGCCGTGCTGCGTTCTTATGTTTAGTTTTTGGTGTGCTTACCCTGTCGCCAGTGTTACTTTTTGCCGCGCTGCTAGCCTTTATTTTTTCCTTTAGCACCGTGCAAGTTTCGGAAAAAGGCCTAGCGCTAGAACGTTATCTCTACGGTCTGCGCGACTACATAAAACTCGCTGAAACAGAGCGGTTACGCACACTTCAGAGCCCAGAGGGAGCTCAAAAGGTTGGCGAGACAGTGAATGGTCAGAACGCGGCACAACTCGTGAAGCTCTACGAAAAGGTACTACCATACGCCGTGCTCTTCGGCGAAGAAAAGCAGTGGAACGAGCAGCTTTCAAAGTACTATGAAGTGACTCAGACCCAACCAGTGTGGTACCACAGCTCAGCGCCGTTTAGCGCAGCGGCTTTCAGTTCGGCTATGAGTAGCTTCAGCGCCGCGAGCTCGTACAGTTCGTCTTCGGGCGGCTCAAGCGGCGGCGGTTCTTCTGGCGGTGGAGGCGGAGGCGGTGGAGGCGGAGGCTGGTAGACTTCTGTTGACGTGTTTCCTGACAGTACTCATGGTTTGCTGCGTTTGAGATGATACGCTGAGGGAATGGCATGGGTTGGGTTACGGATACGGTTTGGTTTGGGTCGGGTTTGGCACGTGCGGCGGACGGATAAGGTTTTGGGATTGTGTGCGGCTTTTTTGGCCGGATTATTGCTGGCGCGGCTGCATATTTCTGTCCCCGGTTGGTTTGTTGTTTTACTTGGTTTGGTGACGGTAACAGGTTTGAAAAGACCTATTTTTCACTTCATTTTGATCTCGTTGTTTGGGCTTAGCCTGGGCGTATGGCGCGGGGTTGGGTACCTGCAAGCGTTGCAACCGTACCAGGAATTTGCGCGGCAGAAGGTAACGCTGCAGGCAAAGGTTAGTCTCGATGCAGTTTATGGTACAAAAGGCCAGCTGAGTTTTGAAGTCAAACAGGTGTATTTTACGTCGCCGCGCGGTGTCGAAGTACCGGGTACTATCAAAGTGAGCGGGTTTGGTGAAATGGCGGTGTACCGCGGCGACATAGTTGAGATAACCGGCAAGCTCTACCCAACCCGGGGCGGCAAACAAGCAACGATGAGCTATGCACAAGTAAAGCGTGTCAGCGCAGAACAAACATGGGTGGACAGTTTTCGCCGGAGTTTTGTGGCGGGTATGCAGACGGCACTACCAGAGCCTGCAGCCTCATTTGGGCTAGGCCTTGTCATCGGTCAGCGCAACACGCTTCCGTATGCCATTAGCCAGGCGTTTCTCATGGTAGGGCTCACGCATATCATTGCGGTTAGCGGGTATAATCTTACTATTTTACTCAACGCGGCAAAGCGTCTTTTTGAAAAACGCTCCAAATTTTTCATGGTGCTCTTTGCGGTCTGTCTCATGACATTCTTTTTGCTTATAACTGGCGCAAGCGCCAGCATTGTTCGCGCGGCAGTGGTGAGCGGGCTGGGGCTGGCAGCATGGTATTATGGCCGCACCGTTCGTCCTATGGTGCTCATACTGCTCGCGGCTGCGATTACTGCCTATGCAACGCCGGTGTATTTCTGGAGTGACATCGGCTGGTGGCTGTCAATGCTCGCATTTTTCGGCATATTAGTGCTCGCACCGCGAATGCTAGCGCGCTTGTATCATGAGAAAAAGCCGCCTTTCTTCGTGGTAATGGCTGTAGAGACGATGGCGGCCGAGATAATGACCATACCACTTGTCATGTATATATTCGGTCAAGTTTCATTAGTGGGGCTACTGGCAAATTTGCTCGTTGCGTTTTTCATACCTATGGCAATGTTGCTGAGTTTTATAGCAGGGTTAGCTGGTATGCTCGTACCACTACTGGCGGGTTGGTTTGCCTGGCCAGCGCAACTACTCCTCACGTATATGCTCGACACCGCTGTTCTACTTTCGCGTTTGCCGCACGCATTTCAGCAGAATGTATATCTTGGTGTCATAGATATGATTGTATGCTACGGATTCGTGGTGTTTATGCTGTTTTTACTCCGTAAACCACGCAATATTTGGTTCGCTACGATAGGTACAAAAATGAAATAATGTTATATATATGGCATGGATGAACGCAAAAAATTTGGTAAATTAACCCAGCTGGAATCAGCGGCTGTTGTACGCCGTTATCCGAAAAAAAGTACCATACTGTTTCAGGGAGAAGTGCCGAAAAGTGTGATGGTTTTGCGCAGCGGTATCATAAAGGTCTATGGCATTACTGGCGACGGCGATCAACGTACGGTGACGTTTCTGACTGCGGGAGACGTTTTTCCAATGTCATGGGTATTTGGTAAGTCACCGGTGTGTATCTACTATTTTGAGGCAGCGACCGATTGTGTGGTGTGGTCGGTGGAGCGTGAAGACTACGATCGTTCCCTAGCAGAGGACTGCGAGCTGAAAGATCAGATTTTTCAAAACTACCTCGGACACTATATTGCGGCAACTATGCACGTGTACGCACTGGAACACTCCTATGCGCAAGATAAACTAGCGTACATACTCCAATACTTGGTAACACGATTTGGCGAACGGCAACCTGATGGTCGATGCAAAATAGCGCTGCGTCTGAGCCACCAAGATATCGCCGAAATGGTGGGGATTACTCGGGAAACGGCAGCAGTCGAACTGCATAAGCTCAAGAAAAAAGGGCTGATAGATTACGAAAAGTTTACGTATTACGTCGATGGCCCAAAGTTGTTTCGTTCTGAGCATGGCGGCGAGTTTGAGGGCATGGAACCGAGCATCTCGGCGACTCACTAGCCTTTGTATGTAAAATCTGCTATACTAACAGATAGAAACGGAGTATTTTTTTGTATGTCTGGGCATAGCAAATGGTCTACTATCAAACGTGAAAAAGGTGCGAAAGATGCGGCACGTGGGGCGGTTTTTACAAAACTTGGTAACGCCATAGCCATTGCCGCTCGTGCAGGCATTGACCCGGAAACAAACTTTGCCCTGCGACTTGCGATAGACAAAGCCAAGGCGGCCAACATGCCACATGCGAACATACAGCGGGCGATTGATCGGATAAAAGATAAGGGTGCCGCCGAACTTCAAGAAGTACTGTACGAAGGGTACGGACCTGGCGGGGTGGCCATACTAGTTGAGGTCGCAACAGACAACATTAACCGTACATATCCGGAGGTACGTTTGGCTTTCAGTAAACACGGCGGAAACATTGCCGAAAAGGGTGCCGTGGCGTTCCAGTTTGCGCGCAAAGGGCTCATAGTAGTGAAAGCCGGTGGCGACGAGTTTATGTTGGAAGCGCTCGACGCCGGTGCAGAGGACGTGCGAGAAGATGGCGACGTCACTGAAGTGTACACAGCGGACACCGACCTCGCGCGCGTACGCGACAGTCTGAAAGCGCGCGGGTTTGAAATCACTGAAGCCGGTTTGACGTATGTGCCAGCAAACACCATAGAAGTCACCGATCGCGACACTGCGGGCAAGATTATGCGGCTCATGGATGCGCTCGAAGACTGCGACGATGTCGCAAACACACACGTGAACTTCGACATCGACGAAAGCCTACTTGGGTAAATTTCAAATGAAACTCTATCGCTTTAGCCCAATCACAACTGAGTTGGGACTGATGGAAGCTCTAAAGTATCTGCATGAAACTTCCCACCAGTTATGCAAGCAAGTTTACGGCGAATATTTACCCGTTCGGGGTAACGTTGGGATTTTCTGCCATGACTATGATGAGTTTACACGTTTGACTGAGCTTCGTAAAAACCTTGCACACGAGACGCCGAACTACAATAGTAAATATTTTCCGCTCAAGCAACCTATAACGTTTGCGGAAAAAGATGGCATCCCCGCTGCAACATATGAATATCTGTATATTCGCCAAGTTGACCCATACCGTTCACAGGTTGGCGACGTTGATTTTATCGTGACACCTGACGTATTTAACAGATATAACGGTACGCTTACAGTAGATATTTTCGCAAAAGGTGCACGCATTTTTGGCCGTCCTGAAGAAAACATGATTGAGCTTTGGCTGCCAGCATATGACGTCATATGTTATATTGCAGAGACAAAAATGACAGAGTGCATATCGGTATAGTGTGCGAGAAGAACTAGAGTTGTATATAGAGCATGCCTGCATGCCAACAAATCAATTCGGAAGAAGTATGATATTTAAAAAGTCACATAAAGGCTGGCTCACTGTTTTGATTCGCTAGTACGTGGTACGATGGCGGTATGAAGAAAGCAAAGAAACTTACAGTCGTTATTCTCATTAGTGTACTGGTCGCGTGTTTTTTTGGGGCAGGAACGAGCACCAAAGAGAGCATTGCAGTACAGAAGGGTTTTGCATTTGGGCCACCAGTACTGCAGCAAAGAATGGATACAAATGGCGAGTATGTAGTTCGACGGTGGGGTTATCCAGGGACATATCGAGAAGTTCAAATTTTTCGTGGAGCCGGAGAGAATCCTTATGAAGTTTCATATACATCACGCGCATTTAGCCTGGTAACTGTAGTAGCAAACATCGTCTTTCTTATGTCGTTTATTGTTGCCTTATTGTCGCCGATTACAATTTTTTGGCGGCCGCAGAAAAAGTCAACCGAAGTGAAACCGACAGAGAAGAAAACTGAATCCCAGGTGAAAAAGGCGCATGCGGATACTCGGGATTGACCCAGGCACGGGCATACTTGGTTTTGGGGTAATAGATGTCGTGAAAGGCAAAGCGAAGCTGGTGGATGCTGGTGTTATACGGACGCCAGCCCATGAAGATGATGTGGTGCGCCTGCAGACCATCTACGATGAACTGAGCGATATCATCACGCAGACAAAACCAACGCATATGGCGGTAGAAAAACTCTTCTTCGCGCGTAATGTCACCACGGCCATGACGGTAGCGCAGGCCAGGGGAGTAGTGCTTCTGTGTGGCAGCCAAAACAACCTTGAGATTTCCGAGTACACACCTTTGCAAATAAAAATGGCCATCACCGGCTACGGGCGAGCCGAAAAAAAACAAATCCAGGAAATGGTTCGTATCCTCCTCGGCCTCTCCGAAATCCCCCAACCTGATGACTGCGCCGATGCCCTCGCCGCCGCTCTTACCCACTTCCACACCCTCCACCCCTAAATCAAGCTCCCTTGCTCAAGGACAGTCCTTGAGCAAGAATGTGTTTTAGGAATGAGCAAGGTCGAGGTCGATTGATTCAAGAGATTTTTTGTAGTCCTCGTGGTCTGCAACAAATGTTAGGTACTTTTGCGGGCTGTCGTCGAATAAAGTAAGGATATGCACCGGGTTGAACCATTCGGCGAAAGCTTTCCCCTGAAAATATTTGATACTCGAATATGGATAATTTCGCCAGTTGCGAGGGTTTAGGTGTATGTAACGAGATATATGTAGCAAGTACGAATCGCTCGTTATCCGAGAAGCTAAATATCTACTCTGGAACAGTGGTCCAAGCCTTTTGTATTTTTCATTAAAGTATTTACTATAACTCGTCATGATAGCTGCCATAAACTCTCTGATTGCCCTGTTGTTCTCGTGTTGATAGACAAAAATGTGAATATGATTGGGCATTAGGCAAAACGTCAAAAGATCTAGCTCAGAAAAGAAGGTTCGATATGGCGGGTGCTTTGGTCGTGGAGTTGGCTTAAGGGACAGATAGCGCTTCAACAGAGAGAGGAAGAAAGCGTAGTCGTTTTCATCTAAAAAAATCCTTCGCTTATTTACGCCCCTCGAGTAAATATGGTAGTAGGAATCAGGTGCGTACTGCTTTATGGCATTTCGCGTAGGCATGTTTCTAGTATATGCTCAAGGACTGTCCTTGAGCAAGGGGGAAGTGGGATAATGGAGGTATGATTGCGAGTTTACGGGGAGTGGTGGAGAAGACGGTGAGGGGGGTTATTTTGGACGTGGGGGGCGTAGGGTATGGGCTGAGCGTGACGAGTGAGGACTTTGGGCGGTCGGCTGATGGCAAAGAAGCGAAGTTTTACGTGTATGAGCACATCCGTGAGCAAGGCTATGACCTCTTTGGGTTTTTGCAGCCAGATACACAAGCGCTGTTTGAGCAGCTGCTGGGGGTAAAAAATGTGGGACCGAAAGTGGCGATGGCGGTGCTCGACATTGGCTCAGCAGTGGCCGTGCGCGGAGCGATTGCTGCTGGCGACGTAAAGCTACTCCAGAGCGCCAAAGGTGTCGGCAAACGTGCTGCTGAGCAGATTGTGGTAGAGCTGCGCGATAAAGTTGGTCTAGCGCCCGGTGCTACAGCGGAAAATGTCGTGACACGGCCAGGCATAAACACCCAAGACGAAGCTGTCGAAGCGCTCATTTCTCTCGGCTACTCCCCGCAAGATGCTGCTCTGGCGCTCCAAAAGATTGACTCATCACTTTCTACCGAGGAACGTATTAAACAGGCACTGAAAGGATAATCGTGAAGCTGAAAGATAAAGTTGCTGTAATTACGGGATCATCAAGCGGTATAGGACAAGTAGTCGCCAAAAGATTCGCTGAAGAGGGCTGCAAAGTAGTCATCAATTATCGAAGCAATCAGACCGGAGGTGAAGAAACGCTCGCAATGGTAAAACAGCTGAACGTAGAAGCCATACTTGTTCAAGCTGACGTCAGCAAGGAAGCTGACGTAAAAAGGCTTTTCAAAGAAACGATGGATCATTTTGGTGCGGTAGACATCCTTATCAATAATGCTGCTATAGGTACCGATAAACGGCCGTTCATGGAAGCGTCATACGACGATTTTCAGGAAATGATCCAAACAGACATCACTAGTGTATTCATGTGCTCTCAACAAGCCGCATTGATTATGCAAAAGCAGGGGTATGGCAAAATTCTTAACACAAGTTCGGTCAGAGGCTGGGAGGGCGGCGGCCGGGCGCCCGTCTATGCTGCCATGAAAGCTGCGGTGAATAGTTTCACCAAGACATTTGCCAAAATGGTGGCACCGGACATTCAGGTAAATGCAGTTGGCCCAGGTTTCGTGAGGACTCGGACGTACGACACAATGTCCGACGAAATGATTAAAGGATTCATTGATTCTACCTATCTCAAAAGATGGGTTACGCAGGAAGAGATAGCGGAGGCGTTTGTATTCCTAGCTAAAAATGATGCTATTACCGGACAGGTTTTGTATGTGGACGCTGGATTCACGCTAAAATAAATGAATAGTATGAAAGCGTTTGTGGCGGCGAGGGTGGCGGGGGAAGATAAGGAGACGTTGCTTATGTTTTTGTCTGGCGTAAAACAGGCTTTGCAAAAGGCGGGGATTGAGCCGTACATTACTGAGCTGGAGCCGCCACAGCCGGATGACGGTAAAAAGCTTTTGCGTGCCTTTGCGCACATAGACGAAAGTGATGTGCTGATTGTCATATACAAACCAGGGCCAGCGAGCGAAGGTATGTCGGCCGAAGTGGGCTATGCCTATGGCCGAAAGCCTGTGTGGATATATGCACAAGATGGCTCGGAGTCAAACTTATTCGCTTTGGCTGATCGCGTGTCAACGTGGGGCTCAGATGACGAACTTTTTCACAGCCTACAGGAGTCGAAAAACGAATGAAGTGGCAGTCTGATATCACGAAAGCCAAGCGTATTCGGGCAACTCGTGCGGCTTTTTATTCGTACGTTGACACTGTATTGTACGTGCTTGGCTTGCCACTTCTAGGAGTGCTTGCTCTACTGAGTGATCCTGGTTGGGCAAAAACACTTCTTTTCGTAGAGGTGTTTTTTCTCGTACTTTTGCCGCCGTTGGTTATACTGCGCACACTCTGGATGCGCTCTCGTATGATAGCGCTCACTGGCACAAGTATTGTGCAGTATGAACTTTCCTCGGCCGTCTTGCGTCTCGCAAATGGCCAAGATAAGGCAGAGTTTCCTTTGAGAGATGTTGTAGTACACAAAGTTTGGCGCGATGTGATCGTGTGCAAGCGAACATCTGTGCGGGTTGGTAACAAGTTTGTGCTGTTTTTTGACACTGTGCGTGAGCGGGACAAAGCGGTAAAATGCTTACAGCAGACAAAAGAGGAGGGCAAAAAACATGGACGTACCAACGATTGGCTTAGCTGACGGCAGCAGGATCCCGCAGGTGGGGCTGGGGCTCTGGCGCGTGGGAAGCGGCGATGATTTTAGAACGTCATTTGCGGCTGCGCTCGAGGCGGGGTACCGGCATTTCGACACAGCACAGGCGTATGGTAACGAAGGTGCGCTCGGCGAGGCTTTGCAGGCAGCAAACGTGCCGCGCGAAAGTGTCTGGATAACGACAAAAATAAGCGTACAGCATATGGTCGCTGGACAAACGAGAAAAAGTTTTGGGACGTCGCTCGCAAAACTCAAAACTGACTACGTCGACCTACTACTGCTGCATTTTCCGGTACCGGTAGCGCGGAAGAAAGCGTGGAAAGAGCTCGAGAAGATACGGACGGAAGGCAGAGCAAGGAACATTGGTGTCAGTAACTACACCATCAAGCATCTTGAACAACTGAAGGCATATTCAGGCACTGTACCCGCAGTGAACCAAGTGGAATTGCATGTATTTTTGCAGCAACCAGAGCTTGTGAATTACTGCCGGGAACACGGTATAGTCGTCGAAGCATACAGTCCGCTTGCTCACGCGAAGTGTATGAATGACCCAGTTATTACCGATATTGCGACAAAGCACGATAAATCATACGCGCAGATTATGCTCCGTTGGGCTGTAGAGAACGGCCTGATTATACTGCCGAACTCGACTACACCTGAGCGCGTCCGCGAAAATATCAGTCTGTTTGACTTCGAACTGTATCTCGAAGATCTTCAACGTCTTACCAAACTTGATCGTAACATGCGCACCTGCTGGAACCCCACTCACATTCCCTGAGTCATTCCTCTTGTGTTTAGCTCAAGGACTGTCCTTGAGCAAGGGGCGGAAAGGTGCGTATTAGGGTGTTTGCTGCTACACTTGAAGCATATGGCGATAGAGCGGATTGTGAATACGGTGGTGGCGGCGGATGATGACTCGGCAGACGAAGTCGAGTTTGAGCTAAAAATACGGCCGCATGATTTTGCAAACTATATTGGGCAGGAGCGGCTGAAAAAGAACATTCAGCTGGCGATTACAGCCGCGCGGAAACGCGGCGAGGCACTTGACCATGTGTTGCTGTACGGCCCGCCTGGGCTTGGTAAGACAACTATGGCAAATGTGATCGCAAATGAGATGGGTGCGCAAATTCGCATTACCTCTGGCCCGGCTATTGAACGAGCTGGCGATCTCGCGAGCCTGCTCACGAATCTTCAGGATGGTGATATCCTCTTCATAGACGAAATTCATCGGCTGCACCGAACAGTCGAAGAGGTGCTGTACTCAGCCATGGAGGACTACAAGCTTGACATTATGCTTGGTAAAGGACCTTCGGCGCGTTCGCTGAGGCTTGATTTACCACACTTCACACTCATAGGTGCAACGACGCGTACAGGCGCGCTGGCGGCGCCGCTACGCGACCGTTTTGGACACATACACCGGCTCGAGTTTTATACGCCAAGTGAAATTCAGGCCATTATAACAAGGGCGGCCGGTATACTCGGGGTGAAAATAGATAAAGCGGCAGCGTTGCGCCTAGCTGAACGAAGCCGCCTGACGCCGCGCATTGCCAATCGCCTCCTGAAGCGCGTGCGCGACTATGCGGACGTCAATGGCGACGGCATTGTTGACACGGAAATCAGTACCAAGGCACTCGAGCTGCTCGAAATAGACGAGCTTGGGCTCGACCCGGCGGATCGTATGATTCTTTCTGCCATCATCGAAAACTACAGGGGCGGGCCAGTCGGTGTCGAGACTATTGCTGCCATGACGGCCGAAGAGCGGAGTACTATAGAGGACTTTATAGAACCGTATCTTCTGCAGATTGGCCTACTGGAACGAACGCCCCGCGGCCGTAAAGTAACACACAAAGCTTACAGCCATCTCAAGGTGAAACCAACAGGCGAGAAAGACTCATCCCAGACAAAACTGGTATAATACGAACTATGAAAGCACAGGCTGATCTTCGAAAAAAAGTACACAGCGGCTTACCTATAAGCCCAGATGAACAGATTATTGCCATCTACAAACACCACTGGTTTGCGTACGCCGTTATATGGCTCTCGGGGTTTGCAGCCATAGCGATTATATGGATCACTGTCTTCTCATTTATGAGTGGCAATAGTGCGGTCGCAAGCCAGAATAGTCAAGTGCTGTATGCTGCCGCTGGATTGTTTTCTATCATACTTGCTCTCGGTACACTTGTACCGATAATGATGCGGCTAGGCGAACAACTTATCGTAACTGACGAAGCCGTTTTTCAAGTACTACAGCCGAGTGTTTTTAGTAGCAAGGTGTCACAGCTTGCCTTGCAACATGTGAATGATGTGTCGGTGCGCAAAGATTTTTTTGGTACCATTTTTGGTTATGGCACGGTAACAATAGAGACTCCAGGAGAGCAAGCAAACTACCATTTTCGTGCATGTGCCCGACCTGACGAGGCGGTGTCCGTTATTGTTGAAGCACATGAAAACTTTTCGGCTGCTCTGGAAAGCGGTAAGGTGCCAACAACCTTAAAGCGCAATGGGCAAGACGAGCACTCGGTTACAATAGACGCGGCGGAATATCAGAGATTTCTTGATTTTCAGCAGTACCAAGCGCGCGCACGGCAGGAAATGAATGATAAAGAGACAGAAGCTGGGCAACAAGAAAAAACCACCAGCACAGAGAAGAATACGCCATTCGCTGATTGGCATTAGGCCAATAGACACCGGATTGCACGGATAGTGAGATGGCGCGTCTGTACTGCACTAAAAATGTAATCGGCTTGAGAGAAAGGTTTTACAATGACTCGGAAGCTTATTCTTGGAACGGGTTTTGACGAGCTTCGTTAAACAAGGCTTGCACACGGACACTGTTGTCTTGCAGGCTATACAATTTCTTAACCGTGGAATCTGAGATCTTTGGCCGGGGAATATCCTGCTGTGCATTGGTTATATCACTTTGGGTAGGCGCCGTGCTGCTTAAAACATTAATTCGCCAGATGATAAAGGTGTATATACTAGCAAGTAGAAGGAGAAAAATGAAGCTCCTGTAGGCATTGAGCATGTGAGCTATGCTGCCGAATTGTTTTTTGACCGAGGCTGTGTCTAAAGAACTGTTCATGGCTTTATGTACTCGTTTACGACTAAGTTGAATGATATGAGGTTTGGGTCTTTTACATCTGGCTGGATGGAAATGGAGGCTACCTGGGCAGTACGACGATTGTTTTCGAGTTTACGCAGAAAGGCGATAAACTGCTTGTACTCAACTGTGTGACTAGCGTCTTGCGAGATGGTTATAGGGAGGATGTAAACGCCAGAAATGCCCTTTACGGGGGTGACTTGGGTCAGGGTGCCGGGTTCAGCTTTGACCGCTCCGCCACTTCCGAGCGTCGATGCGGGAAATGTTATGGATGTGAGCTTATTTATACCGCTGTCGTTTGCCATCTTTACAATCTCGCCAATAGTCTGTGCCTGATTCTTGTCTTGCGGGACAACTGCTCGAGCGATATCGTTGAGTTCTTTGTATTTTACGATGTCTGCTTTATCTTTCTTTAATGCAATCTGTAAATCTGAAATAACCTGACTTTTTGCTTTTAGCTTGCTCAGTTCGGCTGATTTCTGTGTCAAGAGTTTGTTTGCGAACACTCCACTTGCAAGGAGGCCGACACCTAGGAGGATAGTGCATGCGATGAGGATGAGGTTCATGTATCGTAGCTTCATTGTTTTTTCAAATTATTTGTAAAAAGGTAGGGGTTTTTTGACGAGAAAAGAGCCTTTATGTTCACGTTGCACGGATATGCTGTCGCGCCAGAGCAGTTTATGCTGACTATGTCTGCCTTGCTGAAAAGCTGGTTTTTGGGGTCGGTAAGATTTACTTGTATTTGCGATGCGTCAGTATTTTCCTTTGCTGCAGCCAAGATATCAATACCACCTTGTGTCTGGGTAATTGAAAGTCCAGTTAAATTCGTATTTGCTGGCATGAGCTCGCTGAGCCGACTCAGCAACTCTGAAAAAAGCACTTGCTTTGAAAGAACGTCAACCGCCAGTTGTAAGTTGTTTGAAATAGACTTCACTTCTTGTTGTACACCTTTGAGGTTCTGTTTCTCGAGCTGTTTATTGGCGTTGTCGATCTGGGTTGCGTAAGTTTTTGCGGTATTGTCGAGGTATAAATAACCAAACCCTGTTATGATTGCCGCCCCGAGAATGCCTATAGCAAATGCTATTATCCAGTGAACAAGATGACGGTTGATACGACCGTAGCGGTAGGCTTCTTTCAGTTGAGATGGGAGTAGGTTAATCATTAGAATGCCTCCTCAGGCTTCAAGATACTCAATCCAGCAGCGGTTACGTACGACATCTTGTCGCTGATGCTCAAAGGCTGCAAATGTCCAAAATCGAGAAAGTGGGTTGGGTCAAATGCTCGAACGGGTATGCGGATAACGTTTGTTAAATAGTCTGCGAGCCCAGGCATGTTTGCGCCACCGCCCATAATTACAATTTGCGAGATATGCTTTTTTGTTTTCGAACGCTCGTCGTAATAGCGTATGCTACGCTGCACTTCCTTTATAAGATTACCGAGGTTAGACTCAAGTGCACGTTCAATTTGAGTTTGTTTTTTGCTAAAGCTTAGGCCGTATTTTGTCTTAATGATGGTAGCTTCGCGATAATTAACATCGAGCGCCTTGCCAATAAGGTCGGTAATTTCTTCACCTCCGCATGCAACAGTGCCACTTACGATGGGGTTCTTATCGAAAACGGTAATATCTGCGCTTTCGCTGCCAAAGTCGACGAGAACGCTCGGCAGGTCGCTTTGACTATCGCATGCAAACAAATTTGCGCCTGCGCCGCTTGAAGTCTGAACAATGACTGGTTCTAGCCAGAGCAGCCTACAAAGCGTAAGGTATGAATCGACAACGCGTCGCGGCATGGCAACAATAAAAGTTGCCCACTTTTCTTTGTCTGACCGGACGGTGCTGTAGTCAACATACAGACTCTCTGCTGCTGCAGGGATATATTGCTCAACCTCAGTTTGTATAGCGCTCGCCAGCTCTTTTTCGGTCAGTTTTGGTAGGTCGACCGATCGTGTAAATGCACGTGAAATAGGTAGGGCGAGAGCAACTCGACGAGTCGTAATATCCCCCACCAAACAGTGTTCAAAAAGCTTCTTAATGTCAGCTGCGAGCTTTTCGGGCTCTACGATAACGCCGTCAACAATGTACGATGGGTCAAAGGGTATCTCTCCGTAGCCGATTACCTTTGGTTTGCGTTTGCCTCCACTGTGCTTTACCTGCATGACACGCACATTACTACGTCCAATATCAAGTCCGAAGACTGGCTTGTCTTCGAAGAGATATGGAGTCGAAGGATTTATTTTTTGCATACTGCCACACCCATTAGCATTACCGTTTTAGGCTTCTCTTATCATACCACACTACAGTCGTTCGTAGGTCGCCTGTCTCCAGGAAAGATTCAAGGGAATTAAGTTGGTTGGAAAGGTTGGATCGAGCGCTAGGTCCCATGGAGTACCAGAGTTGGTTGATATGTAGATATTTTTACCGGCTATGCCGCCAATGGCAGGTGCGGGGATGCCGTTCACGCTTGGCTGCGGACCGGTTCCGAATTTCGTTGCATTCAAGCAAATACCATTCATAGCCAGAAGGAACATGTCGGGAGCAAGTGTATAATCACTACCCTGTTGTCCGATATACAAAGCTCCACCGTATGGACAAACGCTGGTTTTAGAAGCTGGGTCGGCACCATAGGCAACAAGCACAATTGGGCCGCTTGTCGAGACAGTTTTCACTGAGTTAAAGTTCACTGTTCCTTCGACGAACATGAATTTTATAGTTGAATCAGGGTTGTTAAATGTCGGAGTGCAAGCTGAGGCGGCGCAGAAATTTGCCCGAACATGTACGTTGTCGGTAATAGTATAGGTGTTGCTTCCAAGGTTGATGTCTCCGTTTGTGCCACAGGCAGAAGAGATGTTCGTGTTCGCGTCTGGATAGTGCGTTTTCTTACTACCAACTGTTTGTGGAATGCTTCTCGTCGTGCCGCCAGTGGTCCAGTCGGTGCAGGAGCCTGAGAGATAGCTGCTATCCATGTATTGCCCCCACGGAATGTACATGGATTGAATCGTGGATATATTTGACTGATTGGATGCGACGTCGAAATTTGCGTTACTCGCATTGCCTGGCGGGGTAATACAGTTGTTATAAGCAAGCGTTAATTTTGTTTTTGTCTGTGCGGGGTTGCTGAAGCTGGCTGGCTTGATGAGTGAACCGGACCCACCTATGGAACAGTTGTTAACGCCAGTGTTCTTGCCGGCTATTGTAATGTTTTCCACCATAAGTTTGTTCGTATTTTTCGTGAGATTTACAAAGCCGTTTATGTACACATCTTTTCCGGTAATGTACTTCACTGCAGAGCCAGTTTCCAGAATGTTTCGGCTCACCATAGATGACATGGCATCGGTGCTACTTCGCTGTGCACTGACGCGTATTTTGCGGGTAAATTTTGGTGTAGTTGAAGAACTCGGACTGTATACATATCCAGTCGAAATGATGATGCGTTCTTTGTCGCTACTGCCGACACTAATACTGGTAGTATAGGTTGAGCGGTATTGGGCGCCACTGAGCACAGTGACAGGGGTTGATGAACCGGAAAATGATGTATTTCCACTGTTTAGAGCGGCAATGGCCGCATCGGCGCCAGACTCGGCTGAATATTGCGCCTGTAAGAGCATGATTCGCCCACGGGCACGGTATAGATTGGAATTTGCAAGTAAGAGTAAGCCGAACAGGACGCTCATGAGGAAAAATGTAAGCATAAGAATGGTAACGAGAATTGAGCCGGTTTCTTTAGACCGCTGCTTCATTTAACCGTTCCTCAGCGCAACGCGCACGATAGTTTGATTGGTAGTGTCCTGGGCGCCCTTTATAATTGCCTTTCGCCCAAGATTAATAGTGAGCTCAACAACCTCAACAGAGGGAAAATCCGGCCCAATGTTCTCTCCCGTCAAGGGGTCAATGACAGCTGTCCAGTCAATAAGATTTCCGGAACGCGAGAAATAGCGTGTACTTACTGATGTAACGTCGGTTGCGACGACCTTTTCTTCTGGGCAGCTTGTTGTCGCGGCGCTTTTTGGACACGTTGTGCGTAGGGAATTTGAACCAATTGTCGCAGGGTTTATAAGATTGCGGAGGAGAAGCTGACGCGTGCTGCCGTTGAGGTATAGAACGAATTCATCGTAGTACAGGAGTGAACCGTTCATAATAGGCGCTTTTGATGTATTTGTGCTCGGAGCGGTGTAGTACACAACTGGAGTGTATTGTCCCGATGAGGGCAAGGAGATTGTTTTTGGAACTGCATGCTGGATCAACCAGTGTGATCCGCTGACGTCGCCTGGGTCTGGCACTGTAGCGTGCACATCAGGGATACTGTTCTGCATAATGAGTCCAGATGCAACATTGAGCCGGTCTCGGAGGATATCGCCAAGATTCTGGCGTGTCACAAATGTTTCGCTGTCATTTTTCAGGGTTGTTGATGCGCCCCAATAGTCGAGAGCAAACGAAATAACCATACCAGAAAAAGCGAGCGTAAGCGTCATGACAACGACAAGCTCAACAATACCTATACCCGTTTGGTTGAGGGGGATTCGTAGCCTCATAACTGTCCTACCCCGTTTCGGGTAATAAGCATGCGGAGTTGCAGAGGTTTGACGTGAGGTTCTTTAGGATAGCCTACGGTGATATCGACTACTTTTGAGTCAGGAATACTTTTTAACGGGTCAGAGCTAGCGAGTGCAGTGGTATTTTGGACGGTAAGTGCCGGACTGTACGAAATTGTTCCTCCAGCATTATTTTCAACTTTAAAGCTGTTGTTCGGGTAGCAGTTTGAAGTACTGCTCAGTGAGTTAAACTCTAGGGCACGGTCAATCTCTGGACAAGCACTTAGAACGGTGTACATTTCATTGAGCTGCCGAGCAACACGGTACGATTTTCGAATTGATATGTAGGAGTTTGTTATTCCGCTGACGAGTATAGCAAATATTACAATAGAAACCATGAACTCGACGGCGCTGTAACCGTTTTCTCGCTTCCATCCTTCGAGTTGAATTTTCATGCTTATGCTTCATTATACGAGAGGCTAGTGCAAAAAAATAGAGTCGCTTAGGCGACTCTATTTCAACACACAGGAAAACTAGTTACTTTGCTTTGCGTATGTTTCAGCAGGGCTTTTGCCTTCGAGTGTAGCCGTGAGAACGAACTTATCACAGCCGTTGTCGATTGGGTCGCCTGAAGTCGCATCAAAAGTTGTTGCTGTCGTGTTTGTGCAGCCCGTACCACCCGTATTTGATGCTACGTAAGAGTACTCTGATGAGCTTGATGTTGCCTTGATAGTCTGGCCTGAAGCTTGCTTTGGATCACGGAGGGCTTCTGGGTCAAGACCTTTGAGCCACTTCGAAACGAACGTTGAACTCTGTAGGTCGGCAAGTGTTGGATAGAAACCATGCTGAGCATAGAACGACTCAACGTGACTATCAACAGCGTTAATGTCTGTTTGGCGTTGGCTGTTGCGGCCTTTTTGCTGAATACCAGTAAATGTCACAATAACAAGCGTTGCCAAAATACCGATAACTACGATGACGATAAGAAGCTCGACAATCGTGAAACCTTTTTTATTCTTTAGTGAAACGGTTGAAACCATGTGGGCCCACCCTCCTTGTATGATTTGTTTGTAATGCTTGCCGGGTATGACCCGTAAGTCTGCATCTGATTATAGCCATAAGTACGATGGCGTCAAGTATAATGCAAACTTTCTGCTCTTTATGGTTGAGCTAACACCACATCAGGATGTGTGCGCATGCGTGCAAGGTGAGCTCAAAGTACACGAGCGCTAATTATTGCCAACGTTATTGCTGAGGCTAGCAATTGGCCCCATTACACTTGCGGCAATAAGCCCAACTCCTGCCCCTAGGAACAGAATCATGACAGGCTCAATCACTGACGCAAGGCTATCGATAGCGGTCGCCACTTCTTCTTCGTAGAAATCGGCTACTTTTATGAGGACGGTATCAGTTGAGCCTGTCTCCTCACCGACAGCAAGCATTTGTGAGACTATTTTTGGAAAATGAGGACTTTCGCCGATAACTTGAGAGAGTTGCTTACCGTTCTTTACTTGTGCGGCGGCTTCGGCAAGTTCTTTTTCGATAACCTTATTTCCAATGGCACCGCCAGTGACTGAAAGTGCATCGAGAACACCAACTCCTGCGGACATCAGGGAAGCAAAGGTACGTGAAAAGCGTGCTATGGCAACTTTGGTGACAATTGTTTTGACCACCGGAGTCCGAAGCATCAATGCATGGAACTGGTATTTGCCTTTAGGGGTCCGGATGTAACGCCGAACGGCCCACACAAGACCCACTGTAGTAGGGATAATAATGAACGCATACTTGCGGCTAAACTGACTGGCGTCGAGTAGTACTTGCGTGTAAACTGGTAGCTTTGCGTTGGGGCCGCCAAGATCCATCAAAATTTTTGAAATCTTTGGCATAAGGACAAACATAATCCCAAAGAATGCTAGGACAGTAATGCTGAGAATAACGACTGGGTAGGTCATTGCCCCCTTGACCTTCTTTTTGATGCTAGCATTTTGTTCGACTTGGAGTGCAAGGCGTTTTAGAATATCATCGAGAATACCGCCTTCTTCGCCGGCTCGAACCATGTTGACATATACGTCATCAAACACTCCCGGATGTTTTGCGAAGGCGTCACCAAGCTGTGTACCGCCCTCAATATCCTTCGTAATCTTACCGAGTACTTCACGGAAGTAAGGACTTCCAGAGCTTTCCTGAAGTGTTGCTAGGCCTCGTGCAATGGGAACTCCAGCCGATATCATGGTAGAAAGTTGGCGCGTGAAGATAACCATGTCGCTCGTCTTAACTTTTTTGGCCATACCAAAACTTCTTTTGCCAGTACTCTCACTCACGAGCAACGGATGAAGTCCCTGATGACTCAGGGCGGTTATAGCGGCATCTTTGTCTGCCGCCTCGATAGTGCCGGAGACAGGTGAGTTGTCTTTGCGAAGGGCTTTGTAGGTAAAAAGCATATGTTTTATTATGCCTTTTCTGCAGTAACGCGCAAGATTTCTTCTATGGATGTTTGTCCACGTAGCGCTTTTACGAAACCGTCTAGCTGCATGGTAACCATGCCGTCTTCTATGGCCTGAGCCTGCAATTTTTCACTGGTGGCATTACCGACAATAAGTTGTTGGACACTTTCAGTGTTTCGTAGCACTTCGTAGATACCGAGTCGTCCACGGTAGCCCGTGTGGTTGCATGTGTCACAGCCATCTTCGTGTGCTCGCCATAGTTGTACGATGGCGGTTTCGGTTGTACTGAGTTTCGTGACATCATCTTTTGCCTTCCCAACATTCTCTGCCCCAATACCACCCTTTAGCGCAAGTTGTTCGAGGGCGTGGATTTGACGCATATTCTCTCCACCCTTGAGCTGGAATATCTTGGCGATTTTTTCGAGGTGTGCGCTATCTGGCTCATACGTTTCACGGCAGTCAGGGCAGAGCCGCCGTACAAGCCTCTGGCCAACTACAATCCGCACCGTACTTGCGATGAGGAACGGCTCAATTTTCATATCAAGCAGTCGTGGCAGACAAGTCGCGGCATTGTTCGTGTGAAGGGTGCTAAAGACAAGGTGACCCGTTAGCGCGGCCTGGACACCAAGGTCTGCCGTTTCACCGTCGCGAATCTCACCTACCATAATAATGTTTGGATCCTGGCGGAGCAGGGCGCGCAAACCACTGCTAAATGTCATGCCCGCGAGCGGGTTTACCTGCGTTTGATTGGCGCCTACAACGCGGTATTCCACAGGGTCTTCAACGGTACTAATGTTGACGCCAGGGCTATTGAGCATACTCAGCACGCTAAACAGGCTCGTAGACTTCCCAGAACCAGTTGGGCCAGTGACAAGGATCATACCGTGCGGCTGTACGATCGCCTGCTGCACGGCCTCGAGCGCAGTCCCCCAGTAGCCAAGCTCCTCGAGCGTAGCTGGTCGACTTGACTCATCGAGAATACGCATGACAACCTTTTCGCCGTCGACAATCGGCAGCGTAGATACGCGTAAGGCGTAAACATGGTTGCTCACAACAATCTTAAAGCGACCATCTTGTGGCGCGCGGTGCTCATCTATTTTCAGGTTTGCAAGTATCTTTATGCGTGACACCAGCGCGCCGAGCACTTTTCGTGGCAGTTTGTTAACCTCGCGCAAAATGCCGTCCACTCGGTACCGAACAACCACAAAGTTTTCGCGTGGCTCAATGTGTATGTCGCTGGCGCTATTTTTGACGGCATAGTCAATAATGAGATTGACCGTTTGGGCAATGGGCGAGTCTTCGGCTACATCTGCCTGATCAACTACCTCATCGGCATTGTCTTTTTCCTGTATGGCGATGACTCTTTCAATCTCGCTGCCTACACTGCTTGCGTCGCCGTTGTACTGATCGAGAGCAGACTGAACAGTGGTATTAGTTGCCAGGTGTATTCGTACTGGCTTGCCGAGCTGCTTCTGGAGGAAGCTAATAGCTGGCACGTCGTCGGGGTCTTCCATGGCGACCATAACCAGATTGTCTTCGCCAACCGTAAAGGCAACAGCGCGGTATTGGCGTGCAACTCGTTCAGGAATAAGCTCAAGTATGTCTCTCGGTATGTCTCGTGCTGAAAACTCTACAAACGGAACATCAATTTCCTGGCCGTACAGCTGCGTGAGCTCTTTTTCACTAAGCGTGTTTGTTGCAACCACCACATCTTGCAGCGGCTTTTTTTCGCTTTTTTCTTGTTTTCGGAGTGCCTCAAGCTGTTCATCGCTGAATTTGCCCGTGGCTGCCAGTAGCTTCTCCACCAAACTATCTGATACACGCATTCCTGCAATTATAGCATAACCACAATATTTCAATCGGCTTCACCAGGACGGACCTAGTGACGCGCTTTTTCATGGTATAGTATATTTATGCCAAGTAAAAATGTCCTCAAAGATGACGTTGCCGATAGTTACTATCACGTCTACTTTCGGGGTGGCAATCGTTCACGCATATTTCGGGAGGACCGCGATTATGAAAGAATGCTTCAGCTTTTCAGCCGCTATCTTTCCCTAGAAGACAAAAAGGGGCAAAACGGACATCAGTTCCCTAACTATCACGGGAAGGTTGAGCTTATTTCTTTTTGTCTTATGCACAACCATGTACACATGTTCCTATATCAGTATCATCAGGGTGCGATGACAGAGTTTATGCGTAGTCTGCTGACAAGTTATAGCATGTATTTCAATAAAAAGTATCATCGCAGTGGCCCACTTTTTGAATCGCGTTATAAAGCCTCCCTGGTAGCAAATGATGCCTATTTTATGCACATCACTCGCTACATACATCTTAACCCCAGGCACTGGCGAGAATATGAGTACTCTAGCCTGCCGTATTATTTGCAACAAGTCTCAGATGACTGGATCCAGCCTCGTCGTGTGCTTGAGCAATTCTCGGACACAACAAAATATTTGCAATTTGTTGAAGACTATGAGGAAGCTAAAGAGATACGTGACATAATTAAATCTGAATTAGCTGACTCTGACTAGGTAAAATCCTAATCACTAGGTCCGTCCTAGTGGTTGCGTTTTTAGTTTGCTTTGCGTGTGTGGTGGGTGTAGGCTTTCACGTACAACATTATTTAGGTTCAGGTTGCCGCCGAGGCAGCCGTAGACGAAAGGATAAAGAAATGGCGAAAGTAACGAGCGACAAAGTAGACAATACCAAAGAGGCAAAGCAAGAGGGTGAAGGCAAGGCGAAGGCACTTGGTCTTGCGCTGGAAACGATAGAAAAACAGTTTGGCAAAGGTTCCATCATGAAACTCGGTGAGGCGCATGAGGTGGATGTGGAGACGACACCAACAGGCAGCCTTTCGCTTGATTTAGCGCTGGGGGGCGGTATACCAAAAGGCCGGATCATCGAGATTTATGGACCTGAGTCTAGCGGTAAAACGACGCTGACGCTTCACGCGATTGCAGAAGTGCAGAAGCGCGGCGGTACCGCTGCATTCATCGACGCCGAACATGCTCTTGACCCAGCCTACGCAAAACGCATAGGTGTAGATGTGCAGAACTTGCTGCTCAGCCAGCCAGACAATGGCGAACAGGCACTCGAAATTGTTGAAACACTCGTTCGCTCAAACGCGGTTGACCTCATTGTGGTCGACTCGGTGGCTGCACTTGTGCCGCGAGCCGAAATAGAAGGCGACATGGGCGACAGCCACATGGGCTTGCAAGCACGGCTCATGAGCCAGGCGCTTCGTAAACTCACGGGCGTCATCAACCGCAGTAAAACCACGGTCATTTTCATCAACCAGATTCGCATGAAAATAGGTGTCATGTTTGGTAACCCAGAAACAACTACCGGCGGCAACGCGCTCAAATTCTACGCCTCAGTTCGTATGGATATACGCCGCATTTCCCAGATCAAGACGGGCGATAGTGTCATCGGCAACCGCGCGCGTGTGAAAGTAGTAAAGAACAAGATTGCGCCGCCCTTTCGCGAAGCTGAGTTTGACATTATGTATAACCAAGGCATTTCCAAGGCTGGCGACATCCTCGACCTAGCGGTCACACACAACATTGTCGAAAAGGCTGGTGCGTGGTTTGCCTACGAAGGCGCAAAAATTGGCCAAGGCCGCGAAGCCGCCAAGACGTACCTCGAAGAAAACCCTAAAGTCCAAGAAGAAGTAGCCAAAAAAGTCCGCGCCGCCGCCACAAAGGAGTAGTTATGGCTAAGAAAGCAGTTATTCTGCACGGCACTGACGGCTCTCCAACTGGGACTCCGTGGCAGGACAAATTGAAGGCGTATTTTGAAGCAAAGGGATATGAAGTTTTCTTTCCGCAGCTACCAGAGTGTCATACGCCCAACCTTGCGCGCTACGATGAATTTTTGCAGAACTCAGGCTGGGATTTTACCGACAACATCATCGTCGGACATTCCTCTGGCGCAACCACCCTGTTGCACCTTTTGAGCCAAGATTGGTTCCCGAAAGTGCATGTGGCTGTACTTGTGGGTACATTTTTAAACGAGCGCAAGCTAGAAGGGGCAAGTTGGTATGAGCCCGGCCAATTCAAAGATCTTTTCGTGGAGAGTTTCGACCCGCAAAAAATAGTAGCCAAGGCAAGTGTACGCTATTTTGTTCATGGTGATGACGACCCGTATTGTGACTATACTGAAGCGCGCGACATGTGTGAAAAAACCAGTGGGAAATTCATAAGCATCCCAGGTGGCGGCCACCTGAATGCCTCTATAAATGACGCTTGGTTATCTGAGCTGACAGAAGCGCTAGACGACGGTGAGGTGCTTTCGTGAGCGACCATCTCATAGACATTGTCGATGAGGATGACACCGTTGTTGGCGCAGCTACAAAAACAGAAGCGCAGCAAAAAGGACTTGTCCATAGGGTAGTTCGTATAAGTCTTGAAGACCCACTCGGTAACATACTCATTCAAAAACGGCAGGACGGTAAGGAACTCTATCCGAACTGCTGGGATAGCGCGGCTGCCGGGCATGTCGATAGCGGGGAGTCGTATGAGCAAGCGGCTGAGCGCGAACTGTATGAAGAACTCGGTGTCGTCACCAAACTAAGAGAGGTGAAGTATTACAAAAGTGAGGGAAAGTTTGGTTGGCGAATGTTGAACCGCGTCAATAAACTCTACGTGGTGGTTATACCACCTGAGACAAGCTTCACGCTACAGAAAGACGAAGTTGCAGATGTACAATGGGTGTCCCGAGATGAGCTACACGATCTTGTGAAGAACCATCCAAACGAAGTCGCCGACGGGCTGCTAGAAGTGTATGAGATTATGTACAAGCCATGAAAGTAACCGGCATAAAAACTCAGGTGAAGCGAGAGGGGCGGTATTCGATTTTCGTTGACGGGAAGTATGCGTTTAGTTTGAGTGCGGAAGGGCTGCTAGGAAGCGGCTATACGGTTGGCCAAGAACTATCCCAAGTGGAGTTAACAGAGGCAAAAAGCCAATCCCAGACGGATAAGGCATATGCGCTGACACTGGCGTACGTGGCGCGGCGCATGCGGAGCGAAGGTGAGCTGCGTGACTATTTTCGCCGAAAAGGCTATGACAATGACTTCACTAGGTCCGTCCTAGTGAAGCTACGCAAACAGGGGTTGGTGGACGACGCGGAGTTTGCACGGCGGTGGGTGGAGAACCGGCGTTTGCTGAAGGCAACGAGCGCCAAGAAGCTGAGGCTTGAACTGCGTCAAAAACACATTGCTGACGACATCATCCGGCAGGTTCTGGCAGTAGACGAAACAGACGAACGCACACTCCTGCGCGACCTTGTCGCTAAAAAACGCAAGCAAACTCGCTACCAAGACAACCAAAAGCTCATCGCCTACCTCGCCCGCCAAGGCTTCAACTACGACGACATCAAAGTTGCGATGGCGCTATGACCAGACTTTGATCTCTGGCAATACGATTTAGTGTGCCTACCGTTGCCATGACGGCTTCAGAAAAGTACGGCGGACCCATATTGTGCAGAGTGGCCTCATATGCGTCACCAGATTGGTATCTCATAATAGAAGGCTCATACTGTTGTGAGGTATCTATGCCCCCATCTCTACGGCCAAAACATACACAACCTGAGCGTAAATGAATAAACACGTCGGGTAGCATGGTGAGCTGCGTTGCCATTTCGGTGTCGTGTGACTCTGGGTCGAAGTGGCGTATGTATGTTTTCGCAGCGTTTGTGGCGGCATTGCAGTCGCCATCTTCCATGGTTATGTCTTGCGCTTCTTGAAATGCTTTTGTAACAACAACAAATGGCCTCAGACGTCCCGCACCCATCTTAAACGCAATCCGCGCGGCGGGTAAGGCTATGGAGGTATCAAAGTTTTCACGCGGAATGCCGAACCTCGATTGAACTAAGGATAGTTCAGAGAGCTTATGATAAAGCTTGGCTAAATCTTGAAGCTGTGGTGTTCGAGTCTTGTTCGCTGCTGCCCGCTTTTGAAGATAAGGAAGGCTCTCGTCAACTGGGTCAAATGTGGGTAAGGGTTTAACCCAGAGTGTTGCAGATACGGTATTATCCGAGAAGATAGGAGTAATTGAACCGGCAGCAGTTTCTATCGCAGTTTGTTTTATAGCTTCAGCACAACTTATATTAGGTAAATCAGCAACCTCTAACGGCAAATCTTTGTGGCCGAAAGGTTGTGCCGCGTCGACATCTGCGGCGGGAATTGTATATGTGAAAGTTCGTTGCTCGGAATCATATAACCACGTCATGCGAGGAACTAAACTGTCTGGCAGAAAATCTAACGATTTTAACATGGATATGATTATATAACTATATTTATATTTTGTCTATGCCATGGCGCCGGAGGGGACGGTGGCGGAGTTGAGCGGGTCATTGACGATGATTTTTTTGTCGGTAATTTCGTTTATTTGACTGCGGTCAATAGCTAAATTGCCTTTTGTTAGGCCTTTGAGTAGTCCCTGAGACGCATATATTTTCTGCACATACATGGTTTCAACCTCAGCGGAGTAGTCGGTTACTTTACCGAGACGCTGTTTGCCAACAGTTACCACTTGCTTGCCAATAAGCTCAAATCCGATGTCCATAATTTTTTTCAGCCGCACAAGTTCGTCGGGTTCTACGAGTACATCATGATCGTTCACGACGATTCCCTGTGGTATGACATCACGAATATCTTGATATAAAAGCACCAACTCTTTGCGGCTGAACTTATCTTGACAGTAGAAGCCTTCTATTTTGAGATTATTTGGGTTGAAGATAGCGGCGGTCGTTGTTGCAACTGACTGGCCCATACGTAAGCTCATTACTTGTTGTCCTATGAGATGTCCGCTGAGCGTTAACATATGAATAGTATAACGCGATGTATCAAGTGTGAGCCATTTCTCGGAGTAAGGTGTGGCACTGAAGTAACAAAAATAATACGGCCGGATAGATTTTGTTACAAAAAGACACTGAGACCGGAGGTGCTATTTGAGATGAATTGAAGGGTTTGACGCGGCCGGTGTTGTAAATAACAAACAGATTTTATTATGCCTGTGCTTGCAATCTGTTTTTTCAGGAGCATAGACTGACAGTAACGATGAAGCATCTGAGAAATATTTTTGGTGTGGTGACCGTAATGCTTATAAGCTTCGTTCCGCTAAAGGTTCAGGCCGAAGATGTTGTTGTGCTGCCACTCGTTATTCGAGAAATGAAAATTACCGGCGAAGAGTTTGTCGTTTTACAGGCGACGCAAGATATAGCAGATCTCAGCCAGTACTGGATTGGCTACACCGGTAGCGACACGGCAAATCCTGGAGCAATAGTTCCCTCGCAGCAACTTCCGGTGCGAGGTATTATGGCTGGAGAAGCATTGTTACTCACCAGTGACGGCGGAGCCACCTGCGATGCTGTGCTTACGACGAAGCTATCAGTTGCGCTCGCGGACACAAAGGGTACTTTTGTAGTACGGCACCTAACAAGTAACGGTCTTAGCAGTACTTTTACGACAGTAGATAGTGTCAATTGGGCGAAACCGAGCGCTACGGCCACGACTGCCGCGCAGCTTGATCTGCGCAAAGAAACAGCTAGTTTAGCCTACGCGGTGTGGTACCACGACCCATCACTCACAAAACCATGGCGAGTGGGCAGTTTGGCCGGCTGTACACTAACGCTTGCTCCGCTAGCGACCGGCACGACGAGTGAAACGGTTGAATGGGACCAAACAGCCATAGAACCGCCAGCCGTCATTGAAAACGTTAGCGAAGTAGAAGTGGCCCCTGATATAAAGAGTATCCCAAGTGAAAACACCGGCTTAGCGCCCCCGCTTATTACGGAGTTGTTGCCAAACCCTATGGGTACCGGAACAGATGGCACCGATGAATATATAGAACTCTATAACGCGAATGATGCAAGTTTCTACTTATCTGGGTTTACTCTCCAGACTGGGCTTGTCACGAAACATACCTATATATTCCCAGCAGGTGTAGTCATGCCAGCAAAGAGTTTTGGTGTGTTTTACTCAAGCGAGACAAGTTTGAGCATGAGCAACACCAGCGGACAGGCAACATTGTTGGATAGGTCGGGCGCGGTTGTCGCGCAGTCTGACCCATACGATAGTGCACCCGATGGACAATCCTGGGCGCTTGCAAACGGTACTTGGTATTGGACGACCAAGCCGACCGCGGCGGCAACAAACGTTATTGCGCAGCCCATAGAGAAGCCCGCTACTGTTACGAAGACACTGACGGTCAAGGTTCCGGCGACTCCAAGTACTCCGCAGGTCAAGGCGGCTACGACCAAAACGCTGCAGCCAAAAGTAAAGACTGTTTCCTCTAAGCCCGCAGCCAAAACCGCTACGGCCGTACCAGTTCGGCAAGCCACCCCAATTCCAGGCCCAGCGCCGATTCACCCTGGTGTGCTTGCTCTGGTGGTAGCCTGCGCGGTAGGATATGGAGCATATGTCTACCGAAAAGATATGGCAAATGCATTCCACAAGCTCCACCGACACTGAGGCCTTTGGCGAGCAGATTGGCACACGACTTCGCGGCGGCGAAGTGATTGAACTGGTGAGCGACCTAGGCGGCGGCAAGACGACCTTCGTGCGCGGCCTTGCCCGCGGCGCTGGTAGTACTGATACTGTCGCAAGCCCCACGTTTACAATTAGCCGAGAGTACCGCGCGAAAAATTTTACCGTTGTTCACTTCGATTTTTACCGCTTGGATGAATCTGGTATTGTCGCAGAAGAACTACGCGAATTTATTGGCGACCCACAAACGGTTGTCGTCGTAGAATGGGGCGATATTGTGGAGGACGTCTTGCCCGTCAAACGAGTAAGCGTACGGCTAGCGCAAGTGGATGATGATACTCGGGAAATATACTGTAAAATCCCTTCTACCTACTCGTACCTGATGACAGATAATTGATTTTCGGGAGCTGTACGGTACAATACGGGTATAACCGTAAGGGGGATATATGGATCCAAATAGTACGAACCCTGCCTCACAACCTGTTGTGACGCAAACACCGAGTGTAACACCGCAACCAACAGTAGTTGCGCAACCCACTCCGCCATCTTTCCAGCCCTACTCCCCCATAGAAACACCGCCGACCGGAAAAAAGACGGGCTTGCTTATTGGACTTGTCGTTGCTGCAGCAGTACTTCTGGTAGCTGGTTTACTTTTCGTCTTTATGATGTTGCCGGGATTGCAAAGTGCCTCGTTGGCGCAATCATTTATGGAGAATATTACGACGGGAAAAGTGGATAAAGCTGTTGAGCAGACAGGCGATCCAACAACAAAAGATTTTTTGACCACTGCTTCAAAGACGCTCAAGGACAACAAAGCCTCGTTGAGTAAACAGAAATTCAACCGTTCAGCCGAAAGCTACTACCTCTTTACACTTACAGGTGGTGAGAAGAAATATGCTCGTGTCAGTACAGAGAAAGATGGTGCCAAACGAGTGGTTATGACCCTTGTGTACAGCGCGAAGGAATTAGCGCTGGTTCCAGGTAAGAGCGCCTCATCTACTGCCTCAAACGGTGCTGATACGACGGCCGATACGTCGGCGTGTTTGCAAAAAGCTGACTTCTACACGATAGAGAATGCCAATAATGGTGGCAATGGGCCCGAAAAAACAGACTATTCCGTGCAACAGGATATGATAAGTTCGTATTACAACCGGCCTGCCTCTTTCCTCCCAGACAGTCTCAATTTTGACACCCAAAATGATTATGCGGGCTATAACGCGACAGTTATGGTGCAGTCTTATGCAGACTTCTACAAGACACATAGTGCAAAAAAATTCACCTTCAAGCTTGAAGGGGTTGTCGCCACAACAGCGCAAGCTGATCTGGCATTTGCGACTCAACGAGCAGAAAAAATCAAAGCAATGCTCGTCAGTGACGGTGTCCCTGCTGAGAGAATAGAGATACTAAAGCCAGAAAATATCTCTACTTACGGTGCGGGCGCTTGGGCTGGGTCTGAAAATGATCCTATAGCGAAACGCCTCGCGCGCAGCGTGACGCTCTATATTGTTCCAGACGCGAACTGTGCTAGCGGTAGCGCTGCAAGCTCTGACACTGGTCGCTAATATGCTGATTTTGACTATTCGGACAGATAGACCTGAGGCTGAAGTGGGCTTGTATGACAGCGGGCAACAACTTGTATATGAAACGTGGCAGGCGCACAGGCAGTTAGCAGAGACGATACATCTTAAGGTCAAAACGTTTCTGGAAAATCAGCACAAGGACTGGTCGGACATTCAGGGCATTGTGGCGTTTCAGGGGCCAGGAAGCTTTACGGGACTTCGCATAGGACTGACAGTGGCAAACGCGTTGGCACAAGGACTCAGTGTGCCGATTGTGACAACACAAGATCCCGGGTGGAAAGAAACAGGGGTAGAAAAGCTCATCCGCGGTGAAAATGACCGCGTCGCGCTACCTTTCTATGGCGCACCCGTACACATCACGCCGCAAAAAAAGTAAAGCACTTTACTGCTACTTTTCCACATGCGCGCTACGTAGTGCTTGTGTTTCGCTTTCAAGTGGTGTATATAGATAGCTAGAACTACCAACATAAACACAAAGGAAACATATGAAACGACTAAAAAGCGTTTTTTCGGGCACAAGTGCAGCTGTACTTTCGCTCTCATCCATCCTTACTATGGGATTCACTGGCGTAGCCAGCGCAGCTGCCCAGACCTGTACGTGGACGGGCGCAGGTACAGACAGCAAATTTAGTACAGTGGCGAACTGGTCAAACTGTGGGGGTGGTGCACCACAAGAAGGAGACATCATCCGTTTTGATAAGATGCAGCCGACTACTAAGGCGCTCGTGAATGATCTGACGATACATTTCGGGGGTTTAGTTTCTGTCGCGTCTGCCGTGGCTACTAATCGTGCTGGCTTCACAGTGGATAAGTTGTCTTTTGCTGATGGCGCAAAAGTGTCTGTTGAGCAGGATTCAACGTGTAGATTTGATTATCCTCAGATTGTACCAACAGAGGTCAATGGAGTGGGGAGCATGTCTATTGTAGATAATATTTTTGGCTGGAATCCATACAAGTTAGTAGTGGCCGGCAAGCTGACAATAACCAGCGTCTATGGTACAGCAGTTTCATCTTTTGCAGCAGGAAGCTCCGCCGATACGGTTACGATTGCAAGCCCCATCGGTTGGGCGCTATTTACAACCGCGACAGATTGCGGTGGCGGTAGCGGTAGCAGTAGCGGTGGGGCAGCCACAAACGATCTAGCTAATATGACGTACAAGTCTGTAACGATTGAGAATGGTGCATCGATGATCCTAGCTAACTACTCTGGTCCAATGACACTTGGAGGAGGAACTGGCACCGAAAGTCCCACTATATATTTTCGACCTGATACTGATCCAAATACATACGATGCACTAAGCTCGAGCAGGCAGTGGTCAAGCACGGTGACGCTCTTGTCGAATGCGAGTGTTGATGTTGGTGACAAGACAGCAGTAACATTTACGGGTACCCTGTCTGGTGCCGGAAAGACGCTTACGAAGACTGCGGCCTCAACAGGTACGTTTACCAATAGCGCCACAACGAACACCTCAGCAACCCCAGCGGGTGCTCAGACGAATCCTGCAAAGTCTACTACCTTAGAAGGCAATACGACTGACCCTGTGATAGTTGTTCCAAATGAGACTGCTGTACTTACTGGTCAAAGGGATTTTATCACAGTGTTGTCAGGTGGCATATTGAAGGGGACGGGAACGGTCACAAAAGCACTGACTGTAAATGAAGGTGCAAAAGTTGCTCCGGGTAATAGCCCGGGCTGCATAGTAGCTGACACTATGAGCCTACATGGCGAATATCAGTTCGAGCTGGCTGGCACAGACCCCTGTACTGGGTACGACCAGCTAAAAGTTACGAACGCAACAGCGACTTACCCAACACTGAATCTGGCGATGAATGGAGCTAGTACGGCGACAATTGCTACTGCACGATTAAATGGCTATACGCCAAAACAGGGTCAAGCATTTACCATTATTGATGTGGCAGGGACACAGGCTGTAAACGGTACATTTAAGGACTTACCAGAAGGTGCGACTTTTACACAGAATGGTGTTGTGTTCAAGATTTCTTACAAGGGTGGTGATGGAAATGATGTGGTCCTGACGGTACAGAACCAGCCAACAGCGCCAGATACCGGTTTTGCGCTTGTTTCGGCAAATCCGCTCGTGACGCTTGGCGCAACGGCTGGAGCAGCAGCAGTACTCGTCGCAATGGCTCGCAAGACTCGTCCAGCTCATGCCCGTGTACACGCATCACGACGACGTAAATAAACAAGCAGAGGTGTAAACAATGTCGCAAGCGCGTTTGACGCTCGACAATCCGGCTTTCCAAGGCACACTGCGCTACACACGGCGCAGTGTTGCCTATGAACCACGTTCCGTACAGGCGCGAACCATTCAAGACATTGTGACTGTTCGTCGGCGCTCGCCAGAGGGAGTGAGACCAGCGGTTGACGTAGCAAGAACAATAACTGCTCACCAAGCAGACAGAGACGTACAGGCAAAGCGCCTACAGACCCATATGCGGCCGCATCCGGCACAACCGGCTGCCGCTATCCATCCGCGTTCGGCTGTCAAGAAGCGACGTAAACGACTGCACGTGAAACAGCCTTTTCATCGCCAGTCGCTTTTATATGTTGCCGCAATAATTGTGTTTGGCATGGGAATGTACGGGGGGATTACAGGCATTCAGGCAAATAAGCGGGTTGATGACCAGGTGAAAACACTCCAAAAACAAGCAGTAAAAGCGGCTACTACCAGTACTCCTAGTACTCCCGCTGCGCCGACGCCGACACCCGACGAGCCAAAAGTTGTTCCGCCTTCCACCGTGAAGCCTGCGCCTACTGTCGTACGTACGTATACGGTGCCACCTGCAAATCCGCGATATCTTGATATACCAAAGCTAAAAGTGCATGGTCGTGTACTGGCGTTGGGAGTTGATAGGAAGAATGAGTTGAAAGCTCCGTATGGCATATATGATGCTGGCTGGTATGATGCGTCTGCAAAACCGGGTGAGAATGGAGCGATGCTCGTTGATGGACACTCGGGCATAGGGAGGACGCGGGGCATTTTCCATGACCTAACTAAGCTTGTACCGGGGGATGATATTGTCGTACAACGCGGCGACGGCCAAACGTTCACCTACAAAGTGGTTGATGTAAAGGTACAAGATGTCGGGCAGGTTGATATGAGCACGCTTCTCGTTTCGGCAGATACTGCCAAGCCAGGACTGAACCTTATTACCTGTGCAGGCGATCAGATTCCAGGAACATTTAGTTTAAAGCAACGAGTTGTCGTGCGGGCGGTACTCGCATGATTGTCATTGCAATTATTGTTTTCTTTGCGCTTTCCGGGTTTTTGACATGGTATCTGCTTTCGAAAGATAAAGGCGAACGCGAGCCAACAGGGCCACTTTGGGGTGCGATTGGCTTTGGAGTGTTAGCTGTAATTTTGGCTATGATCCTTGAGGCGATTTTCTTGCCCGATACTGATCAGCTCAGCAAATCTCATGACGCAGGACAGCTCTTTGCGGCCTCTATGGGTGTGGGAATTATAGAGGAGCTGTGTAAGTACCTACCGCTTGCAGCGTTCATATACCAAAAAAGGTATTTCAACGAACACACGGACGGCATACTATATTTTGCGCTGGCTGGCATTGGGTTTGGTTTACCCGAAGACGTTATATATACCTTGGATTCAGGAGCGACGACAGGTTTTGTCCGCGCACTGCTGGGTCCGTTTTTTCACTCTGTGACAACAGCGACAGTGGGATATGTTCTGATTCGCTCGAAGCTGAGTGGTAAAGGATTTTGGGCTCCCCTCCCGGTACTCTTGCTCATGATGTTTGTCCATGGGCTATATGACTTTGGTGTGCTATATGAGAACTTGTTTTTCTGGGGAATTTCCCTCGTAATAACGGTAGGATTGACAATATTCATATTCAAAATTGCTGCCCGTGCGAAAGTGCGCGATCAGCAAATAGGTCTCAGTGTCGTAGGCGTAAATGCATTTTGTAGAGCCTGCGGCGCGCCAAACCCAAAGCGTAGTCTGTACTGTACAAGGTGTGGGCGACATGCTTAAATAGCATAAGCGTAAAATATAGCGAAAGGCAAAAATATGAATTGCACACGTTGCGGTAATGCAGTTGAACAGGGAGCGGCTTTTTGTGGTAACTGCGGACAGCAGATTCAGGTTACGACAGGTGTAGCACAGCCTTCGCAGTTGCCTCCGCAACCATCGCCACAGCCTGTACCGGTTGCTGCGCAAACAGTTGCCCCGCCTTCTCCTGTGTCTGGGTCGCCATATCAACAAAACAGTGGTCCAGTTGCGCCTGGTATGCCGCAGAACCAGCCGTATACATACGCCCAAGTGCCTGTACAGCAAGCTATAAATACGTATATGGTTCCCGCAGTACTTTCGTCTGTGTTGTGTGGTGGTCTGTTTGCTATTCCTGCTCTTATTTTTGCTAGCCAAGCACAATCAGCCTTGAATAAAGGTAACTATGCAGAAGCTCAGCAGAAGGCTGGTCAAGCAAAAACCGCTACCATAGTGGCGGTTGTTGTTGGGGCAATTGGCATAGTCATGCTGCTCATGATTACTAGCTCATCTGGTGTGTAAATGCCTGATGTCAATTGACGGTACACGTGCCGCGGGCGTATTATTTATTTAGGCACCTTGTGTGAGGTACCTATTTACGTCAATTTTTATGTCTTTTGGTGGGTTTGATACTGCGGCTAGAGAAGTGAAAGCGATGCTGCTACCTAACCCGTCTTGAACAGAAGGGAAAACCATGGATCCAATTACCATTATTGCTGCGGTTGCGGCACTTGCTGCTGGGTATGGCGGAAGCACCTACCTCGCAAAAAAGAAGTCAGCTGAGGCCGATGACAAAGCGGCGAAAGAGCTGGCGAAGGCGAAAAAAGAAGCTGAGAAGCTTGTTGATGAGGCTCGGGAGGAAGCCCGTAAGGTCGCTGACGAAGCACGCAAAGAAGAGCAAACGCGCCGCAATGAGCTGAAAGATCTTGAAAACCGTCTTGTACAGCGCGAGGGTACGCTCGACAAAAAGCTCGACGAACTCGACAAACGCAGCGAAAAACTTCGTGCTGGTGAGGACGAAGTCGAATCGCTCAAAAACGAAATTCGTGACATTCGCGTCAAACAGCAAGAAAAGCTTGAAAAAATAGCCAAACTTTCCAAGACCGAAGCTGCTGAAAAGCTCATGCAGATGACCGAAAAGGACATCAAAAATGATCTGCTTGGTCTGGTGGCAAAACTGCAAAATGAAGCTCGGGATAATGCCGAAGAAGCCGCGGGGCTGATGATTGTGACCGCCATGGAACGCATGGCCAGCGAAGTGACGGCAGAGCGGACGCTTACAAGCGTCAAGCTCGAAGACGAGGAAATGAAGGGTCGGATTATCGGTAAAGAAGGCCGTAACATTCAGGCGCTCCAGAAAGCCACGGGCGTCGATATTATGGTGGACGACACACCAGGCTATATTGTGCTCAGCTGTTTTGACCCAGTACGCCGTGAGGTTGCGCGCCAGGCGCTTGAGCTGCTGCTGAAAGACGGTCGTGTTCACCCTGGTCGTATCGAAGAAGTGGTCGAAAAGGCGCAAAAGCAAGTTGAAAAAGACGTCGTTCGTGCCGGTGAAGACGCCGCGCGCGAAGTGGGCGTTATAGGCGTGCCAAAAGAGCTGCTGCACATGCTTGGCGAGCTTCGTTTCCGCACCAGCTACGGGCAGAATGTGCTCAAGCACTCGACCGAAATGGCTCACATGGCCGGTATGCTTGCTGAAGAGCTTGGTGCCAATGTCACGACCACGAAGTACGCAACGCTATTCCATGATGTCGGCAAGGCGCTGACACACAAAATGGAAGGCAAGCACCATCACATATCTGGTGAAATGCTCCGCAAATACGGTGCACCGGAAGAGGTTGCCCTAGCTGCTGAACAACATCATGATGACATGGAAGCCACTAGTCTTGAAGCGGTCATTGTACGCGTGTGCGATGCGGTGTCTGCTGCTCGCCCTGGCGCGCGCAACATCTCGGCCGAGAACTTCGCCGAGCGCATGAAAGAGCTGGAAAACATTGCGAATGGCTTCAACGGGATTGAAAAATCCTACGCTATCAGCGCAGGCCGTGAAGTTCGCGTGTTTGTAAAACCACAGCAGATAGATGACCTCAGTGCTATAAAACTCGCTCGTGACATTGCTACCAAAATTGAGTCGAGCATGAACTATCCGGGCACTATAAAGGTAAACGTCATTCGTGAAACCCGCGCTATTGAATTCGCGAAATAGGCTGCATGATTGAATTAAACCATCCGAATGGTTCACGCCTAATAGTTAGCCCGCAAGGGGCGTTTGTGGAGTCTTGGACGGCAGCAGACGGGACGGAGCTTTTGTTTGCGCGGAGAGACATGCCGAATGGGAAGAATCGTGGGGGCATACCTGTGTGCGCGCCGATTTTCGGACCCGGCGACACAGTCGGCCTCAATCAGCACGGTTTTGCAAGGAATTGCACTTGGTCAGTTGACGAGCAAAAAGAATCCCAGGTGAAGCTCTCTCTGGACAATCCGGCATCCCAGGTGGAAGGTTTGCCTCCGGTCTATGCTGGCTGCGGTATGGAACTCACTATCGAGCTACTTGAAAATGGGCTTCGCGAGGCGCTCTTCATACGCAATATCGGCATAGAGCCATTTAGCGTTAACCCGGCGTTCCATCCGTATTTTCCGGTTTCATCGGGCGCATCTGCAGAAGAAGTTGAAATAATCATCGATAGCCGAGGCTATCGTTTTGCGGTCGAAGAGTTACTTGCGACACAAAAAATTGACAGCATTCAGTCTTCTGCGGTGCTCAAAACCTCTCAGGGGGCTTGGACAGTTTTCGGGGAAGGTTTGCCGCTTTTTGCAGTGTGGAGCGAGTTGCCCAAAGAGTTTTTGTGTGTCGAGCCGACAGAGAGCGGGTATCTTACAGACAATGCACCTTCCGAATTGCAGCCAAACGAAACAGCTCATTTTCCTATGACCATAACCTACGAAAAATTCTCAGCATAAATTCAGCTTTAAAATCATATAAAACGATGCAAATTCTACTACTAGCTACCTCTGTTTTTTTGTTGCAATATATAGCCATAAGCGTATACTCTGAATAAGTACTCAAAAAGGAAACACGTATATTCGAGAAGTTATTATGCAGGGCGATGCAAATAAAGATAAAAAAGATCCCGAGAGGCGGTACATTTTTACGCGAATGGTACCAACGGCCGTCATCGTCTTCTTAATATTGTTTACATTTTTTCCGCGTTTTGGTAATCCTGTTTCAAATCTTCGCCGACTGGGGCAAGGGGGTGATATGCACCTGTCGAGCGGTAAATCGCCAGAGGCATTTACTGTTGCGACTGGCCTACAGGAGCTACAGGCAAGTGGTCAGCTAGAGTCATACCTACAGGCTTCAAGGAACGATGTAGATCGCCAAACGCTTACATGGGATGAGGTAAGCCAGGTTCTTTCAATAGCCGGTGGGAATAGTGTGACTTTAAGTGGGCTAACGGCATCAGGCCCTAGTTCACAAACAAAGCAAGTATTAAGTAAAAGCGGCAACATACTTGTCCTTTCGGACGGTGGTAGTGTCGATCTGAGTAACTACTTGGACGATACTGATAACCAAACGCTTTCACTAGCTGGAAATGTGCTTTCGCTTGCGAATGGTGGATCGGTCAACCTTCTTCCATATCTTGATAATACTGATGTGCTGGCTGGGCTTAGTTGTATTGCAGGCCAGATTCCACAGTGGAACGGTACCGCGTGGGTTTGCGTAAACACAGCTGGTGGTACAGACAGTCAGAACCTCACTTGGAACATAGCTGCGAATCTCCTAACCATTAGTGGCGGTAATACAGTGAGCCTTGGCTCACTCCTAGATAATACGGATTCGCAAGGGCTTACTATTTCCGGTAATACCCTGGGGATAACGGGTAGTGGTACAACAGTAGATCTTGCAAGCTACCTCGATAACACCGACGCTCAAACGGTTGGTCTAGCCGGTACTACCCTGACCATATCTGGCGGTAACAGTATTGACCTTGCACCAATAAATACCGATGCTCAGACACTCAGCCTAGCTGGCACAAACCTTACTGTA
>CAYLWF010000005.1:0-25330 GCA_964387505.1 uncultured Candidatus Saccharibacteria bacterium
GAAAAAATACGGCGGGGGAAATCTCAAAAAATGCAAAAGGTGTTTTTGGCGGGGCGCAGCGGGCGCTTGCGCCCGCCAGGCGGCGTTTTTTCAGCAGTTTTCCTCAAAATAGGTTCGAGCTTGGTTGTAGAAAGACACCAACAAAAAAGGATTGGCTATAGCAGTCCTTTTTTGTTGCATGCGGCCAGGCTGGGGCTTGAACGGGTTTGCCGGTGGCAAACCCCGCCCTTGCTCTGCGACCATGGGAGCAGAGTTCCGAACAGGAAGGTCAAGTCCCTCCTCGCCCACCACGTTGTTTATATCGCTTGCAGCGCAACGGTTATACCTATGCCAAGACTGTTAAACACAATGTCAGACAACGAGTTACGCCAACTTTCATAACCGAAAATAATGCCTCTCTGTGCGAGTAGCGGTGATAGTAGCAGTATTTCAAACGGCTCCCACAGGGTCACTATGACGAAGGCGGACACTGGCCCTATTAGCCAGGCCAGCGTCCCGCTACTCACGACATGCACGAGGCTCCAAATGTCGACCAGCTTATCATTCCGTTTGTGTTTATTCATCAAGACATCATAGCACGAGTGGTGATTATGCTGCCTTGTATATACAAGTATCGGTAACTTTTTTGAGTAGCGATGGTCCATGATTTCTAAGGCTTTTGTGAATGGTGTGAATTCTGCCCTCAAGTCGAGTTACGTCTCGCTGAGAAGCAGGAGTTCCTTCTAAGAGGAGTCTTGCAAAGTCAAAAAACGCATGTTCGGGCACACGGTATTCATCATGTGGATTTGCATAAACAGTTACGATGTCTGGATGATATTTCTTTATGTGGCTGGCATGTTTTACTTGCGCACGGTAAATGCCGGCTTTGAGAGGAGGGTGGCCTACAGAAACGACCAGCGAATCCCATGCGTACCATTTTCCATCCACAACGCTACCGTTGTCTTCACGCCTTCTTGAGGGTGCCGCGGCTGTATTTCCCCGGTTCATTGCTAGGTTGAAAAATATCTCAGATCCTAACCCCAGGGCTACTTTGGGCTCACGGGGGTATAAATTCTCGCAGAGATTGAGTAGGTGTTTGATCCTTTTTTCGGTTAGCTTTCGTGATCGTTGTGAATCATTTTCAGTATCTAAAACCATTGGCGCAAAAGCGTGAGTAAGCAAACTATTCACATCACCAAAAGGTATATGTCTTTGTGTGAGCTCTTGGTCGCTAGCTAGGCGTAAACCCATGAAATGTTTTTGAATAGAGCCTTCAGCTTGCGGATGGAAGGCGATCTCTGTCTCTAGCTGTGCCCGGAGTGCCCATCCGGCTACCGTGGTGGGGGGTGAGAATTCCTCCCAGTACCTACACATAGTCTCTACGTTAGGTAATTCCATGCAAGGAGTTTTTGTGTATGAATGCCCGTGGAGCGGGTCTTCCATAGGTAGAACTGTACGCTTTTGCTTTGTTTCACAATGTGATATTTTTCACAGAACGCTTGTGCTTAAGGCTTCAAAGCTTTTAGCGGGGTTTTGGAGCCACCAGGTGGCGGCAGCTGCGGCAGCCGAAACGCGCCATATAGGCTTATTACTCAATGCGGGCGATGTGCACACTTGACCCTTTACTGCGACAACGTACTGGTCGTGGTGACGGGTAATTATATGCAAGTTTGAGTGAGCGAGCGTAAAGTCATGCAGGAGTTCCACGAGCGGGAGCATGCCTAGATCACTGGTAAATGCATATGGCAGTTTGAGGGACTGGCCAAGTTTCTGTAGTTGTCCCATGCTGAGTACGAGAAGTGTGTCTTGTCTTGCGACAATGCTTTGTGGTTGCGTGCAGAAAAAGTCAGCCGTGTCTTTTGTGACGGTAAGCTGTCCGCTATACTTCCCGGCAAAGTTTTCGAGCATAGCTAGGCTTTCGCTATTGCGCCCAATATCTCCGGCCAAAAGTACACCATCTGCCCATGCGGCGTGTGTAAGAAGCTCTGCCAGCGTACGTGTGGCAAAACCACCGCTGGGGTTGCTGGGGGCAAATTCTGCTGCCGGAAAGAGCTTACTCACGGTTTTCTCAAGACTGTCAGGTAATAGTACTCGCACAGAACCAATTCCCGCCCTCTCTGCTGCCGCATATGCCTCCGCCGGAGCCGCAAAACTCTGGGCATGTCCACCTACGACCAGCAGCTTGCCGGCGGCACTTTTCACCTCGGGTCGCGCCCACAACAGATCAGGAAATAGCGCCTCTTCACCTTGTTTTACCCAATAATATTGACTCATACTGTATATTTTGCTATAATAACACAATTATGGCAGCACTCGAAGAAATACTCACTACACGTCCTTCCCTCGGGCCTATAGGTCATCATAAAGGAGTTGCAGAAATACTCGGCGGAGGTGCGTCTCGTGAGCAGACGTCGGGCGACCGGATTGCTTGGTGGCTAGGTATATACATCGATAGGGCTGTAGTTCCATTATACCGCGATATGGATGCTGATACAGCAAGTGCTCGTATGCAAAATGTGCTTAAAGGCTACGTACCTTTACTAAGAAATGAGTTTGATCTCGAGAAAGATCTAGGACGGGGTCCAGAGGTAGATTCTACCTTTTCCACTGAAAAAAGTGTCCGCAGGGATCCACACGTAGCTTTAGGCAGAGCAGCAACAGTACTACAGCTCGTCAGTGCTGGATACGAAGCAGCTCTTCTCCAAGGACTACAAGAAAAACAGTCTTTTGAGGATGCAAAGCGATATGCTGATGGTTTGCTGTGGGGTTATTTCACGGGTGAACCCCGAACAGACATGAATAAAGAACATCAACAGAGTCCTGTAGAACTACTGTTCGCGGATGTATCTCGTTTAGCTATTGATCACTTTGCAAATGAAGAAAATTCGTTTGATGAATTGCCTCAACAATAGGCTTTAAATAACATTTACAGGTTGTATATGACGTTTTTGCGTTCGACCACTATGGGCCAGTTTTTTCTTTTGCTATGCGGTAGAGGTTTTGGTCGGGGCTGAAGGCAATGGGGTGCGTGACTACCGCTAGCATGGCAGCATCACTGGCGCTGTCGCCCACGGCGTAACTTTCCTTGTATGTTGCGCCATGTTTTGTGACTAGTGTGTCAAGCGCGGCTTTTTTGTCAAAAATTGGCGTTGTGTACGCTCCAGTAAAGTGACCATCTTTCCGTTCAAAACTGCCGCCAATGGCATCGTCGAACCCATGGTGTTTCGCAAGCAGCGCTATAACTTCCTGCGGTGAGCCAGAGATGGCAAAGAGTAAGTAGCCTTTCCCCTTTAGCTCGACCACAAGGTCTCGTGTGTAGGTGAAAATCTGGTCTTTGTATTCATCAAACACTTCTTGAACGACGTTGTCGTATACTGCTGGATCAATCAGGGGCAATGTCGCTTTGAACTTCTCGACGAGGAGCTCTTCATACGCATGAAAACCGTCACTGTCGCGGCGATTTTTCCACTCCATTCGCGCGGCGTTTATCGCCTCAAAGTCTCCCGGGCCAAGCTGCCCTGCTTTACCTAGTTTATGCACCACGGCGTGGTACAGCTGCCAGCGTATAAGCGTCCCGTCTATGTCAAAAACGGCAAAGGGTTTGCTCATTGCAAAAGCTCCTCGACGTGTTTTAGACAGGCTTCGGCGAGGATGCGGGCTTTCGTCTGGTTTAGCGGTTTTTCACCGTGGATGATGTTATCGACAGAGGTGGCTGCCGCCTGGACATCATCTACAGGGTTTATAACCCATACGTGGTCTGGACTGGTTTGAGCCAGCGACCACTGTAGACTGTCTCGCGCTTCGCGCAGCCTAGCGTCACGGTGGGGGTCGCCGGGCGGGAAACGTTCTTCTATGCGTTTCAACCATTCCTCCGGGTCTGTCACAACCGAAAATACTCGAAGCGTGCCAAAACCAAGCTGGCGAAATCCGTCTATAGAACTCGAAAATATGTCTCCCAAGTTGTGCTGGTGCGGGTAGTCGCCCACTTCGCTGCCGTACATAATGAGCGTATATGGGTTGATGTTGTGCTGGAGGTTTTCACGCCGCGCGATTCGTTCCAAAACCGGCCGCAAGCCTTCGTCGGTGTGCTCGTAGTAATAATAGCGCTTTGGGTCATCATCTTCGCGGGGTGGCCGGGTGGTGAAGTTGCGTGTTTTGCCATAGCGGCTACTGTCTAGTGCAACTAGCGCGTCCATGAGCGTCGTTTTACCCATACAGGTTGCACCTACAAAACAAGTGAAATCAACCGTTTTCAGTTTTTCCAGAACGTCAGTAGTCGGCTTATAGGTCGGCTGCTTTGCGAGTAGTCTGCGGAGTGTTGCCTCGGTCTCTGCGGAAATCATAGCATCATTTTACTCGACTTACGCAAAATCGCCCATCCCCAGACCGTATCTCACCGGCTACAAACTTCTTTTCCTCTCGGCGTACCTACTCCTCCTTCAGAGAAAGAAGTTTTCACTCATTGAGATATACCCTGGGAGCGGCCGATCTTGCCTACGTCGAGTTTACCTTTCTACCCCTGTTCCCTACAGCTCCATTTTAGATTGTCCGGCCGGACAATCTAAAATGAATGGTTCAGAGCTGTTCGGTGAGGTGTTTGTAGATGAGCCGTTTTGCGGTGGTGTTTTCGTGCTCGTTGCGGTGCCCGCTGATTGTCCAAGTCAGCGACGAATGCGGGATTTGCTTGTGGAGCAAATATGCGGTTTCGGGAGGGCACAAAAGGTCGTATCGGCCATGAGTGACGTACACGGGCATGTTCAGTTTATGTGCATTTTTTAAGATGAAATCGTCGGTCATGAAACACTGTTTGGTCATGTAGCGTACCATGAGGCTCAGGCTGGTGCGGTCGAAGGTTTCCTGGTCAATTGGCACAAAGAGGTCGTTGAGTCCCATGATGGCCGCAAAAAGTGTTGCATATGCAAGGGCTGATGATTGCGCAAGTGCTTCATCATCTCCAAGAATACGGGGGAAATGGTATGCATTTGGGTCGTTCCAGTGTTTTTTTGGGGTTGCGGAAAGATAAGCGTCCCATGCGTCGGGGAAATGAGTTCTAAACATCCCTTGATTCTCCCAAGCTTGTTCACGCTGCGAGCACGTCCATACACTGCCAACCACCAGAGCCTTGATACGTTTTGGTTCTTGGATGGCATAATATAGCGCCAGAGTGCTGCCCCATGAATCGCCAGTGAGTATGAATGAGTCTATTTGCAGGAAATCTGCTATGCGGGTAATATCGGCGGCGAGCTCCTGGGTGTTGTTGTGGTGCCAACGGCCGAGCGGGGTACTTTTGCCACTGCCGCGCTGGTCGTGAAAGATGACGCGCTGTGTTGCGGGGTCAAATGGCAGTTTGTGTTTATCCTTACAGCCATCCCCTGGCCCGCCGTGCAGGAAAAATATGGGTGTCTTGGCTTTCTTATTGCCCCAGTCCTGAATGTGCAGGGTGTGGCCGTGGCCGACGTCTAGTGTGTGTTCTGCGAGGGTGTATGCGTCTGGGTTCATAAAATGAGTGTAACAATTATCCTGTCACCTGTCACCAAACATTAACCTTTATCCATTCGCCATGAGTCCCACGGCAATGGTGACAGGTCAACTGCCAATGTTTCGTCACAAGTTACGGGTGACAGGCTAATAATCTGAAAAAGCTATGCTTTCTCAGGTTTCCAGTCGCCGCCATTCACGCGGTTTTTGGGCGAACCGGCGTGCCAGTGGTCTGGGTCGGTTGACTGAATTTCGTCCCACATGAGGCGGGCGGTTTCGGTGTAGAGTTTGGTGTCGGCCACAAGACGGCGGTTGAACTGCCAGGTTTTGCGCAGCGCATTGCCCTGCATGGCCTGTTCACATAGCTCCATATCGACATCGAGGTTATCGGCGTCTTTCACGATTTTCGCTTCTATACACTCGCGTTTTTCGTACTCTTCGAGCAGTGCGAGGAATTCTTTGCCCACGCTGGTGTCTTCCATCATGTCGCGTGCTGCACTTGCTTCGTCTCTTGTGACGTACTGGCGTGAGAGGTAGTCAACGTCGCCCGTGCGGCTCTCGGCAATGTCATGAACCAGTGCCATTTTCACGATCTTCCCAGTGTCTATTTTGCCGCCCTCGCGCGCTGCAATGACGAGCGCAATCCACGCTACTCGGAAGTGGTGGTCAGCAAGGTTTGCAAAGTTTTGGCTGTGAAAGCGACGCCACTGGCGGTCTATCAGGCGCAGTGCGCCCAGTTCATACAGAAAGTCCACATCTCGTTTCATATGACTATGAGTGTAACAATTATCCTGTCACCTGTCACCAAACATTAACCTTTATCCATTCGCCATGAATCCTGCACCATCGTGACACGATAATGGCTACTGTTTGGTGACAGGTGACACGTGACAGGCTAATCGATTTCTATGCTCACTGGGCAGTGGTCGCTCCCCATAACGTCCGGGTGGATTTGCGGGTTTTTCACTTTGGGTGCAATCTCTTTGCTGGCGAGCCAGTAGTCTATGCGCCAGCCAACGTTGCGGGCACGGGCGTTTGCCCAGTGCGTCCACCAGGTGTAGGCTTCAGATTTTTCTGGGTAGGCCGCGCGGAAGGTGTCGACAAAACCGGCGGCAAGATAGTCGCCAAAGCGTTCGCGTTCTTGGTCTGTAAAGCCGTGTTTGCCGACGTTTGGCTTAGGATTTGCGAGGTCAATTTCCTGGTGCGCTACGTTCATATCCCCGCAGTACAGCACTGGCTTGGTTTTTTCGAGCTCCTGCAAATACGCTAGGCAGGCTTTGTCCCAGTGGTCGTAGCGCAGTTTTAGCCGGCTGAGATCGCCTTTGCTGTTCGGCGTGTAGCATGTGACTACCCAGTAGTCTGCAAACTCTGCGGCAATTACCCTGCCCTCCGCATTGGGGTCGCCATAGGTGTCGCCTGTGACGCCATATGTTTCGACGATTTCACCCGGGAAACCATCTACACATCTGATGGGTTTCACCTTGGAAAGAATCGCCGTGCCGCTATAACCCTTCTTAACTGCGCTAAAAAAGTGTTCCTCGTACTGCGGCAGGTCAAACTCTACCTGCCCTCGTTCGGCCTTGGTTTCCTGCAGACACAACACGTCTGGGTCGTGCTCTTCTATAAACTTTTGCAGCAGCCCTTTTCCCAGAACCGCCCGCACACCATTCACATTCCAGCTATAGAGTTTCATACAGCCAGTATACGGTACTTTAGCGTTTGCGTAGATAGGCTATGAGCTGGCGGGCTTTGTTTTTCGGCACTATGGTTGAAAAAGGTTTGGTGGCGCCGGGGAGTTGGGCGCGGAGGAGTTGCATTTCCTGTTTGTGCATGCGGCGTTCTTCTTCTAGGGCGGCTTCGGCACGGTATTGGCTCAGCTTTGCGACCACATTTGCCGTAAGGAGCACGATGAAAATGTGCGAGCTCATGATGACGTACATACCAAACAGACGCCCATAACCTGTCAGCGGATACAAGTCACCGTACCCGACTGTGAACCATGTGACGGTGCACCACCAAAGCGCGTCGCTGAGCGGACGGTGTTCCAAGAACATAAAGAAGACTGAGCAGAAAAGAAAGTTAGTAATGTAAAGCGCAAAAATAAGTTTTGTGTGGCTGGCTAGCCGCAGCAGTCGCATGGTTTTACTCGGAGTGCGCTGTATCACCATCTGCCTACTAGTATACGGTATATTGTCTATAGGTATGAATCGAGGCCTGGACCGGGAATGAAACTAGCTTCAAATGCAGTATGTGTACAGGTTTGGAGTTCCTCGTCGCTTAGAATGCCCTGCTCGAGCAGCACTTGGTACTGGCGCCGCAAGTGGCCCTGCTCTATTACTTCCGGCCAATCGGTGTTAATGGTGAATTTCACTTTGTTTTCTACAAATGTGCGCAAAATACGCTGTATGTCACCCATATCTTGCACTGCGGTCGTCACGACGTTACTGAGTGGACAGACTTCTAGCACAATGTCGCGGCGGACCAGTTCGGCCATGAGTTTTTCGTCTTGAGCGGCCAATATGCCGTGGCCAATACGGCTAGGGTTGAGTGCAAGGGCATCCCACATGTCATTGGCGTCGGCGGCTTCGCCTGAATGAATAGTGACGCCAAGGCCGGCGGCGCGTGCCTTTTCAAAGTCGGCAGCGTACTCGCGAATGTCAAAACTGTCCTTGCCAGGGCCGGCTATGTCTACACCCACGACGCCGCGTTTATGGTATTTGATAGCTTTGTCGATGATGGTACGGTTGCGCTCGGTGTCGTACTCTCGGCCGATGCAGAAAATAAGTCCGGCGCTTAGCTGCGGATGCTCGAGTAGCGCTCGTTCCATACCGCGCAGCATTGCCATAATGAGGTGATCGAGGTCAACTTCGGCGTTGAAGTTGTGCTTCATGGGATTGGTGCGGAGCTCGATGAGTGTAATACCGTTGCGATAGGCACCGCTCATGGTGTTGTACACGGCCGCTTCGACCGCAAGGGTACCAGAACTGAGGCGGTCGAGAAGTGGGTGGTAGATTTTTTCAAAATACTCGTTCAGGGGCATGGGCCGGTCAGGGCTGAGTGTCACATAGTCGCGGAACTCGTGGTATTCCGTCTTTGGCAGCTTTATGCCACGGTCGTGGGCAATTTGCCAAAGTATAGAAGCTGGTATGGATGTTCCTAGGTGAGCGTGGAGCTCTGCTAAGGGATAGGAAGGATATGTTTTCGGCGGAAGAGACGTGGTTGGTTTCATAGGTTGAGTATACGGCATGGTGACACAAACTGGTATGGTTTCGGTTTTGTAAACAACACCGAGCTATGGTATAACCAAAGGTAATGTCCGAAACATCTGTTGCTCATTCTGGCTTAAAAAAGGCTCGATTGCTTGTCGTGCAAGGCTCCGCGCGTGGCGGCAAAGGCACCATTAGTCATGCTTTGTATGACCAACTTGGTAAAGAATATCGTACGGCGCTGATTGATCAGGGTTTGAAGTTTCGTATTTTGGCTGCTTTGGCTATTGATGCGGGTGTCGATATAGAAAACCTTGAGGCGCTGGCTGCTTTTATTGACCGTAAAGAAACTCGCGATTTACTGCTAGCGCGGCTCCGGGAAACCCGCACCATGACATCCGCAGAAGTTGATGCCCGCTACTACACGCCGCAGATAAGCAATGCCTCTGGTATGACGGGAAAGCTTTCGGTGACGCACGACGTGGTGGTTGCGGTGTTGCTTGACCAAATTCGTGAGCTTGCTACCATGAAGGATTTTATCATTATCGACGGCCGAGCCCTCGACAAATATGCAAAACAGCTCGACAGCGAGGGAGTTGTTGATTTCGTGCTTGCCGTGGACGTCATGTGCAGCCCGGTAACCGCAGCAAAACGATCCCTGGGGTACGAACCAAATGCCACTGTCCACACCCTGACCAGTGACCAAAAGACCGCCATGCTCGAGCGCATAGAAGAGATTGACCGTCGAAACAGTTCCGATGCACGGCGAGAGCGAGACCCGTCTCTGCCGATTCACGGTGCCTTTGAATTCAACGTGCTACAGACATGGTCTCCAGATCAGCTAGAAAAGGCTGCCACGAAAATCCGCGAGAAAAAAGCTATATGTGTTGACAACTCGTTTACGCGCAGCAAAGCGCAGTTGACAGATCCGGTTGTTGTGCTCGTAAAACACATCATTGAGAACGACGCATCAGTATCTACATAAACTACCTATGTCCATAGAACCTCTTCTTTATTCATATCACCGCCTTATTGGTGAGCGATTTTCAAGCTCAGAGATGACGAAATCTTTCGGTGCTGTCGCTGGCGACCCCGTGGGTACCATTATTTCCGGCTAGCTGCTATACAATCGTTGACTTTTTATAAACGTCATATGCCTTGCCAAATTTCTCCACTAATATAGTTTCTTCTTTGCGCGCACGATAGACCTGGACTCCAATCATTACCGGTATAAGCATATACAACCACCACACATGCAGCAGGACGATTAGGCATATATTGGCCACTGCGCTGAAAACATATATTGGATGTCGGATATAGTGATACAGCCCGGTTGTAATGATTGTCTTTGCTTGGGGTCTGACTGAGAATGCGCTGCCTAATTGCAGGCGTGCCGTAATCCAGCAAAAGAGTGCAATGCCAAGTAGTGCGAAACATATGTAGGTACTGGGGCTGGCTGATGTACGTTGGATAGCGATAACTGTGATCACGGTATATAAGGAAATATCCACGTAAATATCTGAAAAAAATTTGCGAAGTATACTCATTGTATTTCTCTGGCGGAGGGAGAGGGATTCGAACCCTCGATGCAGTTACCCGCAAACCGCCTTTCCAAGGCGGCGCCATAGACCACTAGGCGACCCCTCCGTCAGGACAAAGTATAGCGAAAACGAAGTAAAGAATACAGAGAGAATGTATGCTTCCCGGGTGAACCTTCATTTTAGATTGTCCGGCCGGACAATCTAAAATGGGAGGGGGGGTACATCGCCGGAGTGGTGGCGTGAGAATGAAGTATGGCGGGTGTTGCGAAAAATACGTTGGAAAATATTGTGCATGTGGTTGCGCCCCTGTTGCTAGGGGCGGTACACTAGAAGGACGCATGTCTCTGATAGAACTAAAAGACGTCAGTAAGCTGTACGGCTTCGGCGATGCCACGAGTGTGGCTCTCGACGAAGTCAGCTTAACCATAGAAAAAGGCGAATGTGTGGCTGTGATGGGCCCAAGCGGCAGTGGTAAAAGCACACTTATGAACATGATTGGGTTGCTTGATCACCCAACTCACGGGGACTATTTGTTTGCGGGCAAGCGAGTAAGTCGACTTTCCACGAATCGTCGCGCCCGGATACGTCGAGATAAAATTGGTTTTATATTTCAATCATTCAACCTACTTGGCCGTCTCACTGCGCTAGAGAACGTGGCACTTCCCCTGCTCTACAAAGGTTTTTCAACTCACCGGCGCAATCAAGCGGCTCGTGCCATGTTGGAGCGAGTTGGGCTCAATGACCGGTGTTACTACTATCCGCGTCAGCTTTCAGGCGGTCAAACTCAATGTGTCGCGATAGCGCGTGCGCTTGTAAACCAACCAGAGATTATTATTGCAGACGAGCCAACGGGCAACCTCGACACAGAGAGCTCGCGGCTTGTCATGGAGCTGCTTGGCGAAATTCACAAGGCTGGCAACACGATTATTTTTGTGACACACAACCCGGAATTGACACGGTATGCAACACGAGTTGTCTACATGCAGGACGGCATTATCAAACACGATGAACAGACTGAGTTGGGTGAGGTTGGCCGGTATGTGGCAAAGTTTATGTATAAGGTGCCGGTTGCTACAGAAGAAGATGATTTGGCTGGCGTGTCGGTACTGATGAAAATACGCCCCGATGAGACGGGGGTCGAACGGCCAGATGCAAGAAAGCCCAAAAAAGAAGTGGTGAAACGCCGGGGTAAACGAAAAACAAAACAAAAGAAGGCGGCCGCATGATTAGTGTTCGTAAGGGCTATCTTGGCCTCGCGCTTCAGAGTCTGCGCGCTGCACGCACGCGAAGTTTTATGACAATGTTGGGTATAGTGATTGGCGTTGTGTCGGTGATTGTGATTGCGGGAGTTGGCCAGGGTGTGAAGGAGCAGATTGCGAGTCAGTCGGCACGTTACGGCAAAGACATCTTGATTGTTCGACCTAACGAAACAGGCAGTTTGCTGCGCGACGGTACAGCTGGTGTTGCGCTGCTCGAGCCGGCAGATGTTGACACGCTGCGTCGTTCTCCAGAAGTGAAACAAGTTGTTCCCCTCAGCACGCTTCGTGGTGCAGCGCGGGGCGATAAGACAGTAAAGAATCCACTTGTGCTTGCGACAACTCCTGAACTCGGTGTGATGCTCCACCAGAAGGTCGAGTTTGGCGGTTTCTTTACCCCGAGCGACGGTGAACACGTGGCTGTTTTAGGGAAAGGTCTTGCTAGTCGATTATTTACTGACACAGCTCCACTCGGCCAGAAGCTGACATATCGTGGGCAAGAGTTTACAGTTGCGGGCGTGTTTTCGTTGTTTCCTGCTGCACCGTTTTCTCTCGAGGCAAATTACAATGAAGCCATTTTCATTCCCTACACTGCCGCAACGTCGTTACTTGGTTCGGCACCGCGCATGAACCAGCTCTTCGTACAAGCGAAACCAGGTACAGATGTTCAAAAGCTAGCACCAAAGCTACAAAAAGCTATCTCTGAAGCACACGGTGGAGCTGATGATGTCACTGTGTTTGTAGCTGGCTCAATGCGTGCTTCTGTGGAGCCGGCTTTACGTCTTTTGACACTTATGACAGTGTGTATGGCAATTGTAGCGCTCGTGGTTGGCGGCGTGGGAATTATGAACATGATGCTTGTGAGCGTGACTGAGCGCATTCATGAGATTGGGCTGAGAAAAGCCATTGGCGCGACAAACAAGCAGATTTTGCGGCAGTTTATGACTGAGGCGTTTGCGCTGTGCGTGGTTGGTGCAATCGTGGGAGTGTTTGCGGCGCTTGCTGCAGTGGGGCTGCTACGTGCGTATACCAGCCTTGCACCAGTGATAGTCTGGCCAGTTGTCTTTGCTGCGCCGCTGGTCGCGTTGCTCACAGGTGTTTTCTTTGGCGCCATCCCTGCACTCAAAGCAGCACGCATGGATCCAATCGAAGCACTACGCCACGAGTAATCACGCGAGTTTGTACGCTTCCGTCCTTGTTACCTATCATCAAGCGAATAGAACAGCTAGACTATTGACCAGAGAGCAGCGAGCCCAGCAATAGCCATAAGGATGGTCGTGAACCAGCCAAGAGCTTTTGTTAATGGTTGGTTCGTCCAGTGGCCCATGAGTTTACGGTTGCTTGAAAGCTTGACAATGAAAAACAGCACAAACGGCGCCACAATGCCATTGGCAGCAGCAGAATAGATAAGTGCTTTTATGGGGTCAAGGCCAACGAAATTGAGGCTGAGGCCAACAAGCATAGAAATAATGATGACGCCGTAAAACGCGTGGGCTTGTTTGAGCGAGCTGTGCAAGCTACCCTTCCATCGCAGGCTTTCGGCGACCGCATAGCTTGAGGAACCGGCCAGTACGGGTATAGCGAGAAGCCCTGTTCCGATAATGCCGATAGCAAACAAATAGTACGTGGCTTCGCCAGCAAATGGCCTTAGGGCTTCAGCGGCTTGGGCGGCAGACGTAATATTCGTTATGCCGTGCGGAAACAGTACCCAGCCGCAGACGGCAATGATGAAAAACATGACGAGGTTACTGAGTAGCATGCCGCTCCAGACATCGGTACGCATGCGGCGGATCTGTTCGGGGGCAGTGGCACTGCGGCGTTCGCGGAGCGTCTTTTTGCCTTCCAGTATTTCTTCTTCTACTTCCTGAGAGGTTTGCCAGAAAAATAGGTACGGCGAAATAGTCGTACCAAGTATGGCGCAAATGAGCAGAAGGCTGTCTCTGTTAAAAGTAAGGTCCGGGATGAAAGTATGCTTCAGTGCTTCTCCCCAGTCTATTTTCGCAAGTATGGCCGAAACGATGTAGCTGAACAGAACAAGTGCGAGCCATTTGAGGTATTTTGCATATTTTGCGTAGGGAGTAAGGACTTGCAAGAGTAGGCTCAAGAGCGCAAAACCAACAACAAGCCAGCTAAAGGAAAGCTCTGGCTTTAGGAGTTGGACCGCTTTTGCCATAGCGCCTAGGTCGGCGCCGATGTTAAAGGCGTTTGCAGCAAAGAGGAGCAGCGTAACAAAACGTAACATGCGGCGAGAGAAATGCACGCGAATATTCCCGGCGAGCCCCCTACCTGTCACCATGCCTATGCGTGCACACATTTCCTGCACAACGCTCATGAGTGGAAATGTCCAGATACTTAACCACAAAAATCCAAAACCGTGTTGTGCGCCAGCCTGGCTGTAGGTTGCAATACCGGAGGGGTCATCATCACTTGCGCCAGTCGTAAGTCCGGGCCCAAGGGCGTGCCAGTACTCTTTAGCACGTTTGACACTGGCGCTCGCTTGTTGCAATGGCTTTTGAGTTACCTTGTTGCTGAGTTCAATTGTTTTATCGAGCACTATCGCTGGAGCGGCGACGCCTTTCTCTAGCAGCTTATCGGCGTCGATGGCACGGTGCAAGATATCTTGCGTGTCGGAAGTCTTTTTTGGTCGTGTTTGCGCTTTCATAATTCTTGTGTTTACTACGCGCTATTGTAACAGAGGTTTCGCGGAAACCATATGTCTCACTTCTCCACTTCCATTACTTTACTTTGTATAGTAAAATGGTTCGTATGAGTACAAAAATTATCATAGATGTTCGAGAACCGTTTGAATACAAAATGGGACACGTGGAAGGGGCAATAAATATTCCGCCTGCGCGCCTGCTGAGCAATCCGCCAGAGTTGGCCGATGTGCCGCGTGACGCTGAAATAATCGTGTACTGTCTGAGCGGCAGCCGCAGCAATGCCACGATGCCCTATTTACGACAAATGGGCTTTACAAATGTCACAAACGGCATAAATAAGCATCACGTCGAGCGCAACCATCTGTAAGGAGAGCTTTCGCGCTCACGTGGCGCTAACTCCCCGCTGTCCAACATCAAATCACAGTTTGCCAGTAGTACCAGAAGCGCCAGAGAATGAGAGTGAAGACGGTTAGGTATATGGCGACGAGAATATCGGCGTGGTGTTTTTGGATGAAACGATTGGCGCGAGCAAGTCTGCCGTGAAGGCGCAAATGTTCGGCTCGTATGCAGTAGAGCGTGGTGTACCAAAACACCGGTATCATGGCAACCCACGTCACCATACAGTACGGGCAGAGATGTTTGAGGACAAATATGCTTTGCGCCATAAACCACAGCACAAACAGGAACCCGAATATCATACCCGCCTGCAATCCAAGCCAGAACCAGCGCTTTAGTTTCGCACCGGCTAGTATGGCAAAGCCGATAGCGATGACAACAGAAAACATGGAAATACTCCAAAACTGGTTTGGTACCCCGAAGAGGACATGTGCTTGCCAGGTGTCGAGTATAGAACCGCAACCAATGATGGGGTTCAGATCGCAACCGAGTTGCGCGGCCGGGTGTTTCAGGTGGTGAAATTCTTCGACAGAAAGCATGATGGAGGCAAATAGGCCAAGCGACCCAGAACCAATGAGAATCCACGGAACATGTTTTTCCAGCCAGTTCAGGCGCTGTGGGTGTGCTTGCTCAGACGTAGGGCTTTTTGCCTCGAGCGGTATTTTTACAGGGGTGTGTTTTGTTTGGGTTTCGCTTTCCCCTTTTCGCTTTCCCTTTAGTCCTTTGCTCATAGTTTTCTCCGTTTATGCGCTTATTCACTACATTGTCCAGTAGCAACAGGAGGTGCTTTCCTGTCGGTGACTTTTGCGCGGACTGATTCTAATTGAGTATGGACATGCTCAATTGACAACGCGTAGCCGATATTATTGTACGTCGTGGAAGTAGCGAACACAACGCCGACAACAGTGCCGTCTGCCCCAATTACGGGCCCGCCGGAATTGCCACGGACAACAGTTGTTTGTAGACTGTACACATTTCGGGTACTGCGGTTTTTCCCATATATATCCTGGCCAAGTGCATCAAAACGATCGAGTACCGCTCCTGGACTGACAGTAAACTCGCCTCCGCCCGGATAGCCGAGTGCAAAAACAGTTGATCCTGGGGCTAGGTTCTGTTCGCTATAGGTCAGAACTGGGACATCGAGATCTGGAACATGCAAGATGGCAAGGTCGTTCGTGGGGTCAAACAGAACGACGGTGGTGTTGTATGTCGCCGTATCAGTTCGTACCTTTGGACTTTTTACTCCGGCAATGACATGTGCATTTGTGACAACAAGCTTCGGCGCATACACAAAACCACTGCCGTCGACAATTCCGCCACAGCCAAGCCCTTCAATTTTCATAACAGATGGCTGAATACGCTCAAGAACCGTACGGTACGCTTTAATGTCCGGCGTACGATATGTTGCACTCGGTGATGGTTCGCGTCCTGCAAAAACTTGTGGTGATTGGTTCGGGTCAATGAGTTTGTTCAATGTTGAAAGTACTCGGGCGGCCGGCGGCAACTGACTATTGAGCGTATTGAGTATAGCAGAACTTTTCAGCTCTGACTGAACTGTACTAGGCGGAGCGAGCGCAAACAGAGCGCTCGCAAGCCACAAACCAAGCAGGAGTGTAACTACCGACATGAGCGCACCGGCAATATCGTCAAAAAGCTGGATAAACGTGTGCGTCACTGCAACCTTTAGTCGAACAGCAATAAGTTCCGCAACAGTCATAAGTCCAAAACAAACAGCGAGAAGTATTGCCAAACCTGCAATTGGGCGTGCCGGTCCAGTTATGTGCGGCATCGCAAGGCTCGAGAGCAGCGTGCCCGGATACAGGCCGACCAAGAAAGCAACCGTCGAACCGAGCTGACGAATGAGTCCAATTTGATAGCCACGCAACAGCGCTCCGACACACAGAAAAACAATAATGATATCGACGACATGCATATGCTTACCATAGTGTACTTGATTCGTGCGCACATGTCATACTCTATGTTATAGTGGCGATATGAAGAAAAAGATTGTGATCGTTACTTGTTACCATCAGCCCAACTATGTTCGAGCTCAAACGCTTCGGGCAGCGCTTGCGGCACAACGAGACGTGAAGCTGATTGTCATAAAAAATAACAAGACAGGCATACTACGCTACCCAGAAGTTTTGTGGCGCGTCTGGCAAGTGAAGCGCCAGGAGAAGCCAGACGCATTTCTGCTTACATTCAGAGGACAAGAGATACTACCCGCCATGCTCGTACTAGTTGGCCGTACTCCCCTTTGGTTTGATGAGTTTATCGTTCCTGCAGCCTATGCCCGTTTCGAAAAACACAAACGATCACCAGCAATCATCATGAAACATATTATTTCCCGACTCGGTGAGCCGCTCTATAATTTTTGTCTTCGGCGCTGCAGGGCCGTGCTTTCAGATACAGAAGCTCACGCTGAGCTAGGTGCCAAAATGGGGGGAGTGAATATGAGCCGATACACGTCTGTTCCAGTTGGGGCGGATGAGTCGATTTTCTTTCCAAAGAGTAGTGAAAAAGCAAACCCGTTTCAAATTTTTTACTATAGTTCTGGCATGCAGCCGCTTCATGGTATACCAGTCGTGCTGGACGCAGCGGTTATGCTTCAAGATGACCCCGTTAGCTTCGTACTTGTTGGGGGGAAGCTACCTATGAAGCTTGCGGTTCATGATGCGCAGAAGCGCGGTGCGCATATTCGATACGAAAGCTGGATGGATATCGCTGAGCTTGCCAATACGATGAGGCAATCCCAACTGTGTTTAGGCGGGCCGTTCGGCGGCACTCGGCAGGCTTTGAATGTCGTCACGGGTAAAACGTATCAGAGTCTGGCTTGCGGTGTCGCGACGGTCATTGGTGACGGTCATGCAACCGGGGAACCATTTATAGACAAGAAAAACTGTTTGAAAGTTATTCAAGGTGATGCCACTGCCTTAGTTGAAACGATTCGTTGGGCAGTGAGTCATGCTAATGGCTTGACGCAAATGGGCTCTGCCGGAAGGGAGCTGTACGAGAAACAATTCTCTACTCAGGCTTTGGCTGGTCGTCTGCGTCCATTGATTGAGGCGTTGTAGCAACTGCAAAACGACTTTTCGCATGCAAGCTTAAGGCAACTGCAAAAAGAAAACCCAGGAATGCAAGGTAAGCTGCTCTGTCGATAATGTTTGCCATAACGATTTCTTGTGTCGGTACTCGATGAATGTGTTGCGCAAAGAGTATAAACGCTTCTCGAATTCCTACGGCATCTGGTGTTAATGATACAAATAGCGCAAAGTTCGCTGCGCCGGTGTACGATAGGACTTGTCCAAGTGATACCTCTGAGCCGCCAGCTTTGAGCGAAACGTAAAACCGCAGTGCGATAAAACAAATTTGTATAAGTGTACAGATAACAACACCAACGAGTAGCTTCCGACTTATGGTAAGGTGTTTCACATCCTGGCCGCGTTTTTGTGCGGCTTTACCTATAACAACTGCACTCAAACTGCTGGCCATAACGACGGCAAGCACGGTTTGCCACCATGGTCTGGTGCCGACAAGGAGAAAGAAAGCGCTTATTACAGCAAATGCACCATATGCGATAAGTGTAACCATAACGTAGCGCCGAATTGGGATCTTGTATTTTGCCTTCAAATAAGCTGCACGTACCCCAGGTCCACTTTGGAGTGGCCCAAAGAAGTTCGCAATAGAAGAATAAATGGTTAGGAGCATATTTTCTGTCGGTGCCAGCCGGAAGCCGAGCATTCGTACGAGTATTTGGTATAAACCAACTAGTGCGGTCATAGCACCTACGTTGGCGAGGGTAATTAGCGCTATCCAACCTGGCTGCACTTCACAAAGTTTTGCCACGTATCCAGGATGTTCTTTTATATACCAACCAAAGACGACAGCAGTTACAACGATAACAGTTACGGTAAGCCAGTTGCGCACGGTTCGTCTTCGCATCATAGGTATGGTACCATTCTTGCCCCTGCTATACTACGATACAGTGAAGAAGAAACTAATTAGGTCAGTCATGTATCGCCGAATTGTTACAGCGCTTGCATCTGAGTGGTTCTGGCGCGCCATGCTAGGCCTATTTGTCGTGCAAGCTACCTATTTGGCACTTTTTGGTCAGTTTTCCATGGCGTTTGACGAGCATTTTCATCTCGCTGCTATTCAGGAATATGCAAAGGTGATTTTTCCGTGGCAAGTTACGCAACCGCCTGGGCCTGCCGAACTCAGCGCGTTTACTACCGATGGCTCGTACCTCTACCACTACCTAATGAGTTTTCCCTATCGTGGAATGGAGTTTATTACAGGCTCTCAGACGGCGCACATTGTTGTGCTTCGTCTTATAGATGTGGCAATTGTTGTTTCGGGGTGGTTTATATTTCGGCGTCTGCTGCTTGAGCTACGGCTATCGAAAGCGGCCACACACTATATGTTGGCACTGTGTATGTTGATGCCTATGGCACCGTTTATGGCTAGCCAGCTTACGTATGATGCGCTCTTCTTTACGTTTTCTGCACTCTCGGTTCTTTTGTGCATTCGTTTCGTGCGAGCCATGCGTGAAGAAAAAAAACTGTCCTTATCGCTTACTGCTTGGACTGGAGCTGCAGTGCTCGCAACCCTCCAGGTTAAATACGCGTTCTTCCCTGCTGCGTTGGGCGCAGGACTATACATATGTGGGTATTTTGGGTGGTTAGCATATACAAAACGTATCAAGCTGTACCGTATACGACAATCATGGCGTAAGAGTTTTTTTAAAGGAGCTGGAGCACTTTCGATAGGTGTGTTTTTGCTCTGTAGCGTACTGTTTGTACAGCGCTACGGTATGAATTACCTGAGGTACGGTAGCCTCATGCCACAATGCCCTGTTGTTCTTGGACATGACCGCTGTCTTGGCTTCGCACCGTATGGTCGTGATGCGGGTATTCGCGAAAAGGGTTGGTATCGTTCAATTAGTGACAGTCAAAAAAGAGCGTATCCATACGGTTGGTATAAAAAAATGATTCGTGAGTCGTACTTTGCCGTCGGTGCAAAACAGCTCGGATACCCTGTTGCACAACCGATACCAGTTCCATATTTTGCCGGGAAAGTCCTTGCTGCAGTAGGGATGTTTGTTCTATGTTTTGGCTTGTGGCGTATTGTACGCGGTAATGTTTTTGCGCAGTTGCTTATGTCTATAGTGATTGCGTATGGCGCCTTCTTGTTTGCGAAGAACTATGGGGCATTTCTTGCGACGGCCGTACCAGTTTCTATTCATGGCCGCTATGTATTACCGTTTTTGCCTCTTATGGGCTACCTAGTCTACAGAGGTGTTTTGCCTATAATGCGCCGTCAGGCGGGCCGTACGTTTGTTGCGTTGTTCGCTGGGTGCATGTTGTTTGCAAGTCTTTGGGGGGGCGGTATAACTGCCTATGTACTACGCTCAGACGACAGTTGGTATTGGCAGGGAGCACAATCTATAAGCCGTACTGTGCGAAGTATAGTGTGGCCAGTTGTCATAAAGTAACTTGCTATCCCCTTCTGCCTTGGACAGGGATGCCACGTAACTGGAGTTAAACGAGCTATCTTAGGTGGCGGAGACGTTTGATATCTTCGTAGGATTTTTCGGCTGTGCCCTGAAGACGTACCAACATGTCGGCAACGAGTCCAAGCGACCAGAAAAATATGCCGAGTGTTGTTAAATACAATCCAGCGATGCCAAAGGCTTTGTATGGAGATATACTTCCTGTTTCCAGCCAGTGCCATGCAGCAATCACTATGCCAACCAGTCCGATTACAAATGGGACGGAGCCAACAGAGAAGAAAAAGCGTAATGGGGCGAAGTCGCGGTAGGCGCGGAGAATGTTGAGACTACTGATGGCAATATAGCTCACCAAGCTTTTCACTACGCGGGATTTGCGTCCCTTGAAATATGTCACATGAGTGGGGATTGTTTTTATGCGCAAACGTTTTGCAGCAATAATCTGGAATGATTCTTGAGTGTATGTATGTGTGCTATTTATGTTTAGCGCGATGAGGGCACGGTAACTATAGGCGCGGAAGCCGCAGGTGACGTCGTTGAACTTGTGGCGCGAGAAATTACTGACAACGTGTGCACCGAGCTTATTCCCATAGTATTTCCCTGCTGGCATATTTTCGGGACGGCGTTGCTCGCCGGTCTTTGGGTCGGTAAAACGGTCTGCTGCAACGAAATCTGCTTCATCTTGCACCACTGGTGTAACAAACTGCGGGATGTCCTCTGGTCGGAACTGCAGGTCGCCATCTATGTTGACCAGTACGTCTGCTCCACGTTCAAGTGCGATATCTATTGCTTCACGGAAGCGGTATGCAAGGCCTTTATTTGCGCCGTCGCTGTACACGATGGCACCGGCTTTTTTTGCAGCTTCGGCCGTACTGTCGCTGCTACCGTCATCGATAATGCAGATATCGACGTCCTTTATGCCATCATACTTCTTCGGTATACGCCGCACTAGCTCGGCCACAGTCTTGGCCTCATTCATGCATATGGAAACAATCACCAGTTTCATCCGTAACTCCTTTTGTCTCATCATAACATAACCCCGCTATAAAAGCGGGGTTATGTGCACTATATGTGACCTACTAGTAGCGGCGGTCGTTGTTGCCGAAATCGCGGCGTGGTGGTCGTGACTCCTGCGGGCGAGCTTCGTTGACCACAATGTTGCGGCCGTTCATCTCGCTGCCGTCAAGCTTGGCAATGGCGGCTTTTGCAGCTGCATCGTCTTCAAACTCGACAAAGCCGAAGCCCTTGCTGCGGTTCGTGTCGCGGTCAATGATGACCTTGCAGTACGAAACCTCGCCGAACTCGCTGAAGAGATCTTTAAGTTGTTGGTCGTCGACTGCCCATGGGAGTGAGCCGACAAATAGTTTGGTTGCCATGTGTGATGGAACCCTTTCTTTCGGTTGTCGCTGAAGGTAATCCCGAAAGAACGGTCTTAGCTGCGCCTTGCATCGAACATAACTTGTTAAACTTTCTAGAACCTGATTCTTGTAAACCTACGGGAACCCTTTTTCGCAGCCTTCTAGTGCTAGTACAGTATCACACCCCTGTCGCTTTTACAACGAGTTTATGGCTCGTCTGGTCGCTTGAGCTTTCTTATGGGCTTTTCAGATAAGAAATTTTGCTCATTTACCACCCTGCGCCCAGTTTCTTTTTCGAGTTGTTTGCGCGCAGTCCCAGCCACAGCGCCGCCCCGCTGCGCAGCGTCTGCATTCTCGGCCATACCCTGCGCGTTGTCGGTACGGGCTATTGCGGTCGTTGAGGCCTCGCCCAGCTGGGTAAAAAGCAGCTCTAGGTCGTCCATATGGTCGCGTAGGTTTTCTCGTTTCAAGCCCTTCATCTTTTTGTACTGGCTCGGGGTAATTCCAAAGGTAGCTTTGGAAATTTCTGCAGTAAGGATGGCGTAATCTTGGTCGCTGCTCACGCCACGTTTGTCCCATTCATCAGTGAGCTCATTGCGTATGGCAATTCCGCGCACTCGCCGCTCAATCCATGTCTCTGGGTATCCCTTTGCGCGGTACAGTGCTTTCATGCGTTTCTGCGCCAGTTCCGGGTTTTCAATCTCCTGTACCCGCTCATATCCCACTTTCGCCAGCCACCGCTTGAACGGCTCCGCCTTTTTGCTCGGGATGGACTGTATGAGCCGAAAGAGGTCGTCTGTTTTCATAGCATCCGTGATACGTTGTTTCCCGTCTGCGGCTGTCATTTTCAAACCGTGACAATTTGTCACAGTTTCGTTAGAGCCTTCTGCTACAAGGCGCTGTTTCAGTTTACGCCAGTATGCTCCCGGATCTATTGAGTCAGTCAAAACTGCAATCACGTCAACGACGGCGAACCACCACTCACCATGGTACAGCTGTTGCCGCACTTCCCTACTCCGAAACACCGCAATCCGGTCGTCGTTACTCATCTTTAGTGCCATCCTGAGTAAGCGAAAATGGAATAATTTGATTCTCGTCCTCATTTTCAATAATACGAACAGCCTTTATTTCGAGTTTTGGCCTACTTAAATCATCTTCAGCATCAAGTTTCTTTGGTTGTCGTGTTACGATGGCATCAATCTCAACTTTTTTATCGAATAATGCTTCTTTGTTCTCTTGTATAGTAGTACCTATTAAAGTAGAAGTCAGGATGTGATTTTTGTATGCGAAGCCAAGGGTGCCTGTTCGGGTGTTAGCCCGTGTTAGCTCGCCATGTAGCGTAACGAACTCTCCGCTTTGCAATTCGGGTAAGACAATTTCGTCTGCTTCGTCATCGCTTGCGGCGAAATACATTTTATCTCTCGCGGTAATCTTTACGGAATCTACATCTGTGTCGGCCGGCGTATCACTAATGGAGAGTGCGATGTCTTGGGTCACGGGGCTAACCATATTTTTAAACAAATCCTTAGGAGTCCTGGAATAGGTCTCTAGCTCATCTTTTGTTACTTCTAGTTTTTCTCCTTTCTCATTCGGAATAATTATTTTTTCCTTAAATTTAACCTGGGCTTCGGGAAAACTGTGTTTACCCATAGTGCCCAGATGTTTTGCGATCTGAATTGTTTTCTTCATTCGTTTAACAGCGATAACGAGCACATCTCTTGTTGTCTTATCGCCGATGTCATTCTTAGCCAGCTGCTGGCCAGCAGCTTTTGCATAGGGCGCAAGAAAAGCCGTGGTTATAGTTACTCCAGCAATTTCCAATAGGGTAACTATAATGGAGCCAGATTCTATTGCAACATGAAGAGTATAATCATGTTTCGCAAACTCGCTATTTTGAGTGCCGATGTAATACTTTGTGCTCTTCTCGATACCGTCGAGGAATTTTCTCAGTTCATTTAGTGCTATTTCACCACCTTCAACCCCTTTTCCGATGAGCTTAATGGTGGCAGATTGTGTTTGGTTGTTCATCCGATTTCCTGCATGATTTCGTGGGTGCGGGTGAGGATGGTGATGATGCGTTGGTAGTGGGTGAGGTCGTCGCTGGTAAGCGTGCGGCCTTTACGGTCTTTGAGCCATTTTTGCGCGGGCTGGTAGCCGCCTATGTAAAATTCCCATGCCAGTCTAGGTACCCCACCAAAATATTGAGAGTCATTGATGAAGACGCGCCCCGTTTCCGTCTGGGACGGCTCTTTTTCCTCTGTCGGCTTCACTTCGGGTTGAAACGCAACTTTTTCAACAGTGTTTGTCCCCTGCACCGGATAACTCGTCATAATCTCATGCGACTCCGCCGAAGTCATCAGGTGCAACTCTCTCAGCCGCCGCCCCAGTGGCACGAGCCTATCAAACTCCTCTTGTGTCGGTACAGGCACCCGAGGAAAATCAACAATTAAAAAGTTGTTGTACTTTGAACGGTAGCTCGGACTATGAAGAATGGCATAGATATAATCAGTGACGGATACTGGCTCAATAACCCCAGTAAGCTGGGAGCAGAGAATGCTCAAAGTGTCTTCATTCATGTTTAGGGTCTTTTCGTCGTCTCCTTTGAATAGGTAGAGGGGGTAATAACTACAGCCACCTAAGTTCCAAGAAAGATTCCAGTCGCCCAGCTTATTTGTAATAAATACATGCGCAAATTGTAAGCCATATGTCTGACGCGACATCACAAGAGCAAAATTATCTTTGCCGAGTAAGTTCTTTGCCAAATTTGACTGTGTTCTTGCAATTAACATCGGATCATAATAAACGGTTCTATTGTCAAAATTTCTGTACTGTATTTCGATGAATTTTTCATTTTTTATGCCTTGTTTGCGGAGATACGCGCGCGTATCATTGAGATTCCATTTGTCTTTGTCTTTTAGTTTTAGGCCGTATTTTTTGCAGATGTGATCATCGCTCAATTCTGTTTGAATAAGGTCTGAGAGTCTTTGAGTGAGTTCGGATTGGATTCCAATTATGAACGAGTCTTTCTTAGTAAGAACACCGTTACTGTGTTCGAGAAACAAATCCTTTATAGAAACAAATTTTTCATAGATTATTTTTGTTGCGGTATCCTCTTGCCCAAAAACTAAGGTTTTTTGATCCAGCTCGAGCTGTTTCCACGACAGCTTTCCGCTATTTAAATATGAAAATTTGTCTTTTCGTTTTCCTTTAATCTCGGCAAAATATACACTCTTTCCCTCGTATTTATTCACCGGCTTTTTAATCGCTAAGATTATGCTAACACCTTGCATGATATCAAACACATTTTCGTCGTCTTGAGTACCCTGCTTTTTCTTTAGGTTCCCATGAAGATCTAGGATGAAAATTTTATCAAACGTTTTGGTCAGGTGCCACCGTAAGCCTCTAAAAGTCGGATTCCCCAAATAAGCATGATTCGTGATGAAAGCAACAATACCACTACCGTTTCGTGCAATCATATCCTCAGCAAAAGCGATAAATTTCACGTAGTCATCATTTAGCCACTTGTAATTTTGCTCTTGGAGCGTCTGAGTGCCTCCCGGTTCTACCTTGTACTTGTTTACTAGTGAATTCGCAAATACAGTATTGTTGGAGCTCTCCCCACTATACGGCGGGTTGCCCATGACGATCATGATGGGTTGGGTGGTTTTGATGTCGGCGGCGAGTTTTGACTCGGTGGCGATGGCTTGGCCGAGGCCGAGTTCTAGCCGCTGTTGGTACGGGGTGCCTTCCTCAAGTGTGTTGGTAAGGTAGACGTTCAGACGTTCGTTACCGAGGTCAGTTACGCCAGTGTCTTGCAGCGTCATACTCAATTTTAGGTGGGCGATAGTATAGGGTGCCATCATCAGCTCAAAACCAAACAGGCGCGGGATAAGGTGCTCTCGGACATATGATGGCCACTGGCCTGCCTGGTTCTCGCGCTTTTGTTC
>CAYLWF010000006.1:0-24279 GCA_964387505.1 uncultured Candidatus Saccharibacteria bacterium
ATCCTCAGTTGGTTTAGTCGGGTTCACTTCTGGCGCGTTCACACATGCCGTATTCACCAGACTACCCTCTTTGTACTCAGTGACTTTTGCAGTCAAAGTGAAAGTTTTGCTTTCACCCACTTTGAGGGAAGGAATCGTGTAAGTCCATACATTTTCGTACAGCGTTCCCACGCCATTCGAGCTCACAAGCTGAATGTTACTACCGTCCGCAGGCTTATCGTACACTTTGATAGCCGTAAGATCGACTTCACCATTATTCGTTACCTTAATGGTGTAAGTATAGTTCTTGCCAACTTCAACCTGAGCCTTCTCGACAGTTTTTTCAATCTTGATGCTTGGCTGCTTCACGGTTGGAGGCGTAAAGGTTACCGTTTCGCTACAAGCTGGATTGTTTGCCGGAGTCTTATCGACACCGTTTACTGTGAACAGCATGTTTGCCGTTACTGTATACGTACCATCTGCAGCGTACTGATGTGAAGCAGTCGTGCCAGTAATGACATCCTGCTTGTTGTCGCCCCATACGAGAGTTGTATTCTTGTACGTTGCGCCGTCTTTGGCTGTATATTTCACCGTCGCAGCCACCGTACGATTGCTGTAATTAGGTGTCAGCACAAGGTCATCACAGCTATACACCGGTGTTGGAACAGTACAGTCATTTCCAGGTACGGTCACGCTCGCATCATCCCAAATTGCCCCAAAGCCTTGTGGTGTCGAGAATGCCTGATTCACAAGGTTGTGAGTCGTACATATGTCGGCAGCCGGTTGGTCGATCTTTGTATCATATATGAGATACGCTACACCAACTGGACCAGGGTTGTAGTCGCCTATCATCACATTGATGATACGGCCACCATCTTGAATAGCAGTATCAGGGTAAACATAGCCGCTTGGATAGTTTCCGTTAATGAGCTTCACTGTCCCCGGTACCACTGTCATGCCCACTGGAACTTTGTCGATGATGTTGATATTTTGCAACAAGGTTGTACCAGTATTTGAAAAAGTTACAAGCCATTGAACTGTATCGCCTGGCTTGGCGGCCTTGTTCTCGGCCCAATCACTTGAAGTTTGCCCCTTCATACGAACCTCTTTTTCGATGTTGTACTGAGGCATCTTCACCTTGACTTTGATCGTGACATAGATCATTTCTTTGAAACAACCCCTCACGCGGCCGTCAAGCGCATTAGTACCCACAAGCGCACCAGTCGTGACAATGCTATCGCTCGCTCGGGTATCGATGTAGTTACCCTTTACGTGTGCACTACCAGGAATGTACTCAAGCGCAAAACTTCCACCATTTTGAGCTCCAAAATCCATTGTGTCATGTACAACACTCGGCGACGCATTATCAGCAGATACGTATGCTGTAGCCTGCTGAGTTTTTGCGATGCCACTCGGCAAAGCCACACGAACTTTTGTGTTCGTTGCAACGCCAGGATTGTCCGCTTTGTCGTTGAGTGATGCATCAGCGCCATTGTGTACATACACCATAAGCGTCAATTCATCACCATCTTTCACCTCTGGCATTGGGTCACTATAGACCGTACCAGCGTCTGTATATTTACCATTGAAAAACGTTCTTTCATCACCAATGTTTGGAACACCAGTGAAAGAGTTGAACGTTACATGATCAAAACCTGCTACACCGTCGGTGTATGGCTTTACTGGTCGATCCGGACCAAAACTTGCAATTGCAGTCATTTGTGTGACAGCTATTGCCGACCCTACAGCTACAAGTATACCTGCAGTGGCAAGGATCGTTTTTCTTGAAAACTGTTTTAAAAACTTCTTCAGTTTCATGTGCTTTGCCTCCCTTTCGCATATTGCGTTGTTGCAGTATGCATTATTAAATTGTGATATTTGGCTACCTGGTTGTTAATTTGCGTGTCTGATACGCTATTTCCACCTAAACAGCTTATACCTATTCATTTTAACACAAACGCTATTTATTGTCAACATTATTTTAGAATAAACGTAAGCTTTATGGCAAATATCATCTTTCGTCTCTTAAAACAGGTAAGTACCAGGATATCCTGGTACTTACACTGCCCAGCAGAGAACGAGGCCATACTCACCACTAAGAAGCTAGGTTATGGCTTAATGCCAGTACTAGTAGGTACTGTTGTCACGGATATTGTTATCCCAGGCGTACTGGTTACTGGTGCCTTAGTAGTGTTTGTTGCGCCAGCACCGCTATTTCCCTGAGCTGCTTCGGTAGTAGAGCCACTCGTGGCACTTGCGCTTTCACCAGACCCCGCAGCTGCGTGGCACTTACCATCCCGACCAAGATATTGATTAGGTTCGCATGCCTTTACTGTCACTTCTCTAGCGCCAGGCCTAAGGGATGCTTGTTTTCCACTTGACGGAGGAGTTGTTTGCGTCGACGTCTCTGGCACTGATGTGGGTGAGGGTGTAGCAGTTCTCGAAGGCTGAGGATTCACTGGCTTACTATCACATGAGAAAAGTGCAAAACGCTGGTCACCACCATCTACCCCGTCAACACCAACGTTTGTGCCTACGCATACCACTGAGCCTATCGCCTTTATTGTATACGTTCCTACAAAGAACTTACCTTCGTACTGTTGAGTGTTCCAGTCGAACTCAGGTATACCACCCACACGAGCACCCTCTGCGTTTGGAAGGTGGATGTTTGCGACAGTTGTCTTTGTCTGTATGCCGTCCTGGCGTAATTTGCCCCACAAAGCAGCCGCTTTTGACATCACGCCCTGGGCTTCTTCATGCGCAGCAGGGTCGTTTGTCATGGCTTTTGCAACCCAATCATTGATGTTATTAACACCATCTTTACCCTGTAGATCTCGTGGTATCCAGTCTTCGTTAACTTGGCCGATGGTTTTGTCACCAATCTTTGCATGGTCAGTGAACATAGCTACCAAGAGCTGTGCTGCCTGAGCTGGGTCTTGGCAAATGCTAGCCTGTACACCTTCTGTCGTAACGTCTTCGAGCGGAGTATTTGTACCGTCTGTGTGCAGCCTGTGACCGGTGTTGTCAACTGCACCAGCTACGAACCGGATTATCCTCTTACCAGTGCCTGTTACAAAAGGATCCCCTTGACCTTCGTAAAATTTCCTTCCGTGTTCTTCAACCAACTGGACACAGTTAGCACCACCATCTGCTGGAATAGCCAGGTCTAGCTGACCTGCTCCAGCGTCAGTAGCAACACCCGCCTCTGCATGTGCCTCAGGCGAAGCCATCATCTGACTACCTGTAAAAGCAATCGCGAACGCAGCACCCGCCCCTACGCCACCTGTTAGTAATTTTTCCCTCATTCCCATATCGTTCTCCTTCCGTGCTCCTTATGCACTTTTTATTGACTATGAGGTTCACTCATAGAGCATAGTTTAACTTTAGCATAATGTTATATTTATGTCAAATGTATTTTCACACATTGTATGCTGCTTCTCCGTTGTCAATGTCCAGCCTTACAGCCACCTCTATACAAACGAATACCTACAAATATAGAACGTATTGGCCAAATGGTCAATTAGTCATTGGTTCACACTAACATGATATGCATCAGGTTAGAGAAATACAAAGGCTTCACTAGGAAGTGCACTTCCACCTAGTTACCGTGTGGTAGCTGATGTAGCAAGAGGGGCTTGTTTCTTGCTGAACCGGAAGCCGAAGGTACTGCCCTTGCCTTCTTGGCTTTCGAAGATGATGCTACCGCCTTGTGCAACAACCACTTTCTTTGCCATATACAGGCCAAGCCCCGTGCCATCCGGCCGCATGCGGCGAGCATTATCCGCCCGGTAAAACTTGGTGAAAAGATGCTTTTGCAGCTCGCGCGGTACACCTATGCCCGTGTCCTTCACTCGGTACTCCACCGCCGTGGGTGTCTCTGTTAGGCTCACCTCAACCGTGCCGCCTTCAGGGGTATAGTAAATGGCGTTGTCCATAAAATTCATAACTACCTGGTGAATCTTGCCCTCGTCGAGCAACACCATGCTAAACGTTTTTGGCATGGTATAGCGCAGCGTAATGTTTTTTGCACTGGCCGTCTCGTGCAACTGAGCAATCTCCTGGTCTACCACAACCCGAAGGTCAGTCGGCGAGGCGTCTATCACAAACCTGCCTGTGTTCAAGCGTGAGAGGTTCAGCAGGTCAGCTATGAGGTTCACCATGCGCTGGCTGCTCATAAAAGACTGTTTAAGCAGCTCTGCCTGCTGCGGTTTCAGGGGGCCAACATCACCTTCAAGCACCATACTGAGGTACCCCTTTATGCTCGTCAGCGGTGTACGTAACTGATGGCTCGCCATAGAAATAAACTCATCTTTCGTTTCGTCAAGCTTCTTGAGCCGCTCATTTGCCGCCCGATATTTCCTAGTCTGCTCCTCCACCCTTTTCTGCAGTGTCACATTAAACTGCTGAATCTCCTCAAAGTGCATGGCATTTTGTACGGCAACTGCAATTTCATCGGATACATTGCCAATAGCTTGAACATCCAGGTTGTTGTAGGCATATCCGTTTTTCCGTATACCCAATGTCATTAACCCTAAATCAACCTCCTGATTCTTAGAATGGATAGTAAGCTTAACTACTACACTAATGTTGTTATCATTGAGCATTTTCTTGAAATTGAGCTGCGTATGCACGAGGTTATCTGTGACACTTATCTTGTTCTTAGGCCAATATTTTACTAGCTCATTAAGGCAGTCGTTACTATCCATCAAGCGAACATTGGTACCTCCTCTGTGATGAATTTTTCCCGTAGGGTTGAGTATAATGTTGCAGAATTCTACGTTAAAAGTCTGCTGCACAAGTCGGCTAGTGCGGCGCAAGAGCTGATCTATTTCTATGGTTGAAACTAAGATCTTGTTTAGCTCTGCGTATAGCTTTTGCGGTTCGTAGGCATCTTGGTAGAAGATTTTATACGTAACTCTTTTAAACCAGTCTTTCAGTGGCTGGTACGTCAAGACCAAACCTAGAACAAGTCCAACGTTAACCAAAATTTGCAGTGCTTGATTGTGGCGAGAACTTAAGAGTGAAGTAGCGTAATACGCCGTGAAGCTATAGGCGGTCGTTATAATACCTAAGCTCAGAATATATGCCGCCGAACGAACAATTACTAGCCTGAGATCGAACAGCTTATGTTTTGCGACCGCGTAATACAACCCATAAATCGGCACAAGAATGCTTAGAATACCCACATTTGAAAGAGCAAAAATTCCTGTAATAGTCGGGAGTATGAATTGTAACAATAATAGAAGCGGTACACACACCAAAAGGGTTACAAGGAATAGATGGATCCTATGTTTCAGATCCCCTTCTGACTTACGTTGCCCCTGCCATAATACATACAACGTGAGACCCAAATATCCAAATAGCACCCCCCCGTATACGAATGTTAGCGGCCCAAACGTGATTGCGTATATACCATTCTGCGGATGTACGCCCCGTACAAGAAGAGGCGTTGTAGATAGCGCTGCTACTACAATTGCGAAAAATCGCAGTATAGGGAAAAAGCGCGTAAAGAGTTTGTCACCCGTCAAATCAACTGCAAATTTAAAAAGAAATAGTACAGCGAATGTACTAAAAACAAATATAAGTCGATTGGCCAAAAGCGCATCATGCACTTGTAACCGTATATCATTGCCAAAGTAGTTTGAAATAATCCATGCGCTTATAAACGTAACACATACAAAGAAAGTACGGTTCAGCGTAACTCGCTTATTTCTTAGATAAACCGTAGTGGCCAAAAGCTGTAATGCCAAGATTACGACGATATCAAGCAGAAGGATAATATCCATTACCTATACATTCTAAAAGTATAAGCGAAATCACACAATATTATTCAGAAGAACGAACTTGTTCGCGGGCATACTGTGCACGGTATGCCCCTCTTGCATCAATGTCTTCGAGTGCATATCGAGTTTCAGGGTTCAGTCCAAGCTTGTCGCGCAAAATAGCATGCATAAGATGACGATAATGAGATGTTTTCCGAAAGCGCGTTTCACCTGAGGCCATGGTTAAGGCGTCGAAGTAACGTGCGCGAGGTGCAAACGTAGGCTCCGGGTATCGTGTTCCTTTCCCGTATAAAACACAGCGATTGAGCTCATTAATCCCAAGAGCTGTTGCCACAAGTACGGACTCTTCGGTTGTGGGCATAGGAGCACCGTCTTTTACTGCAAGGAGGGTTGAGAGCGAACCTGTTCTTGGTAAGTACACTGCGTGGGTTAAATCCATGCCCTGCTGACGCAGCTGCTCTGGCGTAGTCCCGGGCTTAATACCACTCACCCGTTCATATGTATACCTTTTCGCACGTGGATTATATGTTGTTACTATTCCTCCCTCACTAATGTCGAGTGTGGTAGTAAGTGTACCACCAAGATCAAACTTGTGTTCTTGATCCCAACGTCGCACTAACTCACGAGTTTTAACCGCCAGCTGCCACGCGACATCAGGCCTACTAACGTCAATCCCGTCAAAGACCACTAGCCTTGTACCTTTTTTGAGTCCCGCCATCAAAAAATCTTCCATATTCTCTGACGTAACGCCTTCTGGATACACCCGAACACGTGTCGAATCATTCGCTTCCGCCACCTCTGTCGCAGCAACAACCGCTTTATTTACCCCCCAATACCTTCGTTGGTTAAACGGTAAACGACTATTGCTTGGCGCGACTACATCTGGATCGGCAACTACTATGTCTAGACAGCCTTTTTTTGCAACAAGAGTTGCTAGAAATTGACCAGCACCACCAACACCGGCAATACATACCCGTGTATTTGCATAACCTTCTCGTAGCTCTGGCGGTTGATACCCAGCAGCTCTTTCAAACTGTACAGCATTTGGATCATCCATAGGAACCTGAGGAGGGAAAACCTCGCACTCAGGTACAGAACCAATCAGTTCAATTCGTGGATCTTCAAAAGACATGTACTGTACCCGCCTATTCAGGCAGCTCTCCGAACTACCATATTCTTATCGTAATAAAACCCCTGCCCGAGATGATGCTGTATACCCCTAAAAAAGAGTCTGGTGCCTAATGGAGTGTGTACATTGGACATTCTCGTTCTAGCTTCAACATCTCCTGGGCTTACAAATAGCACCGCATTCTCAGTATTTCCATATTCCGGTATTGGTCTATAGTCTGTAAGTTGACGGTACGGGATACCGAACTGCCTTAGGCCAGCTATAAGTCTCTCCTCGGCCATACCATACGCACATGTATAACCTGCTCGACGCCCACAACCTATCATGACGCGCTGCAAGGCAGCATACGCTACTTTTGGTTCTCCCTTTACCGGAGCCCTTGAGGACCTTGCGGCAATCTCTTGGACACTCATAGGTCGCATAGTTATCATGCGGGATATCTCAGTGGCACGGTCTTCTGGAGGCTGTTGAGCAAATAAATCTGGATAATCTTTTTCTACTGGTAAAGCTATGCCAAGACCACTCAGAAGTAACCGAGAGCATCCGACCATTCTTGGCCCAAATGCCGTATTGGCAACGACCCCAAAATGCAATGAAATTGCATCATGGTCGTCATGTTCTGCACCGTTTTTATCAGGAGTAGGAGGTATCCACCCAAGTCTACTGTAAGATTCATAGCGTAGTCGTCCCACTGCAAGCGCAAGCTTCGGATGCATCAGTCGTGTCGTAGGAAAATCAGCATCCAATCTTACCCTACTACCTACACCCACGAGACCTACGGCATATTTCGCGCGCTCCCGGCCTTCGAAAACGTCGTGATCTACAAGCGGAAACCGCCCATAGTACTGCTCGGCAGCAGTCGTCGCTGTGGTAACCTCAAGGTGACTCCACCCCATGCTAGGCGCTGGAATTCCAGAGGATTTGAATCCGATAATTGGTTCGACCGACATGTTATTGTACCTCTTCTACTGTATTCGTACTGATTATTTAGATTGATTTATCTGCTACACATTTTTACCACATCATATATGTTAATACATTTTTATAAATTTGTCAATTCTATCTACCCCTTTATGGTTTGAGTTGCACAAAAAAAACCGGCCAACAGCCGCCAAAAGACTGCTGTTGTGGGCCGGTGGTCTTCAAAGGTTCTAGGCTATGCGCCTACTACGAAACAATAGCACAAACTACATCCGATTACAACCTTTTATCGCGCCAATATTGATTAATCACGAAGTAAACGCGGGAACAGCCCCATAAAAGCCGCCGTAACTACCAAGAAAAGTCGCTGCTGAAATCCATGGAGTAACGGATTTGTCATCTCAGAACTAACCAGAATGGTCGAGAGCCCTAAAAACGCCCACCCGATAGCCGCAAATTGTAATTGAAAATGCTCGCGCATATGACGAGTACCTGTTTGTGCTGCGAAGATTATTGCCAAAAACAGAGAAAAATTAGCAAGCACACCTATGGCATTATGAAGTATGAAACGTGTGTTTACATCTGAACCGGCACAAGTTCCTGTGTCTGCGGTGCTACACAAGAGTGCGATATGAGCAGCTGCAGCAATAAATATAGCAGCTATCCCATACATAGTAACCGCACTTTTTGCGGCAGCAGATTTAGCGTCTGCCCTCAAGATTATACAAACAAGTATCATAAGTGCAGCAACAATATAGTCACCAACTACATATAGCTCTCTCATAGGCTGCGTGAAAGCCGCTAGCTCACTCGCTGTGCCATAAAGTGCCACCCTCATATTTAGTACGTAGCCAAGGATCCACGAAGAATAAACACAACCGGCCGTTATAGCCAGTAGTAAAGCATGTTTTTTGTTCTTTGAAGATTGGACTTTCATATTACAGTTTTTATTGCACTTTAGGCTTCATCTCTAGTGTAGCACAAGCGTTTTTTAGTTCAAAGAACCTGAGTTCTAGTAAGAATCCGAACACTACCGGAAAGGTAGAATGTTCAGATGGAAGTAAAGAAACTAACCGCAGAAGATCGTGATGAGACTTAACGCCTGCATGCAAAAGGATATAGCAGGCACGAGATTGCCCAGGTATTGGGCGTTCTGCCTCAACTGTATGCCAAGAGCTAAAACGTGGTATCTGGCGCGATAACAATGTGCACGAGGAGGTCTACGTTGCTATTCATGCTCAGAGCTTGCAAGAAAAACGAGCGATTCATAGTGGCAAGCGATCATCGCTCGTAAAACATGAATCACTTCGAGCATATGTTGAACAGCACATTCGTGACGGCTGGAGTCCTGAGCAAATAGCCGAACGATTGAGGAAAGACTATCCAGCAGACGTGTCTATGCGCATAAGCCCCGAACCTATCTATGCCTACATCTACGCGGCTGAGCAGAAAGTACTTAGACTCTGGGAATATCTGCCGCGAAAGCATACAAAACGAGCAAGGCGGCCATGCAGAAAGGTTGCCAAGTGTCATATCCCAGATAGAGTGAGCATTCATAATCGCCCAACGGCAATTGAAGATCGTCAGGAGTTTGGTCACTATGAGGGCGATACGGTTGAAGGTAAACGCTCGGTTGGAGACGGCATCCATACTGAGGTTGAGCGTAAGAGCAGGAAGTTGTTCGGGCGAAAGGTGGCCAGGATAACCTCCGAGGCGACAACCGATGCTCAAGTGCGTATATTCAGCACCCTACCGGCTCCTGCCCGTCAGACGACAACGCTCGATAACGGTAAAGAGAACCACGGCCATGGTCAGTTAAAGACACTACGCATGCAGGTATACTTTGCCGACCCGTACAGCAGTTGGCAGCGCGGTAGCAACAAGTGCCACAATGGATTGCTCCGTCGCTACTTGCCAAAACAAACAGACTTCACCCAACTAACACAAGCTGAGTTAGATGACATCATAGAGGAAATTAACAACCGGCCAAGGAAATGCCTCGACTACAAAACACCAAACGAGGTATTCTATCAGGAGCTAGAAAAAACTAGGGGTGTTCGGATTCCAACTAGAATGTAGGAATATAACGAATGAACGAAAAGGCAGAATACAGTTGCGCATTCTTAGACCAGTGGTCGAAAAGCCCCCTTCATTAACGAAGTTCATATGTTTTTTATCATTATTGCATATATTGCTATAATATGTTATTCTTCTTAACAGGCTAGTCCTACACAATCGACAAATAATATATACCCATGGTTATGAAGGATGAACGAATAACGTTAACTAGGAACAAGTATGTCATTACAACCCCATGTTTCCCCAGAACAAATAGCACCAGGACATGCAAATACACATCTCCCCGCAGAGCCAGGAATAGTTGAACGTTCCATCCGCGGTGTAGTTGGACTTGGACTTGCAGCGGCTCCTGCGTTTATAGGCTACCAAGCGCTGACTCATCATGACACACCAGATGCCTTACGGTATCGATTAAATATTGAGGTTGGCGCGGATGCAAAACCATCAGACGATTTGGCGCGTTATTTCGACTACGCAATGGGCGGGGCAGCAGTTTTCGGAGGACTAGTTCTCGTAGGTGCAGGTATTAGGCAGGCGCATAGCGCGCTTAGCCCTCGACACAGGGCAGTAGCTAACCTCGCGTATAAAGGAAAACCCGGAAACGGTCTACGCAAGGCTCTTGCAACATCCGCTATACCGGTATTCAGCGGTACGATCTTCGGATTTGCCGCAGATATCGGTAATGCAGTTGGTGGCTCTCAAGTAGACGCACTCAGGCCACTTGTAGCTGCTTTGCCCGAAGATACGACGATGTTATCAAACAGCGGCAAGCCAGAGCTTGCGACAACCCCCATTTTGTCAAATACAGTAGTCGAAAACCTGTTTGCCACTAAGGAACAAGGTGGATACGAGGGGGTTGATATCATACCGATTCGTTATTCTTGGGAAAGCGTCACGAGAGATAGCGACAACCAAGGAGATGGTACAGCACCGAAAATCTTAAGCGTTGTCATGAGTCTACCTAGAGAAATCACTGGCTTGCCAGACGAAGACCCGCAGTGTAAGACTATTCCGGTGAACGCAGCCTCCGCACTAGGTAAGCCTGGCGATAAAATCCATATGGCTGGAGCAACCTTCACAATTGCAGGAGAACTGGATGGGTCGGGACCAAATATTGTACCTATCGCTATGAACGATACAGCATATGCCCGCTGCTTCGCTTCAAACCCAGAACAACCATACAACCTCGTAGCGCTTAGGGGCAAGCCTGAAATTGTTGCCCGTTTCCTAAAAGCTGCAAAGGTTCTTAATACAGATGACACAACCAAAAGGGTCAAGAAATCCACACTGCGTGACTTTTTAAGCGAAACGGATCAAACAAGCAAAAATAATTCCAATGGGCTAATCTTTGTGTTTGCAATTGGTGCGGCCGCAGCGGCAGCCGGTTCACTTGCATACAAAGTAAAAGCAGACTTTGCAAACAATAGATCTACGAATAGTATGCTCGCCGCGGGCGGTCTCTCGAACAAAGCTATTAACCAAATTGCCAAAAATCGAGCAGATAGAGAAGCGCTGCTTTCTTCTGTCTACGCTATGCCGCTCGTTGCAGCCATGGACCTCTCTACAGCCCTCAGTACTCCTGGCGCTGTGAACGTCGCACCCAATGCGCTGACATATCTTACCGTGCTAGGTGTATTGACCGCAGTAGGACGTGCGGCAACCGCAATCGTAGCCCCAAGCGAGATTCATAAACTCAACCCCGCTCGACGAGGAACACAACAATGAGCAAGCAAAGCTCTGCTTTACCTAGAGTCCTGAGCCCCGAACAAGACGGAACAGTCCTTATGGGGCGTGATCTATCGATGGTGTATGGAGATCAGACCGTACTTGATGTTCCGGGCGATATACAAATTGGCGGCGGTATAACTGCACTGGTTGGGGCGTCTGGGTCGGGTAAGTCTACCCTTTTGAATATATTGGCCGGCTTTGTAGCTCCTACTCGCGGAGAAGTTGCTCACTATGGCACGCGTGGCGAGCAAACATTCTACTCAACACAGCCGACTAGAGTTGAAAGGATTCTTGGTAAAGTTTTTGTCCAATTACCTCGAGACAAACGTACTTCGAAGCATCGTTCGACCTCGCTTGGCTATATTTCACAGCAACCAGCACTTCACCCCGAACTCAGTTTAGCTGATTACGTTGTGCTCACTCACGGTGCCCGAGGAAATAAGATTGATCATCGTTATACTTCGGGTTTAATAAAACATCTCGCTATAGCGAGCCTCTTAGATAAGGCTCCTCGTCAACTTTCAGGTGGAGAGGAACAACGTGGAGCAATTGTAGCCGCACTCGCCCATAAACCAAAGATTGTTTTTGCTGATGAACCTGCATCAGCATTGGACAGCGCAAGTAGCATAAAAGCTATGGAGCTATTTCGTGACACTGCAAACTCAAGAGGAACTTCATTCATTATCGTATCCCACGATCCAGCTGTTACAGAATACGCTGACCGCGTAGTTACTCTTGAAAACGGTAGAATTTTAAGTGACGAGACAAAATGATTCCCCCGTCATTGGTTACGACGATTAAAGACTATTGGCATAGGTATTCGGGTCTTAAAACTTCTTGCACTGAGAGTTTTGGTGGCTGTAATTATCATCACTTGCCAGACGTAAGCAATGTGATAGGCTGAGGATTAGCATGCCAGTCCCTAAGCTTGTCATCATCGAAGACGAACCTTCCATCCTGCGTCTTTATGAGGCAAAGTTTAAGCATGAAGGCTTTGCTGTAATTACAGCTTCAGACGGCAAAGATGGTCTACATATTATCCAGAAAGAACAACCTGACATAGTTTTGCTTGATCTGAGGATGCCACACATGTCTGGAGATGAAGTATTAGCGCACATGCGGTCAAACGACTGGGGAGCAAGCATACGGGTTATCGTCCTTACAAACCTTAGTCGAGACGAAGCCCCACCCCAGTTAAGATTTTTGAGGGTTGATAGATATATCGTAAAAGCCCACTATACACCAACGCAAGTGGTTGATGTTGTTCGAGAGGTTTTACATCTCTATAAATAAATCCTGACTTCCAGACCAATCCTTTGAAAGCGTCTTCGTAATGATATACACTGTGGTTATGACAAAAGTAGCTATTGTTGAAGACGATCAAGCCATAAGTATGATGTATCGAATGAAATTTGAGGCAGAGGGCTTCAAAGTTGAAACGGCGACTAACGGCAAACTTGGTTTAGAGCTGGCCGAAAGCATGAAACCAGATATTATCCTTCTAGACCTTATGATGCCCGAAATGACCGGCGACGAAATGCTCGCCAAACTCCGTAAAACGTCTTGGGGTAAAGATATCAAGGTTATCATCCTCACAAACTCCGGAAAAGAAGAGGCTCCGCCAGAGCTGAAAGAGCTCGGCATACGCCGCTACATCGTGAAGGCAGAAATGACCCCGCGCCAGGTCGCCGAAATGGTCAAACTAGAACTCGCCGCCTAACCCTCCCCCTCATATGTGAAAGCTCCGCTCTCTCACATAACGTGTGAGAGAGCGGAGCTTTCACATGCATGCGTTCACCTATCGTCGTCAGGGTTGTTTGCAAGCTGCCACTTTAAAGCATCTAGCTCATGCTTATTGTCCTGATAGTTTACGAGGAACTCCATATAGTCCGTTCGACGTTCTTCAAAAATTTCCATAATCGGTTTTATGTCTAGCCAGGCGGGCACTTGCTTTTCTCCCCTATAGTAAGGAAGGCTTGAATACGGCCATGTTTTATAACTTGCCGGGTTCATGTGAATATAGCGCGATATATGCTGCAAGTACGCATCTGCGTTTATTCGTGATGCTTTATATCTCCCCTGGAAAAGAGAGCCAACGCGTGCGTACTTATGGTTAAAATACATCACATAGCCCGTCATTACCCGCCGCATAAGTTTCTCTATGCCATCTTGTGTATTTTGGAAAAAGAGCAAATGTACATGATTGGGCATAAGACAGTACGCAATAAGCCTTACCTCTGCGCCTAAGCTGGCAAATCTATGCCGATTTGTATTTTTGGTATCCTTCTTATCCCCGACAAGATATTTTTTTATGAGGCCTAAAAAGACGGTGTAATCATCATCGTCCAGAAAGATTGCTCTTTTTTCAACTCCTCTGTTGTATACGTGATAGTAGCTGTCGGGACATTTTTCCCGCACCGTATTTCTGCTCGCCATGTGAAAGCTCCGTTCTCTCACATATACCATAAGGTGCTATCCGCATGAATGCAAGCATAGGCACAATGTGAAAGCTCCGCTCTCTCACAGGATATGTGAGAGAGCGGAGCTTTCACATTGTGCAAAGGGGTATGATAGAAGGATGAAGATTGCGATTGTTGGATTTGCTACTGAGGGAATCGTGAGTGCCGAGTATTTTCACAAGCTGGGACATGAGGTGACTATTTGCGACCAAGACGAGACGTTGCCGGTGCCGAAGGAGTATTCGGTTCAAATTGGCGACGGATACCTTGCGGGGCTGGAGAGGTTTGATGTCGTGGTGCGAAGCGCGGGTATACCGAGGAGCGTCATTTTAGAGAAAAATCCAGGGATAGGGTCAAAGATTACGACGGCGGTGAATGAGTTTCTGCGTGTATGTCCCACAAAAAATACCATCGGCATCACTGGTACAAAAGGTAAAGGCACAACTTCTACGCTTGCGACGAAGATAATGGAGGCTGCTGGCCACAAAGTGTTTTTGGGCGGCAACATAGGACGCTCACCGCTCGAGTTTGTAGACGAGATACAACCGGAAGATTGGGTGGTGCTAGAGCTCAGTAGTTTTCAGCTTTCAGACATCACCCATGGTGCCCATATCGCTACCTGCCTGATGATCGTACCAGAGCACCTTAACTGGCACACAGACATGGACGACTATATTGCGGCAAAGTCGCAATTATTTGTACATCAAAATCGCGACGATATCGCAATTTTCTACGCCGAAAATGAAACCTCGCAAGACATAGCTAGCAATAGTCCAGGTGGGAAAATACCCTATTACGCTGCTCCTGGAGCTTATGTGAAAGATGACCGTATTGTTATTCAGGATCAAGAAATATGCAAAACCAGCGAGCTAAAGCTGCTAGGCAAACACAATTGGCAAAACGCCTGCGCCGCTGCTACAACTGTCTGGCAAGCCCTCTGTCCAATCACCCCAAGTGAAATAGATAGAGTAAAAACTGCCATCCGAGACGTACTCACCACCTTTACCGGTTTACCTCACAGAATTGAATTTGTTCGCACAGCAAGTGGCATAAGCTATTATAACGACTCCTTTGCTACTGGCCTACACGCCACTCTTGCTGCAATTGAGGCGATTTCTGAACCGAAGGTACTCATAGTAGGTGGCTACGAGAGAATGTTACCTCTTGAGCATTTTTGCGAATATATCGCAAAAAATCAGCAAAAATTCCGAGATATACTAATTATTGGCGAAAGTGGTTTACGTTTATCTAAAGCCCTCTCAACAGCTGGCGCAACACGGTTTAGTTTAGACAAAACAAGCAAAACTATGCCTGAAATAGTCGCCACTGCGACAAGTTTGGCGACGCCTGGTGACGCCATTTTACTCTCTCCGGGTTTCGCAAGCTATGACATGTTTAAAAACTTTGAAGAACGCGGCAACCTATTTCGTGATGCGGTGAATGCATTATGAGCTATCATACCTTTCGATTTATAGGCTATGATTTTTCTGCCACAAATCGAACGCTGCAGCTACAGTACGGATATGATACCGACTTACTCTTAACTGAAACGTATACCTTTGATTTCGAGTTCGCACCATACAACAAACTAGCACTCGACGCAGCCATACAGAACCTTTTTTTTCTAGCTGGCGTGTCATACTACAAAGCGTTCGTTCCAGATGAAATAAGGATTGAGAGTGGTGATATTGACCAACCCCTGGCGGACTTTCTTAGTAAAACATATCAGCGTGGCCTTGGTGAGTTCTGGTACGTCAACGGACTTGACCCGCATACACCTGTGAGCTTTCCGATAAATACAACGTCAGTTGAAAAGGTACAGACGGACGGAAATGGCCTACTCGTAGGCATTGGCGGTGGTAAAGACTCGCTAGTGAGCGTGGAGTTACTGCGAAAAACTGGCCAAGACATTGCCACGTGGAGCCTCGGTCACCGCTCCCAGTTAACACCGCTTGTCGAACGAATTGGCCTGCCTCACTACTGGGTAGAACGCGCATGGGACCCACAGCTCAAAATGTTGAACGAACAAGGTGCATATAATGGCCATGTGCCCATTTCGGCCATTATTGCTGCCGTGGGGACAATTGTTTGCATACTGACTGGGCGGCGGGACCATGTCGTGTCGAATGAGCAGTCGGCCAATGAACCAACCCTCACTTATGACGGGGTCGAAATCAATCATCAATACTCAAAGTCACAAGAGTTTGAGCGCGATTATCAGGTACTCCTACAAACTCGGTTTGGCGGAACTCAACGCTACTATTCGCTCCTTCGACCACTGAGCGAACTTCGGATTGCAGAACTCTTTGCCGAAAACGGTTTCATGAAATACCACGATGTTTTTAGCTCGTGCAACACCGCATTTCGCCACGACAGCGACCATATGTTTTGGGACGGCACCTGTGCAAAATGTACGTTTGTCTTCCTTGCGCTCACGCCGTTTGTAGACCGTACTGCACTGGAAACAGTATTTGGCGGCAAGAACCTGTTGCTCAATCCTGCTTTAGAACCAACGTATCGCCAGCTGCTTGGCATAGAGGGCGAAAAACCTCTTGACTGTGTAGGGGAAGTGCGCGAGTCGCGTTACGCCATGAAGCTCGCTCAGCAGCACTATTCGGAGCTATCTCAGTATGTTTTTGAACTTGACGACAGCTACGATTTTCAAGCCACTCATAGCCATGAGATCCCGGACGAAATATGGACTCACATGAAAGCGTTTTTGGATTCCAGCGCAAGCCCGAAATGACACCACTCGGAAGCTAGCTCTTCACGGAAGCCTCCGCGGCGCGGAGGGTGTTTTCGAAGAGGGCACAAATGGTGAGCGGCCCTACACCACCCTTTGTAGGTGTAATCGTGAGGTCGTCGCGTTCGTACACTGCCGGGTCAAGGTCGCCTACGGTTTTGCCCTTTTCGCCAGCTACACCGGCGTCTACCACGACCGCACCCTGCTTTATCATGTCTGGTGTTATGAGCCCCGCTCGGCCAGTTGCCGTGATAATAACGTCAGACTCGAGTAACAGCTCCTTCGTATTGGGCGTTTGGCTATGGATGAGCACAAAGTTGTAGCCGCTTTCGGTAAACATTTTTATGAGCGGTGCGCCCACCAGCTTGCCGCGACCCACCAGCGCAATGCGTGACTTCTCGAGCGCTACGTTGTAACCAGCCAAAAGCCAGAGAATAGCCATGGGGGTTGCCGGTGTGTACGGAGCCGTTTCGCCTAGGCCATCGACATCTTTTTCTGGCGCAATCATGTTTACAACTTCATCTGTCTGGCTCGCGTCAGCTAGCGGAAGCTGCACAATTATACCGTGGACACTTGTGTCGGCATTCAGCTCGTCAAGGAGTCCCTTCACTTTATCTTGCGCGATAAAATGCACGTCTACAGCCGCGCCAATATCTTCGCCGTAGCGCTTTTTCATACCCATGTACGTTAGGCTCGGCCCGTGCTCCAGTGTGTACACAATAGCCAGTTTTGGCTGCACACCCAGCGCCTGTTTCAGCCGCCGCACATCTTTCGCCTGCCGCTCTTTGATAAACCCTGCCATTTCTCTTCCTTTTAGTTCTTTCATACCGCCCATTGTAACAGTCTTGCGCCATACTTGCCAAAACAGAGGTAGTTTGTTACAATTTCACGCGAATAGTCGATGGGCCAGTAGCTCAGCTGGTTAGAGCGTCTGCCTCTTAAGCAGAATGTCGAGGGTTCAATTCCCTCCTGGCCCTCCAATCTAAGAGCCCACCTACCCGGTGGGTTTTTAGATTGGATACCAAGAGGATTTGAGCTTGAGGCATACTGCTTTGCAGAATGGAGAGGTGAGACATGCCGGTGGCATGTCGCAAGGCCACGTCACCAACAAAGCTATGCTTTGTATGGCTGACTGGCGGGACCGCCGAAGGTGGTTCAAGTCCCTCCTGGCCCTCCAACCAAAAAGTCCTGTTACAAGACAGGGCTTTTTGCTTGGCGCCAAGTGAGCTCAAACCTGAGATAGTATGCTTTGCAGAATGGAGAGGTATTTTTTACTGTCTGTTATACACCGTGATACACTAAGCGAATGAAGTCAATCACCTCTGCCTCCTTGAAAAAGCTAAACATCATCGCGGGGTTTTTACACTTTGCGCAGGCCATTGTGGTACTCTTGTTCAGCAAATCGTTTACTATACCTGTATCTGGTAGCTACCTCGAGCTTGATAAAGCAACCGAATCACTTCAACCGACCACCACAACACTGTTTGACGTCCAGCTTCCCTGGCTGATTGCCCTGTTCTTTTTCCTCTCTGCCCTGTTTCACTTCCTCATCGCAACTGTGTACAACAAACGATACAACGAAGACCTTGCTCGCGGTATAAATAAAATGCGCTGGGTAGAATATTCGCTTTCGGCGAGTGTCATGATTGTCGCCATCAGCATGCTGGTGGGTATATACGACTTCAGCAGCCTCCTAATGACATTTAGCCTGACTGCCGTCATGAACCTGCTCGGTCTCGTCATGGAAGTCCATAACCAAACAACGAAGAAAACCAACTGGCTCAGTTTCAATCTCGGCACGTTTGCCGGACTCATCCCATGGGTAACTATAGCCTTTTATATGTGGCTCGGAGCCGCAAACGGGAGCGCCGCACCAACCTTTGTGTACTGGATTTTTGTGTCGATCTTCGTATTTTTCAGCTGTTTTGCGCTGAACATGATTTTGCAGTACAAGCGCATAGGTAAATGGCGCGATTATATCTACGGCGAACGCACCTATATCATCCTCAGTCTCGTAGCAAAAAGCCTCCTTGCTTGGCAAGTCTTTGGCGGGACACTCCGCCCGTAATACACTGGGAACCATTGCAATTCTACTATAACCGCTATACTCTGAAAGAAAGAGGTTTAATGCACTGGGAGGTCACTGAAGGTTTATGGCTCATAAAGTAGCACTCAATCCGGATGATTTATATATCGTAACAGGGACGGTTCACCCCAGACTGGCTGAAGAAACTGTTGCGGCAATGGGTCTGGAGCTCGGGCCACTCAACACCAAGCGCTTTGCAAATAGTGAGCTGTATGTACAGTACGCGCAGTCAGTCCGCGGTAAGCACGTTATCATCATCCAAACCTTTGCCCACGACTACAAACGCAATCTTTCCGTGAATGATGCTCTCATGGAAACAATGCTCCTCATAGATGCCGCCTACCGCTCATCTGCCCGGGAAATTACTGTCGTTATCCCCTACCTTGGATATAGCCGCCAGGACCGCAAGGCGAAAGGCCGTGAACCCATTTCGGCTGCCGTGGTCACACACATGCTCGCTGGCGCCGGCGCACACCGGCTCGTGACCATAGATATGCATTCGCCGCAAGTTCAGGGAACATTCCGCGGGCCATTTGACCATCTTATCGCCGAACGACTCATTCTCGATGGTCTTCGTGAGGAAATGGGTGACCGTGACCCAGAGCTCTTCGCCATCGTGTCACCAGACACTGGCCGTGCCAAAGAGTCAGAGCGCGCAGCCGATCTACTCGGTATACGGCTTCGGCACCTACAGAAAACCCGCGACCGAAACGACTCGTCCAAACTCATCCGCCCCAAAAAACTCCAAGGCGTAGATGGCCGCATATGCTTCATGTCAGATGACATGATAGACACAGCCGGCACACTCATTACCGCCGCTGAAACGTTGCGCCAGTCAGGCGCAACACAAGTGATTGCTAGCGCCACGCACGCGCTTTTGTCTGACCCGGCTATTGAACGCCTCACCAGCGGACTCATAGACAAACTCATCGTGACAGATACCGTGCCCGTAGATTATGCGAAAAAAGTATTGGGCGACCGTCTCACCATTCTCCCTGTCGCGCCCCTCATTGCCACTGCGCTACACGAAATCGCCACTGGCGGCTCCGTTTCTGACCTCTTTGGCGGCCGCAACTATTTCTAAGGTTATATTCCAACCATTTTCCAGAGCACATCGACATGTTTTGCAAAAAAACGGCCGGTTGTATTCGGCAACTCTATGAGCACAGCGGGAGCACCCAGTTTCTCGCCAATCCAGGTCTCATATTCGCCAGTAAAGCTATACCCCATTATTTCTTCAGCGTTATCATACATGGTTGTATACCCAACGGCCGCAGCGTAGGCATTACCTACCGCTACTGAATCTCCGACTTTATTTATACCTACCAGATTGCCTGATGCGTGATACGAAAGAACAAGACGGGGGCGCAAACTCTGGGTCAAGGCTGCAATTGCTTGAGCTTCTGGTTCCGAAAGAGCAGACGAGCCGCCACCACCGGCTTTTATACCTTCCCTAGTACCGATATCTGTTGCCCAATCAGAAGACGGAAAATTTCGATCGAGATTTACTCCATTTGCGTTATAGCGATCTGCCACTGCCAGCCCGTCGGGATTGAGGTTTGGTACCACAACAATACTGCGGCCTGAAGGTATTTGATCCGCATGCTCATCAAGATGTGCGACCCAATCTTGCATAATGTACGATCCACTCCGCTCACTGCCATGAATTCCACCAGTAAACAATACTGTTGTAGCGCCTGAACCGTAGTAATATGCCACGATGGGGCGACCCTTTACGGAGTAACCTATCGTTCGTGTGGCCGCACGACATGACAGCTTGGAGTTAAATGACCAATCACTCTCTGCAACCAAATCATTTGCACCAGGCAGACCCTTCACGATTTTGAGTGTAAATGACCCACAGGCCGGCACATCACGAAGAGCAAAAACCACTTGACTGCCATCCATTGTCACGGCCGCACCACCGCCTGTAATTGACGCATACCGTGACACATCCGCACCCACCTTTAACTGCTGGTCAAATGAAACCACTACGCGCGTCCCCGGCAAAACGCCGGACGACCCAATATTCACTGCTGTTACTTTAGGGCCGCCAAGCGTTCGAAACTTCAACACGTATGGCTCTGCGAGATCACTGCCATCTTCACCTACTGCCCGAAGTAACGTCAAACGAAATTGCTTTTCACGAGCAATTTCTTCGTTTAGTTTTATTGTGACTATCCTATCTCCTGCGTTGACACTTGTTGGCACTACCTTTACTGAATCCCCCTCTAGAACTTCTAAGATTGCATCTGCTTTGATAATTGGTTTGTCTACTGTTAGTGTAATGTCATGCACCTTACCAGCAAGTGCGTCACTTTCTTTTACCGAACTATCCATTACTTTTACGGCAGGCAACACAGCTACTTGCAGTTTCGCAACCGAATCTTGCACCTTGTCGGCAAATGAACGCAGCACGCGCGCTTCGTACTGAGCACCGTACGCTAGCGCAAGCTTATCTATTCGACAAGCAAGCGACGCGTCTATCACTGAGCACCTTTGCGTTTTACTATTGACCTCAACAAAATATGTAAAAGTGTCATCGGGCGAATCGAGTTTTAAGGCAAGCGGTCTGCTCATAGCGAGTGTTACTTTTTGCTGCGACGCCAGCACAGCTGGGGGCGGAGGAACATGTACTGCATACCGCTGGGACAGCATTGGCAGGCCCCAAGCCGCAGTTTTTACGATACTACGCCCCGAAGATGGTGTGTGCCGCGGGACAAAACATGTCTTTACTGAAAATAAACTCATAGACCTGAGGCCAAAATTATCCTGATATGTAACCGCGAAAGCCCCCTCTGGAGTATTACGCTGCAGTCCAGGAAATGCTATTAACTCGGTCCGACATGTCTGCGCACCGTAGCGAAATACTACGGGCCGGGACACCCAGCAAGTTATCCCGTAAAAGACACTTATGCCTATTGCCGCGGTCAGAAGTACTCTTTTTTTTGAAAAACGAAAGACGCGTACAGAACGCATACGCGTAACATGACGACTAAGCACTAGGAGAGACCGAATCATTTTTTCTTTTTATTTCTGGCTAGCTTGATTGCTGCTGCAGACTAATCTCTAGTATAGCCATACGTTCATTTTCTGTAAATAAAATGTTGTAAAAAATATGTTTACCACCTCTAATAAAAGATGGCTATCTATTCCCAGATGCAACCTGTAATTTGCTGTGGTACGGCCTGCGAAATGAACATCCCGAGTATATACTGAACCCACCTGTGCAATAGAAAAACCAAAAGACCCGACCGCAGCCCAGAACGAGCTTCACGAGAAGCCTTTTGGCTATCCCTCATTGGCAAAACTATATAAACACAATTTGGCTGCCGGGGACATAGCGTTCGTAGAATTGACCGACAGTGAGCACGCCGTCTACGTCATCCCACATGTCTGATTGTTCGAGTTTGAACATTTCCATCGCGGGTTTGCAGGCATAGACATGGCCGCCGGCTGCCTTGATGATGTCTAGGAATTCGCTCACGCCCGGTATGTCCAGCTCGTCCATGCGCTTTTGCATCATGTGCGTAGCAAAGGTTTCCATGCCTGGTACCACGCCAGCAATTTCTGGCATGTGCATGCCCGGATTGCCGCTCATCGCAACTTTTAGGTGTTCCATGCGCTTTTTGGTGATGGCATCCAGCCCAAAGAACGTAAAGAACATGTCGCACTCAATACCTTCGCTCCGCGCACCGTTTGCGAGTATTAGGGCGGCATACACGCTATCTATTCCGGCCTTACTCACAATAATCATCATTTTTTTCAGCGCCGGTCCCTGCGGAACCTCGCAGCGACAAGCATGACAGTCTTTGCACTGGTTGCAGACGTGACACATATTGTGGCCGGTGTGTTCGGTTTTGTGCGGATGTTGTTCACTCATAGTTTAGCTCCTTACAAACAGCTCGTTGGTTTATGTAGGCCGGCAATTTTGCTCGCGTTTTTCAGTGGGCCGTTTGGAAACAGCTGATAAAACTCTTTTATGTCCACCAGTCCCGAACCGCCAACTTTGCGTATGTTCATTTCCACACCCTGTGCCGCTTGCTCACGCAACCAGTTCAGCACATCCCAGTGTTTTTGTGTCAGTTCGCCCGTACCGAGTTCGGCGGCAATGGCTTTTGCGATCTCACCGTTCCAGGCATTTGGGTCCGTCATATAGCCTTCGACGTCCACATCGACGTCTTGGCCAGCTATAGTTTTATTCACGTGATTCCTCCTTGTTTTCGTTTGCTGTTTCACTCATGTTCGTCTGGGATAACGCTTCTGTCTCTGGCAGCTTCACCTGGGATGCTTCTGGCGCCGGTTCCTCACGCGGAATTTTCTTGCCCTTTAGGCTCATCTGTTCAGGTATGAGCGGAATCTTCCGGCCAGGCAAAAGCATGTGCCAGTATATCCAGCGGAACGCCAGTTTTCCCCAGTGGTTCAGTCGACTCGGGTTGAGCAGCTTCATCGGGCCAAAGACCGCAAACGGAAATTTTCCTTCGTATGGCTGCGTGTCGTAGTTGAAGTCCAGCAGCAGTGCCTTGCCGCCGCCGCACTCCACAAAACAGTTGCTGTGGCCGTCGAAACTTTCTGCCGCCGGCTGCCCGCTCAAGTACGCATCGATATTACGCTGCAAGGTGTGTGCTTCAAAATGCCCCACCGAACCAGCCTTCGAAGTTGGTACATTTGCGGCATCGCCGATGGCGAATACGTGCGGATACTTTGTAGATTGCAGACTGCGGTGATTGACTTCCACAAAGCCAACTTCATTCACGAGCTCGCTCCCCATCAGGAACTTCGCGCCCACGTTCATCGGCACACACACGAGCAGGTCATACGGGACTTCGCGGCCGTCGTAGCACACCACTTTTTTGCCTGCCTGGTCGACGCGCTCCGTCAGAAAATCCGTCACCACCTCCACTTTACGGTCAGTGAGCATATGACTAAGCTTAGCGGCAGCAATGGGTTTGGTAAATGCGCCGGACATAGGCGTGACGTATGTGAGTTTGACCTTGTCGCGCATGTGCTTTTTCTTGAAATAATCATCCGCGAGAAAGGTGAACTCCAGCGGTGCCACCGGGCATTTTATGGGCATTTCCATAATTTGCACCACTAGGTTGCCGCCCTCAAACTTTTCGAGTGCGAGTCGGAGTGCTTCGGCACCTTCCGGCGTGTAGTAGTCATGAATGTTTTGCCGCCACCCCTCGCCCAAAAGACCCTCTGTCATACTCGGGTCTATGCGCGTGCCGGTTGCGATGACGAGCGCGTCGTAGGAAACGGTGTCGCCAGAGTTGAGCGTGAGCGTTTTCTCAGCCAGTTGTAGCGCAGTGACAGCCGCCGCAACATGCCGCACGCCTTTTCGCAACAAGTATGCCAGTGGCCTCCCTAGC
>CAYLWF010000007.1:0-3522 GCA_964387505.1 uncultured Candidatus Saccharibacteria bacterium
GCTACCACTCGCCAATGCAGCAAGGTTTGTTCCGGCACCGTTATAGCCAATGCCAGAGTCAGGATTATTATTTCCATTCCAGGATATGATGTCGCCCGGGGAGAAGATGTCACCGTTGGTGACGGTGAAGAAGGGTTGATAAACAGCATCAATATCTTGTGTACACGTAACCGCTTCCTGGAGCATATTTCCACTAAGAGTCCATGTGAGCGTGTACACGCCATGCATCTTTGGTATGAACTCTATCTTTGGATCGCTTGACAAGGTTGTATTTCCACCGGTGCCACTTACTGTATATGCTCGTTTTCCAAAATCAGTCACCGCACCAAGTGGACTCTTCATGCTCGCAGTCATCTTCGGATTCTCGTCGTTCATTGGCGGGTCACTATAGCTAGTTGATAATTTGAATCGAACACCAAGAACCACTTTATCACCCACAAGCATAGTACCAGGCACTATAGTCGCATCACACGTTGCTTTAGGCTTTGGGCACGTCTTGAGGTAGTTAATACTATCATAAGGTAACTTAAATTGAAGGACGTTGTTTGCGTATACGTTTGTCAGTTTCAACGTGTACTTATGTCCTTGCGTCACTATGAAAGTAAAGCGTGCCGTCTTACTATTCATGGCAAGCTCATCGTAACCAGTAGTCTTCCACGGCACCGTCTTGCCAGAAGTAGCATCGTACACAAAAACGGCAAATTTTTTATCATACTGGATACTTCTTATGTCTGCTCCTGTCACATTATCACCGTCATAGAGTTCAACCATTGCTTCCACGCCAGTCTCGATACTGCACGAAGGTGCGAAAGGCAGTGAGTAATCCCAGAATCTGCCACAGCCAGGGTCAACCTTCCCCTTCGCAGGATCATACACATCACAACGTTCCCTGTTTGATATCGCGAATTTGTTGGAATTTTTTTCAGATGAGTACCCGATTACGGCCGTGGAGTTATACGGTGCCTGAGTTTGCAAACGAAATGTTCGTGAGCTTCCGTAGCCCGGCTCTTTCACGCCATAAATGTACGCAACCCATCGACCAGTTTCAATGTCTTGCGTAAACGCCGCTGGATTAATCGAGACCTTGTTGGGTAGCCCATAGAGACTCGTCGCGATAGAACCTGGTACAGAATTTATAAAAAATACTACCTTCGCAGTTCCTGAATAGTACGTAACATCTATGGCAACGATTGAGGTCGGTTTTGCCTCAAAATAAATGGGCACAGCAAGTCTATCTGCCCCCGCAACATTATTTGTATTGCCAAGATAATACGTAATCTGAGGCGCACCACCAAACTCACTCGAATCTGGTCCATACGACGCTAGGGCACTAGCTTTACCGGGAGAAGCCAGAACAATAACGGCAGCGAAAAGTACAATCCCAGGTGCCAAGTAGCTTCTTATGCCCGTTCGCACTTTACCCTGAATAGCTCGAAGAAATTGCATGTACATCAGTATAAACATGCTTACGCTTCTTGTCAGCCCAGAAATCGCCGAACATACGTTTGCGGCAATAGCTCTGGATACCATTTTTCAGCCACAAAGTAATATGCATTGCCAAGCATTGGCGAGGCTTCATGGTCTAGCTGACACAGCTCAGCTACCGTAAACCGCTGAATGACAACCACCTCCGGACCAAAGCTAATGTCATCTTCAGTATGAATTTCATACACATAAAACAAATGGTTTTCGTCCCGTCCTATCACCTCCTAGCGATACTAGCGCGCTACCAAGTCCTCAACGAACAAAGGCGATCGAAGCTACTTTACTAAACATGTCGCTAGAGCTACTAGAGAATTTATAAAATAAGTAAAGAAGTTAACTGGCTTCTTGTGGCGACAACTTCCAGCCCATTTGCTCAATCATAGCGTAAGAAGCGGCGACAGCAATTGCACACATATCTGAGGCTCGGTACGCATGCATAATGGTATCGTCACCACTTTTTTGTAATGTTGTTCCTTCTGTTTGATTTTTTCGGCGTCCACTGGATCTTTGCGATAGTATTCAAAATCAAACCCAATAATCTCAAGTGTTGGTCGCTTTCCTTGGCGTAAACGAAAAGCGTAACCGTCCATATCACTATTTATATAACCACAATCCAACATGGTTTGGCTCAGCAATTCTCGCGCTTCATCAACCAAGTAATGAGCTTAAGTTGTGCAAACTCCTCAAATGTAAGCTCATTCGGCTTGGGTGGGGCTTTATAAGCCTTCTTGTAACGACGACTGGCCCCTGAAATAGCAAATCGTTTAGGCTTATGAGCCACGTCTCGATCGCCGAAACCACGAAGTAAGTCTTTTCTTTCGTCGTAAATTTGCTTTGCCCTGTCACGTGTTTGTGCAAATTCTTCGGCATATTCCTCGGGTGAACCCATAATCTCACGGGCTAAATGATACTCTGAGGCATGTGGATGTAGGTTTGGTTAGCTTTCAAACAGACAGAATTGGTAGCCATCTGGAAACTCAACGTAGCCCAAGGGCTTCTCCCAACGCAACTCAACATCCCCTTGTGTTATTGTTCCTAAATCACCAAATTCTTTAGCTACTTCAAACTCATGCTGCGAAGTTAGCCCGTCTTTATGTCCGTGCTTCTTTACGTCAGTATGGCGAGGCGTCTTCCGCTCCTTCATGATGTAGTCTTTGCCGTCAACCGTTACAACGTACACGCGATCTTTAAGCTGACGACGCTTTTCCCACTTTTGAGGGTCTAGGAGCGTAGGGCTAGTCTCGAATACCTCACTTTTCATAACTAACTTGGTACCACTCTTTAATTCGTGAGTTATAACTCCATCTCTTGCTTCGGCGCTGCCTACTGGCTGTTCTTGAAGTTCAGCCATTAAACCAAGCAGTTTAACATCACGAGCATAGCGATAGCGTCGTGCTACTAGGTCACGTTCGGCTTCAGTGATGCCCGGAATGCTCTCTACCCGACGACTTATTTGTTTCAGTGTCGTCTCATAATACTGTTGTCCAAAAACACGTCCGAGGGAATCGATAGCAGCTTGTTTTCTTTGCATGGGGGGCGCGTGTCGCAAGTCAGGTATGAGCAACTCATCGGGTATAGATGCGAGCTCTAGCACTGAGCCTAAGGTCTCTCTCATAGCCCTCACCAGGCGAGAAGTCCGTGGGTCAACCTCAGCAAATTGTCCTAGAGCATCTTGTGGCAAAGCTTCACTAAGTGGCTTAGCTGTATAACCTATAGCTATGCGACGAGCTTCTGCCGAGCTAAGTATTGCTCGGCGGACTGCTTCAGTAATAATTAGCCATCGGGAATCCAGCACCTCACCTCGCGCCTGCACTATTTCATCATTCTCCTTTACTCTGTTTTCCCATGCCCAAGAATCTTCCTTCGGCCGCCTCTCATGCACGTACGGATCGTAATAACCTGAGTCTCAAAACCCTCCTCGCTAACGAAAACACGCATCATTTGCTACCTTGTAAGTGTCAACTAAACAAAGGAAAACAAATATGCGTGTTTTACGTGCTCATCATATAGCAAAACTAGTCGCTCTTGTAGACGAAC
>CAYLWF010000008.1:0-13579 GCA_964387505.1 uncultured Candidatus Saccharibacteria bacterium
TATGTTCTGTAGAAAGTGACTGGACAGCGCGTCCAAGTTTCTGTACTGTGAGCATTGAAAACGACCCTCTTTGTTTTAGTTGTTAGATACCAAAACAATAGGTCGTTTTTACTTGGATTGCAAAAAGTGAGTGTGGGTCAGGGCAATGGGTTGGTATGACTCGTGTACGGAGGAGTCTGATCGAATGTATTTTATGGAAATTTATAGGAACCCCTTTGCACGTAAGCAAAAGGGAGAAGGGCTCGCAACGTATTTAGCTGCTATCGAGCTTGCTCGGGTGCGGGGACAGCGATTTGGTAGCAGCAGGGAGTCACTCACAGAGGATGCGATGAAAATATGGCGAATACTTGTTGCGGTCGGCATCGCACATCAGATTGGCGATGCTAAGCAGATCGACACAGATCCTTTTGGGGCCAAGATCTTTCAGGCTGATTTTGAGGTTATACCTAGCCCTAAATAAGCTAAGCGGATATTTGCAAACATACGTATGCCATATAGGTGAGTAAGTTATCTTGGCCGAGCTGTTAAACAGGGCTAGGCTACATACTCAAGTTTGGGTGGATGTCCAGGGTGTAGGGGTCGGCGGTGGGGCGGGAGTATTTCATGTGAAAGCAGCCGAGAGTGGCTATCATGGCACCGTTATCGGTGCAGAGACGTCGGTCAGTATATTCGATGGGGTAGGGGAGACGTTCGGCTAGTTGGCGACGCAGTTCCGGACTGGCGGCCACGCCGCCGGCAATGACGACAGAGGCGGGCGCAAACTCTTCGTAGGCCGCAAGCGCTTTATCAACCACGGCTTCTATGGCTACGCGTTGGAAACTGGCAGCAATATCGGCCTTCTGAGCCTCAGAGAGGCGCTCTGGCAGGTTTTTGGACGGAAACGTGTGATCTTCACCTACAGCCTGCTGCGCGGCTCGTAACACAGCTGTTTTGAGCCCAGAAAAGCTAAAGTCGTAGTTAGGGCTAAGGGCTAAGGGCTGAGGGCTAACTTGGCTTGTGGATGAACTTTGCTCTTCTACCTGCACCGTTTGCTCTCGCAAATGCAGCAATGCGGAGCTGGTGCCTGTCAGTCTAGCCTTAGGAAAGGTGAACGCATGCGGGTTGCCTTCAGCTGCTTTGCGCTCAATGTTTGGCCCGCCAGGGTAGGGCACGCCAATGATTTTCGCTACTTTATCAAACGCTTCACCTATAGCGTCGTCACCAGTCTGACCTAAAAGGGTATAGTCGAAATGGTCTCGAAAGAGTACAAGCTGCGTATGCCCACCACTAACGATAAGGGCAAGGAGAGGGAAGGAAGGGGGGGTGGCGGGTAAATGGTAGTCTTCGTAACTTCCCAGAGAATGTTTTTCAAGAGGGGCTCGCCCCTCTTCGGGTGTCAGTGTCGCTTTGCTGACTGACAGCCCGCACTCCCCTGGCTCGCTTTGCTCGCCGCTCGCGCTGTGCGCTCGTAACTTTTTGACGTCAGTCAAAAAGTTGGCGTACACGTGAGCTTCTACGTGGTTTATGGCGTAGAGCGGCTTTTTGTGCACAATTGCCAGTGTGCGAGCGGTGAGGACACCTATGAGTAGGGAACCGCCCAGTCCGGGACCGTAGGTGACGGCTATAGCATCTACGTCGTCCCAGGTGCAGCCCGCCTCTGTTAAAGCTTCATCCACGGCGGAATTGACCGCTTCTATGTGGCTACGCGCTGCCAGTTCCGGCACGACACCGCCATACTGTGCCTGCAAGTCCATGCTGCTCGCCACAACATTTGCTAGCAACGTATCGCCGTCTTGCACTATACCTACCGCAGTTTCATCACAACTGGTCTCAAGCCCAAGAACTACCATTACTTAGTAGTGTACCAGAAGGTGTCAGGTATACTGGAAGTATGAACATACGGAGTGTGGTGAAGCGGATGGTGCCGGTGGGGGTGTTTGAAAAGGTATCGCCACTGGGACATTTGGCTGAGGCGGTGTTGTGGAATGTGGTGTACGGGTTTCCGGCGCGTGGCCTGAAGGTGGTGGGCGTGACGGGTACGAACGGGAAGACTACCACGACATTTCTCATACACCATATGCTGGTGGAGGCAGGCTACAAGGCTGGGCTCATGACCACCGTGGCCTACGGGGTAGGTAAAGACATTCAGCCACAGGTGCACCATATGACAAATGTGGGGCCGCGCGAACTGATGGTACGACTGAAGAAGATGAAAGCCGAAGGTATGGAGTGGCTGGTGCTGGAGACGACCTCGCACGCGTTGGCGCAGTATCGGACGTGGGGCGTGCCGTATAGCATAGCGGTCGTTACGAACGTTACGCATGAGCATCTAGACTATCACAAAACGTTTGAAAATTACCGGGCCGCAAAGCGGCGGCTCTTTGAAATGACGCAGCGTAACGCACGAGGAAGGCGTCTGGGCGTGATAAATGCCGACGACCCTCACAGTGTCGAGTTTGGTCAGGTAACGGAAAATAGCGTGTCCTACGGGGTCGAGGCGGGTGATGTGCGAGCTACAAACGTAAAACTACGAGCTGACGGCATCTCCTACGCTGCTACGGCCGGTACAGAAACCTACCATATCACGAGCCGGTTGCCAGGTAGTTTCAATGTGTATAACACTTTGGCAGCAGTGTGTGTCGGGCAAGCAGTGGGGCTAGCGCGCGAGCAGATAGAGCAGGGGATTGCAACGCTTGCTGGGGTGGAAGGCCGGATGACGGCGCTCGACGAGGGGCAGGCTTTCTCTGTGGTGGTGGACTACGCGCATACACCAGATAGTTTTGAAAAACTTCTGCAGGACATCAGGCCGGTGGTGAAAGGTAAGCTTATTGTGATGTTTGGTTCGGCTGGGAGGCGCGATGAAGCTAAGCGGGCGGTGCAAGGCAAGCTGGCGGGGAAGTATGCCGACGAAGTCGTAGTGACAGAGGAAGACGACCGTGACTGCGATGGAGTAGAGATTATGGAGCAGATTGCTGCGGGAGCGGAAAAAGCCGGCAAAGTGCGGGAGAAAAACCTCTTTTTGGTACATGACCGCACAGAAGCCATCCAGTTCACCGTATCCCGTGCAGACAGCGTCGACGACGTGGTGCTGTTACTGGGTAAAGGTCACGAAAAAGACATCCTCCGCAACGGCCCGCGTGCCGCCGAACTTCGTCACCTGCAACAGGATGACACCAACCCCGAACGCGTCATTTCCGTACCCTGGGACGAAATCGCCACCGCCAAAGAAGCTCTCCGCTAAATCAAGTCAACACGTATCAGCCTATAGAGGGTGTTAGCGTTATAGAAGGTCGGGGGTGCGTTGTGTGGTCTTTTTTGGCAATTCGTATGGTTTGCTGGCCGCAACGTCCCATTCGGATGACCAGCCTATAGTAAGGAGTATTTGTTGTATGACCGCAGATTGGCCGAAGTATTGTGCGCGATGTTCAGAATCATCATGAAAGTAGTAGGTTGCGTGAGCGGCCCTGGGCAGGTCGGAGACGATGAGACGTTTGTGTTCGCTGGCTAGCCCTTGTCTCGCAAACTGGCTATCTATGAGTTCATCGTTGCCGCTTTGCACAAGAAACACCGGTAAGGTTCCGAGAATTTTTGCGTAGTGCGGCCACAGCAAGGGGAAGCGACGAATAAAGTCGAGCTGGTCGCTGAGGGTTTGTGCACCGATTGGGCTCACTGTTCTGCGCCACGCCTCAACAGGCTTTTCCCACCAGGGAAGGGCATCAAATGAAACGTGAGCTAATTCTCCGAGGTAATACTCCAGAGGCCCGGCGCGCGAAACCACTGGACGTGCCGCGTTCATGCCTCGGGCGGCAATCTGTTGGAAACCAATGATACTCTGTTCGCCATAGGGTGGGTCTCGTAGAACAATTGCGCCAAGCTGAGTGTTTCTGTACATAGGATTCGTGATGAGTTCGGCTGCCATTGCAACGATTTGGTTTGCGCCCTGGCTTGTGCCAACTAACATAAGTTCATGAACCGGTTCAGCGTGAATACCGCGTGTACCAGGTGCAAAATCGGTCGCGTGTAAGCGTTCATGAACCAGAGCGGCCAGTAACACTGAGTCTATGCCATCTGTGCCGTGTTTGATTGCATGAATCTGAGCGTATTGACCTGCATTCGGTATGAGTGCGCGGCTTGACCAAGAATGGGTTGTTGCAGTGCCGTCTAGATGCACAAGGTGACGCCTGGGGTATTGCGATTGATTTTCATTGTAGACGGTTTCAATGGCTGGCGTCTTTTCAATTACTTCGTGCCACTGGGCGCGTGAACTGTACAGCGCTGCTGCGGTTGTTATACCGAGTGCCCCGAGCGCCCCGCATTGTTGCAAGAAAGTTCGTCTGCCAATAGCTCCTACAGCAGGTGTTTCGTTCGCGAAGCTAGCCGTTGCACTGGACTCTGGCAAGATGTGGACACGAGGAATCATTACTGCTAAGAGTCCTTCTCTCTTGTGGTGAGTGAGGTACATAACATCTACAGAGGCAGTATACAGGTAATTTTTGTGAAGTGTCGTCAGGAGTTGTCGAGAGTGAGGGTGGTGCAGCGGATGAAGCCGCCACCTTTGGCGAGTTCTGGCATGGCGAGAGTGACGGTTTTGAGTCCACGCGCCTCAATGGCTGCTTTGAGTTGTGGGGCATTCGCGCTCATCACGACTGTCTCGCCCGTACTCACGAGGTTGCAGGCAAAAGCATCTTTGGCTTCTGCAAAACTGACTTCTATTTTGTCTACACTGGTGAAATTGCGGAGTTTTTCCTGACTTTTGGGTAAAAATGCATCGGGACACCATGCTATGAGACCTCTTTCATTTTCTCTTGGGAATTTGAGGACCGCCAGGGCAAGGTCAAGGTCGTAGAAGTAGCTGTCTGCCCACCCAGAAACGGGGTTAATAACGGGCACTCCATTTGCGCCAGTCTGCGGAATAGTTTGTAGGCTGATGATTTCATAGCCGAGTTTGTCGGCGAGGTATGGCTGCACTTCTTTGTCAGAGCGGTAGCCGCTGCCACAGAAAAGGTAATTCCCACAGGGTAAAGCATCTCCCTGGCCGCTAAACTTAAGTCCGGGCGGCACCTCATAGACTGTTTTGCCAAGCTTTTCGAGTGCGGCACGAGCATATGCCTGCTCGCCTTGTCGAGAAGGCGGGAGGCTGGCAAGCACCGCTTTGTCTCCTCTTACGAGTGCCCAGTTGGCGGTGTAGACACCGTCTTGCAAGTTCGGTGGCGCAGATACTTGTATGACCCTGACTCCTAGATTTTGCAGCGTATTTTTCAGTGTAGTATGTTCAGCCACGGCACGCGAGATGTCCACTACAGCGGAACTGTCCATAAACGGGTTTATAGCCTGCCCATCGTCGAAATACTGGGCCCCACTCATGAGCACAGTTTTGTTTATTTGTGGTTGCACGATGTCAGTATATCAAGAACTATCAGGAGCCTTTACAGCCAAGCAGCACAATTTACAACAGTGGCGGGGTTCGGCTGTGATCGCTTCGTGCGATACGTGGCACTTGCCACCCGAATCCCGCCTAGTCCTCGCAATCTCTCTATCCTTTATCCAGAAATGTATCGATATAACGAGCTACCTATTGACCCGGTTTTGGCAGTCGGGTATAGTGAGTGCTAGTGCGTTGGCACTCGGTTGTGAGAAGTGCTAATGCTTATAGCTTAAACGGAGGATTAAACATGAGTGTACCTATCCAGCCTTTGGCGGATTACATCGTTGCTCAGACTGAAGAAGCAGCGAAAAAGACAGCAAGTGGCCTGTACATCCCAGGCGGCGCCCAGGAAAAGCCGACGGTGGCCAAGGTTGTAGCCGTAGCACCGGGTGTGCAAAGCGTGAAGGTTGGCGACCGTATTATCTACAAAAGCTACTCACAGACTGAAGTTAAAGTAGAGAGTGAAACGTACCTGCTGGTTCAGGAGCAGGATGTCTTGGCAACAGTAAAATAGAATTTCGATGTTTGACGTTCGAATTTCGAAGCAACTATTCAAGATTCAAAATTCTAGCATCTAAATTCAAGGAGAAATTTATGGCGAAGAAAGTTTTTTACGATGATGAGGCGCGGCGGCGAGTGCTGGCCGGGGCAGAGATTTTATACAACGCAGTAAAGACCACTATGGGGCCAAAGGGCCGCAATGTGGTCATCTCAAAGAACTACGGCGCACCGAGCGTGACGCACGACGGTGTAACGGTGGCAAAGGGTGTCGAGATTGCAGACGTAGACGACGAAACCCTTGGCTACAAAGTGGGCGCAGAGCTCATAAAGCAAGCGGCAAACAAGATGAACGACGTGGCTGGTGATGGCACCACTACGGTGACGGTGCTCACCTACCACATCTTGAATGAGGCCAACAAGCTGATTGCGGCTGGTCACAACCCTATGCTGCTGCGCAAGGGTCTCGAGGCGGCTGCGCACGAAGTTATTACCAAGCTTGAGGGCATGAGCGAAGATATTCAGGGCAACAAAAAGCGTGTCGCCGAGGTTGCAACCATCTCAGCTGGCGACAAGGCCATTGGTGACCTGATTGCTGACGTTATGGACAAGGTTGGCCGCGATGGTGTGGTGACAGTAGAACAAGGGCAGGGGCTTGGCCTCGAGAGCGAAGTGGTGGAAGGCTTTACCTTTGACCGCGGTTTTGTGAGCCCGTACATGGTGACCGACACTGGCCGTATGGAAGCGGTCTATAGCAAGCCTGCTGTCGTTATTACCGATAAGAAAATTTCTTCGGTGCAGGAGTTCCTGCCTATTCTCGAGAAACTGGCGCAAGCTGGCAAGAAAGATCTCGTGCTCATTGCCGAAGACGTTGAGGGCGAAGCGCTCGGTACGCTGGTACTGAACCGCCTGAAGGGTGTCTTTAACACTGTAGCCATTAAAGCTCCAGCATTTGGTGACAAGCGCAAGGAAATGCTGGAAGATATTGCCATTCTCACGGGCGCGCAGGTGATTACCGAAGACCGCGGCATGACCTTTGAGAACGTGGAGCTTGACGTTGTGGGTACGGCTCGCAAGATCATCGTTGGAAAAGATGAGACGACCATCATCGAAGGTGCCGGTTCGGACGCCGACGTGAAGGCGCGCATGAAACAGATTGCGGCGCAGGCAGATGCTGCTAGCAGCGAATACGACCGCGAAAACTACCAGAAGCGTCATGCTGCTCTCAGCGGCCGCGTCGCGGTCATAAAAGTCGGTGGGGCTACCGAAACAGAGATAGAGGAAAAGAAATACCGTGTAGATGACGCCGTAGCTGCCGTAAAGGCTGCGCTGGCTGAAGGTATTGTTCCTGGCGGTGGCGTCACACTCGTAAACCTCGCTGCTGGCGTGAAGACAACAGATGATGATAACGCTGTTGCGGCTGGTCGTGCCCTGCTAGTGAAGGCGCTGGAACAACCATTCCGTATCCTTATGAGCAACTCTGGGCTAAACGCCGACGAATGGCTCCCACAGGTCAAAAAAGCCAAAGCTGGCCAGGGTGTAGATGTCAACAGCCCAAGCAAGCTCGTTGACCTCAAGTCAGCAGGCATCGTTGACCCGACTCGCGTGACCAAAGAAGCACTGCAAAATGCCGCATCTATCGCTGGCACCAGTATGACTATGGGCGCGCTCGTCGTCGAAGTCCCCGAGCCAAAAGCTGCTCCCGCCCCTGACATGGGCGGCATGGGAATGTAGTCTACTACCTAGAACAGCTTTAGCTCCTCGTAATATCGGTCGACCAGTGTTTCTGCCAGAATCTGGTTTGCGTCGATGATGGTAAACTGGTTTGCTTGTTGTGCGTATCGAAGCGCAATTGGTAGCTCAGTACATCCGGCGATGATATGTTCAAACCCTTCCGATGCAGCATATGCTAAAACAATTTCGATAGCTCTTCCTGCATCATGAAGCCGATATGCCATGACAGCATCAATAGCTGCATCAAGAGTTGGCTGGAGTTCCTCTGTGAGTGACGCAAAGGCTACGCCGTGCCTTCGTAGATACTGTATGTACAATCCCTTATTTCTAGTTGTCGTAGAACTGAGAACAAGTTTTGAGGCGCTGATTTTTTGGGCTCGCTTTGAAACCTCGTCTATGAGATGCACAAGATGAGCGCCTGGCTTCTGAGGCAGCTCTTCGTAGTAAATATGGGCAGTATTGCAGGCAATACCAATAATGCTCGCGCCCGCGGAATACAACTGCTCCACTATAGTAGAAAGCTCGTCCTTAAAGTGACTTGAGGGCGCAGCTGTCTTATCAACTCCTGTAATACCGTGGTTTATGACAATACAGTCGGGGTAGTCAGCATCTTCTTTGGCACCGTATGCGGTAGCCGCATACGCAAGCAATTTTGTAAATATATCAGCGCCCGCTAGCGGACCAATACCGGAAACGAGACCAATTATAGGTTTAGAAAGATGTTTCATAATAACTCCTTGGTTCAATAAAAAAGCCCCGAGAGACGGGGCTGCCAAGGCTTTATGTAGATATCTTCAAGAACAGTCCCGTGAGTTTACAGGGGTTAGACGGGTTAGGGCAGTAAAGAAGTGTACGCTGTACATAATGTTTATTGTATCATGAAACCTTCAGTATGCATAGACACTATGCGCCGAAGGTACGGCGGGGGCCGGTGGGGCCACCTGGCGGGCGGCGGTAGGTAAGTCCAGAGCCGGCAGTGGGCGGCGGTGGTGTGCCAGGTTTGTTATAGCGAATGTCGGCCGTGCGCTGGTATTGCTGGAGCTGTTTCTGGGCGGCGAGCGGGTCCGTGCGTCTGAGTGCGTCGAAATCCATGCGCTGACGCTCACTTAGTCCTGCCGGCAGCGCCGAAAGTGCGACATCACGAGGCGTTTGATAAGCATAATCTTTTGTTTGCTGACGAGCCTGATCGTAGAGCGCTGTGCGTTGGTCTTGAGCAGACATACTCTGATACCCGTCTGGCTTAATGCGTGACATTCGTGCTTGAGAAGAGGACTGGGGGTTACTTGTGCTTGAGGTCGGTTGCATAAAGTCTGGTCGGATTTGCGCGCCGAAACTATTCGATGAAGCACTACTGGCCGAGCTAGGTCCTTGACTAGCCAGTGGTCGCTGGGGGGTTGCGGGCGTAAACGCGCGGCGCTGGTTGAACTGATTGAACATAACTCCTATTGTGGCGGACGCAGAGTCTCTAGTCAATTCATCGTGTGCTCAGCCGATGAGGATGTTTTGCGCATTGTGGTTGAGATACCAGAGGAGAAAAAGGCTCAAGCAGAAAAGTGCGAGCAAAATGAAGAACTTGGTTTTTTCGGTCATGGCGCCTCCTCTGCTTGCGTAATGGGTTTTGCAACAACAACAAGTCGGTCGGTTGGGTTCCAGAGCGGTGTACAGGTGTAGAGCGTGAGGCGGGCATCGGTAGTTGGCTCTTGGACGTATGTATCTGTAGCCGCATGGGTTTTGGTTGACTCAACTTTGTAACGGTATAGGGCGCCCTTGTACCAGAGCCCAATATCATCACCTGGGGCGAGCTTGTTGAGGAAGTAGAAAATGCCGCGCGGACCAGTGTAACTAAACCGGTGTCCGGCTATAACAGTGTTACCACCGTTATCGGGGCTGCTGGCAAACGGGAGTCGCCAAGCGCCTTTGTTGAGCAACTTAAAACTATTTGACTGCGGGCCTTCTATAAGCGGCGTGTCGAGCAGCATTTTGGGGATGATGAGGCCGTCATGCGAAGCGTCAGCTTGAAATACTTCGGCCGGAACTGGTGTATTCGGTGTGTTTTGAGCACTCGAAGAGGTGTTATTTGCGGACTTTACCGGCTTAATGAGTCGTTGAGTGAGCGCTTTTTCGGCGTTATTGCTGCCACGGCGTTGCCACCAGTAGGTAAGGTTTGGCAGAAATGGTGTCGCGATAATATAGCCGTTTATCAGGATGATTGCCACAAATAAAACTGTGTTAGCTCGGCGCCAGCGTCGTTGCATCATACGTCTATACTACCGAATATTCGCAAAGTCGCTAGTCTTTTTTCTGGGTGAAGTAGTTGATTTCGTTTATGACGTCCAAAAGGGCTTGAGCGCGAGCCTTGTCGTCGGTGATAGCTTGTGCGGCTGTAAACGCATCTTTTAAGAGCGTTTGGTTGTCGGTGCTTTGAATCATCATCATGGTCGTGCGGAATTTCTCTTCAGGTGATTGTTCGAGATGGTCAACAAGGGGTGTAAGTTGTCCAAGTGCCTGTTGTTTGAGGTCTAACAGATCATTGGATTCCCCGCCTGCCGGTGGTTGCGTCAATGATGGGGCCGACACTGGCTCTGAGGTTGAGGTTGTTGGTGAACTGTCGTTGCTGGGAGAAGACGTAGTTGCAGGTGAAGCGTCCTGTGCTGTTTCGTCTGCGAGTGGGTTGTCAAACGCAGGTGTAGTCGCATTTGTGACGGCTTGGTCGTCAAGCGCTGTAGCACCGGTTGTGTCTTCCGGCGCTGCTACTGTACCAGTTGGCATGTGTGTTGTATTGTCTTGATGTCCGAAAAGCATTTCCACCCCCTTTGCCAACAAGCTGTCGGCAATCGAAATTAGCAGTTATCAATTTACAATGGGTATAATAGCAAAGTATAAGCATAAGCACTAGGGGGTGGCATGCTGGACGACATAAACGCTCTATCGAAGCTAGACAGCCAGGATACGCTTGGTCAGATTGCTCAATTTCCAGAACAGCTGCGTACAGATATCAAGGCCTCTCCAGGCTTTGTGCCCAACGACGAAATTTTAAATGTGGTTTATGCCGGTATGGGTGGTTCGGCGTTAGCGGCTTTGCTCGTGCAGACGTGGCCGACCATGCGGGTGCCGTTTGAAGTCGTGCGTGACTACAATCTATCAGCATATATTGGTGTAAAGACGCTAGTGGTCATTAGTAGTTATTCGGGCAACACGGAAGAGACCATTTCTGCGCTCTACGAGGCCGAGTCTAAAGGTGTACAAATTGCCGTTATTGCAGGAGGAGGAAAGCTCGCGGAGCTTGCGACACAACGAGGCTATTCGCTTGCAACCTTACCAAAGGTTGTGCAGCCACGATTTGTTGTGGGGTATAACTTTCGCGCCCTCTTAAGCATATTGCAGGCGGCTGATCTCTACTGGGGCGATATGGCAGAGCTTGCCCAGGCTGCAGACTTTCTCGATGAAGTTAGCAAAGAACTAGCCCCTGGTGTTCCGACAGAACGGAATCCTGCAAAACAGCTTGCTCAGAAGTGTCTCGGTAAATCGGTTGTCATATATGCCGGCCATAAGTTGGCGCCAGCCGCGTACAAATGGAAAATTGGGTTTAATGAAAATGCCAAGCAAATCGCTTGGTGCGGCCAGTTGCCAGAGTTTAATCATAACGAAATTGTTGGTTGGCTGCGACACCCGGAGCACAAACCGTATGTGGTTATTGACCTACATAGCTCTTTCGAGCATCCACGTATTCGTACGCGGTTTCGGGTGGCGGAGGAGCTTCTAGCTAAAACTCGCCCTTCGTCATTCCTGATAGAAGCACAGGGAACAACCTTACTCGAGCATGTGCTTTGGGCGAGCTTATTTGGCGACTACGTGACCATATATACTGCACTCTTGAGCGGTGAAGACCCAGCGCCAATCGATATCATCGAACATTTCAAGACAGCACTTAACAGATAATTGACAAAAACTAAATAGTAAGTTATAATGTGTACCATATGAGGATCCCAGAAGTTGCTGGCGTCGAGTCGGGCATTGTTCTGTCCGACCAAAGTAAGTTGGTGGCGGTTGTTGGCCATGCTGCATTCAGTACAGTGTGCAGTCCAGACGATCTGCCCCCGAATCCGTTTGAGAGCCCTGCTGATCCATGGGTATTAGCGGACTTCCAGAAGGGGGAGCCATCATTTTACGGCGGACATTTACAACGCGGTCTAGAGCTTGCTGCTCAAGATCCGGAGAAAACACTCCTGGTTCTAAGTGGCGGCTATACACGTAAACAATCTGTAGGCGGCGCACACAATTGGTCTGAGGCAGAGTCATACTTGCGGGCAGGCGAAAAATCTGGTTGGTTTCGTATAGTTGCGTCTCAAGTGCTAGAGAGACCTATCAGGGACTCAAAGATAGAGGTACCAGTGAGCCGGCTACTGCTACCAAACGATACAGAAGTTACTGTTGCCGAGAATCGTTATGCGCGTGATTCGGTAGAAAATGTTTTGGGTGACTTAGCGACATTCTTTGCATTATGCGGGAAGATACCCGAGCATATGACTGTCGCAGGCTGGGGTTTCAAGGAGAAGCGGTTTATAGAGCATGCTCGAGCGCTCGGTATTCCTGAGAGTAGGTTTACGTATGTAGGTGTAAATAATCCTGAAGGCAAGGCGCTGGAAGGTGCACAAAATGGCGAAGCAAAAGCGCTAGAAGCATTTCTCGCTGACCCATTCGGAAACACAGGATATCTGGCTGCTAAGCGTGTAGAGCGAGATCCGCTTAACCGGGGCAATCCACATTGGGACTTGCTGTCTCTGCTCCAGGTTAAGATGGCAGCATAAGCCGGGCTTCTTCTGTCTGAAAGAGCCCAAGCTCATCTGTCGCTCGGGCGAGTACGCCGTCTACGATTTTTGCGGAGACATTTTCACCGTATATATTCCCAACCGACGCCATGCGTTTGTTGTGAAGGGCACCTTCGATGATAGCAACCACGAAATCGCTATCAATGGGTGGTGCCTGCACATTCGCGCCAGCCAGGACAGACTCGCCGCGGTCGCTCCCAAAGCGGAGCGTGACGCATGGTATGCCGATGATGTTCATTTCCTCTTGCATGCTGCCGGAGTCAGTTGCGACGGCCGCGCAGCGCTGCATGGCAAATATTACGTCGCGGTAGTACGGCCAGACGTCGGAATAGATAAATGTGTCTGGGTATTCTTTTGCAAGCGTTTCAATTCGCCCCCTCAAACTAAACATGTCGATTGCTTCTTCAGTACCAAATAGTGAAATGAGCAGAACCGAATGACCTTTACGAACCAGTTTTTCCATAGCGTCGATGAGCACGGTAAAGCGTTTTTCGTCCTGCGTGTTTTCGCGTCTGTGTATGCAGAAGCGGATAAACTCACCGCTGTCGAGCTGCGGGTATTTTTCGAGTATGGTCGACTGCGTCGCATCGGCAATGGCTACCTGCGTGGCGTCTGCCACGGTATTGCCCGTTACTTCTATGGTGCTTGGCGTGAAACCCTCGTTGAGCATGAATTCTCTGTCGAGTTCAACTGCCGCGGCGTGATAACCAGAGGCCGGTTCTGAGACACGAGTATTGAACTGCTCAGGAAAAGGCTCCATACTGCCTTGCTCAAAGTTTTCGCGCACTTGCTGGGCGGCGTAGTATTCGTCCCAGTTAAATTGGCCAGCCTTAAAGTCAGCGTAGAACTTTTCATATACTTCGCGTTTTGGCGTAAGCGTGCGAATGCCAGCTTCAACATGGACGCAGGCCACTCGGTGCATAAACGAACCGAGACCAATAGCCATAGAGGTGCTTGTATCGCCATGAATGTACGGGATGGGCGTTTTTCCCTCAGCTTTGAGCCACTCAATAAGTTCACCAAAACGCTCAATCATTTGAACAATCTTGGCGTTCAGTGAACCTTCTATGCTCAGCAAAATGTCCGGCGTAATCCCAAACTCTTCAAGCATGCC
>CAYLWF010000009.1:0-45854 GCA_964387505.1 uncultured Candidatus Saccharibacteria bacterium
TCCCGTAGGAGTCTGGGCCGTTCTCAGTCCCAGTCTGGCTGATCATCCTCTCAGACCAGCTAACGATCGTCGACTTGGTGAGCCATTACCTCACCAACTATCTAATCGTACGCAGGCCGTTCCCAAACCGCCGAAGCTTTAATCCGGAGATCACATGCGGTATTAGCTACTCTTTCGAGCAGTTATCCCTCAGTTTGGGGTACGTTCCTACGCGTTACTCAGCCGTCCGCCGCTCGTGTACTCCCGAAGGAGCCTTACCGCTCGACTTGCATGTATTAGGCACGCCGCCAGCGTTCATCCTGAGCCAGGATCAAACTCTTCAAAAAAGATGAGTAAACTCATCGAAAGAATCTGTCTTAGCGCCAGATTGAATCTGACTTACTTTTTGAATCTATGATTCGAAATTTCTAAAACAATTCACCACTCCCGGAGGAGTAATGAAATTGACGTTGATTGTTTCTCCCGTAACAGGAGAAACGTTGCACTACTCAATTTTTAATGACCAATTTTGAGAGACACCTAAAGAGACCTCAAAAGCACTAGCTGGCTATTGTATAGACCCTGCGCGGCAAAGTCAAGGATATATTTGCCAACTAACGTAGTATTTGAAACAACGGCAAATTATTCGTTGGTTTGCGTTGATTCGTTCGAATCTTCTGTGTCTTGTTCTTCGTCATCGACTTGGTCGGTTTTGTCGACGAGTGCGAGGGAGACAACTTGGTCGCCGTCGTTGAGCCGCATAATGCGTACGCCTTGTGTTGCCCGACCAAGCGCCGGTATGTCCTTCAGCCCCAAGCGAATGGTCTGGCCGTTCTGGCTGATGATAATGACCTCCTGGTCATCACTGTCACTTAATGTGTTCACGCCTACGAGTTCGCCTGTTTTGGCATTTACGACCGCTGAACGTATACCTACCCCGCCGCGAGCATGCGGTGTAAACTGAGCAACTTTTGTGCGCTTGCCATAACCGTAACGGCTGATGACAAATATGCTGCTATGTTCATCTACAATGTCCATACCGATTACTTGGTCGTCTGTGCGAAGTCGTATGCCACGTACGCCACGGCTCACTCGACCCATTGGGCGTGCATCGCGCTCATGGAAGCGAATAGCTTGGCCTTGGCTCGTGCTGATAATGACTTCATTGTCTCCAGTGGTCTGCCTAATCCATTTCAGCTCATCACCTTCATCAAGATTTATGGCTATGAGACCACTAGTGCGAACATTTTTGTACTGTTCAAACGGTGTTTTCTTAACAACGCCGCGTTTCGTACACATGATAAGATTTGCTCCTAAATCTTTCTCGTTCTTCGACACGTTTATGACTGCACTGACCGTCTCTTCGGGCTGCAACTGCAGGAGGTTTACAATGGCAACACCCTTTGCATTTAAGGAGGCAGCGGGCACTTCGTAGGTTTTCAGGCGGAAGACACGACCTTTGTTCGTGAAGAACAGTAGGAAATCGTGCGTAGACGCATTTACAACGTGTTCAATGACATCTTCTTCACGCGTAGCCATCCCTCGACGGCCTTTTCCGCCTCGTCCTTGGCGTTTGTATTCTGCCAAAGTACTGCGTTTTACATAATTTGCTGATGTAAGTGTTACAACTACCTGTTCGTCAGGAACAAGGTCTTCGTCGCTGAGTTTGTTGAGTTCGTTCGCAACAATCTTTGTTCGGCGCTCGTCGCCGTACTGTTTTTTGAGCTGCTTTAGCTCGTCTTTGATGATGCCGAGAATCTTCTTTTCGTCGGCTAAGATAGCCTCCAGCTCAGCAATAAGTTTCATGAGCTCTGCGAGTTCATCCTCAATTTTCTTGCGCTCTAGCCCAGCAAGCGTGCGAAGCTGCATAGCCAGAATGGCCTTTGCTTGAATCTCGCTGAGTGCAAATTTTTTGATCAAGTTTGCTTGAGCTTCTTCAGTCGTTTCACTGGCGCGAATAGTGCTAATGACTTCGTCAATGTTATCGAGTGCAATCTTGAGGCCTTCGAGTATATGCGCACGTTCACGCGCCTTACGCAGCTCAAACTCTGTCCGACGGCGCACCACCTGCTGACGGTGCTTGATATGCTCGCCCAAGATATCCTGCAGGCCTAATACACGGGGCTGTATACCGTCTATCAATGCCATCATGTTATAGTGGAAGCTGGTCTGAAGCGGCGTGAGTTTATACAGCTGGTTGAGCAACTTTTTAGGATACGCGTCTTTCTTAAGGTCAATGACAATACGCACATTTCCACGGGCACTCTCATCGCGCAGGTCGCTAATGCCAGCGATTTTCTTTTCCTTTACGAGGTCCGCGATTTTGATAACGAGGCTTTCTTTGTTCAGCGCATATGGTATTTCGCTAATGACAATCTGGTGCTTGCCTTTATTGCCCTCAACCACTTCAGCAACACCGCGGACAACCACGCCACCGCGGCCAGTTGCATACGCCTGGCGAATAGAACCAGCCCCATATACCACACCACCCGTTGGGAAGTCTGGTCCCTGTATAAATTCAAGGAGTTTTTCGAGTGACGCATCTGGATGATCTATTTTATAGACTGTTGCATCAACAACTTCACTCAGATTATGCGGCGGAATGTTTGTTGCCATACCCACAGCAATGCCAAGCTGACCGTACAAAAGCAGGTTTGGCAGTTTTGCAGGCAACACAGTTGGTTCCTGTGTGGTGCCGTCATAGTTGTCGCGAAAATCGACCGTGTCTTTGTCTATATCTGCAAGCAGTTCGTCTGCCACACGGTGCATTTTCGCCTCTGTATAGCGCATGGCTGCAGGCGGGTCGCCGTCCATAGAACCAAAGTTACCCTGTCCGTTTACCAGCAAATAGCGCGTCGCCCACGGCTGCGCCAAACGCACCATAGAGTCGTAAATAGACGCGTCGCCATGCGGGTGATACTTACCCATAACCGCGCCGACGACGTTTGCGCTCTTACGGTGCCGCGCAGAGCTTCTGAGCCCCTCTTCGTTCATAGAGTACATAATGCGCCTATGAACAGGCTTCATGCCGTCGCGTACATCTGGCAATGCCCGGTCAATGATGACGCTCATAGAATAGCGCAGATAGCTGTCTTCCATGACGCTTTCAACTGTGCGGCCTTCAACCACGCGCGAGTGGTCGGCCTGAATAATCTCTACTTCGTTTCGATGCTCCAGACGCTCTTCGTCGTCAGCATCAAGTGGTGTGTTGTCGGTAATTTGATCATCCATAGTCTATATATCCAAGTCTTTCACAAATTTAGCATTTGCTTGAATGAAGTTTTTACGCAGCTCTACCTCTGTTCCCATGAGCTTATTGAAAATGGCATCTGCCTTTTCGGCGTCCTCGACCTTGACCTGCACAAGCACGCGCTTTTCGGGGTTCATGGTCGTTTCAAACAGCTGCTCGGCGTCCATTTCACCGAGACCTTTATAGCGCTTTTGCTCAATGAACCCGGCTTGTTTGTAGCGCTCGTCTTCAGAATTGACCTTCAGTCCCTCTTTCTTGCGAGCGGTGATAAGCTCGTCAAGCTTTGCCTCAAGTTCTGCCTCGTCATATATAAAGACGCTATTTTTGCGACCAGCCTTCACCAGCTCAAACAACGGCGGCTTTGCGAGATATATATGACCGCCATCGACAACCTCTTTCATATAGCGGAAGAAGAAGGTTAAAAGCAGCGTCGAAATGTGGCTGCCGTCCACGTCAGCATCGGTCATGATGATAACGCGGTGATACCGCAGCCCATCCAGGCTAAATGAATCGCCAATCCCCACGCCCAAGGCTTTTATGAGGTTCAGAATTTCGTTGTTGGCAAGCATTTTGTCCAAACGAGCGCGTTCAACATTTAAGACTTTACCCCTGAGCGGCAATATAGCCTGCGTCTTGCTGTCGCGGCCCGTCTTCGCAGAGCCACCAGCCGAGTCTCCCTCTACGAGATATATCTCGGAGCTTGAAGGATCTTTGCTCGAACAGTCAGCCAGCTTACCCGGCATGCTGGCACCATCGAGCACACCCTTACGAATGATGTTCTCACGTGCAGCACGGGCCGCTTTACGAGCTCGCGCTGCCAGAAGTGCCTTACCGACAATCTTCCTCGCCACGTTAGGATGTTCTTCGAGGTAATACGAAAGGTATTCTGTCATCACCTGCTCGACATAGCCGCGAACCTCAGGGTTACCCAGTTTGTTTTTGGTCTGACCCTCGAACTGCGGGTTTGGTAATTTCACCAGTATGACAGCTGTGAGGCCTTCGCGTGTGTCTTCGCCACTCAGGTTTTCTTCTTTCTCTTTGAGTAAACCAGATTTGCGGGCATAGTCATTGATAACGCGTGTCAGCGCCGAACGGAATCCAGTCAGGTGCGACCCGCCATCTGGGTTAAAGACATTGTTTGCAAATTGTTTGATAGTTTCACTGAAACCTTCGGTGTACTGCAACGCAACCTCGACTTGGGTGTCTTCGACTGTTTTATCAACGTAGAAAATGTCTTCGTCGACTGGTTCCTTACCTTGGTTGAGGTTTGCAACGTACGACTTTATACCACCTTCGAAATAAAAGCTGTATTTTTTGCCATTGTTATGGTTTATGAGTGTGGTTCGTACACCTTTGGTGAGATAGGCAGCGTGACGCAAACGATCGAGGATCGTGTCGTAGCTAAACATTGTTCCTTCAGTGAAAATAGTGTCGTCTGCTGTGAATGTGATTTCCGTACCATGCTTTTCTTTGGGGCAAGAATCTATGACCTTTAGGTCGCCTTGTGGCGCGCCTGTTGCGTATTCTTGGTAGTAGACTTTACCGTCGCGGTAAACTTTTACCGATAACGTTGTCGCAAGCGCGTTCACGACACTCACCCCAACACCATGCAAACCACCGGAGACTTTATAACCACCACCGCCAAACTTACCGCCGGCGTGCAGCACAGTTAGGACTGTCTCGACAGTGCTCTTCCCTGTTTTTGGGTGAACGTCAGTCGGAATACCGCGACCATCGTCCGTCACACGGACAGCACCGCCCTCAAGCATTTCTACAACGACGTGCGAAGCATAGCCTGCGAGCGCTTCATCTATGCCATTGTCTACCAACTCCCATACAAGATGGTGCAAACCCTCTATACCTGTGCCGCCGATGTACATACCCGGACGTTTTCGGACCGGCTCAAGCCCCTCAAGCACCTGAATTTGATCAGCTGAATACTGTTTCCCCTGACTCACGCGCAATTATCCCCTCGTTTTTTGGTCTAACAACCTTTGTAACTAGTACGTAGTATATCTTGTTCTTGACGTCTCTACAAGATACGATACATCTTACCGTGCCAATCGAGTTCTGGCGATGCTATTCATCTGTTTCGGCAGATTTTTTTTGGTGCATTACACCATCTGCATCGATATATATTGTGTCTTCTTCCGGAATTTCAGACGGCACGGACGCCTTCTGTAAATGCTGAATCTGGTCCGTGCTTTGAGTCATTTTCAGTTCACCGTCTTGACCTCTTAGCTCTTTCTTTAACTCAGCCGCAATGTCGCTTACTTCTTGCTGGTCTAGTTGCGCGCTTGAAACATTCCCCGCTTCATAGGCCACAGGATTAACTGTGGGCATATCTGGATTGTCCTCAACTACTGCCTGTGAAGCATTTTGCTCATCAGGAAGAGGGTTGTTTGTTGGCACTGGTGCCATAGGCTCTTCTGGGGTCAATGATGTTGGAGGATTTGCTACGGGCTGAGATATTTGTGTCGACACATGAGGGGTTGGCGGCGCAGCCTTCTGCTTTGCCAGCCATTCGTCCAGAAATGATCCCGAGCTAGCAGCAGATGGAGCACTGGAGGGCATTGAAGCTCCAAGACTAGAAGCCGGTGCCTGTTGGCCTGCAAAAGGATTACTGAAAGGCTTCTGCTCAGGCTCGCGCGTCTTCAGTCGTTCAAATATTTCCTTTTCAACTATTGTACGTGGCTTACCAAATTTTGCCGCAGAAAGCTGTTTAAGTGCATCGGCCAATCCAGGATTCGGATTGCCAAGCGGTGGCAACGTTGCCATGCTGAACGGCTGTGTTGGCACGCCCCCAATGAGCGTACGGACGATAGTATTTGCATTTGGTACGCGAAGTAAGTCATCTCCATCAAAATGTGGCTGGAAATAACGACCAAGACTTTCAACATCATTTTGTCCTATACGAAACGCAACTATTGTACCGATATTACCAAATACCGCATCGCGAATTTCTTCTGTGAGCTGTGTTGTAAACTGGTTCGCAACAATGAGGTTCAAATGATACTTTCGAGCCTCAGACATGATGGTTGCGAAGCTGTCTGTCGAGAAGTTTTGGAACTCGTCAACATAGAGCGCAAAATCTTTCCGCTGCTCTTCAGGTATATCCGATCGGCTCATGGCCGCTGCCTGGAATTTCATGACGAAAACCATACCCAGAAGTTTACTGTTGAGCTCTCCTGTTCGGCCTTTACTAAGGTTTACGAGTAGAATCTTCTTGTTGTCCATGATGTCACGCAGGTCAAACGCACTCTTTGTTTGGCCGATGATATTGCGCATCATTTCGTTACTAAGAAAAGCACCGAACTTACTTACAAACCAACTGACCACTTCTCCCGCTTCATTGGAGCGTTGGCTGGCTGGATATTCCTTCTGCCAGTAATCAAGCACGTTCGGATCTTTGACATGTGCCAATTTTTGCTTCAAAAACTCAGGGTCACGGAACAATTTCGGTATATCAACAAAAGTACTTCCTGCTGGATCTGCCATAACCGCAAGCGCGCAGTTTCGGAAAATGCTTTCATAGCGAGGCCCCATGATACCTTGGTGCTGCGGGTCGTACAGCTTATAGAGCATACCGAGCACTTCCTGGATGATAAAGTCTTTCTGATCTGACGTACGGTACTCAAACAAATTGAGCCCCATAGGGTAAGACATGTCTGATGGACAGAAATATATAACGTCCTCTGTACGCTCTTTTGGTACCATAGAGAGCAATTTTTCAGCAGTATCGCCGTGTGGGTCAACAAACGCAAACCCATCACCTCGAAGCATGTCTTGTAGCGCAAGATTCTCGAGGAAGGTAGATTTACCAGTACCCGTCTGCCCCACGACATACATATGCCGCTGCCTGTCGGTTAAGCCTATGCGTACCGGTTTTTTAACCCCACGAAAGACATTGAAACCAAGCAACAAGCCTTCGGCGGGCATATTTCTAGGAGCATCGACCTGCTTCGACTCTTGGCGTTCAAGTTGAGAAGTCGGTATAGAGCGCTGATCTGGAAAATGGAATAACGTTGCAAGCTCAACTGAATTCAAGATATTTTTCTTTTTATGCACCGGGAAGGCACGCAATAAGAAGTTAGTGACAAGCTCAGAAGGGTCGTGCGCGGAATGATACTCAAAACCATTCTTTCCAGGCGCATCAAACAAAGAGAAGCTCGCAATAATATTATTCACCGTCGTCTGAGAACGCTGCGATATATTTGAAGAGGCTATAACGCGAATCGCTACCTCAAAGCCAGCGTGACGTGTTTTGTCCTCTATAGCGTCTAAAACGGACTGCTCGAGGGAAGATATGTCTTTTGGCTTCTCAGGCTCATCTTTTGATTCAGGGGGCTTATTAAATGCAGTAATAAAATCTTTTGCAAGAGAACCGACAAGTGTAGTTTTGTCAGTTCCCTTGCGTTTTGCACTTACTAAGTCAGTTGCTTGTTTTCGCCAAGCTTTATCAGCTGGACGGAATAATATTTGTATAACGGCTCCATCTTCGTTCTCCATGGTAGATAGTGCATTGAGAATGGACTGGAATGCGTCACGCTTCAAATCTTGGTATGTGGCGATTGGATACGCAAATTTTTCTTTCAAATTGAACTGACCGCCAATAACCGCGTTCATACCTCCAACTTGACTAAAAATGTTGTACTCTGGCTTCATCTCAAGCCGAGCAGTTGGGTATGCACTTACGATAGCCTGCTGCATCACATTTACGTAATCGGCTGGAACTGCAACATACAAATGGACAAATCCTTTGAGCCCTACTATTTCAAACGCAAAATGCCTTTGCCCGTGAAATCGATTTTTGAAACTTTGTTCAATTGTGCTTGCAATAATGTTGTAAATTATTTGTGCTTTTGAAATATTTTCGTCAACAATATCTCGCACATCTCGCCCATTTACCTCTGTGTCTTCGCTCGCTGGGGGTAGATGAATAAGTAGTGGCACCATAGAAAGCCCGCGTTCGTACTTCATCTTTTTCTGATTCAGTTTTTGTAGACTTAATAACATCGTTAACTCTGTCCACCTCGTATTAATTTGGCGCGTCTCACCTTGCTACTGCACTGTCCCATTAATATCAACTCCATACCGCGTACGTATGTATGCCGCTTTAATACTCTGAAGCTGTTGTGCTCGTTCGGCAGGATTCGTTGCTGTCTGTACGATTACAGCTTCAATTTGTTCAATCGTCTTATCTTGAAGGAGTTTCGGATCGGCTATTGCACTAGATACTCCACCCCCTAAATCTTGTGGCTGAGCTTGTGTTTCTTGGGGAACAGACGTTTGTACATCTGGTACACCTGAAGTTGGTAGTGGTAAATCTGTCATAGCACTAGTATATACGTTCAGGGGTCATACGTATAGTCATCGACTGCCAGATGCAGTTTGTTTTTAGCTTAAGAACTGTTCCTGAGAATATAAAAGTAAACAAGTGAAATGAAGAGTACGACAGGCAAAATATCGCGCAGGCTCAGTTCGCCTATTGACTGGAGACCAAGACACACTACTACACTCGCAACACCTATGCCGATGAGTACAGTGCGTCGTGTATCAGTATTACTTTTGGGCGGCAGAATAAAATCCGCAATAAGCTTACTCGTAACGTACAGCGTCGGAATAAGAATCACAAACGGCACTATAAGCATAGCAACTGGTAGCTGTTGCGGTGACGTAAAAACCAGCAAGGAAAGCACTATTGCCCACAGCGATGCCAATTTTATTACTCGAGATTTGCGTAAGGATGTCATTATCAGGTATTAAAACACGCCCTAATGAAAATCTCTATGGGCGTGATGGTTTTTGGTGTCGAAAGGCGATAAATCCGCTCAATATAATAAATGTATAGCGCTTATCGCCTTCGACGTGACTGACCGCTCTTGCTGCCGGTAAGGCAACTTGAGCGCTAAATTGTGTTTTTGTTTTGGCTATTGCCACTTTCAATACTACTACATCGAACTAGTTTTGTCAACCCGCTTTTGCTTTGTTTTTGCCTCCACTGAACGCTCATTTAGGGCGTGATAAAAAACACATGCATTTTAGTGTTGACAAGCGTCGTTTCAGTCGCTACTATTAGGGGTAGCACTGAATAAAAAAAGTGCTCAAAAACAAAAACGACAAAGAAAACGACGGCCTCTCGCAAGCCGTCGTTTCATAACCAAGACCAAACCAAACACCAACGAAAAATTATGAAACAAGCAACCCGCCAACCTACAGGCGGGTTGCTTTCTGTATAAGGAATTGATACGCTCTGCTTAAGACACAATGAAATCTCAACGTATCTGCGGGGTGGTAGAAAGCGGCCAGCATGGCTTGGTCGTAGATATTGAGTGTCAGCTCACAAAAGGCCTGCCTGCTGTCATCATAGTTGGCTATGCCACAAAGGCCGTCGACGAAGCAAAGGAGCGCATACGTAACGCGTTTGCGAGCTCGCACCTCGAGCTGCCTATCAAACGCATTACAGTCAATCTTGCCCCTGCAGACATCCCGAAAGAAAGCACCGGCTTCGACCTAGCAATCGCCACCGCTATACTACGAGCTTCTGGCCAATGTCACGGCATACCTGAAAACAGTGCCATCATTGGTGAGCTTGGCTTGGAAGGTTCCATACGGCCAGTGCGCGGTATCATCGGCAAACTTCTTGCTGGTAAGCACCATGGCCTGAATACTTTCGTCATTCCGGCAGACAATCTCGAACAAGCATTGCTCGTCCCCGAAGTTCACCTTATAGCAGTCACCTCGCTCGCCGAACTCTACGACTACCTAAACGAGCACAAAAAACCAACCATTATCTCCACCTCTGAGACAACAATTCAACCAGGCCTCTCTGCTGAAAGCAACGAACAGTTACTTCTGGAGGACGTCGTCGGGCAAGCTCTCGGAAAACGAGCCATAGAAATTAGCGCGGCCGGCGGTCACAATGTCCTCCTCGGCGGGCCACCTGGCACCGGCAAAAGTATGCTCGCAAAGATTCTACCTAGTCTCTTGCCGCCCATGAGCCGCGACGAAATGCTGGACGTCACCCACCTCCATAGCCTTGCCAGCAACGACTTCAATCGCCTTATTACTACTCGCCCGTTCCGGTCGCCTCACCACAGTGCCAGCAACGTCGCAATCGTCGGCGGTGGAAACAGTGTGCGCCCAGGTGAAATGAGCTTAGCCCATCGTGGCGTACTGCTCTTTGACGAGCTGCCCGAGTTCGGACGACTAACCGTAGAGGCTCTGCGTCAACCACTCGAAACCCGCACGGTCACCATTGCCCGAGCAAAGGAAACCGTAGAGTACCCTGCTCACTTCATCTTCGTCGCGACAGCCAACCCCTGCCCCTGCGGTCATTACGGTACGTCCAAGCCATGTCGCTGCATGCCCCACCAAATCATGCAGTACCGCCGTAAACTTTCCGGACCCATTCTCGACCGCATAGACATTTACGTCGACGTACACGAGATAGACAACAGCAAACTCCTGCACGAAGGTGAAACTGACGGCCCAACCTCAAAGGATATCCAAGCAAAAGTTACTGCAGCTCGCGCCCGACAAACGAAGCGATTTGGCACCACAGCCAAGCTCAACGCAGACATGACGAACCGCGAGGTGAAGTCTCTGGCGAACCTGGATACAAAAGCCAAAGAAATGCTCGACACCGCGGCCGAAAAATTTGGCCTCTCTGCCCGCGCCTACATGCGCAGCGTCAAACTCGCCCGCACCATCGCTGACCTGGATGAAAGCGACACTATAGAACCGAAACATATCGCTGAAGCCCTCCAGTACCGCCCCCACCAGTTCCACGACCAGTAACTATAGTCGATTGAGCGAAGCGAACCGGCGCCTTGTGCCGACTTTGGGGCAGGAGGAGAGTAGTTTCGAATTTAGTTCGAAACTACGAGGAGGATAAGATCCTCCTTAACAATTGACCTCTGTAGCTCAATCTGTTACACTTCGTAGCACGAAAGTAGCGTAAAGGAGAAGCCACTATCGGCACAAGCACACGCCTGAATGGACAGATTCGGGCACCAGAAGTCAGGGTCATCGATGCAGATGGCAAACAGCTCGGCGTGATGAGCTCGCGCGAAGCGTACATGCTCGCCCAAGAGCAGGAACTCGACCTCGTCGAGATTTCACCCGCAGCTAATCCGCCCGTCTGCAAAATAGTCGACTGGGGTAAATACAACTATCAGAAGACGAAACAAGCGCAGAAAAATCGCCTGAATAACAAAGTTCTTGAGATGAAGCAAATGCGCTTTGGCCTCAAGATTGGCGACCACGACCTGGAAGTCAAGATGAAGAAAGTTACCGGATTCCTCGAAGCCGGTCACAAGGTGAAAATCACCCTGTTCTTCCGCGGACGCGAGCTTGCTCACAAAGATATTGGTTTCAAACTTGCCGAGCGAGTGATAGAGAGTTTTGGGGAAACTATTGCAGTCGACCAACAACCTCAGCTTACCGGCAAACAACTTTCATTTGTTATCCGCGGTGTTGCGCCGAAGGCCCAAAAGCCAGAAGCCAGCGAACCGACTGATAAATCATCATAAACGTAAACGAGTTAAGACAAGGAGTACCTATGCCAAAACTCAAGTCTCATAGCGGCACTAAAGACCGCGTACGAGTTACCAAGAACGGACGCGTTCGTGTCCGTCACTCACACGCTAGCCACTTCCTACAGAAGAAAAGCGGCGCTCGCAAGCGCAAGCTGGCTGGTTTGGAGACGTTGAACGCGACCAATACCAACACAATCCGCAAGAAGTTGGGGGTCTAGCATGAGAGTCAAACGAGGCGTTACCTCACGTGCCAAACACAATAAAATCCGCTCCGCGGCCAAAGGCTTTAGCCATCCGAACCGCGTGAGCATAAAGCGAGCCAAGCAAGCCACCACGCGTGCCTTGCAGTTCGCCTACCGCGACCGCCGTAACCGCAAGCGCACCTTCCGTGCCCTGTGGAACACGCGCATCAACGCAGCCGCCCGTGAAAACGGCACGACGTACAGCCGGCTCATCGCTGGTCTGAAGGCTGCAAATGTCGAACTCGACCGCAAAGTTCTCGCCGAACTAGCCGTCAACGAGCCAGCCGCTTTCACCGCCGTAGTAAAAGCCGCCAAACTCGAGAAATAACAGCATAGAGCTGCCAAAAACATCCCTGGAACAGGGATGTTTTTTATGTGATGCTATAATACACTCTATATGAAAATTCGCCATGCCATAAAACCAGCTATGGCTCCTGTTGGCAATCGAAACTATTCCAGCAAGCGAACAAGCGCATTAATGTATGCTTTGAGTTTTTTACTCCCTTTTCTCGTGTCTTTATATGCGGCGCTATCAATACATCCTTTTTTCTGGATTTTGGTAGCTATCTTGGTGCTCTTCGGTATACTTGATTATTTAGTTTTTGATGCAGTCTTAGACCATATAACATGGAAACTATTCTGGGGTAGATTTTATAAAAATGAGAATAATTATTCAGACAAGACTGAGACCGACCTACTTTTAAAGTCATACGAACAAAATCCTTCAAAACAAAACTACGAAAAGATAGCCCGATATCTCAATAAGTCCTGATGCATCCGATAAGCAAAGCACCCCTTCTTTACAAGGGGCGCTTTCATACATGTTAGATGGCCGTAAGCCGGGTTTTGTCTCCGCTGAAAGCGGATGCTAATCATCTATCTAGCCCGCCAATTACTCGGCGGATCGAGCGGGGTTAAACGTAGGCGTCGCGGGAACGCTGATAGCCTACTCCTTGCAGCAGACAGGGTTTACCTCTCTCGCATGTTACCATGCGCGACTACGGTCTCTTACACCGCGCGTTTCACCTTTACTCACCGAGGTGAGAAGTATCGTTTCTGTGGCACTTTCCCTAGGGTTACCCCCGGCCGCCGTTAGCGGCTGTCACTCCCTATGCTGCCCGGACTTTCCTCTGGCACATAAATGTACAAGCGATTAGCTAGCAATCTAACTTCCCCATTATATCACCCCTGTTTTCCTCAAGGAAAATCCTTTGGTCAAATGTACGCATTTTATATAGTAAAGACGGGAAAGATTATTTTACTGAAAGTTCAGCGTCAAGACATTTATTTACTTCAGCATCTGCCAGCTTATTTAACTCGCGTGGGACGTGGTCGAACGAGATTTTTTCAAACTTTGGAACCAGCTGCTGTATTGCATCATGTATAGGCCACAGGTCGCGGTTCTTAACTTTAAAGATACGTTTCATTTGGTTTATGACAAGTAGGCTGTCCATATACACATGTACTTCTCGGGCCTGAAATTTCTTCAGAATGGTCTCCAGCCCAAATTTGAGAGCCTGATATTCAGCCTGGTTATTTGTTGTAATTCCTAAGAAAACCCCCTCTTCGTGCAGGACTTTTCCGCTCATATCCAGCACTACAAAACCACTTGCGGAGGGTCCAGGATTCCCACGAGACCCACCATCGGCATACAATTGTACCTCTGTTATATATGTTGTTTTTTCTTCATCATCACTCACCAGTGTTGGTCCATTCGTTCCACCTGCAATTGCATCAATTTCTCGCGCAAGTTCCCAGTCCTTGTCAGTGATTGCCTGGTTCGGTTCGTGTGTACTCAGCCAAAACTCCACAACGTTCCATTCGTTCTGCCAGCGCGGATGATGACCGAGCCGATTCACCGCCCCACTCACGCGCTCCATAAATGCCCAGGCATGATGGAAGTCCGGAAAGACAAATTGTTTGTATAGCCCATGTTTTGTTTCCGTCCACATACCTATCAAGCATATCATACTTATGGTGGTATACTGTTTGCATTGTCGGGGTGTAGCGCAGCCTGGTAGCGCGTACGGCTGGGGGCCGTGAGGTCGCAGGTTCAAGTCCTGTCACCCCGACCAAGCGAGATTTTATGAGTTTTGAAGTACGTTTTGAACGGCTCTCTCGTCTGGTAATCAACCACTTTTTCACTGTCTACACGCACGTTCAAGTATATTAAGCGGGCGATTCTATCTTTTAGCCCTACGTCGGCTGCTCTAAGGAGTTTTCCAGCGTTATTTACTATGTTCAGGGACTCCTCGAAGCTCATAGCGTCTTGGTCTGAATCAGTATTTTGCTCTTGTAAGTCTTTAATCTCACCCCGTAAGCTCTACATTCTTGCAGATTGCTCCTCGATACATTTCTCATTAGACTTATAGACTGGGCTATCTTTCTTGAGGTTAATACAAAAGTCAGAGGAGTTTTATGGCTGTTAAAAAAAGCCGTCGGGAGACCGCCAAAGTTCAATATCAAAATGATGTTGAAAATCACAGATTCGATTTCTCACAATTACAGTATTGTTGATTCTTGTGCGTATGCAGGGGTCAGTAGAGACACATATTATTGCCACTTAAAGAGCGAGGCATTATTCTGCGAAAAGATAGCTGCCGCTTTCGATAATCATACTAAAGTGAACTTCAATTTTCGTACAACACACTATCTTAACTAGTAGCTTCGCGCTTAATTTTTAGTGAGTTTTCTGGCTGATAAATAACGTTAAAGGGTCAAAATCTGACGGAAAAACTCCTACCGACTTGTTCAATGTATATGAGGGTAAATACATGAACGGGCTTTAGCCACTCTCTGGAAGCACGGAGAGAGGTCTAAGGTTTGTCTCCTTACCAAAGTTGATGAAGCTTTATAATCCGTGAAATAAAGCAGTAGGACAGAGCAATCTGTACCGTGCTTGACGAAGTTAGTTTTTTGTGCTACAATCTTGCCCATGAGTGAACAATCACGACCACAACCTATTGAATTACGAGGTCTGACACAAAGTCAGATTAACACCATAGCGGCAGATATTAGAGTTGAAACAGGTTCTCCTGATTTACTACACCCACAGTTACATCTTAAAGGCAGTGATGACGCATTTACGCACAGCTTTGTGGATGGTCGCCTACAATTAAGAGAAAAAGAAGGTGATTCAACTACTGTTATTTCAGGTAGCAACTTCAAGATTATCAGCACCAATAGACACGATATAGTTATCTCTGGCAGTTCTATACAAATCGGTGGTGGTAATGTATTTGTCAGCAGAGACGCTGGAGTAGTTATAAGTGGTGACATTCAAGACGCAGCCCGTCGTCGTGCTTTACTATTACTTCCCAAAGATCACGAAGCAAGTCACGATGTTTCTACTACAGCAGGTAATGTTGAGCTTAAAGCACTAACAGCTAGAGCTATAAGGGTTGTTTCTAAATCAGGCGATATTGCCCTACATGGAGCAGAGGTAGGAGTTGCCAACTTGAAGACAATGAGTGGTAACGTAGAGTTAAGTGATGTGAATGCCAAGTCGTCAGTAAGTGCTGGAACAATGTCTGGTGATGTAGGTGTTAGTAATGGTTCTGCACCATTGTGGCTTTTACGCACCATGAGTGGTGACGTAGCCGTCAAGGGCGCACAAGGCGAAGTAGAAGCCTCTACTATATCGGGTCGCACTCGCATTTCTCAGTAGTTCACAGTTAGTTGTTCAAGTCGCATTACGTTTATCTTTGGCAATACGATAATTTAACTCTGTTAAAGCTCATAAGCAAGCTCATTTTCGACTCTTATAACTGTAGTCGGTGAGGCTTCAATTTCCGCCAAAAAGCTCTTTTGATTGCTATAATCCCAGTAGGTTTTGAGTGAGTTAAGGAGTACTTCTAACTGTTCAAGATTAATTGCTCCTACTCGACCATCTAAAAAATCCATCATTAAAGATGGACTTTTTATGTGCTGGGTTGCCAAGTTGATTAGCCCTGAAAAAGATTCAAGGTGGGTTCCCGCACGCACTGACCACAGTCAGCGACAAATATTGGGCTCCCGTATGATTAGTATTCAGATAATCATATATTGGCGCTCGGTGCATAAGCTCCGAGCATACCCAGCCCTACCAGTATACCCTACTCGCTTTGCACTTGATATTACCCCTGTTATAGGGTATGCTGAGCATATGACAATACTTTTTGTGCAAACAGGTGGAACCATAGACAAAGACTATCCTGAAAATGATGATAATCACGGCTATTATTTTGACATAGGTGAGCCCGCGTTCTTTCGCACCCTTGAACGTGCAAACCCAGATTTTTCCTACAAAACACTCCTCGTTACTCGCAAGGATAGCCTTGATCTGACCGACGAAGACCGGGCACTCATTAAGGAAGCTATCGTGTCTGCAACAGAAGAAAGAATCGTCATTACGCACGGCACGGACACAATCCATAAAACCGCCAAGGAGTTGCGGAACGTAAAAGGTAAAACCGTTGTATTAACAGGTTCTCGGCTACCAGAGAAATTTTATGAATCCGAGGCCGATTTCAACCTCGGGATGGCAATAGCAGGTGCACAAGTGCTCCCCCACGGTATTTACATTGCCCTCTACGGGCTTATTATTCCCTGGGATAAATTCAGCAATAAGTAAACCTATGATAATAGATTTAGAATGCTCTGATTAAGGTTGCCGATCATGCCGCCTAAGCCGCCGAGCAAGACCAAGGCGATAATGATGAAAAAGCCGTAGGGTTCAACCCGTTCCATAAAATCTTGAACAGAGCGAGGCGCGAACGCATAGAGCACTCGTGAACCATCAAGCGGTGGTATGGGTATCATGTTAAACACAAAAAGCGCCACGTTTAGGGTCATAAATATCGTCAGAAGCGTCTCTACAAACGCATCCGGTGGGACACTACGTAGAACAAATGAACTAACCACAGCCAAAGCAAGGTTTGAAAGCGGACCAGCAGCCGCGATGAGTGCGGCGCCATATTCGTTATATTTAACCCGAAGCGGGTTGAATGGTACCGGCTTAGCAGCCATAAAGAAGACGTGGAGAAAAACCCAGGTAAAGGCCGGAAGAAGAACCGTCATAACTGGGTCAATGTGGCGCAAAGGGTTGAGCGATATCCTGCCCTCATCTTTTGCGGTTGTATCGCCCAACTTATAGCCCACGAATGCGTGCATAAACTCATGCACTGTCATGGCCACAAGCAAACAACCTATCACTACCGCTAAACTCAAAACCATCGACATTTCCATAGCCCTAGTATAGCAGCGTTGACTTCAGGGGTGAAATTCTGTACAATTACAGGTCGAATCAAGTATAACTCGGAGTCACCCATGCAAAAATGTGATCTTACCGGCAAAGGCAAGCAGTATGGCAGTAATGTCAGCTTCTCGCAGCGCCATACCAAAAAAGTTTGGAAGCCAAACCTTCAAACCAAGACTGTAGAAGTTGACGGCAAAAAAGTGAAACTGAAAGTCAGCACTCAGGCCATCCGCACCCTGAAGAAAAAAGGCTTGCTAGCCTAGTTTAGCAGACAGCAGTAAGTAGGCTGCAGCCAGCAGAAATGAAGAGCAAACGATTTACTGATGTTGTTGCTTGGCAGGAGAGCCACGCCCTTGCGCTGATGGTTTATAGACTGACAAAACACTTCCCCGAAGATGAACGCTTTGCATTAAGTAATCAGCTGCGCCGAGCTGCAACTTCTACCCCGTCAAACATCGCTGAAGGTTTCAACCGTTTTTCTGAGAAAGAAAAAATTCATTTCTATAGTATTTCTCTCGGTTCGGCGTCTGAAGTCCACAGCCAATTGATGCTCGCAAAGGATTTGGACTACCTATCTGTTGCCGATTACCAAGACGTTGAGGCTCAATGCGAAACAGTTCACAAATTGATTTCAGGGCTTATTCGTTCTATCAGAAGCTAAACCTACAATATACTGTCTGCTGTCTACGGCCTGCTACTACCTTAGCTTTTCTCGAGGATAATCAGCTGAGTAGTGTCGGTCGCTTCAGTAGGTTTAAACTGCAGTTTCTTGACTGTTTCCTTTGGCTCTATACCAAATGCTTTTAGGGCATCTTCTAGTGACTGCTGTGGAACCTCATATTTGAGCTCTTTGTCAGCATAATGCGTCGGAACGAATACTTTTGGCGCAATCTCTTTTACAACCTGCAATGCGCCAGTTGGATCCATGGTGTAGCCAGTGCCACCAACGGGCACAAGTAAAACATCTACGAGCCCTATGTCTTCCAGCTTCGACTCACTGAGCTTTGGATATATGTGGCCTATAACAAGCACCCTTACATCACCTGCTGTCACTTTATACATTGTGGCATTACGTCCACTGTCTTCATCCATATGTGCCCGTGCCTGTATGCCTCGCACATTTACCCCGCTCACTTCATACTCACCCGCCATGTCTATGGTCATCTTTGCGCTAGGAACATCTTCTGGATGAGGCATAGTAAATAATGCAACATCCCCTTCTTTCGTCACTGTTTTTGCCCCAAGATTCGCCAAATTATCATCAAAAACCAGTCGAACTTGCTTTGTACTTATAACAACACAGTTTGCGCCGTAAAATTGTATGTCCATACTCTCTATACTCCGGTAGTTTAATATTAGGTAGGTATTTGGATCGCCCAAAACCCTGCTGCACGTACTATACCTTATCTGGAGTGATCCGCCAACTAGCTCAGAAGCCCCGGCTTATCCAAGATAACCTGTTTCTTAGAAAGCAAGACATTTGAAATGAAACGATCTTTTATTTGTACACGGTAGCGGAACTCTTCGAGCGAAAACACGGTATAACGTAGCTCTTTCCCCTCTTTTTCTTCAAGTTCTGTTACATACTTTTGCAACGCATTGCGGTTTACATTACCTACAATGAGGACATCTACACCGCTTGCTTCGTCACGAGTAAACTGCCCCATAAAGGCAGCAATCTCTACATTACCTAGCTGCTTCAACTCGGCAGGCTCTTCTACCTCGACTTGTACCGGAGCGGCAACTGGCTCCTGCGGCACGTCCAAAGCAACCTCTTCAGCCGTAGGCGTAGCCTCGGCAACCACCTTGCGAGCCTTGCGCGGTTTACGACCGCCGAAGATTTCCTGAAGCGGCACGTAATACGCGTACTTCTGGTTCACCTCGTAGTAGACTTTGTTGTTGCTAGAGTCGCTGGTGATGATACCGATGTTCAACAAGTTTGCCAGTTCGCGCCGAACAGAGTTAATCTGCTCGTCTATTTTCCGTGTGATTTCCCGGACATAAAATGAGCGGTTTGGGTTTTCATAAAACAAGTGCAGCAATTTTACGCGCGTCTTGGAACCGAAAAGCTGTTCAATCATAGTGCGCCTCCTTACTCAGTACTGCACTCATTGTAGCAGAGGCATGACTGAACAAAAATACTAATTGTTCAGAAATGTTGTAACTATATCTACAGCTTTCTTGGGGTCACTCACCCATTGAATACTATTATTGCGCTGAAACCAGGTGCGCTGTTTCTTCGCCAAACGCATAGTGTCAGTCACTATACGGTCGGCTGTTTGCTCCAAGGTTGCCTGACCAGCAAAGTAGCTCTGCCATTCGCGGTAGCCAATTGCTTTCATGGCCTCGCCGCTCCAGCCGTACCGACTGGCAAGCGTTTTCACTTCATTTTCCAGCCCTGCCTCCAGCATAGCTGCAACTCGCTTTTTCACCTGGGATCTTAGCAGCTCCCTGTTAATCTGCACACCAAGTACACACGTATTTGGGCGAAGTTCTGAGCGCTTTGTATGCACTCCATTGGTCTCTATGAGCCGCACGACACGCCGCGAATTAGCCGTGTCTACGCTAGATGTATCCAGCCCGCGCTCATGAGCAAGCACAAGCAGGTCGGCAAGCGACATTGTATTTAAAACATCTCTTTCGTCGGTGTTAGGTAAAGCTTTGAACTGATAATCGTACAGAACGCTATCAATGTATAAACCGCTTCCGCCCACCATGATAGGCAGCTTGCCACGCGCAGAAATGTCTATAGTCGCCCGGTCTGCAAGCTGCTTAAATCGAGCTGCGGTAAAACCCTCTTCAGCACCAGCCACATCTAGTAAGTGGTGCGGCACTTCCGCACGGTCTTTTTCACTTGGTTTAGCCGAGCCGATGTCAAAACCACAATACACTGTCGTAGCATCGGCACATATAAGTTCACCATTAAACCTGCGCGCTAAGTCCATGGCTAAGGCACTTTTCCCGCTCGCCGTCTCGCCCACAATCACGATAAGTGGGGTTGTAAGGAAATTCATTTTGGCCACCACAAAAGCCTTTCGACATCCACCTTCATACCTGCCAAAACCTCGACACCTTCGGCGCGCAAGTGTTCGGCATGAGCATTTCGACCACCCGGATAGCCACTCGCAAGGCCACCAGATTTGTTCACTACTCGCTGCCACGGCAGGGCGGCGTCGCCAAAGTGCGCTATGCCACCCACAATCCGTGCTGCCCGCGCGTTACCGCACAACGCCGCAATCTGCCCGTACGTCATCACCCGCCCCCGCGGAATCTGCCGCACCACCGCCTCAACCCGCTCCCGAAAAGTATTAATATCCATACTAACTGCCATTTACCCCTCCAAGTAATTGGGGAATAGCCTGCGAGCTGGTGAGTATTCTTTCGACGGCAAGCCAACAATTCGCCTGTCTGATTCTCTTATGTAAACCTTTCACGGGTGGATGAACTGCGGTAAAATGGATCACTTCAGGTATCCCGTTGAGCTCCGCACCTTCGACATGTCGAGGTATATCATCAATTGCGCCATGAGAACCGAGTGCCTTGAAAAAAGAACCTTTATCAAGATTCATTGCAGCAGGATCATATGGCCCATCAAAAAATCCCGCATATGCAATGTCAGTTATTATGCCCCCGAAATCACGTCCTATCGCTTCTTCAGTTGCATCCCTTGCAATGTCTGGCCGAGAAGTTGCCGCTACGATCTCTACTTCATGCCCATACAATCCATGTGTAACTAGCCTACCGAGAACTTCATGCGCATGTGGCATAATCGAGAATCCCAATGTATGTCCTTCGGTCCAAATAGTATTGCGCCTTGCTCGACACACTACCGGATCTGGGCTTAACCATTTGATCCAGTCATCATTATAGGGATCCGTAACACCCCATTCTCGATTGCCTACCGACCAGAACCCCTTGCTTGAGAGATAGAGCACATCATCTATATCGGGGGTAATGCGAATTTTCGACATACGCGTATTGTATAGGGTCAGTGATGACAGAGAAACTGTTTACGGCTTTATAGGCTAGTTTTGCTCACACGGGATTTGGCTTCGTTTGCGACGGTTTTGAGGAACTCTTCGGCTGTATAGCTTCGCACATCTTCATGTACGACGAGGTCTTTACGTATACGCGGCGTCAGTTCTCCGCCGCCAACCTCTTTTTCACCTATCACAAGCGTATACGGCACCTTCCACATTTCGGCAGCCCGAATTTTCTTACCGACCGATTCGTTACTATTATCTACCCCCACCCGAAGACCGAGCGCCTTGCCCTGTCGCTGTAGGTTCTCGACAAACGCAACCGTCTCAGCTTCTTGGTTCACGCTCAGCAAACGCACTTGCTCTGGCGCACACCACACCGGAAATTTCCCCGCCGTGTGTTCTATGTACACACTGAGGAACCGTTCGTGCGAACCCATTACTGCACAGTGTAGCATGACAATCCGCTCCGGATCGCCCGCCTCGTTCGTGCACGTCAGGTCAAAGCCTTCTGGCTGGTTAAAATCAAGTTGAATTGTTGCTACCTGATGTTCACGGCCAATGGCATCATGCCCCATAAAATCTATCTTTGGCCCATAAAACGCTGCCTCGCCTATACCGACGTAGTACGCGCTACCGACTTTTTCTTTCAGAATGTTTTCAAGCTGTGCGACACTTGCATCCCACTTCTCGGTTCCACCGGCGTACTTTGTCATATCTGCCGGATCGTGCGTCGAAAGACGATACTGTAAATCTGCAAACCCAACTGCTTTATAGAATGTTTCTATGATTTCCCAGAGTTTTTCAACCTCCACCTCTATCTGTCCCACGCGGCAAAAAACATGCGCATCGTCTTGCGTAATAGCCCGTACACGGCTCAGGCCACCGAGCTCACCGCTCTGTTCGTCGCGATACACCATAGTGCTATCGCGGTATCGTATAGGTAAGTCCCGGTAGCTACGCGGTTGCGACGCGTAGATTTGCGTGTGGTGCGGACAGTTCATGGGCTTCATAGCAAACTCGTGGCCTTCGCGTGTCGTTATGCGGAACAGTTCGTCTTTAAACTTTGTCCAGTGGCCACTTTTTTCGTACAGGTCCTTTTTCGTAATGTGCGGAATACCGACCTGATGAAAACCTCGCTCGTCACGCAATTCCTGCACAAAAGCATCGAGCTGATTTTTCAGCACCATACCACGCGGCGTCCATAGCGGTAGACCCTGTCCCACGAGGTCCGAAAACACAAACAGGTCAAGCTCTTGGCCGAGTTTGCGGTGATCGCGCTTTTTTGCTTCTTCCAGCATAGTGAGATACGTTCGGAGTTCTTTGTCCGTCTCAAACGCCACACCGTACACGCGCTGCATCTGTGGGTTGGTGTCTTTACCTCGCCAGTACGCTCCTGCGACACGCATGAGCTTAAATGCGCCGACTTTATCGGTTGATTCAGCATGCGGGCCTCGGCAGAGGTCGGTAAAGTCGCCATTTCGATAAAAAGATACTTCAGTGATAGTTTGCACCCCCGTTGCGCCTGAAATTCCGGCCGGCAGCCCCATCATCGCGACGTCGAGCTCTTTCGCTAGTGTCGTACCCTCTCGCTGGAGGTCGTGTAGTAGTTCCTCTTTATACGGTTGATTGTACTCACGCGCCCACATCATGGCCTGCTGCAGGGGCATCATGAACTTTTCAAAAGGCTGCGCATCGGCGATGATTTTGCGCATTTCATCTTCTATACGTCCAAAATCTTCCTCGCTAAGCTTTGTGTCTGGCCCAAGGTCAATATCGTAATAAAACCCATTCTCTACCACTGGCCCCACACCCAGCTTCACCTCTGGCCATAGGTGCTGAATCGCCCCCGCCATAATATGCGCCAAACTATGCCGCATGGCATACGACTTATCTTGATATTCACTCATTCTGTATACCTCCTTAGCATCATTCCGACCGAAGTGGAGGAATCTTCGTACTTGCCGAAAATCCTTCGACTACGCTCAGGATGATATAGGGTTAAAATATAAAAACACGCGGCAGATGACATATCTCATCCTACGCGTGCTTGGGCCCGCTACTTCCATAACAGGGGTTCCACCTAAGCAGTTACTCTTGTCGCCACTGTTATCGTACAGGTTGACCACCTAAACGAGGCTCTATGGTTGGTGAGTCCACATCACAGCCTTCCTGTACTATACCACTTCTTTCGCAATAAAAAAATCGGACGCTCTCGCAAAGACGTCCGATTTAGTTCGGTAAAACCTCTCGGCAAAACCTCACCTCGCATACTAGTATACACAGCCTAGCTGCATGATGCTAGTACTTTTTTGGGTATTTTCACGACAGACTGTGGAAAAGTGGATAACTGTTTTTTGGCAATTCTATACTTCATGCGATATAGAGACACGGATGTCCTCTATAAATCGTCATGGCACCCTGTGACAAGCTTGTCCGAAAAAGATTCTTTGGTATAATGAAACCGCAACCCGTGAGATTCGGGCGATTAGCTCATTTGGCTAGAGCGCCACATTGACGTTGTGGAGGTGGTAGGTTCGAATCCTACATCGCCCACCAAAGTAAATACCCTTGGATGTCCAAGGGTATTTACTTTGTTCGTGGTGACTGTAGGGTTGGAAACAAAAACAGGTTAAAAGCTCTCTAGATGATGCGTTCTTATACCTCTGTTATAGTGCTTATGTATACAATGTTTTCACTTGACTTGCAATAGGTACTTTGCTAGACTGTATAGGTTAAACGAGGTGTTTTGGTGAGTACAAAACAACCAAGCTCATTACAGAGCTTCCAGTTGTTTTATGAAGAACTCCCGAGCGTCAAACGCGTTGGACGCGTTCGCCGGGTAAGGACTGCATAGGTATAAACCTTTAGCCCTGTTCATAGGACAATGCCCCGGCTGCCATACATGGTAGCCGGGTTTTCAGTTTTCCACGACAGAACGACGGTTTTCCACTAGCATTTTCCTAAGCGTTATGACAATATGTAGTCATGGTATGCTTATATTGCCACGGTGAAACAGCGGTAAAAAACTCTCGTTTGCAAAAGCGGCAAAATCGAACATGGCGCCGACGCCAGTGTCAAGCATGTAACGCAACGCTAACAACCATTGAAACATATGATTTTGCAACAGCACTCGTTGTAAAACGACCCGACGGAACGTCTGCACCTTTCAACCGAGATAAGCTCTTTGTGAGTATCCTCACGTCTCTTGGCCACCGGAACAATGCCATGATAGAGGCCAGACATCTCACAGATACCGTAATGACGCGTATCCTAAAAACATCTCAAAAAGCCACCGTACAGACAACTGATCTCATAGCAAATACACAAAAGGTCTTAGGTGCTTTTGACATCGCCGCCAGCACGCACTACAGTGCGTACCACCGTATATGAAGTACTACAGCCGTGCTCGGGCGCGTCTTCCGTCAGAACTCTCACCAATCACCGCCTTGTCTGTGACATCAAACTTCGATATGTACCGGCCAAGCATAAGGCGCGTTTGCGAATAAAACGCCGCAAATGCGTTGAACACTATGGTTGTTAGTGGCAAATACGCCCACTGGAGTACCATAAATATGTTTCGATGGCGTTTATAACGAGCAGGCTTAGGCGGCAGCGTTTTGAGTGACAGGAAGACTGTAATGGCCGCCACTACAAGTGCGACCGTCTGAATGCGACTAACGAGAATGGGAAGCTGTAAAGCACCATAACTCTGTGGATGAAATAGGACAGGTATAAAACCCCCAAACAGGATAAGCAGCGGCCCAACCGCCCAAGTCACATGGCCTTCAAGCAGCCTCCAGAACTTCGCGATTAAATCTGCCTTAGGAATGGTGTTCTTCCGGAAAAAACCCATATGTGCAAAATATGCAACATCGGAAGCGCCATACGTCCAGCGTCGTATCTGGAGAAATTGTGCCTTAACCGTTTTCCAGTACGTGTCTGAGAGGACTGCATCCTGGTAGATAGGTAGGTGGAGCGGCAACACCCGATAGTTACCCTCAAACCGAAAATATGATCGCCAGAATTGATGTCCGTCCTCCACGATCGTCCGAACGCTCCAAAAATCAGTCTGAATAAGCGCAACCATAGGCTGACCGTGTGCTGAAAAGTTCCGAAGCGCATGAGAACGCAGCGAAAACATGAGGTGCGACAGAGAGTTACCTGTCGCGAGAACACGCATAGGCGCCGGCGGATCCCAAATGTTATTTGAGAATTGTGCAACGGGCTGAAACGATGAATGGACAGGATCTGGACAAACAACGTAAGCATAGGTTAGCGCTGTCAAATAGTGTTTATCGGGGCGATTGTCGGCATCGAGGGTTGTCACGACTACTCTGAGCGGATCAATCTTGTTCTGTTCAAGATAGTCCTTGAGCTTTCGACCCGCATAGGTCACATTACCGCCTTTGCCGATGATTTCGCCGGGGATATTGGACGGATGCTTAATGGCTAGCGCGTCAAAAAATGAATCTTTGTACGTTCTCACAAGTTCTTCAGCCTGTCGCTCATACTCTTCACCTGCTCGACCTTCGTACGCCAAGATGAAGATTACTTGTTTCATGGGAAAGTCAGACGAGAGCAGCGCTTCTATAGTCGGCTTTAAGATGTCTCGAGATTCCTTATACGTTGCGACAATCACTGCATGAATAACTTCTTCGGGGGGCAGGAGTAGTGGACGTTCTTCAGTCTTCCTAATGGCTAGGTGGTGCCAACGGGGCCGCTTTGCGCCCCGCGGTATGGTCCCAACAGCAAGTTCCTTGATCATGCTTGCCCATGGCAATTTTTGGTGTTCACGCATAGTATGGAACGCTTGCATAGAACGAATTGCTCCGGCAGCGCCCCTTGTGAAGTTAATGAGGACATAAACAAACATGAAAAAAGCGGCAAGGCGAACATTTATCAGGCTTAACACAAAGGGCGATGCAAGCATTGCCCAACTCAGCGCTCCTGGCAAAATCTCAAAGAAGCGGTAGTGGCCTTTTCTGTCTTTTTCAAAAGGTATCTCAATATCAGTCATGACTAGCGCATGATTAACAGTGTGTTGCTGACGATTATAAGTAACAAGAGTAATGGGATTGAAAGCGCCAATGTCGCAAGCGCTAATTCACGCCGGAAACGATATGTTCGATATGCCAACAGCGTACTAAGCACATACAGAAGCACCGCTGCAGCAATAAAGCTCATCACATCCCAGGCTGTTCCCTGTTTGTATCCGTCGATACCGAGAGATGATCGGTAGGCAATGATGTAGTTTACTGTTCCACGACTCGCATTGAGCTTTAGACTAATGAGAACAACTGCAGCTAGCATGAGGAATGTGTTTATTGTAACCAGGAGCAATGCTGAACGATCTTGAATAAAATGTTTATCAGGTTTCATAAGAAGCTATGCTCTATTGTAACAGAAATTAGCTGGCACTGGTGCAGCATTTTGCATGGAGCTAGAACCAGTTTCTTGCATGTCAAATACTGATACGAGGCGACAACCGAGCTTCAGGGGGAGTGTGAACATTTCGGATTCGTTCCGAAATGTGAAGCAAAAGGGCGAGCCTCTCTTCGGTAATGGTGCGGGTGGCGGGAGTCGAACCCGCGTCTCAGCCTTGGGAAGGCTATATAATGGCCGTTATACGACACCCGCGCTTTTGCCACAGAGCAAAAGCATTTAGCAGGTAGCATTTAGCAGGTAGCATTGGTTTCCCGCAAAAAAATTTTGCAGAGAATTATGACAGCATAGCTGTACAACAAATGTTCATTGATAAATGTTAAACGATAAATGCTTTGCCTTCAGCAAAGCCTGGAGCCACCTGCCGGGATCGAACCGGCGACCTTCTCGTTACGAATGAGATGCTCTACCAACTGAGCTAAGGTGGCAACGCTGTAAAGTATACCGGACACTTCAGTATGCTTTCAAGCAGTCTATAAAAAGAGCCTGTAACCAGGCTCTTTTTAGAGAAAAACAACTAGTCTTTCTTCTTGTCCATGCGGTCAAGCTTAGCGATGTGGACGATTTGGTATACCACAAATGCCGTAGCAAGCAAGGTTATGACTGCGCCAAGAATAGCACCCCAACCAAAAACGAGGTCTTCGCCACCGCGGCTCAGGCCTGTATTCCACTTGAGCTGCGACAGGTCTGCGCCACCAAGAATAAAACCAACAAGTGGGTTGATGAACTGGTCTACAATTTCCTTCACAGCTGCTCCTGCAGCCGTACCGATAGCCAAACCAACCGCTAAACCTACGACGCCTTGTTCACGGACAAAGTCCACAAAGCCTTTTGCATGATTATTTGCCATAGAGATGTCTCCTTTACCTCTATTACCTCTGTTGTATTGTGAAGTATACGGGAGCAACCCCTAAAGCGCAAGGATTTCTTCTGCACCCGACCGGATAGCGGCTATGCCTTTTCCGCCGCGGCGTGCTCGGTGCAAGCACCTGCGCGCGTCCTCGCTCCACCCAACAGACGATCTACGCTCACTGTGTTCGCTGATCGCCGGTTCAAAGCTTGCAGACATGCCAGAAAAAAAGACCCACCATCGGTGAGTCTTTTTTTCTGGCGCGCCCGACCGGATTCGAACCGGCGATCTCCTCCGTGACAGGGAGGCGTGATAGGCCTCTTCACTACGGGCGCATGGCCTCAATTTACACTCAGTTTTCGCCTAACCAAACTCCTTGCGCGAAAGACCAGCTTCAGGCCACATCACACAGAGTAAGAGATGAAAACTAACAGAGGTCAGTGTAACAAGTGTGGTATAAAATTGCAACTAGTTCGGTAATTTTACCGTAATAAAACGTTTTGGTGGATGAGATTTTTCCAAAGGCTCGAGGTACGTCTGTATATCCTTAAACTGAATCTGAATATGAGCTGCTTTGAACTTTCCGTTTTCAATAGCTAGTAGCTTCACAATCTCAAAGGCAGTTGGCGTTGTCATGATATCCGAAACCTCACCAGGCTTCATGGCACTCAAAGCACGTACAATAACCGGATGAACTTCTTGACTACTGTACGATATAGAGACATCGCCGTACTGGCCACCATTTCCTTTCGTAGCCTGGTCATCAGATGCCTGTCCAGCGAGAGCAGCGAAATCTCCCCCTGCACGTACCTGCGCAAATATACTTTGCGCCCTACGAGTTGCTGACACGTCCAGCTTGGCCGCAACCTTCTGTGCAAGCAGTTCTTGCTTGAGCTGACGGCGCAAGTCTTGTATTGACCATCCAAAAAACTTCTTGACTACACTTGCGAGCTCTTTATTGCTACGGCCCAGCTGATTTTGTAGACGAAGTATATTCACTGCATCATCGACATCAGACTGCGAGACCGACACCTTATGCTTTGCGGCAAGAATCTTAACATACGCATCATCAATAACCTGCTGAAGCGCTTTTGGACGATGGGTTGCAAGCTGAAGATTTCCAGATTTTGAGTGAAAATCAACTTGTTCTTGCGTTTCATAGTAGTGCATGTATCGACGAAGCTCAAAAAGATAGCTTTCGTACGATACCCACCGCCCGTGGGCTTTTGCTACGGGAAACGGAACAATCTGTGTGACGCGGTACATGAAAAGTGATGTATCTTGGAACCTGTACAGACTAAGGCCGGCATACATGAAAAAACCAATGATGCAGAGTGAAAGGATGGTTGCAGACACCGTCACGATGCGTCGCTTTGAGTGCTGAAGCGGGTATTTGTACTTACGAGCACCTTTCAGGACCTTTTCGCGATGTTCGGCGACTGTTTCGTTTGTTATGCGAGGTACATTTTGAAGTGCTTCTTCGGTTTGCTGTTGGAGTGTTGGCTTCCGAAAACGCTGAGCAACCTGTGGAACTATCTTACGCATACGTTTACCATGCGTGGCAGGTCTTCTTTTTCCAAGCTGTAAACCCTTCACAGTAATGTTCTTCACGTCTATTATCCTTCGTTACGCGGCAATGACGCCGCAGCCACCCCTTGATTACGCAGTATTTCAAGCAAACGTTTTTGTGTTTTTGCGGGATGGTGAATATAGTGCACGAGCAAGTCCCCCACAAATGTTTGCATCATTATAGTACCATACCCAAGCAACGTTTCCTGTAAGCCTTTCACCTCATAGTTAACCATTTGTATCTGATTTAAACCCATATCCACAACACTCCGGTGAAAAAACCCCCTCTGGGTAATCTGTATGAACCGTTGGTCGGTCACAATGAAAACACTGAAATACCATGCCATCCAAGACGGGAAAAACAACAACGCACTCAGAGCCAAGCTTGCGATAAAGCTCATATAGAAAAATATCATGCTTGGAGGATCATTTGGGTTGCCGTAGGTCAGGATAAGAGTATACAGTGGCCCCGCAAGTAGTCCGAATGAACCTACAATAAGTCCCTTGCGCATAACAACCGGGTGCTTACGAAAAACATAAAGCACTTCTTCATCATCAAACTGATCATCAAAATATTTGGCCTTACCGTCTGCAGTCGTCTTTGCCATCTTCTGTTTAGCCATAAGCGTATTGTAGCAGATTATTGCTCATTTTTCGGCTGTAGGGCCACATGATTGGCCGCCACGACACAGGCAGCATCTATAGCCGCATGGGGTGGCTCACCGGCAATAATCGCATCGAGAAAGCCAGCATTAAAGGTATCGCCTGCGCCAGTAAGATTATGCGCCGAACTAACCACTGGCGCAGCGATCGTTACCGTGCGGCCAGCCTCAAAGTAGTGCGCACCTCGAGCACCATCTTTCACGACCACCACCAAATGTGGTGCCTTCTGCGCAAGAAGCGCCAGACCATCTCCTATACTACCTACCCGCCATGTTTCGAGAAACTCAACACGGCTCGGGAGGTAATAGTCTGCCGTTAAAACAGCCTGCCGGACTTTTTCAAACCGTTCCTCAGAGACGCCAGGCGTTATTCTGCCGTGATCAACAACAACTTGAGCTCCTTTGGTGTGAGCGGTTTCAATCAGTGTTTGAAAGTCTGCTGCTAAGCCGTCGAGTTTATATAATGTGCCCATATATAGGAATGTCCGAGCATCAAGGTATGGTGTTATTTCTGGCGTCAATACGCGTTCAGTGAGCGCTTGGTTTGCGCTGCCAATACTATAAATTATATGGCTACCATCTGAACCAATCATATTAAGCCCGAGATTCGTTCGCTTGCCTGGCGCAGCAATAAGATGAACCGCAAGACCTTCTTTGGCGCACAGTTGTTCTACGAGTACCCCGACAGGGTCATCACCACGCATACCAATGAACAGCCCTCGCCTCTTCAGACGTTGTAACGCCCGAAGAAAATTAACGCCAGACCCGCCGGGCAAACATTCGTATTCAGTCCCACGAATTTCTTTTTCGACCGAAACTCCCTCGCTCCCAAAGGGCAAATGGGCAGCGTTTATATCGAGATAGCATCCGCCAAACACAATAACATAGTAGTGGTTTTTCATAATCTGGTATCCCGAGCTGGAATCGAACCAACATCTGCTCCTTAGGACGGAGTTATTCTATCCGTTGAACTATCGGGACATATGATCATCTTACCATAACACTGGTTCGCTTCCAGCGAGCTAGAAATCGCGCGCTTGCAGCGCACTCCTCCCTGCGGTACTCGCTGAAAACATGCAAGCATGTTTTCAGCTCCGTTCCTCGTCCGCCGAACCAACATCTGCTCCTTAGGACGGAGTTATTCTATCCGTTGAACTATCGGGACATGTTGAGCACAAAATGTGCTCAATTTTAAGGTGTTATTTGGCTTTTTTTCGCGGCTGCGTGAAAAATTCATGTACGGCTGCGTAGCTGAAAAGTTCACTATCGCTAAACCAATGAGCAATTTCTTTTTCAGCTTCCTCGTTAGTAGCAGAGGCGTGCACCAAATTTGCTACACCCATCCCCACGGAAGCGGCCTGACCATATGTCACATGAGCATAATCACCGCGAATTGTACCTGGTGCGGCAGTTTTTGGTTGGGTATCACCAACCATTTTGCGCACAAATTCGACCGCTTCAACACCTTCAAGCACCATGGCAATCACTGGACCAATTTGCATAGCTGCCAGCTGGCTTTCAAAAATTTCGTCACCTTTACGTGTCTTTAGCGTGCCAATACCCTCATAGTGCCCATGGAAATGGTCATAGTCTGGTTGCACCATTTTCATACCCACTACCTTGAAGCCCGCACGCTCAAAGCGCGTTAAAATCTCGCCAACGATTCCGCGCATTACTGCATCTGGTTTAAACACAACTAACGTTTGTTCCATGTCATTCCTTTCTGTGCTATTTTCTCATTTCTTATTCTAACAGATACGCAAAAAACCGAAAGCCTCCCCCAATCCCCCGCATCCCCTCGCGTCTGAAACACTCTAATAAAATCAGCGATAGCACAGTTTTATTATAGTGCTTCGCTCCGCTGAGAATGAAGGTATACGGTGGGTGAAAGCATATGAGCCCACTTGCTACTTACCTGTATATGCCGGATACTAGGGGCATGCGATTCATAAAAGCAAAAACAGATTTTCTCGAGTATTTGGAGATAGAGCAGAACCGCTCGCAAAAAACCATTCGAAACTACGATCATTACCTCACCCGACTCGCCGACTACGGTGGAGATATTGCCGTTGAGGACATAGACCAGGAGTTGGTGCGCAAATGGCGCCTGTGGCTCAACCGGCTCGGTACCAACACCAATGACGAACTGGAAAAAACGACACTAAACTACCATCTCATTGCCCTGCGCAGCTTTCTAAAGTTTTGCCACAAACGCGGCATGAACTGTATGCCGCCAGATACCATAGAGCTTTCCCGGACAAAACGACCCCAAGTGACCTTCCTAAACGAAGATGAGTTAGCTCGCGTTTTTGAGCAACCAGACACCACGACCGCAGCAGGGCTGCGCGACCGCGCCATCTTGGAACTACTCTTCAGCTCTGGCTTGCGTGTCTCAGAGCTAGTTGGGCTCGACCGCGACCATATAAACCTCAAACGGCGCGAATTTATGGTTCGCGGCAAGGGGCAGAAAGACCGCCCCATCTTTATCAGCACAGAAGCTGCCGAATGGCTCCAGCAATACCTCGATAAGCGCACAGACACCACAAAGCCCTTGTTCATTCGATACGGCGGCCGAAAAACAGTCGACCGTAGCGGCAATTTCCACCGCCTGACCGCCCGCAGTATCCAACGACTCGTGGCGCACTATGCCCTGCTCGCGGGCATCACGAAACATGTTAGCCCGCATACGCTCCGCCACTCTTTTGCGACCAACTTGCTCATGAACGGAGCGGACTTACGCAGCGTTCAGGCCATGCTCGGACACAGCAATATTGCAACGACGCAAATATACACCCACGTCACCGACCCCCACCTCAAAGCCGTCCACGAAAAATTTCACCACAAATAGCTGAGACGAATCAAAGAAGTCAGGGACATTGATCATTATAGCCGCCAGGCATGACTTGGAACCGCTTGCAAACATTTGCCTGTACCGCACCTGCCGGCAAACCCTGACCAGAATCGCTCAGTCTAGCACGCGCTTTTATGCGACGCGATACATCTTGTGCCTTACCGGTCACATCTATTTCCGCTTGGGCATTTACAAAATTAAGTGAAGTGCCACTGTCAAATGCATCTAGGGTGAACCTTTCTGAGTCTTTGTACAGTGTCATGACGCGAATGTAGTAGTTGCTAGATTGAGAAGCAGGCAAAAACGATAGAGTCAGTGTACATGTACCTGCAGCATTACAGTACGCCGGAAGAATAGCTGCTTTTGGCGAGCCGAGAGTCACAGAAGCTGGCGCTGGCGGAACATTCTTAACAGGCTGGAAATAAAAAGCTGTCGTCTCAGCACCAAGAGCCGCTACTCCGCCACTGTAGCTCGGGGGAATCTTCATGAGGTCAACGCGCAATATGCCATAATTGCAGGCATAACCCGCCGCGTTCGGAAACGATCCTGCGCTCGCTGGACAGCCAGTGTTCGACGGAGGGGCACCCTGCGGCTGCGTCCATGTGAACACGAGCTTGTTCGCTATACGTGCATTTCCAGAATTGTCGACGATTTCCAGAGGAAATACTGCAGACTGTTGTCGATTTACAGAAGTAACGATGTCCTCAACAGTAGGATCGATGAGCACACAAGTATACTTCACCGATGAATCTGCATCCAAGGAGACGGGCGTACTCACGAGCGCCCCGCTACAGTTCGTTTGCTCCCCTGCATCGGGATGATTACGCAGGTATTTCAGCGCCTCATTCACGCCTGATTCTGCTGCATAAAACGCCTGACTGCTCAGCTGCCGGTCAAGCGCTTCGCGACGATTACGATTCGTAACCTGCGTAAACCCAGTCACAATCAATGCAATAACCAACATCATGATGAAGGTTATCATAAACGATACGAGCCCGCGCTGATCATTTTTCGTCATACTGCTCATGTTAATTCTCATTGTATACAATTTCTCGACCATTTTATACCCTTTTTTCTACGCTTGTACTCAGATGACTAGCAGCGCAGTACTGTGATCCTGTTATTAACTTGCACTGAACATCTGTCTTGTCTTTGAAGTCATTCGCGTTAAGTGGAGCACTGCCACTGTCACAACTATTTGCTATGGTAGGTGTGCAAAGTAAATCATCGTCACCAGAGGCTATCGACAGGTCAATTGTATACATGTTTGTTCCAGCTACGGGATTGACCGTCAGGTTAGTAATGCGCGATCTGGTTCCCAAGAGCTGACGACTACTGCCAGTAATGGGCTGGATATGACAGAGACTGCCTGAAACAATCAATCCATCCATGGGCGTCATATATAAACCCAATTGCCCACTAGTGCCCGAGTACATACCCTCTGCCTCGTTAAACATAAATACGTTTCCGCCAGCACAAAAGAAATTGTTTGTTGGACCTGTTCCGAACGCTTCAGCGGTACCAAACTGTAGAGATTGGCCTATGGTGTCCACTATACTCTGTGCGGTATTCTGGGTTGTAGATATATTTGCAACTTTGTAATAACGGTTAGAGAATGATATGATACCCATGGCTATAATGGTCAATATGACGGCAAAAATAAGTGTTGCGATCATAAGCTCGACCACCGTAAATCCCCTCTGCTGGGCAAAAACGTTTTGTTTTTGTTTCATGTTGCCGTCCTGTACCATACGGTGACTTTTGCGTCTGCCCCCCCAAGAGTTTTCCATGAAGCAGTAATCTCATAGCTTGAGCCCGTAGGATGAACTGTTAGCTGGAATTCAGCGCCCCCGTTTGTAGTCTTACAGACAGGATCCGTTAATGGCACATACGCCGCAGTTGGGGTAAAACAACCGTCACCAGTAGCGCTGCCCGCAGCACGAAGTCTCTCGGCCTGTTGCTCAACAAGTTTTTGCGCGTATATGTTCTCCTGCGTATCTTGAGCGGAGCGTACATTACGATTTGTTGTCGCATAGGCTGTTGTAAGCACTAAACTCACAATGCCGACAGCTATAAGAACTTCAACAATGGTGTCACCGGCTTGATTTAGCTTTCGGACAATCGATGTCTTTAAACGCATATCAGCAACTCACTCCCGCCCTAACATCGAGTTTTACGCTTAGACCTTCGTCAATAGTAATGAGAACAGATTGATTCGTACTCTCACTCTTAAAACATAGTTCAGCGGCCGAGCTAGAGGGATAAGCATCTGCAAAAAGAACCTCCTTGTTTATATTATGAGCTTCTTCTAGTGCTGAGTTCCAGAATTTGTATCGCGCCAAAAGAATCTGCTGCGAACCACTTGAGCCCGTTCCGACGCTATGGAAATCTGCAAAAGTACTAATCAATGCAACGGCAAATGAACCCGCCCAACCTGGCCCTCCGACAGCACGACCTCTAACGTACTCAATATTGTTTGGAACGCGTACCCTAACCTGCATATCATCGGCAAGCAACATGTTTGGGGGACCTTTTGCAAGCGCTGTTACCTTTGCATCTAGTGCTGTTTTGACTTCGTCATTACCCTTGAGACGTCTTCCTGCAAGAGTATAGACGTTAATTTCTTGCGGGTGGTTATCTGAGTCGAAGACCAACGCTTTGCCCGCAAAGATGCATTCGCCATTCGTGCCTTGTTCTTGCACTCCCGGAACTATATTCACATTATTACCGCCACTATACGTACATTTGATATCATTATTACTGGGATAATAACCACTTCGGGTCTCGTTGATTACCTGCTCAATCTGCTGCTTCAGGTTGCGTATTCCTACCTGAAAATCTGTTCGATTTTGCTGTCCATTGATATACAAGGTAGCTGCAAAGAACAGTGCACTCGTAACAGCCAACACAATAAGTGTCTCGACTATCGTAAACCCCTGGATAGATGTGTTCCTACCACCCCTATTCATACGCCCAGTATACCATAAGCATTGTCTCATCTGTCTAGAGCAATGATGCCTCATACCACGCAGCGACTTTCTCCCCGAACAACATAACAGCTACACATCCAGCTAGCAAGTATGGGCCAAAGGGAATATGACTCGAAAAGCTTCGTTTTTCTTTTTTTTTCGACAATAAGAGTGATGGAATACTCACGCAGGTTCCAAGCACTGAAGCCACAAAAACTACCATCAGCGCCATAAGTGGTGTTCCGGCTATCATCCCGAGTGCAAGAACAAGTTTTACGTCACCACCACCAATCCAGCGACCTTGTGAAAATTGGTATATAAGCCAGAATAGCGTAAAAATAATCCCGCCACTTGCAAGTGGCAAGAAAAAGTCTTGCCAACTATTTGCCCGTACGCTTGTGATAGTTACTTCACTGAAAACGAGCGCCGTTAATGGGAAGACCAGCCTATCCGGCAGTAAAAACCATTTTGCGTCATATAGTGCGAGAGCTACGAAAAATACTCCATATACGAGGCTATACCCGAAGCCGACCAAATGAAACCCACTGAGAGAAAGAGGCCATCCCAGGTAAAATATGATGAAAAGCAATCCCGTCAATAATTCTATCAGCGGATACTGTATAGAAATGGGCTTCTGACAGTACCGACATCGTCCACGCAACAATATCCAGCTAAAGACTGGCACAAGATCCTTGGCCGCCAAGGAGTGCTTGCACGTCGGACACATACTCCGACCACTTATGATAGAGTAGTTTACCTTACGTCCGCTCGGCCGATGCGCCCTCTTGCCTTTTTTCCCCTGGCCATTACCGTCCTGGACATACAAGCGCCAAACCAACGCGTTTATAAAACTCCCCAAAAGCAATCCATAGAAAAAAACTACAAAAACCATCATATAAGCATAACAGTATTCGTTCCGCTGCAAGGAGACTCCCTGCAACAGGGAGTCTCCTTGCAGCGTTGCAGCGGTGTTTAAACGTTGTTAGCGATCGGCTAACTGATGTTTTAGCTCATCAATAATTGCCTTATTCGCCTCATAGTCTGCGACAAAGTCTTTATAGCCCACCCTATCGAGCGGAATAACCTCGAATAACCGTTCAAATGTAAGCCATTCCGGTGAAGAACCACCGATAAACGCACCGTAGCTAGAGTACGGCCACTCTCGATACCTCTCTGGATTAAGATGAATATATCGAGAAATATGCTGTAGATATGCATCATTCATGACAAGTGTCGCCTTATAGTTCGACTCGTAGAGTGGACCCCGCCGTCCATATTTTTTGTTAAAATACATCGTGTATGCGGTACAGACACGGGAAAGCAACTCCCGGAGTGATCCTTCGTGTTCCTGATATACCAGAAGATGAAAATGATTTGGCATCCAGCAATACGCAATAACCTCTACGTCATCATTGAGGTGTGCATATGGACGCCCAAACTTATCTGTAACAACTCCTGGACTCAGATGGCGCGCAAACAGGTTTGAGAAAAAAATGTAATCTTCCTTGTCGCGAAAGATACGCTGGCGATTTACCCCTCTGTTGTACGCATGATAGTAGCTCGACTCGATATCGGTACGAGACAAATTTTTCCCAGGCATATCCACAACCTATCACACGCATCGCTCTTTTGCAAGGAGACTCCCTGCAGCAGGGAGTCTCCTTGCAAAAGAGCGATGAAAAGTGGTTGGGGATGTAAAAACACGGGACATATGTCCCGTGTTTCATGTGTGACAAAGGTCGTCTATTGAGAACCGATACAGCGGTTAATTGCTGGTTCACGCTGATAGAGAACCACGAAGTCACGAGTAGTTCCCGCCTGAGTCGAAGAGCCATCAGTGCTACATTTAAGACCAAAATTAAAGTGGATATCTGTTGTGTTTCCCATAGTATTGGAATAAGTGACAGACGAAAACTGCTGAAAGTCACCTGACGCCCAGCTAATCTTCGTCGCATTATCACAACTTGTAGTCACGCCGTTACGATTTGCAAGACATTCAGTTATGAGCGCAGAAACACGGGACGCTTCACTGTTCCGTGCATTATTGCGTGCATTGCGATGTAACTGCGGCACGGCGAGGAAAACGATGAGCATAATCAAACCGGCTATAGCTAGCACGATGAGAACTTCGATGATAGTAAAGCCTTTTTGTTTACGTTGATGTAGTTGAGTTTGCATAGCGCAAGTGCCCCTTTGCTGCTTAGTTAATTCTTATGTTTTCAAATATACGTTCTGACGTCAAAAAATGCAAGTTTTGAGATGTTTTGTAAGATATTTTACAGTTCCTTATACAGCTGCCCTGTTTCTACCCACCAATTCCACTTTTCCCCGCCAGGCTATATATAGGCAAAAGCACTGCGGCAACAATAGAAAATGCTACAACCCCAAGCATAATCATCATAACCGGCTCAATAATTGAAGATATATTTTGAACTTCTGTGTCAACCTCTTTTTCGTAGTAATCAGCCACCTTTGCCATCATCTGTTCAATCGCTCCAGACTGCTCGCCTATGCGCAACATGTTCGGCACGAGCGCCAAAAAATGCGGGTCGCCATCAATGCTATCAGCCAGACTCTTGCCGCCTTTTACCTTTTCGCTCGCCCTCGTAATCGCTCGCTGTATGTGTACATTGTTCACAGCCTGGCCGGTGATATTGAGCATCTGTAGCAATGGAACACCGCTCGCAACCAGCGTTGTGCCTGTGCGAGAGAACCGAGCCATGTACACTTTCATGAACAGTGCGCCAAAGGGCCAGGCTTTCATCTTCAGACTATCGACAACTTCTTTGCCAGGACCGGTTCGCGCCCAACGAGTCGTGAAAAACGCCGTAAAACCAAACACGAGTAGTACCACCCACCAATATTTGATTGTAAAATCGGATATTGCGAGCATTATTTTCGTTATCAATGGGAGCTCCTGGCCCGGCATGCCATCATATATGCTTTTTACCTGCGGAAGCACTTTGACTACCATAAAACCAACTACGGCGAGCATCACGAGTAACACAACTGCGGGATATATCATAGCCCCGCGAATTTTACTGTTTAAATCGGCCTCTTTCTCCTGCTGAATAGCGAGCCGGTCGAGAGCCTGATCAAGAGTACCCGAGGACTCTCCGGCAGCAATCAGGGCTATATAAACCTGATTAAATACCCGCGGATGCTTCCCCATGGCTGCTGCGAGCGTGCCACCACCTTCAACATCACCAATAGCTTGGCTTAAAACAACTCGAAGCGGTTTACTTGTGGACTGCTGGTTCACGCTACGCAGTGCCTGCAATAGCGGTAGACCGGCATTGATGAGCGTACTGAGTTGGCGGCTAAAGAGCACCCTGTCTTTTGCCTTCACTCTCCCTTTCGCGATACCCGCCAAGCCATTCGCCGACGCTTCAAGCTTCACTTCAGTTGCAACAAGTCCTTCTGCAGAGATAAGTTTTGCCGCTGCAAACTCGCTATCTGCCTGAACGGTTGATCGTACCTGTTTACCGGTTTGTGGGTTACGAGCAGTATAACTATACGTCAGCATGCGATCTCCTCTGTCGTCAAGTAAAGAGTACTCCCTCTAACCCCTGACTGTGCTATCGATTCTTGACGTTTTTTCATGCTTAATCCCTCATAAGTCTATCCAGCTCATCAACATCAATCGCAAAATTACGGGCTTCATCATAGCTGATTGTACCGGCATGTATAAGCTGAACAAGCTGCTTGTCCATGCTTTGCATACCAAATTCTGCACCAGTTTGGATAACAGCATCAAGCTGATGTGTCTTGCCTTCACGGATGATGTTGCGTACAGCCGGAGTTGCCACAAGCACCTCTGCAGCCGCGATTCTTCCGCCACCAATCGCCGGTATGAGCCGCTGCGAGCATATCGCCATAAGGATGTTACTTAGCTGTGCGCGAATTTGAGGCTGCTGATGAGGTGGGAATACATCCACCATACGATCGATTGACTGAGCGGCTGAGTTTGTGTGGAGAGTCGCAAAGACCAAGTGGCCGGTTTCGGCTATGGTAATGGCGCTCGCAATAGTCTCAAGATCACGCATCTCACCTATAAGCACAACATCCGGGTCTTCGCGCAAGCTAGAGCGCAGTGCCGCACTAAACGAGTACGTATCATAGTGCACCTCACGCTGAACAATAATTGAGCGCTTGCTGCGATGTGTGTACTCTATAGGGTCCTCGATAGTAATAATGTGCTTGCCCTGCTCCATATTGATTTTGTGAATCAGTGCCGCCAGGCTAGTTGATTTCCCTGAGCCAGTCGGACCGGTCACGAGTACGAGACCCCGAGGATACTCTGCAAATTTCGCCACGATTTGCGGCAAACCAAGCTGCTCTATCGTAAGCATCTCGTTCGGTATGAGACGTAAAGCGGCTGCTAAATTACCTCGCTCATGAAAAGCATTTACGCGAAAACGCCCGAGATCACCAAAAGCAAAACTGAAGTCAAACTCTTTATCTTTCAGAAGAATCTGTTTCTGATCTTCATCCAAAATAGCAAAGATTAATCCTTCAACTGTTTCTTCAGTAAGGATATCTGCCCCGCCGACAGGTAGAAGCGCACCATCAACACGAAGCATCGGCGGCAAACCAACCTGCAAATGGAGATCTGATGCTTTTTTCTTCACAACTTCTTCGAGTAGTAGCTCTACGCGCATTTGACCAGCCATCACATACCCTCCCTTACTTGCCAAACAGTTGATGCCGCGAGCCACGTAAACGTAGCCCTGCTAGAATGCCCGCTTGTAACCAATTCTCCACTCTGTGCTATCATATCCCCACCTTTTCCTGACCTTAACCTTACCCTCTAGGCACTATCCGCCGACGCAACGCGATTTATCTCCTGGACGGTTGTTTCACCCGCAAGCGCTTTCAAAAATCCATCCGCGCGCATCGTGACCATACCTTCTTTTTCAGCTTGAGCCTGAATTTCAGAACTCGTTGCCCTGCGTAAAATGAGCTGTTGGATTGCTTCGCTCACCTCAAAGACTTCATATAGTCCCATACGGCCTTTGTAGCCTCCGGGTGAAGCCGGGCTGTCCTTGCCCTTAGTTAGAGTATAAGCGGTATCACTAGCTAATGGCAAGCTCTCATAACCAAGGTCGTGCGATACGTCCACGGCGTGCTCAGCATCTTGGGGAAGGAGTGCTCCGAGCGTCGCCTTGACTGCCGCCGTTTCAGCGGCACTCGACTGGTATTGCTCAGTGTTCTTCCCTAGCCGCCGAACAAGCCGCTGTCCAATGACAACATGGACCGTACTGGCGATGAGAAATGGCTCAACACCCATGTCAAGCAAACGAGGCAAGATGCCCGCCGCACTATTAGTGTGGAGCGTACTAAACACCAGGTGACCCGTTAAGCTAGCCTGGACGGCCAGTTCGGCGGTTTCTCTGTCACGAATCTCACCAACCATCACAATATCTGGGTCTTGGCGCAGAATCGAACGCAAACCACTGCTAAAGGTCAGCCCCACATCCGCATTGACCTGTATCTGGTTGATACCGTCCATTTTATACTCAACCGGATCCTCAAGTGTGACAATATTGACACCATCGTTTTTAACCTCTTGAAGAAGTGCGTAAAGACTTGTCGATTTCCCTGATCCTGTTGGCCCAGACGTCAAGATCATGCCGTTCGTCCGTTCAAGACCAGAGCGAATTGTCCGCAAGCTGCGGCCACGATACCCCATTTCCTCCAGATGAAGGCTTGTGCCACTCTTATCCAGCAAACGAATAACGACCTGCTCCCCCCATATAACGGGGCTAATTGAAATACGAAGGTCAATGTCTTTTCCTGACACTTCAATAGTAAATTCGCCATCCTGAGGTATACGGTGTTCGTCTATCTTCAGATTTGCCAAAATTTTTATACGAGATACGAGTGGAGGTTCGGTGCTCTTGGGTAAATTCATAATTTCGCGTAGGATACCGTCTATTCGGCAACGAATTTTCAGACTTTCCTTGAGTGGTTCTATGTGTATGTCGCTTGCCCGATTTTTTGCTGCATATTCCAGGATTTTTGACAACGCCTTACTAATAGGCGAATCTTGAACAATTGTCTTGATATTATCATTTTCTTTTGAGGATTTTTTTGATGACTCGGAGCTATCACTTTCCACTGGGGCACCGCCCATCTGCCCAATCGCATCAACAAGATTATCAGACAGCTTCGCTTCGTACTGATGAAGAACCTGCCGTATACCCTCTTCACTCGCCGCATACACTTTTAGCGGACGATTTATGCGATTACTCAGAAAATCGACAGCCTGAACATTATCGGCGTCGAGCATAGCAACCACAAGGCGATTTTGCATCTCGCCAAGAGGTACAGCCATATAGCGCTCCGCAACATCTTGCGGCAAGAGCTCAAGAATTTTAGGATCAACTTTTGCTTCAAGCAGATTGACATACGGTATCTTTGAAACATGCGCAATAGTCTTAGTCAGCTGTTCATTTGCTACCTTTCCGGTTGTCACAATCAGTGCAAGCAGTGGCGTATTGGTATCTTTCGACTGTTTCTCTAGTTCTGCAAGATCTGATCGTGTTAAGACACCATCTGCAACAAGGGTTTCTTCAACCTGCGACTGCGCAGCGGCAGAAAGAACACTCATACTGCTTACCCGTCCTACGGAGTGGCACCATTAAACGGATTTTCATTGGTTTGATCGAGCTGACTCTTGCGGGTTGGGTTGATGCTTTGCTCATTAAAAAAACGCTCGTCAGGTAGGGTAAACTCAGTCGAAATCTTGTCGACTACTTCAGCTGATTGTTGCCGTTTGGCTGGAGATATCAGTAGCTTCGTGGAGAGTAGAACAGAGACAATCGCACTGAGAAGCGCAACTGCAATAATCACTGCAATATCTTTTTGTTTCATCGCACTACCTCCGTGCGCACTTGTAGTGATTTCGCAGGTTGATAATAGGTTTGCGCAGTGATATTTAGCGTCAGTTCAGATTGGCTACCAGTCACTGTCATAGCGTTAATTTGCATTGGCCTAATTGAACGCTCAAGCGCTGATACTAAGTTTTTTACGTTGTCGTACGAACCAGTAACCGAAAATTCGAATGGCATCGCTATCGATTGCGGCGTTGGGCTTGCTTCGTTTGTCGCCTGACCAACCTCATCGTCCGATCCAGATATCATATTGAACTTTACGTTTTGTGAAGACAATATGCTCTCAAGGCTTGTCGTTAGTGCTGGAAAATCATATTGAACAGGCAGGGCATCAAGTACAATAGTTGCATTATTACCGTCTCGTTGCCCCGCCCCCTTACTTAAGCCACCAATTGCATTTTGGTCGCTCCCCGTAAAAACATTGTAGGAAGCAACCAATTTTTTTGACGCCTCAACGTCAGCTTTGAGCGTACGCACTGCTACGCGTTTTTTATCGATAACTCTATTTTGATACTTTGCCTGTGTCATGAATGCTTTTGTCGCAACTATCGAAAAAACAACAACAAATGCAGCTACGCTCACGACAATCAAGACAGTCGTATTCGCCTTCTCGATCAAATTGCGTTTATTCGTCAAAACCCCTGCCATTAGTTTCTTCCTTTAAAAAAGTTTATTTCACTTGTAGGCGTATCTCGAGGAACAAGCAGTTTGACGTTATTGACCACTTTAAATAGCGCCTCATCGTATTCAAGTGTCACGGTAAAGTTTGCACCTTTGTCATCACGGCTAAAGGCACTGAGCACAACCTTGCTGAAGGCCTTTGGTGCCTCTACGCAATCTCCCTTTTCGTCAAGTCTCATCCCTCTAGGCATTGTCTGCTGTGCATCGGGTACGTTCGGACATATGTCATCCGAAGATGGCGTCGCGGCATCTTTAGCGACAATATCATAACGTGTTGCTTTGAGCGTGTCAGTAAACACACTCACCGAATCGAGAGAACTTGCTTTACCTGCTATGCTCATAGTCTTTGTTGTGAAGTCAATATTGAGCTTTTCAAGCTTAGCGTCTACTGGCGTAACTTGTGTAATATAGCCAAACAACCTGCCCGCCACAGGCTTCTCTTCATGCAGATTGGTCAATGTCCCAAGCTGGTTCTGGACGGTCAAAACCTTATCGAGATTCTTGATCTTTTTCAGATCATTCTTATACATCGCAATGTCTGTGTTCAAGTCACTCAGACTTTTTTTCTGCACAACAGAAACAAAAAAGAAAGAAAACAGAAAAATCGCAAGCGCGACTCCACCAACGACAATCGATACGAACGTCAGCAGATATTTTGTCCGTCTAGCTTTTACATATTCGAGCTTGACTTCGGGCAATAGGTTAAACTGCACCGCCATGCTATTCATTCCTTTCTGCAAGGCCAACCGCAACAGCAAATTGATTTGAAACTGCAAGCAATTCATTTTGTCTATCAGCCGCAAAAGCTACATTCCGCCACGCATTGCCAATCTCGACATTCACGCCAAATTTGTTGGCAAGATATAACGGAAATTCAGGGATACTTGATGCTCCACCGGTCACAATCATACGTTCGATTGGCACTTCCGGATAACGTGTCTGAAAAAATTTCACTGACTTATCAATCTCTGCTATCAACAAATCTATCGTACCGATAATGGCTTGGTACACCTGGCCTTCAAGCTTATCTTTACTAACACCAAATTTGTACACAAACTGTTGCGCCTGTTTGTCATCAATATTGAGATTTTGCGTCGCCGAACGAATGACCGCCTCTAGGCCTGTTGGGATTGACCGCGTTAATCGTGGAGCATCACCCATAGTAATAACTAAATCGGTACTCAACTGACCCATATCGAGTACGAGCTGCGGGGCAGTCGCACCTGGTATTACCATTGCGCGAGATAGAGCAAGATTGTCAGGTTCAAATGCAATTACGTTAAGTCCCGTCGATTCTATCATGTCCAAACGCTGCTCGACAAATGAATTAGAGATACTGCTCAAGAGTATTTCAATCTTCGTTTTGTCTTTCGGCGAATCCCCTATGACTGCCCAGTCGATTTTACTCTCTGCCGGTGGCGTTGGTATGAGTGATTCTGCCTGATAACGGATTGCCTTACCAATCTCTCCTTGGGGTATACGATCAAAGTCTACGACAGTCGTGAACACTTTGTTACTCGGCAAACCGACTGCGACATTCCTGGTAGATAACCTTGCTTCCGATACAAGATTTGAAATCACTTGGGCGAGTCGTTGCTGATCTGCTCTGCTATCACTCTGCACTATTTTCTGATCTACGGGAACATAGGCGTATTTCACAAGACTTCTTGTTGCTCCAGATCCGCGTAATTCCACTAAACGTATACCGGTATTCCCTATGTCCAGTCCGAAAAACGACGATACCCCACTCAATACGCTCATAATTACCCTGCATTATAGCTGATACGACACCAGAACCACAAGCACTTTATGCACTGCATCAACTCTTGTTTGCTCCCTACAACACAGGCGCAAGGCTCGTATACAAATCGAACTTCACTGGTCCAGTCTTTGTCGTGGCGTCTGGGACCATCCATAGCTCTGGGCTATACACAAATTCTTCAGCTGATTCTGATGGATGAACAGGGTCTGGTGTATAGAACGCTCCGAGGTTGCCCCATGTACGCAAAAGGATGAGGTTGTTTGCCGCAACGGCACCGTATATAGTGAGCTTTTTGTTACAGTCATCGTAGCCGGTCGGTGATGTTGCAAGATCAATGGGAACTCCCATACCTGATGCACAGCTGTAGAAGTTACCCTTGCCTGTTCCTCCTGCATAGTACATGCCCCGAATTTCACTCACATCATTGTCAACGTAGATATTGCCAGCTTTCACGTAGACACTGAGCCGCGGAATCTCATTGGGAGCTGTGTATGATGCGTAGGTAACTCCGGGGCTCGCGATGTATAGGTTACCGCTCTCGAGATGAATAGTAACGCCGACACCAGGTTGAAGCTGACCACTGATAGTGAGATCTCCGTTATATGTATACACGCCTGAGGTCAGCGTGGAAAGATCGAGTGTACCTGGGCTGGCCGTTGCCACACTTCCTGATAGCGGGCTATAGGCAATGACTGGATAGCCTCCGCCATATGTTGGATTTGCTGAGGTTGTATTGGCAAACGCTAAACCGGTGCGATCTCCCGGAGAAGTAAGGCTCGTGCCTGTCACAAAGTGCTGTATGCTACCACTCGCCAATGCAGCAAGGTTTGTTCCGGCACCGTTATAGCCAATGCCAGAGTCAGGATTATTATTTCCATTCCAGGATATGATGTCGCCCGGGGAGAAGATGTCACCGTTGGTGACGGTGAAGAAGGGTTGATA
>CAYLWF010000010.1:0-8481 GCA_964387505.1 uncultured Candidatus Saccharibacteria bacterium
GAAAAAATACGGCGGGGGAAATCTCAAAAAATGCAAAAGGTGTTTTTGGCGGGGCGCAGCGGGCGCTTGCGCCCGCCAGGCGGCGTTTTTTCAGCAGTTTTCCTCAAAATAGGTTCGAGCTTGGTTGTAGAAAGACACCAAAAATGGACTAAAGTCAGAAATTGAGCGCGAAAGCGCCCTTTTTTCTTTGGCCGCGCGGAGCGCAGGCCAGATGCTCTTGGGGGGAAATGCAGTTTGGGCAGCCGTTGGCTGCGCCTGTTTGGATTTTAGACCGCCATTGGCGGTTTATGTTTGGTAAAATGGTAGTGCAACCAACTTACAGGAAACTTTTTTATTTGTTGAGGGCTTTAATGGCCGTCTTGGACAATTTAGGTTTCCTAAGTTGGTTGCACCAGGACGGTCATTTAAGTTTTAGGGGGTAAGTCATGCAGCAACTTCTATCAAACATCGTGTATTTCATTTATGTTCGGAAATCTACGGACGTAGAGGACAAACAAGTGTTAAGTGTTGAAGCGCAGATCGTTGAGCTTCGGAAGTTTGCTAAAGACAACAACCTGAAAATTGGCGGCGTTATTATTGAGAAAAAATCAGCCAAAAAGCCAGGCCGTCCGAAGTTCGGCAAAATGTTAAAGCGAATTGAAGCTGGCGAGGCTAGCGGCATACTTGCTTGGCACCCAGATAGGCTAGCTAGGAATAGCATAGACGGTGGCCAGGTCATTTATTTGCTGGATAGTAACAAATTAGCCGACTTGAAGTTCCCAACTTTCTGGTTTGAGAACACTTCGCAAGGCAAGTTTATGCTTAGTATTGCGTTCGGACAGAGCAAATACTATGTAGACAACTTGAGTGAAAACACCAAGCGAGGTTTACGACAGAAAGTTCGTAGAGGTGAACGGCCTGGGCTTGCCCCAGTCGGCTACATAAACGACGTTCGGACAAAGACGGTTGTCGTAGACAAACGGCGTTCGCCGTTTGTTATTGAGGCGTTTGAGTTATACGCCAAAGGCGTAAGCAGGCTTGAGGATATAGCTGTCTTTCTAGCCAGTAAGGGAATACTGACGAAATCTGGCAAACAATTCCCTAAAGACAAAATAAAACGCATGCTGACTAATCCGTTTTACTATGGACACTTTCGGTATTTCGGTGAAATCCATGAGGGCAAGCATAAGGCAATAATCTCGAAAAAGCTGTTTGACCAAGTGCAAGCTACACTTGCCAAGCGTGGCAAACCGCAAAAAGGCAAAACAGAACCGCAAGTATTCTGTGGTTTACTGCGTTGCGGTAGTTGTAACATGGCTGTTACGGCGGAACACAAGATAAAGCGACAGAAAAACGGCAACACGCACGAATATGTTTACTACCGCTGCACGAAGAAGCGTAAAGATATGAAATGTGCCGAGGCAGCAATAACCGAACCAGAACTAGCAGCACAACTGTCGGACGTATTGCATAGCTACGCTATGCCTAAGAGTTGGGCGCAACAGCTAGAAACAATGCTCAATAAAGACGAGGAACAAGTAGAACAAAGTTCTGGCGTGTTTATCTCACAGGCACAAGTCAAGCTTGCAGATTTGCAAGCCAAACTCCAGCGACTTTTAGACAGTTATCTTGACCAAGATATTGACCAAATAACCTAACGAGCCAAGCAAGCCGAGCTTATGAGCGAGAAGAAGTCGCTAGAGGAACAAATCGGCAAGCTAACGCTTACTAGCAATGCGTGGATTGAACCTATGCGCCAGTGGATACGACAAGCCGTTTCCCTCAAGAAAATCGCCGAAAGTGGCGAGCATGGCGCTATAAAGTCTGCTTTTCTGGAAATGGACGGATTGAACCTCTTTCTAAAATCCAAACAGGCGCAGCCAACGGCTGCCCAAACTGCATTCCCCCCCAAGAGCATCTGGCCTGCGCTCCGCGCGGCCAAAGAAAAAAGGGCGCTTTCGCGCTCAATTTCTGACTTTAGTCCATTTTTGGTGGGCGAGGAGGGACTTGAACCCTCACATTCTTACGAATACAAGATTTTGAGTCTAGCGCGTCTACCAATTCCGCCACTCGCCCTGGAGAGGTGCAATAACCATGAGTATTACCCATAGTCACCAGAGGTGTATTGTACTATACTACGTACTGAAACGCGAGTGGGCGCTGGCTTGCTGGCGTACAAACGCATATGAGCACAGACCCACTCTTTCCCGATAACCCCGTCCGCCCCGAACCGGCCGACACTGCTGCCGTGCAGCTTATACGCGCAAAGGTCGCTCGTGCCTACGGAGAAGAACCACCAGCTGAAGCAGAGCTGGCAGAAGCAAAAAAAGAACGAGTACCCAGCAAGCACCAACGTTACATGCAAGAACTCGCGCGCTCCGGCAAAGATTTGGCGGAAATACAAATCGCGTGGCACCAATACTACAACGACTTACCCGACGCTGAAAAACGAGAAGTGTGGGATGAGTTTTATGCCGCCAATCAGCACACACCATACCAAAAGCTATTCCAAAAGCAACAACCCGTTGCCACACGCGCTCGTCTAACGCCAGCACCGCAGGGCGTCCAGACTATGCCAGGACATGCTGTGACCCAACCTACTGAAACACATACCATTACCACTGCAAACGGCGTAACCATCGGCGACCACGCGCAACAAATAGCCGGCCACCCTTCACATAAAGCTCATTCTCTTCCCCATTCACGCTCACGTAAAAAAGCTGGAGAGCTCGTACGACGTACGCAACTCGGCAGGAAAATAGCTGATTCCGAAAAAACAGCCCAGGTTATCGCCATAATACAGCGTATTCAACATAAGGTCAGTGCCGGAGGCAAGCTGCAGGCAAAACATCACCTTCAGTCCCTCTTGTTCGGTCTGAGCATGGGCGGAATTGTGTTGCTCGTTTTACTCTTCAGCTTCTTCAACGAATACATTATTACTCCGTTCATAACGCCAAGTGCTAACGCCAAAGATATCCCAGTCATCATGAGCGATATTACGTCTGAACAAGCCGCAAACCCAACGGTTATTGTGCCGAAAATAGGTATTCAGATTCCGGTCGACTTCAATATGCAAACAACTGACGAAGCAGCTATTCAAACCTCACTTGATAACGGTGTTGTACACTATGTCAGTACGGCATACCCTGGGCAAAACGGCAACACGGCACTTTTCGGACACTCCAGCCAAAACATTTTCAACAACGGCAAATACAAATTTGCATTTGTAAGACTGCGCGAACTTACCACTGGTGATATCTTTTACATTACCTATCAAGGGAAAGCCTATGGCTACCAGGTAATTGCCCGAGAAATCGTACCGCCATCACAGGTCAGCGTGCTCAACGACACTAAGGGTGAGCTTGCGACAGCAGTACTTATCACCTGCGACCCGCCTGGCTTCAGTACCAATCGGCTCGTCGTATGGGGAAAACAAATAAGCCCGAGTCCGGCACTAAACAACGCCACAACACCTCCGGCTGAAATATCTCACCCAGAAAAACTCACAAGCAATGGACCAACCCTATGGACACGCATGTGGCGTAACATCCAATTCTGGCACTAAAAAGCATTCAGCTTTAGGAACTTACCGCTTTAGAACCAGCGACGTTGAAGAAAGCCGCGTTTCAGCGCCATGTTGTTGCGCACTCAGCACAACGGTGTAATCAGGTGAAAAACTGACCGGCAAAGACGAAAGAGAGGCTTGCAGTGTCTGCTTGTTCGTATTGTCGTAGTCAAACATTACAAGATTACCACTACTGATATATACCATACGGTGGCCATCCATCCACCTAACGTGTTGCTGTGGTGCGTCAATTTGATCTATGCGATACGTATACACTTGGTCGCGTTCTGTGTCATACACTCCAATATGCTCGGCATTTTGAGCCATAATAAACTGAGCTGTTGTCGAAAAGGCAAGATGTGTTGGGTTCGCGACTTTTATGAAACGCTCTGCAAGGGGCAGAGCAGCGCCTGAAAGAATCTTTTGATCAAGCGGGTTTTTGTAAATATACGCCCCCTTGAGAGTATCTGCTCCGACTACAACAAACCAGTCGCCTTTATATTGCGCAATGTCCATGAGATAAATCTGCGGCGGAGATGTAAACTGCCGCAATACGGTGGTTCGAGCTCCCTGCTGTAAAACAACGCTAATCTGACCCGTTTGTTGTCTACCGCTTGGCGGTGCATCAGTTGCGTACAGTAACGTATCGTCACCATGAGCTTTGTAAGCAAAAACTCGCTGGAGCTGCTGCGCGAGCGGGGCATCGCCAGTCAATGCCGCCGTTCGAAGTACCTTCGTGTCAGTGTTGTATACAAAGTACTGGCTTGCATTCTTGTGAAAGAGTGTCAGCTGATCGGCCGCAACCAACCCAAGTTCCTTTGTAAGGTTCCGACTCGCGTCTGGAGCTTGACGGTCGAGCAAAATGTATTCCCGGTTTGTATCGCTCCCTGTTGTAAAGTTATGCTGGAACAGTATGTGGCGATTGTTTTCTGCCCACTCAACCATCTCCCAAGACTGAGTACCCTCACTGGCAGAAATAATCCCTCCGGGAAGCGTCAAAGTAGAGGCGGCTGGTTTCGCTGAGTTGCGCAAATCGTAGAGTTTTATGGTTGCCAACTGCGGATCATCAGACACAACCAGCCAACGCCGGTTAGGACTCTGCGTCAGTACCGCCAATTGGTTTGTAAACGTTGCGAGTGATATTGTCGTGAGCTCTTTCGGAATTAAACGAGCGTAGTCAAGGCGCTGTACGTCGCCACCGAGGACTGTTACCTGATGACTCCATTCACGGTAGCCTCTGAGGTTCAATCGTATGTCATAGGTACCGCTCTGATAATTTAGTTTCGTATTGGTCAGTTGAGTTTGCTGCTTGCCGTTAACCGTTATTGTTGCATTGGTTGGCTCGCTGGCTACAAACACCAAACCGCACTTGTCAACGTCACCCTTGCCATCAACACAATAGCCGTCAGTTACAGACAACAAAATAATGCTTGTAATTGTAATTGCGAGGGCGACTAAACCGTAGCTTATAAACAGAACAATACGATTTAAGCGTTCCTTACGAGGGTCAAGGAAGTCCATAGGTATGCATAGTATACCATCATTTTCAGCATCGCTAGCCGGCTCTGCTCTTCGCGATAACCCTTGCGTTTTTTGAACCAAAAGCGGTATGATACACATGAAACGAGCAAGTGTCAAAGAGGGAAAGTAAACATGGTAAAAACAGCTGAAAATACAAGTGGCAAGCCGTACAGTGCGGCCACAGGGAAAAAAATCAACGACATTATCGCGCCCGTATCGCGCGTAAAGCAAATGCCAACATCAAAACAGAGTGTTTCAGCGAAGACACAGCCGACCAATGTAAAGGCCGTACCGAAGAAAACACGTGTAGTCGCGAGTCACTCAAAGCACCGTTCTCCGCAGCCATCTCAGACGCTCATGCGGCGCGCAGTTAAGAAACCGGCAGCGGGGCTAAAAAAACAGCTCCATGTTCAGCAGCCTATGTCACAGAACCGCGAAAGCATTTCGGTAAAGCATGCCGTTAACCGTGTCGATGAAACAAAACTGCGCCGAGCCCAGCAGACACAAACACATAGCCAGGTCAATCGTTTTCATGCGCCGGCTGCCGTGCCCGTAACACTCGCGCCTGTTCCGGTCAAGGAGGCTCCGCGGACCACCTCATCTATAAAGCAGCCGAGCACTACACCGCCTGTGCCCGCACGTGCGCCAGCCGACATGTTCGAGAAGGCTATTGCAAATGCAACCCACTATGTCGACATTGCGGAGCGAAAGGCACATTTCAAGAAACATGCTCGACGTCATGCATTTACGATGATAGCTGGCATATTGTTCTTGGTTGGACTAGGCGCCTTTACTACCTACCGCAACACTCCAAGTCTTCAAATAAAGGTTGCTGGAGTTGTCGCTGGAGTTTCGACGCAAGCCCCAGACTTCAAAGCTGCCGGATTTGTCTATGACGGGGTAGCAGCCCACGGCACAAAGCTTATATATGGCTTCAGAAATAGTCTCACACGATACCAGCTTGTCGAGCAGACAACAAACTGGAGCGGGCAAGAGATGATTGACCAAGTTTCTTCTGTTGCCGCCAATGGCACGCCAAACTACACGACGCTCGACGTTGGCAACGTGACCGTATACAAATTTAGTAGCCGCCACGCTACCTGGATTAACCATGGCACATGGTACCAAGTACACGGCGACCAACCCCTTTCCGACGCTCAACTGGCCGCACTCGTCAAAAATGCCTAACCTAGTCGCTCTTCATTATGGATGTCGTACGTAACTCTGTATACTTACTGCTATGACTGTACGGACACGTTTTGCACCTAGCCCCACAGGCTATATTCATGTTGGCAATGTGCGAGCCGCACTATTCCCGTGGCTCCTCGCGCGGCAGCAGCAGGGGACATTTATCCTGCGCATAGAGGACACCGATCAAGCACGCTTCGTTGAGGGCGCTACCGACCTCATACTTGATACGCTCACCTGGCTCGGCCTCACCTGGGACGAAGGTCCCCGCGTCGGCGGGCCACACAATCCGTATTTCCAAACTGAACGACGCCAAACGTACCATCTATGGGCGCAAAAGCTTATTGAAAAAGGCCTGGCCTACGCCGACCCCTATACTCCAGAGCAAGTACAAGCCTTCCGCGAAGAAGCAAAGGCGGCTAAAAAGGCTTTTTTGTACCGAGACTATCGTCCCAAGAACCCACCAGCGTGGGACGGCAGCCAACCGCTTCGTTTCAAGGTTACAAATGTGAAACGCTACACATGGCAGGATCCTGTTATGGGCGAACTTACCGCAGGACCAGAAGCACTTGATGATTTCATCCTCGTAAAGGCCGACGGTCTGCCGACATACAACTTTGCCCATATTGTAGATGATGCCGAAATGGGCGTCACGCATGTCATACGCGGCCTTGAGTACATTAGCAGCATTCCTCGCTACCTCAGCCTATACGAGGCACTAGGCCTCACGGTACCCGTGCTCGCTTGTTTGCCGCATATTATGGCACCAGACGGAAAGAAAAAACTCGGCAAACGCGATGGTGCAAAAAGTGTCACCGACTACCGCACCGACGGCATTTTACCTGAAACCATGCTTAATTTCCTTGCTAGCCTTGGTTGGAATGACGGCACCGAGCAAGAGCTCTTTACCCGTGAAGAATTAGTGGAGAAATTTAGCCTCGAACGCGTTCAGAAGAGCGGGGCACGCTTTGATGAAACTCGGCTACTCTGGATGAATGGCCAGTGGATTCGCCGCCTGAGCCTCGACGATCTATATGACCGCGCCCAGCCATACTGGCCGGCTGAAGCCGCCAGTACCGATGACGCATACAAAAAACAGGTGCTCGCGCTTGTACAAGATCGGCTTAAAACTCTCGCCGAAATTCCCATGATGACTCGCTACTTTTTTGCCGAACCAAGTGAAGACCACTCGCTCATAACAGAGAACAAACAGCTGAAGAAGCTGCAACCAAGTGAAATTGACCATCTCATCTCCGCCGCCCACGACAAGCTCAGCGGAGTAGAGCAGTGGGACGCCGAACACATTCAGACTGCCCTAAACGAGTTGCTCGAAGAAACTGGTCAAAAACCTGGTATACTCTTCAGCCTCATCCGCATACACACTACGTGGGCGCCATTCAGCCCCGAACTCCCCGCCACCCTCTCCCTCCTCGGGAAAGACACAGCGCTACACCGTCTCAAATAGTTGCGGTCCAGTGGCAGGCCCGGAATACAGTTTATCGACCATAAATGTTCTCACTCCTTCAGATCCAAAAGTCGGAAATTCATGCCAATCACCAATTTGGAGTTTCTCAGCATCCGGTGGTAAACCAACATAGAAACGAGTTGGAAAATACCGAACACCATCGGACTTTTCACCAAGAAGACCGTAGTATGTCAGTGGCGTTTCACCTGAGCTAAAACCTCCTTGCGCCAGTCGCGGCACGAGCCTACGAAGGACAGTACCAATAACATAGCTATTGCTTGAAACTGTTACCCCATTAGCCTTTGAGCCGATAGCCACCCCTGGATTATCCAAGAAGCACCGCACGAGTTGCTGTGCGGTCGTGGGTGCTGGCCGTACACCCTCAAGGAGCTGCATATGTATCGCCCGTTCTTTAGGCGATGGCAGAATCGCCTCTACGACAGGGAAGTGCGCTACGAGACGATCCAACATGTCGGGAGGCATTATTCCTCTTCTATGCGTAAGCGACATTGCAACCCTTGTAGTATGCCTGACTTCAAGACTCGCTCCTGGAATAGTGCCTTTTCGTATTGCACCAACCACCCCAACTACATCAAATTCGGGACAATTGTCAAGCGCCTTAAACCCCAATCACGAATTAGCCCCAAGCAATAAAGCACGCTAGAATATCTCTTGTAAATCGCTAAACAAACAGGAGAAATAAATGCGTGCTTTACAGAGACAATATATCGTATATTTGTTTGTTTTGGTAGACGACTGTCTA
>CAYLWF010000011.1:0-11190 GCA_964387505.1 uncultured Candidatus Saccharibacteria bacterium
TAAACCCGTTGCCATATAACCCCATCTAGCTCAAAATGTTCCTGTAGCACATAAAACCAAAACAGGAATCAGACCATGACAGTACACACAAAGCCCAATTTCGGTACAATCTTTCGCATCCATGACGATCGACAAGCGAAAGCGCTCACTGGCTGTACACTATCCATGCTTCGTGAGTTGCTTCCTGTCTTCGAACAGTTATTTCATGATGCGCTTGCCGCACGTATCCCTGTCAATCAAAGAATCCGAGCTGTAGGCGGCGGCAAACAGGGTGTCCTGAAAACAACTGAGGATAAGCTCGTCTACGTCCTCCTGTACCTCAAGGCATATCCCACCTATGACGTCATGTCATCAATCTTCAACCTAGACAGAGGGCCAGCCTGCCGAAGAATACAGCAACTTATTCCTGTGCTTGAGGCAACTCTTGGCCGGAAGATAGTCTTACCAGAACGTAAGATCACATCGGTCGAAGAGTTTTACCAGAAGTTCCCCGAGGCAAAAGACGTGCTCATTGATGGGACAGAACGTCCCATCCAGAAACCGAAGGACCAAAAGAAACGGAAGAAAGTGTATTCCGGCAAAAAGAAAACTACCACTCGGAAACATATTGTCATTAGTACGCCCGACAAGAAGATTCTCATTCTCGGCAAAAGCAAAACCGGCCGTCGGCACGACAAGCGAATCGCTGAACGGCAGCAGCTCATAGAGAATCTCCCTGCCGATGTCACTGCCTGGATGGACAGTGGGTTTGCTGGAGCAGACACACTGCACGCAAACAGCCAGATATGCGACAAAGCAACAAAACATCACCCACTTACCGTAGCCCAGAAACAGAACAATCGGGTCATCAGTGCCTTTCGTATACCAGTCGAGCATGCTATCGGTGGGATGAAACGCATGAATGCAGCAGCAGCCATATGGCGAGGCAAAACACCAGGGCTCGATGATCATGTCATGCTCATTAGTGCAGGTCTATGGAATTTCTACCTGGAGCATACCGAACGACAACGCATTACGGTACAGTTACAAGCCAACGGATAACGAGGGAAAGAACAAGGAGAGCTGCTGACTAGTGGATGGTGTTATATGGCAACGGGGTTTATGTATGTGCAAACTGTGGTGCAGAGCTGTTTGCAAGCAGCGATAAATACGAATCGAAAACGCCCGGGCTTATTGGTTGGCCGAGCTTCGCTGAGGCGGTGAACAATGATGCGCTTGTGTTCACACCAGATAATTCACTAGGTATGCAGCGCACCGAAGTGACGTGCGCAAACTGCGGCGGCCACCTCGGACATCTCTTCACTGGTGTCGACGACCATCCGTCAGGCAACCACTACTGCATCAACTCTTGTGCGCTTGATTTTAAACAAAAAAGGGAATAAATGCGTGTCAACCTAGAAGGTGATGATCTGGTTGTGAAGCTCAAGGGTTTGGAACGGCTGTGGGCGGTGTGCAGCGAATTGCGCATTCCGAAAGCTGCGGTGAAATCAGTCGAGTGGCACGAAACGGTGAACCTTGCAGGGAAAGATATTGGCTGGCGGTTCGGCACCGGCTTTCCGGGCGTGCTCGTAGCGGGTTGGTTTCGCAGCCGCGCCCGTGGCATCAGTTTTCTCTATCTCCCACGCGCAAAGTACCACTGGAGCTCACTCGAAGCCAAACAAGTGCTGTCCCTCGAACTTACCAACTACTCCCGTTGCAACTGGGCCCACCTCGCCTACGTCGAGCAAGCCCAGGCCGACGAAATCAAACGTTGGGTTACAGGCTAGCACTCTTCGTGGTATTTGTTGCCCCAGGCGGCCATGTGCTGAAGGATGGGGAGGAGGTCGCGGCCTTTTTCGGTGAGGGTGTATTCGCATCGGGGCGGCACTTCGGCGTACGTTTTTTTGGTGATGACACCGTAGGCTTCTAGGGCCTCTAGGCGTTGGCTGAGGGTGCGTGGGTTTATGCTGCCAACGGATTTTTCCAGTTCGCTAAAGCGTTTTGGGCCGGTGTATAGGTCACGGATGATAAGAGCTGTCCATTTCTGGCCAACAACACGTAGGGCAGAGGCTATGCAGCCTATTTGTGGTTCAATTGCATTACTTACTTTCATATAGTCACTTTACTTTCTATAGTATACGTGTGTATACTTACTATATAAAGTATATCATAAGGAGGGAACTGTGAAAGTAGCTATTGTCATAGGGAGCACACGAGAGGGCAGGGCGAGTGAAGTGGTAGCTAAATGGGTTACAGCTGAGGCTAGCAAACTGACCAAAGCTACCGTAGATGTACTCGATTTGCGTGATTACGCTATGCCGTTTTTTGACGAGGTCATGCCGCCTCAGTTCAGCGAAAACCGTACGCTGCACCCTGAGGTAAAAAAATGGCTCGAAACTCTCGCAAAATATGACACATTTGTATTTGTGACACCAGAGTACAACCACTCTATGCCCGCAGTGCTCAAAAACGCGATTGATTATGTCGACTTCCAGCTTAAGGAAAAGCGAGCGCTCATCGTTGGACATGGTCCGAGTGGCGGCGCAAGCGACGCAATGAGCCATCTACGCACCGTGCTGACGAGTAGTATTGGCATGGAAGTTGTTGAGCCAGGCGTTTCGCTTAAAACTATGGTTGCCATGGGTGGTGTTTTTGACGAACCTGGCACGTTGTTGCAGTCAGACAACACCTGGGAGGACGACTTGAAGACCGGTCTAGAAACGCTGTTTAAATAAGCATAAGAAAATAGTTATCTTGTTAGCGTAGTATACTAGTACGTAATGAGCGAGATAGACAAAACGGTTTTGCCGACGAGGCTGCTGTGGGTGGACTTGGAGATGACAGGGCTGGATGCGACGCAAGATGTCATACTTGAGGTGGCGGCAGAGGTGACAGATTTTCAGCTGAATACGCTGGCGAGCTATGAGGCGATTGTGGCGCAGCCGAGCGAAATTGTAGCTGAGCGCATGCAGAAAAACGCGTGGTGGCAAAGTTACCCCGAAAACAGAGATGAATTTATTCGGAAAACGAGCGACGCAAGTATTGCAAAGCCTGGCTATGTTGTCGAACAAGAGCTTATAGCACTCATAGAACAGCATTTTGGCAGCGAGCCGGCTGTGCTGGCGGGCAATAGTATCTATAACGACCGTAAGTTCATTGCCCGGTGGTGGCCAAAGCTCGACCTCAAGCTTCACTACCGCATGCTCGACGTCAGTGCGTGGAAAGTCTTTATGCAAGGAGCCTTCGGTGTCAACTACGAAAAGGCAGATGTGCACCGCGCGCACGACGACATACAAGCTTCCATAGCCGAACTGCAGTACTATCTCGAGTGGTTCGCCAAACAGCAACATTTGAACCATGAAAGTTGAACCGCGAATTAGGGCAATCATCTTTGATGTAGACGGTACATTGTTGGACACATATGAGTTTGTGATGCGCAATTTTGAAGGGGCGTTGGCTTCGCAAGGAGTTGTTAAAAGCCGAGAAGAGATCGATGTGCTACTCGGGAAAACCATACGAGAAACATACCCTCATTTAGTTCCCGAAAACGTAGTTGAGGCTGTTATTGCAAAGCATCGTGAACTCGCCGACTTACCCGAACTACGCAATCTGATTACTGTGTTTGATCATGCGCAGCAGCTGTTAGAAACTCTTCGTTCGCGGGCAATTATGTGCGCTGCACTTTCAAATCGTTTGCAACCCTCACTCGATACGCTACTGGAAGAGACAGGGCTCAGGAATGCATTTTCAATAGTTTTCGGCGCAAATGATGTTCCGCGTGCAAAGCCAGATCCAGTGGGTATTCAGATGATTTGTGAGCAGCTATGCGTTTCACCAATGACGACAATAATGATTGGCGATACTCCCATAGATATCGAAACCGCAAAAAATGCGCGGCTCAGGGCCGCAGTGGGAGTGACGCACGGGTTTGGCACGCGTGAGCAACTTGAAGCTGCTCAGGCGGACTACGTCGTAGATTCGCTGGAGGAACTCGCCATATTGATTGAAAGGCTCAATGATGGGGAAGATTAAGGCAATTTTATTTGACCTGGACGGGACGCTGCGAGATACGAAAGATATCATCGTTGAAGGCTACATGCACGCAGTGCAGGTGCATAACGGACGCAGGCCAACATTGGACGAAATTCAGCCGTACATCCATCACCATACAGAAGTCCACGGGGGGCTTTCGGCTCACATTGAGTATGATGCGTGGCTCAAAACATATCGGGACAAGATAGAAGGAGCATGGATGGATGCACCGTTTTTTGCAGACACGGAAAGTGTACTTGAGCAGCTCAGCATGGCGGGGTATCGGCTCGCAGTGGTGACCTCTGCGGAGTATGAGCGGACACTTGAGTACCTAAGCTACCGAAACATTGACCAGTTTTTTGAGGTGGTTGTGGCAATGCGTGATGGGTTTCGGCCAAAACCAGCGCCAGATATGATGCTTGAAGCTATGAAACAACTTGGTTGCACGGCAGACGAGACAATCACCATTGGTGACATGATTACTGACGCGCAAGCAGCGCAAGCAGCGGGCATTCCGTTTGTCGGCATTACTCATGGCTTTGCAACGCGTGAAGAACTGGTGGCTGCTGGCGCAGATTTTCTCATTGATTCACTCGCCGAGTTTCCAGAACTGCTTTCTTCGTGCTAGTGCTATACTGAGCATATGTATCGGGTAGGAGAGCACCCTAGGAGCTACAAAAAATACATTGTAATCTCTGTGGCTATGCTGCTGGTTGCAGTAGGCGGCTGTGCCGCGGCGTACCGGTATTTACCTGAGAAGCCAGTATTCGCGCCTGCGCCTTCTGCGCGCCCAAAGCCGTTTGCAGCAACGGCGTCATCACGCGTGCTCTTTACAGGCAATGCCTATTTTAGCCGCTACATTAACGACTATGCTATGAAAAGTGAACTGAAGTTTGCGTACCCATTTTCGCGTTTGGGTGAGTTTCACCGAGAGCAGTACAACGAATGGGTAACGGGGCTGGAGTGTCCGACTGTTGCCGGTTTACAACAAACTTCTGCACAGGAAGATGCGACGCTTTCGTTTAACTGCAATCCGCAGTATCTGCCTGAACTGGTTAAATGGTTTGGCGTGGTGACGCTGGCAAATAATCATACTGACAACCAAGGTGCAGCCGGCTTTGCAGAAACAAAAAAGCATCTTGAAGAAAACAAGATTCAGTATTTTGGCCACCCAGACCCGCGAGAACTCAGTGATATTTGTGATGTTATATCGGTGCCGGCAAGCATTACGAACAGCGACAGAACAGCCAGTAAAGGTTTTTTGCCCGTAGCAATGTGCGGGTATCATGGTTTCATCCGAACGCCGCCACCAGAGTCCATTGCAGTTATGAAGCAATATGCGCCGTACATGCCGGTCATTGCCATGCCGCACGCTGGGACGGAATATCGCACGACGGCTGAACAGGTAAAAGTAGACCTGTATCGTTCCATGATAGACAACGGTGCCGACATGGTGCTTGGCGATCATCCGCATGTGGTGCAACCGAGTGAGGCGTACAAAGGCCATCCCATTTTCTACTCTATGGGTAACTTTATTTTCGACCAGCAAGTCGCTCCGGAAATGACGCGTTCCGCAGCCGTAGATGTCACATTTGAGATAAAAGATGCCGATAAAACTCAGCTGAAAAAATGGCTTGCACTTGGCGAGACGTGCAAGACGTATCATGACGACTGCCTTACGCGCGTTCAACAAGCTGGCCTCAAAAAGTTGCCGTACACGTATACAATTGCCATTGTTGGCAGTGATGACCTTGGGTATATCACAAAACCGGCTTCAGAACAGGTGCAGGCAGGCATACTCCAACGCCTCAACTGGTCGCACGTAAAAACCCAGCTCCAGTCGCCGTACGTTGCACAGTAGTAAATGAGGTGAAATATGTCTCTGTAAAAGACTCATCCCGAGTGAAGATACGTATAAAGGGCCAGTCTAGTATTCCATATATTGCCGCCTATCTTCTATACTATGTGCCATGACACATAAAGAGGTTGAAGCATATATACTGAGCATGCCGAATAGCTTTTTGGATTATCCTTTTGGTGAGGGCGTGGCGGTGTACAAAGTGGGCGATCCGCAAAAGGCTTCTGAAGGAAAAATGTTTGCGGTCGTCGCGGAAGGTAAGGAGCCAGTAAATCTAAGCCTCAAATGTGACCCGCAGCTTGCTGTTGTTCTCCGGGAAAAGTATGAAAGTGTTATGCCAGGCTATCATCTCAACAAAAAACATTGGAACACTTTGGTGTTGTCAGGGCAGCTTCCAAAAGAAGAAGTCGAAGGCTTAATACGCCACAGCTATCAGCTTGTCACAGGAGTTCATTGAGCAGGGTTGTTTGTGGGGGTAGGTATGTTTGCTTGGTCTAAAAGCACCTTACCTGACTTGTAGCTTGTGGCAATCAAATTTTTGAGCTCGTCGCTCTTCGTACTGTCGTACGTTTTTTGCAAATCGGTGAGGTATGTTTGTAGCTGAGAGGCAAGCACCTTTTGTAGAGCGCTTTCATATGTGCTTGTTGCCTTGGCGTTTTCAAGTAGGCTGTCGGTGCTGGAGTCTTTTTTGAGTACTAACTCTTTTTCAGTGATCTTTACCCCACGCTTTGTTGCGTACGCAATAATCTGGCGTTGGTTTGTCGTAATGCTAAGATCGACATTGTATGCAAGGTTTTTTGTGGTTTCTGAAGCGGCTTGTTGTTCTCCTTGTGTTGCAATTCGGATAATCTCTTGCTGTTGCTGCACAATACTCGTTAGGCTCTGGGGTGATTCGCCTTTTGCAAAGAAACTCACAAATACGACAGCGGCTAATATTAGCACTGCAGCGATACCGCCAACGCCAATCAAAAGTCGAACCGGTTTACGAGCCCCAGCCAGAGGAGCTTTTTTGGGCTGCACTGCAGGGTTAATAATAAAATCGTACGGGTTTGCCGTAGCTGTTTGAGATGGGGCTTGTGGAGTTATGGGAAATGTCTGCGGTGTCGGTGTGGCTGACTGAGCTGGTTGCGGCTCAGATGATATTTGCCCATAGTTCGGTTCATTCGGATTCATCATGCTTATGGTACGGGACTCGAGAGGCAACAGTCAAGTTGTCTCTGTTTTGCTCAAGGACTGTCCTTGAGCAAAAAGGCTACTGCTTGCTAGTTGGTGGCCGTTGCTTGATACTTACAAGTGATGGATGCGAAGGAAGATATACGGGAGCGGCTGGCGATAGAGGATGTGATAGGTGAATACGTTCAGCTCAAGCGTGCCGGGCGGACGTGGAAAGGACTGAGCCCCTTTACCAGCGAAAAAACGCCGAGTTTTGTGGTGAGTCCTGACAAGCAAATTTGGCATGACTTTTCCTCTGGTAGGGGCGGCGACATTTTTTCGTTTATTCAGGAAGTGGAAGGCGTGGATTTTGTGGGTGCACTTGAAATCCTTGCCCGCCGGGCAGGGCTTGACCTTGACCAATACAAACAAAACAACCGCGGTTCGGGCAGTAAAACAAAGGAGCGCCTGTATGAGGCAAATGAGTGGGCTTGCAAGTTTTACCAGACGCAGTTTAGCCAGAACAAAACAGCGCTGCAGTATGTCCTGAAACAGCGCGAGTTCAGCAAAGAAACAGCACTGGCGTGGCGGCTAGGGTACTCGCCGAACACCGGTCGGGCGCTCCTCGATTTTCTGCTCGGCAAAGGCTTTAGTGAAAAAGAAGTACAGCTGGTAGGGCTGACAAGCAAATCGTACCGCGGCGGTCTGCAAGATATGTTCCGTGGCCGGCTTATGATACCGCTGTGTGACCCGCAGGGTAGGGCAGTTGGCTTTACGGCGCGCTTGCTGGACGATGATCCGAACGCGCCAAAATACATCAACACTCCCAGTACCCCGCTGTACGACAAAAGTCGCCACATATTTGGCCTGCACCACGCAAAAGAAGCTATACGCAAAACGAAATATGTCGTACTGGCAGAAGGTAACCTAGACGTCATTCAAAGTCATCAGGCGGGTGTGCGGCAAGTGGTCGCAACGGCTGGAACGGCGCTGACTGAGCCAAACCTGAAGGCGCTTTCGCGGCTAACGGGCGACATTCGCCTCTGTTTCGACGCTGACAAAGCGGGCGTGGCAGCAACCGAGCGTGCCATACCTATAGCCGGGAAAGTTGGCGGTATACAGCTGAGCGTCATCACCATACCGACCGGAAAGGACCCAGACGAACTTATTAAACAAGATGTGGCTGTATGGCAAAGTACCATTGAACGGCCGCAGTATGCTGTCGACTGGCTCATAGATCGCTACGCTGCAACGCTTGACCTTTCAACAGCTCTGGGTAAGCGCGAGTTGAGTGATGTGGTGTTGCGTGTGGTGCGCCAGCTGCCGGACAAGGTTGAACAAGACCATTACGTCGCACGTCTCGCTGGTCTGTTGCAGGTGAGTAAAGAAGCGCTCGCGACCAAGCTCGCGGGTACACCAGATGAAAGCGGTCCAGTGCGCCGCCGAGCAGCCCAGGTGAAGCTCACCCCTGTCGAAAAGGCCATCTCAGACAAAGTGAAAACTGAAGAGCACCTCATGGCACTGACACTCATGAAGCCGAGTTTGCGTAGCACGCTCTACATACTCGACCCAGACATGTTCACGGACGACTATGCGCGGCACGCGTTTGAGTTCCTGGCGGAGCACCCGGATTTTGACGGCAGCGACCAGGATGAGGTGCAACAGATTGCAGAGTATGCTAAAATATTGTCATTAGTCTACGAGACACTGTATCAAGACATTGAGCCGCTCGAACTCCGGGCTGAAGCAAATAGATTGCAGGCTGCGCTGATACACCAGTATGTACGAATGCAAAAACAAACCATCGCGGTAAAACTGCAAACCGCGAACGCCGAGGAAACGGCTGCGCTTTTGGCACAGGCGCGCGACCTTGACGCTTTATTACGAACCAACCAAGGAGAAACGAGTGGCGCCCAAGAATGACCCTAAAGCAAAGTTTGAACAGGCCAAGGCTGACCTACTGGAAAAAGCCAAAGCAGCCGGTAGCGTAGACGCGAAAGAAATCTCGGAACTGCTGCCAGACACACCCGAAAATGTAGAAGCACTCGATGCGTTGTACATGGAGCTGACCGAAGCTGGTGTGGACGTGGTGACGCCAGAAGAGCCGGTTCTGACTGAGTTGAGCGATGAGTGGCTGATGGACGACGAGGAAGAGATTATTCTCGAGGACCAAACCTATCTGGATGACATCGCTGATGACTCCGTGCGCTTGTATCTGCGCGAGATTGGTAAGATTCCGCTGCTGAATGCCGAAGAAGAGTTGGAGCTCGCGCAGCGCGTCGTAGCGGGTGACAAAGACGCCAAAGATCAGATGGCAGAAGCGAACATGCGTCTCGTGGTGTCTATAGCAAAACGCTATGTGGGGCGCGGCCTTGATCTGCTCGATCTCATACAGGAAGGAAATACAGGCTTGCTCCGTGCGGTTGAGAAATTTGACCCAGACAAAGGCTTTAAGTTCAGTACCTACGCGACGTGGTGGATTCGCCAGGCCATTACTCGCGCCATTGCCGACCAAGCCCGTACTATTCGTATACCGGTGCACATGGTGGAAACTATCAATAAGTTGCTCCGCACGCAGCGCCGTTTGACCCAGGAGTATAACCGTGAGCCAACGAACGCCGAAATAGCCAAGGAAATGGAGATAGATGAGGCGAAGGTCGAGCACATTATGAAGATTAAGCAGGACATTTCTAGTCTCGACGCATCTATCCGCGATGATGAAGAAGAATCTGTGCTCGCCGACTTCATTGAAGACGAAGACACCATTACGCCAGAAGAATCTGCTACAGGGCAGCTCCTAAAAGAACAGGTGAAAGATATGCTTTCTGCGTTAACTGACCGCGAGCAAAAAATATTGAAACTCCGCTTCGGCCTCGAGGATGGCAAGCAGCATACGTTGGAAGAGGTTGGCCAGGAGTTCAGCGTCACGCGCGAACGAATTCGTCAGATTGAGGCCAAAGCCCTCGCGAAACTGCGCAAGCACAAAGATGCCCGCAAACTCCACGACTACATAAAGTAGACAAAAAGTATATTTATGCTATAATTAGCTTCATGATTCATCATGAAGGACATTCTGGATATTCACCAGAAAATGTGGTTGTTTTGCCACAGGGCGGCTTTTTAGGCGCTGTATTGGATTTTGACGATACGATAACGAGCCCCATTATTCCAAAAGGACCAATGAGGGGCCAACGTCTGCACGATGTTTCCCGGGTATTAGCAGCGCATGAGATTGGAATCGAGCTCAATAATGGCTATCTTATGAACCTTACGACCGAGCAGAGCCAAGAGTCATATGAAAAGGCTGCCGAGCCGACGCTTGAAGGATCAATCGCATACCTGTTTAAGAAAGCCGGAATTTTTTCGAGTAAGTCAAATTATGATAGGTACGATGAGCATTTGTTAAGATTCATGGACAGACGATCAGCGCTACATCTTCGTATGCTGAAAGACCATGCAGGGCTTAATGAGGGTGCTGAGCCTTTACTAGAATACCTTAGCAAAGAAACGAAGTATGGTATTGCCGTTGCAAGTATGGCTGTCTTGCCCGAGATAGAGGTCGTATTTGATAAATATGGTCTTGAGGCATATATTCCGCCCGAGAGAATTTTTACTAGGACTCATGTCAAGAAACATAAACCAGACAGAGAAGTGAATGACAGAGGACTACGCTCCTTTGGTGCAGACATTAGCTGGGAGGACCGCACACGCTTCCTCGGAGTCGATGATTCAAGGGGTGGTGTAGAATCGATTCACAGGGCAGGAATGTTTCCAATTGGTCTTGCTACCAATCTAACACCAGATCGATTTAATGGTACATACTCAAAGATTGTTGTACCTTCACTTCGAGATGTTTTAAGAATTGCGAAAGCAAGCAAATCTTCACAAAAAGATAAACCGTTAGCTTGGTCCAGGGGCAGAATTGCTTCAGTTGAGGCTGCGTAATACTTTCTGTGGAAACTCATTGTTTCGGTAACGAACCGCGCTTTAACATCAATAAATAAATCTCTAACAACTGTTCTTGCTATTAAACCCGTTGCCATATAACCCCATCTAGCTCAAAATGTTCCTGTAGCACATAAAACCAAAACAGGAATCAGACCATGACAGTACACACAAAGCCCAATTTCGGTACAATCTTTCGCATCCATGACGATCGACAAGCGAAA
>CAYLWF010000012.1:0-24345 GCA_964387505.1 uncultured Candidatus Saccharibacteria bacterium
TATATGAATCTGTACGATCCCCCTCAGCAAGTGGTGTACCAGGATATTTCTATAAAAGACAATGGCAGCGACAAGCTCGTTGCAGAAGTTTCTGAAATGCTCCAGCAGGTTAAAGCAGACGATATGCTTGCGTATCTAGTAAGCCAAGCGCACCGTCTAAACGCCAGCGATATTCACCTAGAAACACAACGCGACAACGCGCGGATACGGCTTCGCATAGACGGTGTCTTACATCCGGTAGCCGAACTTGAACCCGACAAGTATCGGGTGCTCATTGGTGCAATTGCGAGCGCTGGCAATGTTAGTACCAGCGCAGATTATGCCCAGCAGGGTCACATCGCCCAGAAAGTTAAAATGGCAGACAACACTGAAGTTGACGTCAATGTACGCCTGGAAACTGTGCCAACCATCCATGGTATGGATGTCGTGATGCGACTTTTTAACATGGACCGCGAGATGTACAATCTTGATCGTCTAGGACTACTGCCTGACCAGCGCAAAGTTGTAGACGACATTATTGTAAAACCAAGCGGACTTGTAATGGTTGTCGGTCCTACAGGCTCCGGCAAGACCACAACGCTTTATTCTATCCTCAATAGCCTCGCGAGCGATGAGCGCAAAATTATTACTGTCGAAGATCCGGTTGAATATCAATTTGAGGGTATTACGCAGATCCCCATAAAATCGACTGAAAGTGGCAATGACGGTTCATTCGCAGACAAGCTTCGTGCAATTTTGCGACTCGACCCGGATATTGTCATGGTGGGCGAGATTCGCGATAACGACACCGCGCGCACGGCACTCCAAGCGAGCTTGACCGGCCATTTAGTGCTCGCCACTTTCCATGCATCGTCGGCTGCAGCTGCTCTTACTCGCCTGAGTGATGTTATAGGAGTAAATCCGCTTTTTGTTTCTGCTATACGGCTAGTGATGGCGCAACGTCTTATTCGTCAGCTCGACGACACTACGAAACAATCATATGAAGCAACCCCAGCCGAACTGCAAACTATTCGGAAAGTTATAGAAACATTGCCATCAGGGGTCGAGCGTCCGAATCTCGAAGGTCTTACGCTCTACAGGCCGGGAAGTTCGCCTGAAAACCCGTATGGCTTCAAGGGTCAGATTGCCGTTCGAGAGCAGTTTATTATGACCGGTGAAATCCGTAAGCTTCTCGAAACGCACGACCACGTACTGTCCGCGCAGGAAATAGAAGCTGCTGCCGTCGCAAGCGGCATGCGTACCATGCTCCAAGACGCTATTCTTCATGTTGTTGCTGGCCGCACCACGCTCGACGAAGTCTTTCGCGTTGTTGGGTAAATCATTCGCGTACAATTTTCTCAAACAGTAGGGTGTTGCTTTCAGGGGTGATTTAGGGTACAATCTTACGGATATGGAATACATCAAAGAGTTGGAGCAATCCTTCAAAAAGGGCGCAGTGGTAGACGTGCGCCCTGGCGACACTGTCAAAGTCCACCAAAAAATTCGCGAAGGCAACAAAGAGCGCGTTCAGATCTTTCAGGGTCTGGTTATTCGCACTGACCGCACGGGCAGTCACACGAGCCGCATCACCGTTCGGCGTATCGCCAGCGGCGTAGGCGTAGAAAAAAGCTTTTTGCTGCACAGCCCACTTGTCCTCAAGGTAGAGGTTACGAAGCGCAGCAAAGTCCGCCGCAACAACCTCAGCTACATGCGTAAGCTCACGGGTAAGTCTGCTCGCCTCACTGGTGTCGACTTCGACCGCCAAGCAGTTAATGACGTTCGCGACCTAGAGGCTGAAAAGGCTGAGGCAGAAGCCAAAGAAGCAGCAGCAAAAGAAGCTGAAGCTAAGGCTGCCGAAAAAGCAGCTGAAGAAGCCGCGCTCAAGGCCAAACAAGACGCTGTGGCAGCCGCACACGAATCAGCCGAAAGCTAAACCCAGACGAAACCGTTCTCTGTAAAAAAGTAACTCCCGGGTAAAACCGGGAGTTTTTTAGTGTCAAAGTATTTCCGAGTAACAGTTTATAGGGACTAGAGATATACTAAAATCATGCAGTTTACGATAGTCTCGATTCTAGTGCCTATTGTTTTATTCTTCAGCCTGCCGCGAGTACTTGGTTCGAAGAAATACACTAGCCTGCTGTGTGTTGCTTGCGTACTCTTTGCGGTTTCTTGGTACTTCCCGTCGCCAGATATTTACGGGATGCAAACTTCGTTCATGACGCACTTCTTCGGGGGCGGCGTATTTTGCGGCCTATTGGGGCTGTATCTCAAACTCGTAAAAAGCTGGCAGAAAAAATGGTACATAGAACTGGTCGCTCTCCTCGCGTTTGTTTCGTCACTCGGCGTGTTAAACGAGCTGTTTGAAGTGTTGCTATGGACGGTAGATCTTATGCCGCAAGGACTTGCAGACACATCTTGGGATTTAGTTGCAAATACGGCTGGAGCATTGACGTGCTTTGGTGGATATAAGGTGGTGCAATGGTTACGGTCGGCCTGGACGAAGTAGGGCGAGGTTGCAGGGCTGGCCCGCTTGTCGCTGCGGCCGTGGCGATGAGCGACCACGAGGACGGACCTAGTGGGCTACGCGATAGCAAGAAGCTTATCCGTACACAGCGGGAAAAACTGGATGCCGAGATACGTTCCCAGGTGAAATCCTACGGTGTTGGCTGGGCGACCCCAGGTGAAATAGACTCACTTGGTCTCAACAAAGCCGTCCAGCTCGCTATGTTGCGCGCCATGAAAGAACTCCACAAAACGTGTGCCGCATACGACGAAATCATCATAGACGGTAACTACAACTTCTTTACACATGTCACAGGGCTGCACACAAGTAACGTTCAAACTGCGGTGGGGGCAGACGACACATATCCGGTCGTCAGTGCGGCGAGCATCATCGCGAAGGTCGCAAGAGACAACCATATGCGCGAGCTTGCGCAGCAGTATCCAGCGTATGGCTTCGACAAACACGTCGGCTATGGCACGGCCGCTCACCTCACTGCCCTCAAACAGCACGGCGTCACACACATACATCGTCGCAGCTTTCGCCCCATCCAATCCCTCTCAGAACACGAACACTGACATTCTAATAACACCATGCTATAGCATAGTGCTATTAGAATGTTGAAAAGAAGGGTCGGACGGGGTAGACTGGCGGAATGACGAACTATGAGACGGGGCATGCGGCGGAGAAAGTGGCGGCAGAGTATTTGCAGGTGCATGGTTACACGATAGTTACAATGAACTGGCGGCATAGACGAGCCGAGATAGACATTGTGGCGCAAAAGCGCCCACACTTTCGCCGCCCAGGCCCACTCGTATTCTTCGAAGTCAAACACCGTAAAACTGACCACCAAGGCCGTGGCCTCGACTACATCACACCCAAAAAACTTGAACAAATGCGCTTCGCCGCCGAACTCTATGTTTCATCTAGCAAATACACAGGAGAGTACGCACTCGGTGCAATAGAACTATCTGGCCCAGACTATATAGTTTCCAGGTGTATAGAGAATCTGTATTAACCCTGAGATCTTGGTTGCATAACAAAAACTTTCACACCAAATATGTCTTGGGTTACCCCTCGTAGCGTTTCGGTTGACGTTGGCGAGAGTGATTCAACAACTGCCCGACCGGCAACTGTTGCAACAGATGTTCCGCCGGTGTCGGCGCGGGCTTGTAGGGTGGCCATCTCTTTATCGGAAAGAAAAATTGTTACTTCGTTTGATCTATCTTTTTCTGACATGATGAAAATTATATATTAGACTACAGTTTATGCAACAGCAATTTAATGCTATTGCTATTTGAAGAACTTCTGTATCGGCGGAATATCGCGGTCGAGCCAAGTGAGGCGGGCGGTTATTTCTTCGAAACCGATGGTGATGTTGCGTTTTAGCATGGGCTGGTCAAGCTTGCTGTCGAAAAGATCATGGTACTTTTTCTCGTACTCGCGTGTGTTTACGACCGTAGCGGCGTAGCGGGGCAGGTAGTCATAGGTTTTGTCGTTGGAGAAAGTTTCTTGCAGCCACGGCCACTCGGCTACCATCCAATCCCACGCAGTGTCGCGTACATAGCGGTTGCGGAGGAGGTAGATGAGCCAGCGGTCAACATCCTGCGGCTTCACGAGCTTACTGTCTTTTAACCGAGCCAGTAGTTTTGCAGCAAATTTTGGGTCACGGGTGGCGGTGAGGGCATCGCAGGCGTCGCCCTTTAGTTCACTGTTTTGCGTCGTGTCGTGTAGATTCAGGAGAAAGTCTACGGCACCAGTATCACCTTCTTTGACCACAATGGACATGACCAGTGCGCGCAGCTCTGAAGGTACGGCTGCAGGGTCTTTCATGTACGCCGCAAAAAGCTCGCGGGACTTTGCCAGAATTGCCTCGTCTTCACCGTAGGCACCGAGTCCGAGCACAAGGCTCCGGAGTTTCGTGTCTGCGACTGGCTCGTCTGGTTTTTCTTCCCAGCCAAGTCGTTTGACCTGCTTTCGCACTAGTTCGCGACTCATTGCCTTCAGCTTCGGTTCTAGTGATTCGTCGAGGTCTACAAAACGCCGGACTTCGGCTGCGACGAGCGCCATTATGTCCCAGACGGGTTCACTGGACTCGTCGGCATACGCGCTCAGGAGCTGTAGTGTTTCTGCATAGCTTTGGTAGCCAGCGCGCGCCAGCATGGCACTGCCGTTTAGTAACATCAGCCTGTCTGGTTCGGGCAGCGTTTGGGTCTGGATTTCCTTTTCCAGCGCCTGCTTTGTCTGTTCTGACTGATAGTTCGCGAGGTAATGTCCACGCTCGCCGACGTTTATATACAGAGGGCTGTTCTCTGAAAGGGTGCATTTCACCTGGGATGCTTCAAACACCTCTGGTACTTGCGCCGCATTTGCAAAAACGGGTACTCGCCACAGGCGGGTTTTATCAGCCTTTTCCGGTGAGTCTAGGAAATGCTCCTGGGTAAGGGTAACGTCCTTGCCGGTTTGCGCAACGTGTACGACCGGGAAGCCAGAGCGCGTGAGCCACGGGGTCATAAAGGCACCGACATCTTTGCCGCTGGTGGCGGAAAGTGCATTCCATAGGTCGTTACCCGTGGTATTGCCATAGGCATGTTTCTTGAAATATTCGCTTAGGCCTTTGCGGAACGCCTCCTCACTGATGTAGTTTTTCATCATGTAGAGCAAGCGGCCACCTTTAGCGTACACAATACTCCCGTCAAACAGTGTGCTAATCTCGTCTGGATGATGCACATCTACATGCACGGACTGCACACCGTAGGTAGCGTCACGCCGAAACGCTGCAAGGCCTTCGCTGGCAATAAACTGATTCCAGACGTGCCACTCGGGAAACATGCTGTCGACACACTGATATTCCATCATGTTTGCAAATGATTCGTTGAGCCAGAGGTCATCCCACCATTTCATCGTCACGAGGTTACCAAACCACTGGTGGCTTGTTTCGTGAGCAACCACGAGGGCAATGTACTCGCGGGTGCTTTGGCTAGTTTCGCCCGGGTAGTCCAGCAGAACTCGTTCGCGGTATGTGATTAAGCCCCAGTTCTCCATAGCACCGCTGCTAAAGTCGGGCAGGGCAACATGGTCGGCTTTGGGTAGCGGATACGGCACCCCAAAGTAGTCTTCGAAATACTCTATGCTGCGCGTAGCAGCGTCGAGGGCAAAGTCGAGCGATGTGGCAGGCTGCACCGTCGTAGCCCACACGTTTACGTCGACGCCAGACTTGGTTTTGGTCGATTTTTTGTGCAAGTCTCCCGTGACAAATGCGAGCAAATAAGTCGACATACGCGGGGTTGTTTGAAAAACAGTCTTCCGTCTTCCGTCTTCTCTTTCCGGTTTTCTGGCATGTTGCTCAGCACGCAGCCTTCATCTTTGGTTTCGAGCGTCAGGTCAAAGACCGCCTTTGCTTCCGGCTCGTCTATGCACGGAAACGCTTCGCGGGCATGATGGCTTTCAAACTGTGTGGCGATAAGTTTTTGTTCCTTACCGTCGGCGTCTTTCCAGTAGCAGGGGTATATACCGGTCATGCCATCTGTAATCTTGCCCTCGAACTCCATGGTCACAGTGTACTCACCAGGGTACGCCATACCTTCAGTATGGAGGCGGACTTCCTGGAGTGTTTTCTGGTGGTTTATGCGCGCGAGCGGCAACTCTACCTCGCCCTTTTTGTCTCGTTTGACCACTGTACCAGAGGTGACTTTCACCCCATTTGCATGAAAAGTCAGTCGCTGACTGGGCCTACCCACTTTTTTGCCAGCTACAACAACTCGCCCCGAAAAAGTCATCTTCTCTTCATCTAACTTAATTTCCAGCTCATATTTCTCCGGCTGAAATTGTGCATACAAACGCGTAACAGACTTGCTCATCTGCATATTCTAACACGGCTCTTGCTTCGTAATATCCAAGCTGCTATAATTTGTGATGTTAAGGTCGGCCGGCACGTCGGCTTTTTTCGTAAGATAATACAAAATGTCACACGTGACAGCATAAATGGTAAAGGGAGCAAAGCGACTCATGGATATGGATTTTAAACAACTGGCGGTAGCTATACAGGCAATCGCCGAGGAAAAAAACTTGCCGGAAGACACGGTAAAAGAAGTAGTAGAGCAGGCGCTCGCCGCTGCCTACCGCCGCGACTATGGTGACCGCGAACAAGAAGTGCGCGTAAGCATGAACCTGCACACTGGTGAGGTAGATGCCTACGTGAGCAAAGAAGTCGTGGAAAAAGTGGGCGACGCCGACTTTGAAATTAGCCTCGAAGATGCAAAGAAACTGAAGAAAGATGCGGCCATAGGTGAGTTCGTTGAACTGCACGAAAAGGTCACGACGTTTGGCCGCGTGGCGGCACAGACGGCAAAGCAAGTGATTTTGCAACGCCTGCGTGAAGCTGAGCGCGAGATTGTCCTGGCTGAGTACGAAGACAAAATCGGCACCGTTATAAACGCAATGGTAAGCCGCGTAGAAGGCATGATTGTTCGACTAGAGCTGGGCAAAGCTCAGGGTATTATGCCAAAGAGCGAGCAGATTCAGGGCGAACGCTACTACCCAAGCCAACGCCTTAAAGTATTTCTGAAAGACGTCGAACGCGGCCCACGCGGCCCGCAGCTCGTTGTTTCCCGCGGGAACACGCAGTTTATGGAATGGCTTTTCCGCGCTGAGGTGCCAGAGCTGGAAGCGGGTGCGGTAGAAATAAAGAACATCGCCCGCGAAGCTGGTGTACGTAGCAAGATTGCGGTAGCCAGCACTGTTCCTGGCGTAGACCCTGTGGGTACCTTTGTGGGTGGTCACGGCACTCGTGTAAACGCTGTGGTGGGTGAAGTGGGTGAGCAGGAGAAGATAGACATCATCGTCTTTGCGGAAGATACGGCGCAGTACATTATGAACGCGCTGAGTCCAACCAAGGTCAACCGCGTGGTGATAGACGAAAGCGCAAAGCGGGCGAAGGTATTCGTACCGGAAGATCAGTTGAGTATAGCCATTGGTCGGGGCGGTCAAAATGTGCGTTTGGCTTCAAAACTTGTTGGCTATGAGCTGGATATCGAAGCCGAAAAGGAAGCTGTGGTTGAGGGTGAGGCTCAGGTAAAAGAACTGCCAAAACAGCCGCGTCTCAAGAAGAAAGAGCAGCTCGAATCGTCTTTGCTTGATGCTATTGAAGAGCACGGGGAATAGGCTTTTATGCAGGCTCTCGCGCCTGCAGGCGACTAGGACCTTTTGCTGCCAAAAGGCCCTAGACCCAAAACCAGGCCAGGGCTACGACTCTCGGTCAAACTGTTGTCCAGTTTTACAACCGACGCGACAACTCACTCCGGGTAATATTGCCATTGGCAATATTACCCTTCGTTCAAACAAGTCGCGCCGCCTGCCGGAAGTTGTAAAACATGACAACATTCGAGCCGAGAGCCTTCGCGTGACCGCCTTTAGCTGTATCCACCTACGCCGTGCTGCGGTGGATCGATTTTAACAGCCTGCGGCCGGACATGATTCATTTTTAGCACTCTTGACTGGGGAGTGCTAATTTTGGTAGGCTAGGAGTAACGCTTTTGTCGGGATGTCATTCCCGCGAAGGCGGGAATCTAGGTTTTTATTATTGTCGCTGTAGGCGACACAATTTCCACTCTTAACTCTTGACTCATATGTCATGACTCTTGAGCGACGTAAGGAGCGAACCATGCAACCAGACTATCAAGAATTTTCAAATTACCTGACCGAAAACGCGCGGCAGAGCCTCGCGCATGCAGGTACAATTGCACGCGGTTTGGGTGACGCTTATATTGGCACAGAGCATTTGCTGCTGGGTCTCATGGCGCAAGGTGGTTCTTTGGGCGGCAAAATCCTTGAGGATGCAGGGGTGACACTCAGTAAGGCGCAGGTTGCGCTGAAGCTGACACCTAAAAACATTGTGGTGAATATGGGTGCGAAAGGCTATAGCGAAACTGCCAAACTAACGCTGCGTATGGCTTACGATATCGCTCAGGACTACGGGCAAGATTACTGTGGTACAGAACACATCCTGTACAGCTTACTCAGTCAGAAAAACTCTCGGGCGAGTGTGTTGCTACGCGACATGAAGGTCAACACAGATAGCATCATAAATGAGGTCGAAAATTTCCTCAGCCGCCAGTTTGACGACGCCGACAAAGAGTCGGTTGAACCGGGTGGCCGTAGGACAAGCCGAAAGCCACATCGCGGCAAAAGCGTGCTCGACCAGTATGGCACCGACCTCACAGCGCAGGCGCGGGGCAATAAACTAGACCCAGTTGTTGGCCGTGAGGCGCAAATCAAGCGTGTTATCACCATTTTGAACCGTCGCACCAAAAATAATCCGGTGCTTATAGGCGAACCGGGCGTGGGTAAAACGGCCATCGTAGAAGGCCTAGCGCAACGGATTGTAAATGAAGACGTGCCAGATAGCCTGCTCGACAAACGAATCGTCATGCTTGATCTCGCGGCTATGGTCGCCGGTACGAAATATCGCGGCGAGTTTGAGGAACGGCTCAAAAAAGTCATGGCCGAACTTGAAAACGACAAACGTACTGTGGTGTTTATCGATGAGCTTCACCTGATCGTCGGGGCTGGTGCGGCCGAAGGCTCGATGGACGCCGGGAATATCCTCAAACCGGCTCTAGCGCGCGGTAAAATTCAGGTTATTGGTGCCACCACGACCGCGGAATACACCAAACATGTCGAGAAAGACGCCGCCCTAGAACGTCGTTTTCAACCCGTACAGGTGCCAGAAACCAATGTTCCAGAAACAACGGCCATACTGAAAGGCCTGCGCAAGCACTACGAAGAGTTCCATGGTGTGGCCATGAGCGATGAAGTTATCGAAGACACCGTGCAGTTTGCGAAACGTTATATCCAAGACCGCTTCATGCCGGACAAAGCCATTGACTTGCTGGACGAAACGGCGGCTGCACTTCGGGTAGAGAAAGGAAAGACCAGCCCAGAAGTCCGGCGGTTGCAAAAAGAGCTGAAGCTGCTGAACGCACGTATAGACGAAGCAGTTGACCAGGAAGATTACGAACGCGCCGCGCGCAACAAAACGCGCGCTTCGCAAATACAGAAAGAGCTGGAAGACCTCTACAAAAAAACAAAAACAGGTACGCAGCTTGCTATGACCAGCGACGATGTAGCCGAAGTGGTTTCACGCATCACTGGCGTGCCGGTACGCAAGGTTATCAAAAGCGAAGCAAAGTACCTACTGCAACTAGAAAAGAACATTTCTCGCCATGTCATAGGCCAGAGTGAAGCCGTAGAGGTGGTGAGCAAAGCCATCCGGCGTAACCGCAGCGGCATAGGTGCGAGCAACCGGCCGATTGGTTCCTTCATATTCCTGGGTCCCACCGGTGTCGGTAAAACCGAGTTGGCTCGCGTGCTTGCCCGAGAATTTTTCGGGAGCGAAAGCGCACTGGTAAAAATAGACATGAGCGAATTTGGCGAACACCACAATGTCTCCCGACTCGTTGGTGCGCCGGCTGGCTATGTCGGCTACGATGACGGCGGCCAGCTGACCGACAAAATCCGCCGCCAGCCGTACAGCCTTGTGCTCTTCGACGAAATAGAAAAGGCTCACCCAGACGTGTTCAACATGCTTCTCCAGATGCTAGAGGATGGCTACATTACTGATAGCAAAGGTCGGCGCATAGATTTCACGAATACCATTGTCATCATGACGAGCAACATTGGTGCGGACAAACTTCAGAAAGAAGCCGCCTTTGGGTTCCAAGCGGAGCGCCGTAGCGACCTCGATGATCTCGACGCCATGCACGAGCAGAACAAGCAAAATGTGCTGGACAGACTCAAAAAAGAGCTGCGTCCTGAGCTACTCAACCGTATAGACAAAACCATCGTGTTCCGCGGTCTGACGAAAAAAGACATCTACAAGATAATCGACCTGCAAATAGATGAACTGCGCAAGCGCTTGCAAAAGCACGGTGTGAGCGTGCAGCTTAGTACGGGCGCAAAGCAGTACCTGCTCGAGCACGGCTATGACGCAAAAAACGGTGTGCGCCCCTTGCGCCGCCTCATCCAGGACACCATAGAAGATCAAATGGCACTTGAACTGCTCGACGAAAAGTACACCAAGGGCGACATCGTTCACATAAGCAGCCGAGATAACACGCTAACATACACAACTGCATCCGAGTAAGCCGCTTGCGCTATACTATACGTATGCCGCAAAAACTTCCACAGAAACCGAAGAGTCACACGTTTCGTTCAATGTTGTTTTTGCTGTTTTGGCTCGGCATGTTTGGGTTTGTTGCGCTGAACCAGCAGGCAATCACCGACTGGTGGAAGCTGCGCGGCTACAGCGCTCCGTCTGAGATTGCTGCCGCAGCCACGGGCGCGCAGATGAGCGAAAAGGGCATGCATCTTTTTTACGTCAACAAGCCCGAGATTAAGAGCGGTAAAGCATTCACGAACTCTTGCCCGATTGGTTTTGAAAAGTCAGTTGTGCTGGGGTGCTATAAGGGTGGGGATAACGGTATATATCTCTACCAAGTAACTGACTCGCGGCTACAGGGCGTTGTGGAGGTAACGGCTGCGCATGAGATGCTGCACGCGGCATACGAGAGATTGTCTACAAAGGAGCGGATGCGAATAGATGGTTTACTGACAGGTTTTTATAAAAACGGTCTTACCGACGAACGCATCAAGAAAACAGTCGATTTGTATCGCCAAACAGAGCCGAATGAATTGCCAAATGAAATGCACTCCATATTTGCCAGTGAAGTACGTGGGTTACCCGCAGAGCTCGAAACATACTATGCGCGCTATTTTACGAACCGCCAGGCACTCGTGGCAATTACCGAGAAATATCAGGCAGAATTTACTACTCGCCGTACACAGGTGGAAGCGTATGATAGCCAGCTAAAGGAGCTGAAAGGTTCGACTGAGACGCTACAGACGCAACTAGAAACTGAGCGTCAAGCCATCGATGCTCGACTGGCAGAAATGGCGGCCCTGAAAAAGACAGGCAATATCGCTGGCTATAACGCTCAGGTAACGGGCTACAACAAGCTTGTAGATACGTACAACGCACATATTGGTCAGCTGCGTGACCAGATTACTTACTACAATGACACCGTCGAGAAACGCAATGCGCTTGCACTTGAAGAACGGGAGCTGACACAGGCACTTTCGGCCACAACGCTGCCGGCAGCACGGTAGGGCATGAACCTTGGAGACTTACGCAAAATTTAGCAGACACGACAGAGAGCATGTAGCAGAAATTTTACAGGTTGCAATTCACAGAAATGTCGGGAGCAGGGCGTCTGCCACCTGCCAAATGCTAAATTTCTGCTAAATGCTCAATGCTCCCTGCTAAATTAGCCTATGACGTGCGGATTGCTAATCTTCCCATATGTACCCCGATTCGACAATTCTTGTCAAACTCGGGGTATACTAGAAGCATGAGTAAACAGAGTGTGAAGTACGCGTGCGGGAGCTGTGGAGCGCAGTACGCCGCGTGGGCGGGTCGCTGTAGCCAATGTGGTGAGTGGAATAGCATAGCCGAAGAAGTCCAACTAGTGACACCAAGTGCAAATGGGGCGAAGCCCTCAGGGAGAAAACTATCATCCCAGGTGATTTCAGCCTCAAAAGGCAAGGCAGAGCGGCGTCTCACGACTGGGCTTGGTGAGGTCGATACGGTGCTTGGCGGCGGTCTCGTTGCTGGCGGTGTTGTACTTATAGCGGGGCAGCCGGGTATAGGTAAGAGCACACTCCTTATGCAGTTGGCAAATGCCGTCTCCAAACAGCAGGCAGTCCTATACATCAGCGGTGAAGAGTCCGAACATCAGGTCGCCATGCGCGCCAGTCGGTTGGGAGCGGGGGGCGATCGGCTTCAAATAGCCAGCAGCAACTCGGCAGACGACGCGGCAGCCACGATTGCCAGCGGAGACTTTCAGCTTGTCGTCGTAGACTCGGTGCAGACCATGACGGCAGCGGGAGTGAGTTCAGCGCCAGGTAGTGTTAGCCAAATCACGAACAGCACAAACATACTACTCCAGGCGGCGAAACAGTCCGACACAGCCCTTGTCATTGTCGGACATGTTACGAAGGAAGGCTCCATAGCTGGGCCAAAGCTGCTTGAACACATTGTAGACGTGGTGTTGACGCTCGGGGGAGATGCGTATGGTGGTTTCAAGGTGCTCAGAGCGACCAAAAACCGGTTTGGGCCGACGACTGAAGCGGCTATCATGGAAATGGATGAGCAGGGCTTGAAACCCGTGCTCAACCCCTCGCAGGCACTTCTTGAAGAACGCCAAATCACCGACGGTTCAGTTGTGCTTGCAACACTGGAAGGGACTCGCCCAATCCTGGTGGAAGTCCAGGCGCTAGTAAACAAGACAAGTTATGGCTACCCAAAACGTGCGGCCAGCGGGATTGATCTGAACCGTGTCAACCTGCTCGTTGCTATGCTGGAGCGTCGAACCAAACTGAACCTAGCCGAACAAGACATCTACATAAACATCGTGGGCGGCTTGCGCCTGCAAGATCCGGCGGCAGACCTCGCCATATGCATGTCCATAGCTTCGGCCGCAAAGGGACTAAAGCTGAAACGAAATGCAGTTGTCTTCGGTGAAGTGGGCCTCTCAGGTGAAATTCGTCATGTCTCGTATATAGATAAGCGCATTGCCGAAGCTAAAAAACTTGGCTTTGACTGTGCAATTGGCCCGCGCGAGCGAGGCACCAAAAAGCCATCCCCTTTTCTAGTCGTCGTCCCAGACGTTCGCTCTGCACTCAACCAGTTTCTAAGCTAGCGGGTTCAAGATAAGTATGCGTGAGCTAGGGATTATTGTTGGAGTTACCGTTATTACTATGCCCACTGTTACCGCTGCTGCTACTGTTCGTAGTGCCGGTACCACTACCAGTTACTGCGCCGCTTTGTAGCGGGGAAGATACGCTGATAGTCACAGAGCTACTCCCTTGGTAAAGCACGCTGTCCACTAGTTCAACTGTCAACTGGACTGACCCGCTTGTGTCACTAGAGGGAGTGTAGGAAAATTGGTAATCTCCAGAGCTACTGACGTTTTGTGACTGTACTAACTGTCCATTCACGAGTAGTGTTAGTGTCCCAGGGTAGCTTGGATAGTTTGCGTTGCTGAGCGCATGTGTACCTTGTTCGGCATGTACCATGACTACACACCCACTTTGTGGACAGGCCACGGCCGCTTGGCTATCTGTTGTAATCCCGTTAACGGCAGTAACCGTGGCGCTTGGCTTTGTGTCATTACAGTTATGGACATCGTCGCTGCCTTGTGATGTCGGTGCGCCGCCGGCACTTCCGCCAGCATAGATATCAACATTCCAGTTCATCGCATTGCTGTTAATGCTTGACTGACGAGCAAGTTCGGGCGTACAACTTGTCGCGAGCTTACCACTTACCTTATCAACTGCGCGAGATGTGACGCCCGACTTTGCGACATACCAAGAAGGAAAAAGGTCTGTCGTTGGTGCGCGAGACTGTGTGCTGAAAGGCACTTTTGAAGCATAGGCAGGGAGGGTTTTTATGCCGGCTGGTGCTGTCCAGTTTTCTGCCGGAACATTTCCGAGGGCGTCAATAGCGCCTTGCATAAATTGCTTCATAATAGGGTCTGTCATGTTCTCTGGCGACACCGAGTACGGACGTCGATCATAGTTTCCGACCCAAATACCGGCAGTATATTTCGCATTCCAGCTCATCATGAGACCATCGGTACGGTCGTTAGTTGTTCCGGTTTTGATGCCGGTTTTCCAGCCTTTATAGCGGTGGAACTTCATGCCATAGCACGTTGTCGCGTTACAGCTGCCCCCAAGATATGAGGCACCAGGATCGGACGCCATGTCATTGACAATGTATGCAGCGTCAGGCTGAAGAACCTGTTTTGGTTTTGCCTGTTTGTACTCGTAAAGAGCTTTCCCCGAGGCATTCGTAACCTTTAGAATGGTGGTTTGCGGAATAGATTGACCAAGGCGTGACAAGCTTGCAATGCCGTTAACATGGTCGGCGAGCGTTAAGTATGCACCGTCTCCAATTCCTGCCGCAGAGTTACATTCAATCTCATCAGCCTTTGTAGCTTCAGACAAAATAGTTCCCTGAGGGTAACACTTGTATCCGCTCTCATTGCCCATGAGTTCATTAATACTTGACATTACTTTATTCATTGAAGCGGCATGGCCACTGCTCGTGTCATTGGGTACAACAGAGGTAAAGGCTTTTACAGCAGGAACGTTCAGGGAGCCACCAAGAGCGTACCGTAACGTAACGGGTCCGGTATATTTTCGGGTGAAGTCGAACAAACAGTTTCCTCCAGACTCAGGGCGATTTTTGTTTGTGCAGGGATAGCCAGGGATTGGCCCTTGCTGGTCGTACAGTACACTTCCAGCTCCAACATTTGAGTTGTTGTTGATAAATACGGCGTATGTGTATGGCTTAACACTTGACCCTGGTGATATTTGAGCATCTGTCGCAAAGCTTACGCGCTGAGTCTCAAAATCTGTCCCGCCGACGAGCGCAATGACTTGGCCAGTTGCATTTTCTTCGGCAACAAAAGCGGCGTTGTTGGCGCCACCATTACGCAGTGTTCGTAGATTGTCAGTGACAACAGCTTTTTCTGCTAGGCCCTGCAAGTTCATATCAAGTGTTGTCATAACTTTCCAGCCGCCATTGTCTACAACGGCTTTCGGGAATTTTTTGTAGAGTTCTTGTTTGGCGGCAAGCACAAAATAAGGCGCTTTAATATTTTTGTACTTATCTTCTCGCGGTTTGACCTGCGCAAGTATATCGATTTTCTTTGTTTCTTCAGCCTCTTTCTTGGAAATATATTTTTCGGTGGCCATGACATCGAGAATGTAGTGTTGTCGACCTATCAACCACTCCTTGTTGAAGTAGTTTGTCGCGAGGCTCTTGTTGAACTCTGGACTACTAAAGGGGGAAAGTGATCCTGGTGCTTTTGGGATTGCTGCAAGCATTGTAGCCTGTGCGAGTGAAAGATCTTTTGCGCTTACTCCAAAATAATCCTGAGCTGCGGTTTCTACGCCATAGTTCACATTACCGTAGGGCGCCATATTGAGATAGCCCGTCAGAATATCTTTTTTACTATATTCACGTTCAAGCTCGACGGCAAGAATCAACTCCTTGACCTTTCGGCTCACGGTGCGTTCGTTTTCCCAGCCTTCGCTCAGTTTTACGAGTTGCTGGGTGATGGTTGATCCACCTTGTCTACTACCGCCCTTCACTTCGTTTACTGCCGCTCGTATGATACCCTTCGTGTCAAATGCGCCGTGTTTAAAGAAGTTCCGGTCTTCGATGGCCAGCGTGGCTTGTTTCATGACTTTGGCGATTTCTTCGTCTTTTACGGTGACTCGCTTCTTTGCCATATAGTCTTGATAGAGCAGAGTCTGGCCGCTCCGGTCGTAATAGGTAATGCTTCCGCCAAAGTTATTGCCAGCTACATCGTTAATTTTAGGTAGGTCTTTGCGAAAATATGCAAAAACTCCAACCACGACAAGGAAACCAACAACAAAACTAACCCCCGTAATCTTAAGGCCCATCACGACGCCTTCGCGGCTGAACCAATACCGTATTGCTCTTCTGGGGCTGATTCTATAAAAGAAACGTTTCCATGGGTTTGCGGGCAGACTGCTGAGGTATGCCGCTTTACGACGAGCTTTTGCCTCCCGGCCTGCTTTGAGGCGTTCGCTTAAATTCTGATTTACCTTGATTGTTTTACCGCTTCTGGTAACAAAGGTATTCGTATTGCGCGAGGGGGAACGGCGCGGCCGATCGGATTGCGATTGTTTCATGGACGTTCTAGTGTACTCCGCTTAGTGCTCACCATAGTATAGCAAAGTCTGCGGGTCCAAGCACAAGGAAAATGAACAGCAAAACCTTAACTCTTCACCCTGAACTCTGTATACTACTACTATGACACTTTCCGAAGAACTGGCCTGGCGAGGCTTTACAAATCAAACCACGTACAAAGATGTAAACGCACTAGACGGCAACCCGATTACCTTTTACTGGGGCGTTGACCCCAGTGCGGATAGTATGACCGTAGGCAACTTTGCGGTTGCCATGATGATTCGTCACTTTATAGATCACGGACACAAAGCTATTTTGCTGGTAGGCGGAGCGACGGGTATGATTGGCGACCCAGACGGCAAAAAACAAGAGCGTGACTTACTCTCGCTGGAAGACATCGAGCATAACAAGCAGGGTATCTCCGCCCAGTATCGTCGCATTTTTGCTGGCCACGACTTTGAGATTGTCGACAACTACGACTGGTTTAAGGGCTACGGATACCTCGACTTCCTCCGCGAAGTAGGCAAACACGTACCCGTACGGCAAATGCTTGGCCGCGAATTTGTCCAGGAGCGTTTGGGTGATGATGGCAACGGCATATCTTATGCTGAGTTCAGCTATGCGCTTATACAGGGGTATGATTTTCTGCACTTGTACCGCGAAAAGGGTGCCACGCTCCAGGTAGCCGGTTCTGACCAGTGGGGCAACTGTATTGCGGGTGTTGAGCTCATCCGCCGGGTGGCGGGCGGTGAGGCGCATATCTGGACTGCGCCGTTGATTGTAAACAAATCCACTGGGGTGAAGTTCGGTAAAAGTGAGGGTGGAGCTGTCTGGCTTGATCCGGCCAAAACCACGCCCACGGCATTTTATCAGTTCTGGATAAATTGCGATGATCTCGGCGTGGAAGATTACCTGAAAATCTATACCTTGCTCAGTCGAGAAGAGCTGGAGGCTGTCATGGCAAAGCAGCGCGAAAACCCGGGCGCTCGCTACGCGCAGACGCGGCTAGCAGAAGAAGTTACGCGGCTTGTTCATGGCGACGAAGCCCTTGTGACGGCTCAACGCGTGACTGCATGTTTGGTCGGTGACGCGTCGGTGGGTGAGGCAGATGACGCCACTCTCGCGGCTTTACGCGCCGAAATTCCATCAGTACGCGCAAACGAAACTAGCTCGCTCCTCGACGTCCTCGTTGAAAGCAGTCTTGCTAGCTCCAAGGGCGAAGCCCGCCGTCTTCTCCAGGGCAACGCCATTTCCCTCAATGGAGTAAAAACCACAGATGAAAACCTCAATCCCGGACTATTTACCAGTGGCCGCATTCTCCTCCGCCGCGGCAAAGCCTTCAAAGATTCCGCGCTCGTTGAACTAGCATAGGCTATACTGAAATATATGCATTTTCTTGGTCTCTCGGTTGGAAAAATGACGCTCAAGGGCTTGCGTTTGGCTGGTCGGACTGGTTCAGCATTGCCCGGAAGGATTGTTGAAAAACTTAGCCCAGATTTGTTGAGCGGCATGCTTGCGCAATTGCCACAAGGCGTCATCGTCGTATCGGGAACAAATGGCAAAACAACTACTACAAAGATTATTACAAAGCTCCTTGAGTCGCAGGGTCTGCGAGTGCTTACGAACCCGACGGGGAGCAACTTTGTTCGCGGCATCATCAGTTCGGTGGTAGATAAAGCTACTTGGCAGGGCAAACTCAACTACGATATTGCAGTGTTTGAGCAGGACGAAGCCCATGCGGTCCACTTTGTTCGTCGGGTGAAACCGCGTGGCGTGCTAGTACTGAACATTATGCGTGACCAGATGGATCGGTTTGGCGAAATAGACACGACGCTCAAACTTCTCCAAAAACTAGCAGACTCGGCGACAGAGTTTGTGGTACTCAACGCCAATGATGAACGGGTCGATACCATTACAGTGAGAGACGGAGTAGAGAAAGTTTGGTTTGGTCATGCTGCCGAGCTCCAGAAGGAGTTTCTGACTGACGATCAGCTGTATCACGGCGAATCAGCTGACTTTGTCTGCGCTGGAGAACCTTTGGTCGAGCTGACAGGCTACGACGAAGAATCGGTCTCGCTTCATATTCATGGCACGCCTCACCGCTATCAATACCAGCTACAGGGCGGCCACAACGCTTTGAATCTCGCAGCGGCTCTCACGGTCCTGTACCAGGTTGTTCCCGAGCCAGACACGGCAAGACTAGCCGAGGCCATTTTGACTGTAGAACCGGCCTTTGGCCGCGGCGAAGTGATTGACCTGCCTGCTGGCGGAAGGTTGACGCTCCAGCTCGTGAAAAACCCGGGTGGTTTTACGCAGGCACTTCGTATGCTAGAAATCAAAGAGTATACAACTATCGGCATCGCCATAAACGATGACTACCCAGACGGCCGTGATGTCTCATGGCTCTGGGACGTCGACTTCACCCCGCTCAATGTGAAAGCTCCGCTCTCTCACAAAGATTGTGAGAGAGCGGAGCTTTCACATGGGATGGCTGGGGGTGCATTGTGTGGTGGGGTGCGGGCGGCTGATATGGCAAATCGGCTCAAATACGATGAAGTTGCAGTTGCTGGACACGAGTCTGATCTTGGACGATATAAAACGCAGTTTGACGAGCTCGCCGCAAAAAATGGCGGTGAAGCCATCCTGTTTTGCACTTACACCGCCATGCTTAAGCTAAGGAGCCTTTATTTGGGTGGCTTATCGGGCCTTGAAGAAGGAGATTCATAACTATGAGCAACGAGACGAAGACGGCGACGAGCATGAAGTTGACCATTGTGCACCTCTACCCGAAAGAAATGAATATCTACGGCGATACGGGCAATCGGCTGGTGCTGCAGAAACGGGCTGAGTGGCGCGGTGTGGACGTCCAGGTGCAACTCATAGGTGTTGGCGAGCCTATCCCGAGTGAAGCAGACGTTATCATTGGCGGCGGCGGGCAAGATGCCGGACAGGGGAAAATTCAGGATGATTTGCAGGAAAAAGCTGCTCAGTTGAAAGAACTGGCTGAAGACGGTGTGGTGATGCTCATGATTTGCGGTATGTATCAGCTCTTCGGTCGCTCATTTACGACAAACGCGGGAGAGGTAATCAAAGGTATAGGTCTGCTGCCGCTCGAGACGGTGGGTGGTGATGTGCGCATGATAGGTAACACCGTGTACGAAACGACTTTCGGCGAAGTGGTGGGCTACGAAAACCACAGCGGCGTCACCACGCTCGACGACCCCGCGCAAGCATTCGGTACGGTCACGCAGGGAGACGGCAATAACGGCCAAGACAAAACCGAAGGTTGCAGGGTTAAAAACGTTTTTGGTACATACAGCCACGGCCCCGTCCTTGTCAAGAACCCTCAGTTTGCTGACGAACTCCTCCGCCTGGCTCTCTCCCACCGCTACGACGACGTCGAACTCCCCCCGCTCGATGACACGCTAGAGCTCGCTGCTCACACAACCGCTCTGTCGCGACCTCGCTAGGTGATACCATAGTAGAGTGAAGTTATCTGATGACATTTCGGTCGTGAAAGGGGTGGGGGCGCAGGTAGCGAAGGGGCTGCACAGGCTGGGCATACGCACGGTGTTTGACCTTGTGGACTATTTGCCGACGCGCTATGAAGATTATTCGGAAGTTCTGGCGGTAAAAGATGTACGGCCGGGTGCGGTGACCGTAAAAGCCGTAGTGAAGCAGGCAACGGGTCGATATGTGCGACGGGGCATGCATATTACTGAGGCGGTGTTTAGCGATGAGACGGGCAGTGTGCGGGCGGTGTGGTTCAACCAGCCGTATCGGGCAGCGGCGCTCAAGCCGGGGCAAGAATATTACGTGAGTGGGCAGTACGAGCTTAGTCATCAGCGGTTTCAAATCATGAACCCTAGTGCAGAACTGGTGAAAGATTTTCCAGTGAACACAGCCCGAATTGTGCCGGTGTATCGCCAGTCAAAGACGATTAGCACGAATCAAATCCGGAAGCTGGTAGCCGAGTGTGTTAGTATGGTTCGTGCGCTGCCCGAAACGCTTCCCAGGTGGATGATAACAGAGGCGGAACTACTATCCCGGGCGAAAGCGATAGAGGCGATGCACTTTCCGCAGTCTAGCGATCAGCTTGCCCAGGCTCGTCGCCGGCTTGGTTTTGAGGAAGTGCTGGAGCTGAGCCTCGCAGCTCTGCTGAACAAGCAGGAAAGTATGCGTGAAAATGCACTATCTATACCGTTTGACCTAGCGCTTGCAAAACAGTTTGTCGCAGAATTACCATTCAAATTGACCGATGACCAGCGCCGCGTAGTGTGGCAGGCGTACCAAGATATGGAGCATCGCTATCCTATGAATCGCCTGGTGGAGGGAGATGTTGGCTCGGGCAAAACAGTCGTGGCAGCGATGGTGGCGCTGATGGCGATAAACCAGGGCTATCAGGTGGCGTTAATGGCGCCAACGGAGCTGCTGGCTCGGCAACACGCTGAAACGCTCGCGTCACTGCTGGGTTCAGTCAGTGAGGCAAGTGGTGTGCCGTTACTGGTGGGCAGTTTGACGCCGTCGCAAAAAAAGGCCACCCACAAAGCCGTTGCAGATGGCAAGGCAAAGCTCATTGTTGGCACACACGCGTTGTTCCAGGAGGCGGTTGACATGCATCGGCTCGGACTCATCATCGTGGATGAACAGCACCGCTTTGGAGTGGAGCAGCGCAAGGCACTCATGACAAAGGCAGGCCACATGCCGCACGTCTTGAGCCTGACTGCTACACCTATCCCCCGTAGTCTTGCGCTGACGCTGTATGGGGAGCTGGATATTTCCGTACTCAAAGAAAAACCGGCTGGGCGGAAGCCAATTCATACGGAAATTGTATCCCAGGTGAACCGCAACAGATTATACGAGGGCATCCGCGGTGAAATAGACGCGGGGCGACAGGCCTTTGTGGTGTGTCCGAATATAGAGACAAGAGACACAAGTCAAGAGTCAAGAGGGGCGGCCGCAGAGGATGTGTTTAAAGAATTGAGTTCGCAACAACTGAAAGAGTACCGCGTTGGGTTGCTGCACGGGAAAATGAAAGCAGTGGAGAAGGATGCGGTGATGCAGCGGTTTGTACGCGGCGAGTTGGATGTGCTGGTGGCGACAACGGTGATAGAAGTGGGTGTGGATGTGCCGAACGCGAGCGTTATGGTTATTGAATCGGCCGAGCGTTTTGGGTTGGCGCAGCTGCATCAGCTCCGCGGGCGTGTGGGGCGTGGTGAACATGAGTCGTTTTGCTATCTTGTGCTTGGTGACGATACGCAACCTACAAAGCGACTGCGGGCCATTGAGTCGAGTCAAGACGGGTTCCGGCTGGCCGAACTAGACCTTGAATTGCGCGGTCCAGGGGCAATTTACGGTGCGCTTCAGCACGGCGCGCTTGATTTGCGCGTGGTGAAACTGACAGACACACAGCTGATTGCTGAAGCACGAGCGGCCGCACAGAAATTCCTCGATAAAAAAGAAAATTTGCTACAATATCCTGAGCTGCATGAACGTGTTGATACGCTGCGTAGAGTCACCAACCTCAACTGAATTATTAAGGTACAACGACGAACTATGAAAAAATCAAAACAGCATCGAAGTACTAGTAACATTTGTTTTTCGTGGTTGGCCGGGGTTCAGTCCTAATGTACGCCGGATCTATGCTGAAGCAACTCCCGGATCTCGACCGTTGGTTTGGTGCCCACCAAAAAATTGACCGGCTTGCACGTCGTGAACTTCGCAAACTCCTTAGTGAAGCAGACAGGAAGTTTCCGTTAGTTGAAAGTATACTGAAGTTTGAGGGGCGGGACGGACCTGACGGCATAAAACTGAAAGCGCCAGCCCAGGATGAGCCTTGGCATTTTTACGATCCGCACAATCCAGACGATACGATGCTTTTGGATATCATTGCCGAACACCAACAGAAACTTGTGGCTGCTTTGCGCAACGGGGAAAAAACTCAAGCAAGCTTTCAAGCGGCGTGGCTTGCACACGCTGTGGTAGACGGTTTGACGCCCGCCCATCAATATCCCTATGAGCAAGAAATGGAGCACATACGAGGCTCTAGCAAAGAGAGCCGCTCTTCAAAGAAAGACAAATTGTTCGTTCAGGGCGAGACAAAAAGTGAGACAGTGAAAAAAAACTGGCTGATGTGGGGCGACAAGGGTCTCCTTGCAACGCACTTAGCGTTTGAAATGGGGGTTGCGCTGGTGATTTTGCCGGTTCGGTTGCGTAATTTTTCTGTTAGTCAAAGTCAGGTGAAAAAAGTGAAGTCTATTCAGTCGTTTCGTGCGTATTATCAGAGCCAGGCAAGAGCAGTCGCTGAACTTGGGCTGTATGAGCAATTTTACCGTTCTGGCTGGACACCTCGCTATGCAAAAGATGTACGTCGCAAACTCGTTCCGCTCCTGGTTGAAGCCGTTGCGCTTGCCTGGTATGCAACTTGCGAGGAGGCAAAGAAATCATGAGAGTGATTGCGGGCAGTTTGGGTGGTCGGGTGTTTGATAGCCCGCGTGGACATCAGACGCACCCTATGAGCGAAAAAGCCCGAGGGGCCATTTTTAACGCGCTTGGCGACGTAGAGGGGCTAACCTTTCTTGACGCCTACTCGGGGAGCGGCGCTATCGCCATAGAAGCAATGAGCCGGGGGGCGGCGCATGTTCTTGCGATAGATGTCGATATTGAAGCAGTCAAAACCATCTCCGCCAACATAAAAGCGCTTCACGTCGAGGAGCATATACAGGTGCTTCGCAAAAACATCAGCGGTTGGTCGCGCAACAACCAGGAAAAACAGTTTGATGTTGTGGTCGCAGACCCACCCTATGACGACATTCGACCTGATGTTATCGAGCGTCTTAGTGCTCACGTTCGACCTGGTGGGGTATTTGTACTCTCATGGCCGGGCTCAGAATATGTGAGGAATATTCAAACTTTAGAAACGCTTTCCCAAAAACCACTTGGTGACATCCAGCTGGTTTTTTATCGCAAAACTCAGTAAAATGTACACATTCACGCGCGAGTGGTGAAATGGTAGACACGCTGGTTTTAGGAGCCAGTGCCGCAAGGCATGGAGGTTCAAGTCCTCTCTCGCGCACCAGTTTCGATCGGCAGCAATGCCGATTTTTCATTATAGATATTGACAAAATGTTGCGTATGCGCAATAATCTATTGCGTTATGATGTACAATCGTCTCTCAACACTGAGAACCATGCACGGCTTGTCTCGACAGGAACTGGCCGAGAAGGTCGGAGTAAACTATCAAACCATCGGCTTCATAGAGCGCGGTGACTACTCACCAAGTCTCGAACTAGCCTTTGTGATTGCAAGAGTTTTTAGCCTTTCGGTCGAAGAAGTTTTTTCCGATACACAATATAAACCATTACTAGGAGAAGTGGATAATGGAAAAACACAGTAAGCATGCGTCGTTTGAAGAAAGCCACCCGAAGCTTGCCTTCGCTTTGCCAAAAATTGTTTCACTCTGCATTACTGCAGGTTTACTCTTTTGTTTGTATGCAAACAAAATGTCGATTGTCGCTAAAGAATCAGGCAACATGCCCGAGCGTTTTTCGTGGGAAGGGTGGGGGAATGCAGGAATCGTGTTTGCTGCCGTGCTCGCGGTAGCCCTGGTGTCTTACTACCGGGGCATGTATTCGGTTTTTTGGTCGAAAGCTGCAGAAGCAAATCTGGATGAACGCCAAAAAGCTTTGAGAAATCGAATATTTCTACGTTCTTACCGGTGGTTGATTTTACTGCTCTGGCTCTTTTTGTTTGGCGTACTTCAGGACGCTAACCAAAGAGTACAGATTTACACAACCTGGATAACGATGATTCTCGTTGCAGTCTTGCCGTCAATCCTCGCGAGTTTTCACAAAAACGCGCGATAGTTTGCTACAATATTTCTATAACATAAGGAGGGATTATGGGTTGGATAGTAGCCGTTGTTGTACTGATACTTATCGGCACAGGTCTGTTTACGGTCAAGCAGCAGACGATTGCTATTGTAGAGCGGTTTGGACGGTTTAAAAAAGCGTCGCGAGCTGGTCTCAACTTCAAAATACCCCTCATAGATCAAATTGCCGGTCGAGTAAACCTCCGAGTCCAGCAA
>CAYLWF010000013.1:0-14776 GCA_964387505.1 uncultured Candidatus Saccharibacteria bacterium
CTTGCCTCTGTTAAAATCACGAATGGGGCGGAAGTGGTCATGTATGGGCGATCGGCGGGAGTGGCGGGGCGTGACCCGCGGGTGCTGGTTGTGTCGGCAGACGACAAGCTGACGTATGCGTTTGATTTGACTAAGCTCGATGCGGCTATAGTAATTTTGAATCTCGAATCTCGAATCTCGAATCTTGTGGGTTACGACGTGAAATCAACCCTCAAAACATTGCTCGGCATGGGCGCGGCTGAACTACCAGAGGCCACGCACGATGTGCTCGTGGCGGCTTTTACCCTCAATAGCCTTCTGCGGGCCCAATCCCTGACGGACATTGCCGCGGACGTTCTGGGTTATGATGGCTCATCTTTTGAAGACCTCAGCGATGAAGAACTGCTCGGTCGCGGTGCAGAAATCACTGCGGTTGTCCGTGCGGTTGCGGCAAAACAGCGCGAGGAGCTGGCCAAAAATTCTAAATTTGAACAGCTCAATTTGACCGTCGACATGCCGGTCATACCCGTACTTGCCCGCATGGAGTACACGGGCATACAACTCGACACGCTCTATCTTGCGCAATTTTCCGAGCAGATCGAAGACAGTATATCTGACCTTGAACAAGAAATTTATGGTCACGCCGACCAAGAGTTTAACATCGCTAGCCCTTCGCAGCTTGCAGACATTTTGTTCGTAAAACTCGGCCTGCCTACGCAAGGGATTAAACGGGGTAAAACGGGCTATAGCACCGCTGCCAGCGAGCTGGACAAGCTGCGCGCGAGCCACCCCGTAATAGACCTTATTTCGCAGTACCGTGAAGTGACGAAACTGAAGAACACGTACGTGGACACGCTGCCAAAACTAGTCGACGGCCACAGCCGCGTGCACACAACGTTTAACCTTACGATTGCGCAAACTGGACGACTGAGCAGTACTGACCCGAACCTGCAGAACATACCGGTGCGCACGGAACTGGGCAAACACATTCGTGCGGCATTTGTGGCAGGGAAGGGACGCAAGCTGGTGAGCGCTGACTACAGCCAGTTTGAGCTACGTCTGGCTGCGGCCATGAGTGGCGATAGTGACATGGTAGATATGTTTAACCGCGGCGCAGACATTCATGTACAAACGGCAGCGCAGATATACGGGCGCGAGCCAGAAGACGTCACAAAACAGATGCGTTCGGCCGTAAAAGCCATAAACTTTGGGGTGCTGTACGGTATGAGCCCGCACGGGCTGGCGGCCGCGACGGGCATGACTTTTATGCAGGCAAAATCGTTTATAGACGAATATTTCAAACTGCGCGCGCCGCTCCTCGGCTACCTAGACGGGCTGAAAGAACAGGCCCGAAAAGACGGTTACGTGGAAACGCTACTGGGCCGGCGCCGGCCAATGCCAGATATTCATTCGAGTAATTTTGTGGTGCGCCAGGCAGCCGAACGCGCCGCTATGAACATGCCTATACAGGGTACTGAGGCGGATTTGATGAAGCTGGCGATGGTGGCTGTTGACGATGCTTTTAAGCAGACTGAAGAGTGGAGACTGAAGAGTGAAGAGGAGAAGCCTCGGCAGCTGCTACAGATTCACGATTCTATACTTGTTGAATGTGCCGAAGAAGACGCTGAAAAGGTTGCCGAAATACTCAAAACCACCATGGAAGCTATCTACCCAGACCTTGCCGTCAAACTCGCCGTAGATACCAGTATCGGCGACAACTGGGGCGAACTGTGAATGAAGTACAAGAAACTTGTCAGAGATAATATTCCTGACATTATAGCTAAGAACGGAGAAGTTGCACTTACGAGGGTTCTTGGTCAAAAGGAATACATTGCCAGGCTGATCGATAAGCTTAGTGAAGAGTATCGTGAATTCCTCGAGGACATGAGTTTTGAAGAGCTCGCCGACATACTGGAGGTCATATATGCGCTTGCAGACGAGATGGGCGGTAGGGAAGTTTTAGAAAATGTACGGAAAAAGAAGTTCACAGAACGCGGCGGATTTACAAAACGTGTTTTCCTCGAAAGCACCGGTAATGGCTCATGAAAAGTGTATTGTTTTTGGCGCCGTTGGTTTTTGTGAATGTGTGGCATGGGATGGTTATTGCACTTGCGCGGGTGATGAATGGTTCGTTTGCCAGCATCAGCGAGTCGGCACTTTTGCGCGGAATGACGCTGTGGACACACCGCCTTATTCATGTAATTGGCGCGGTGTGTTTTATGGCTTTTGCCGCCGTGTCGTTTCGTTCAATTGGCTTCTGTTCGGTTGTACTTTTTGTCGCTGCAGTGTTCGATATTGCGCAGGCAGTGTATCTATCAGAGAAGACTGACCATAGTCCTATGAATTTGCGTGATACGCACCAGTTATTTGCGTGGATGATGGCAGCAGGGTATTTGCTGTTTTGTGTTTTCTATGCAGTTTCTGCGCAGGTGCACGCGGGGTTGGTTGCAGTGTACATTACGATGCTCGCTCTAATCGCTGGTGGAAATAAGCTTTCTCATTTCAAGCATTTCTGGGCAGCGCAAATGCTTTTCTTTGTGCTCACCTCACTCCTTATGGCGTACTCGTATCGGTTTTTTGCGTAATACATTTACAAAATGTATTACATATGCTATATTTCTTACTATGACATATACTTCTACCGTTACCTCAAAAGGAACTATTACACTGCCGGCGAGTATTCGGAAAAAACTAGGTATTACACCAGGAAAAGTAGTAGATATACAACTGCGTGGTAACACCGTTTCAGTGACGCCGCAGAGTGACTGGGACGACTTTTTTGTAGCTATAGAAGGCTTCGGAGAAAAAGCGCGGGGTATGATTGCGCGAGGTGAAGCTAAGGCGCTGCTCACAAGTGCCGATATCGCAGAAGCGGCCGCGAAAGGACGGGCAAAAGAGCGTGCCAAGTCTAGACACTAATGTTTTACTTCGGCTCATTTTGCTCGACGACGCGAAACTATTAGTTCGCGTGCGGAAGCTGCTGAGTGAGCATGACCAATTTGCTGTGTCAGATGCAGCACTCATGGAAGTAGTGTTTGTGCTCGTGGGATCCACGTATGGATACACGAGGGCTGAGATTACGTTTGCGTTAGATCAGCTTTTACGCATGCCGCGACTTGAGCTAAATCGCCCAGTGTTTCGACGAGTTTTGCAGCGATATGCCGACCATTCAGCCGTTTCATTTGCAGATTTATATCTTGAAGCAACAGCATACGTATACTCAAATACGCCATTGTACACCTTAGATAAAAAACTGGCGCGGCAACTGCCGCACGCTGAACTAGTAACATGATTTTTGCGAGGGAAAGTTTGGTTTTGGGGATGGCTGTCATGGCGCCGGTGCTGTGGTATGTGTTTCGGCGCGAGCGGTTTGGGAAGTTTTGGTCCATCAGTCTGCATGCGTCGGCGCATCGTGATACAACGCTTGTGTTTGGCGCCGGTTTGCTAACCGCCGCAGCTTTTCTCGCAATCTATTTTCAGCAATGGCTTATCCCACACTATGATTACGGTTGGCTAATGCGCCTTATTTTGGGCGCATCAATAACCTGTTTTGTACTGTTAGCCCTCGTGCCTCACTACGAGGGCAAATGGCAGGGAAAGGTGCATGTGGTTGTCTCGTGGGCGATGGTGCTTTTTATGCCACTAACGCTCCTGTTTCATGTGCTGCAGAGTAATAGCGAGGGGAAGATTATTGCGCTTACAGGAATAGCCCTCCAGATGACACTACTCGGTATATTTTACGGCGTAAAGGGCATGCACGAAAAGTTTGCCGCACTCCAGACTGCGTTCATAGCTGTGTATTTTTTGTGCATGGGAATACTCGGTTATATCTAGGCGCACTGGTAAAATAGAACTATGAGCAAGATGTGGCAGCGGTTTGGGGATTATAGAGCGCGGAAACAGACGGGTAGTGTGCGGACAGTGTATGAAGATGTACAGATGAGCCTGCGAAACGAAGTTCCGATAGCAGGGCGGCGTTGGCGCAGGCAGCCTGATGTGCAATTTTTAAAACCGCTGATAGAGCAGGCGAAAAAAGATGCGGAAGAGACTGAAAGTTCCGACGCGCTGAGTGGTGCAAAGGCATGGCATTGGTTGCGAGCATTGGTGCTACAAGCACCTCAGGCGGCTCTGGCGCAGGGACAGATGGACAAACACCCGCATGGCTACGGTGCGCGTGGTGAGCGGCTGTATGAACTGATAGACTTTAACGACGCGTTCGTTTCGACGGTGCTTGCACTGGACGAGCCGCTACTGGCTGGGTTTGCAGATGAAGCAAAGCGCTTGATGGATTGGTTTTGTAAACGAGTTGGCGTACGAGGTTTTAGCAATGAACAGTACGAGGCGATTGTGCAGGGGCTGAGCCGGGAGATTGCCGTGTACCTTGGTGTGCAAAAAGAAGGACTTCAGGCTCATATGACCAGCCGGGCGAGTGATGCGTTAGGCGTAGATATGGTCATCAGCGACCCGGCTAGCGGAAAGTCGGTCAACGTTGACTGCAAAGCGCCGAGTGCGTACAGGCATCGTATATACGACCTGTTGCGAGAAGGCAGGTTGAATGGGGAAGAGGTGACAGCTGCGGAGACGCTCGGGTACATAGCTGAAATGAATGGCCACGGACGCGAGAAAACAGAAGTCGTTATATGGCGGCTTGAACGCGAACGCTACGGAGAGATAGCGGGATTTCATTTTAGTAACACGGCAGAGCTTGGGCGCGTCATTCGCGCTATACTAGGAACATATGGCACAAGAAACTAGACCACTTATGAATGAAGAATTGACGCGTCAATTGGTGCGCCAGCTGAAAATAATTAACTTTTGGATAACACTATTTGGCTCGCTTATCGTCATCACGCTACTGTTGCTTGGGTTTCTTATATTTAAAGTTGTCACCTATGTACACAATACCGAGCAGAAGGTGACCGAACTGCGCAACAAAACCACCCAAACCCTGAATGTCAAAGACGACCTCTGTAAGAAAAGCCTCTTAAGCGGCTCCAACTACTGCAAAAATTGACAAAATTATATATAAGTGCTATAATTCTCATTATGTCAGCGGGACCTCAGCAAGAATCATCAATTTTGATGCTCCCTACTCCTGGCTTATTGCCGGTTGCTGAAACTGTTACGCACCCCCAACCACTACCCAGATTTGTTCAGGCTGATGATGCTTATTTTGATTTGTTGCGTCGTGCAGGAGCAACGACCATGGTAGACTTATTATCTGATCCGTGGTATCAAATCTGTCCTCCTATAACGGACAGGCTTGCTAATGCAGTGTTTTGCTACGGAGTGACACGCCAAACATGGGCTCCCATAGAGAGCGTGGTTGCAGTCATTCCTCCTGAGGTTCTCGAGAACGTTTCCGAGGCTCGGCAGAGAGGGTTCCAGCAGATTGGTGTATACAATCTAATCCGTTTTGGGCAATTTCAATCATGGGCATTTGGGCAACGGCCGATAAACGAAGGCCAAACGCCCCCCGCCACTTACTTGGTTTTTGGGGAGAAGGAAACATTAGGCCTAGTGATCTGACTCTGCTCCACGAGCTAGAGATTGCAGCCTCAGCCTTAGGAGATACTCAAAGACGTCTTCGCGAATCAAATCCAAATCGCACTTCCAGATTTATTCGAGCTGCTAGAGTGATTTTTGGAAAAGATTAGGCTTAGATCCTAGTGTTGACAAAAAATGGTCAGACATGGTACCTTGTAGTGGAAAGGTAGCTTTAAATATGCCGGACGTAGAAAAAGTAGATGACAGTTTTGCCCCGCTCCGCAAGGGGTTACTGGAGTTTGCGGTTCTGAGCGTGATATCACGTCATAAAGCATACGCCGCTGACATACTTGAAAGTCTAGCGGAAACGCCGTTTGCGACGAGCGAAGGCACGCTGTACCCACTACTCTCAAGGCTCAAACGGGAAGAGTATGTGGCGTACGAATGGGCAGAAAGTGAAAGTGGTCCGCCCCGAAAGTATTACCAACTGACGAAGGTAGGTGAAACACGGCTCAAAGAGCTACATATGTACTGGCAGGATTTATACAAAAGCTTAGAAGCACTAGGAGGAAAGAAATGAAAAGAGTTGTAAGCATTAGTTTGGCGGGGCGATCCTACAAGGTGGAGGAAGCTGCTTACAGTCAGCTGCAAGACTATCTGGAAGGCGCTGAAAAACGGCTGAAAAATAATCCTGACAAGGAGGATATTCTTAACGATATTGAGCAATCAATTGCAGACAAGTGCACTGCATCATTGCGCACAGGTCAAAATGTGATCTCAGCTGTGGCTGTTTCGCAGGCACTCGAAAAAGTTGGCCCGGTTGATGCCGAGAAAGAGAATGCTCAAACAGATAAAGCGACAGCTTCGCCGAATTCGCCCAGAAAGCTATACGCTTTGCCTAAAGAGGGAAAAGTTGCCGGAGTCTGCGCGGGGTTGGCAGCATATTTTAATGTGGACGTGACGATTATGAGACTACTTTTTGTGCTACTGCTTCTTATTACGCAAGGCTTCATGATACTCATATACGTGGTCATGGCAATTGCGATGCCTGCCGCAAAAACCCCTGAAGAGATTGCAGAAGCTCATGGCCGACCCGGCACCGCCCAAGAGATAGTAGATAAAGTGAAGCAAGTTGCCTCTGACGCCGATACAGTGGCAAAGATTGGGTCAGTTATTGCATTCGTTGGTAAGTCAGTCGCTCTCATATTTATAGCGCTGTTCTCGGTTGTTTTTGTTGCGGCTACCGTCGTGTGGGTATGGCTGCTGTGGGCCATCGGGCTTGGTTCTTTACAGTTTTCAGACCAACTCGCCGTGCTCAATGGGTGGAAGCAAGTTGTTTTTGTTACGGCACTCTACGCGCTCTTTACAGTGCCGCTTCTTGCATTTGCCCGGGCACTCAATAGAGTGCTTCTTCCTGAGAAGGAGCAACTATCGAGCATAAAGACCAATGTTGCCAACAGCACAATCACTACCGTAATTATCCTAGCCGCTGTTACCGTATTTGCTTTTGGGAGTATATACGCTTCTCGGATACACGATTATGTTAATTCGCATGATGGCTACTTATACCTCGGCGAATATACCATTTGCGTAGACGAGAACAAATGTAGTAATAAGAGCCTTCATGAATTTGAGCGACCGCATCTTCTTGACGAGAATGGTAAACCGTCTCGAGGATAATTGCGTAAGTGGTGTAATTATGCTATAATCCATAATTATGGCTGAGACAGTATCAAGAGTTATCAGGACGATTGTTTTCTTGCTTGTTGTAGGGTTGCTTATTTGGGCTATTTTCATACTTTTTCGGAGTATTTTTACAAGTGGCAATCAGACTACTCCTGTACGAGCCGTGGAGCTGAGTTCATATGCGGGCCCTGGCACTGTCGCGGAATTTTACATAGATGGACCGATTGTTGTAGACCAAGAGCACAAAGCATTGCGTATAAGCGTAGAAGCTTCGCAAAGCAAGATTGAACTCATGAGGGGTTATGAGGGTCACGTTGTTCGTCAGGACGTTTTCCCGAGTACTCAAGAAGGATATATAAATTTTTTGAAAGGGCTTGATTCTTTTGGATTTGCAAGCGGAAATCGTATCAAGTTGGAGGATGAACGAGGTCAGTGTCCTCTGCAGTATAGATATGTATATACCCTGAAAGAGGCTGGCCGTAATGTAGTGCGTCATTGGTCGACGTCCTGTGGGTCGGGCAACTTTGGAGGGAAGCGTGATTCCATACAGCTTCTTTTCCAGAATCAGATACCGATTGCAACCTACAATGAGGTCATGCGCGCCTTCGGTACACGGTAGCTGCTACAATGTGTGCAGTGGTAGTGCAAGCAATCATTTTTGATCTGTATGGCGTTCTTGGGCTGAACGGCTGGCAGGCGTTCAAGGCGAGGCATTTTGCAAGACGTCCAGACGAATGGGAGAAGCTGCGTCGTCTTGGTCAGCGGGCTGACGCGGGGCATGCAACGCAAGATGAATTTGTTGCTGCTCTGGTGGCGGCTACCGGTGAAAAACTAGAAGTTGTCCGTCACCAGTTTGAACATACGCAACCAAATATACCACTGCTTGAATTTATTGCTCAGGAACTAAAGCCGTACTACAAAATTGGACTTCTGAGCAACACGAGTCACGATGTGTTTTCTTCGATCTTCACCCCTGAACAACTCGCACTATTTGACGTTACCATTGGCTCGTTTGCGGTTGGCTTGACCAAACCCGACCCTGCAATGTTTAAGCTCGCTTGCCGCGAGCTGCGTGTCAGACCAGACGAATGCATTGTGGTTGACGACAAGCAACAGCATTTGCTGGCGGCCAAAACGCTAGGTATGCACGGCGTGCTCTATGAGTCTGTCGAGCAGGCCGTTTGTGACATTCGGAGCATACTGCCGGATGATTAAAGCCATCATCTTTGACTGCTTTGGGGTAGTGCTGACAGATGCACTGCAGGAAATACGCGCTGAACTAGCTCGTCGAGATCCAGCGGCTGCTCAAGAAGTTCGAGACATCATAGCGGCAAATAACCGAGGGCTCATGCAGCCCGAAGAGTCAAATGCGCGCATAGCTGCGCTGCTTGGCACTGATTCCGCGGCACTTCGCAGCCAAGTGAAAGCAGGCGAGGTGCGAAATAAAAAGCTACTCGCGTATATTCTAGAGCTGAGGAAGACCTATAAAACAGCAATGCTCAGCAATGTGGCGGTGAGCAGCCTGAATCGTCGTTTTCCAGAAGATGAGCTACTGGAGTACTTTGACGAAGTAGTGGCTTCGGCTGAGATTGGTTATATAAAACCAGCCCATGAGGCATATGAAATTACTGCTGAACGACTCGGAGTCAAGCTGGAGGAATGTGTTTTTACTGACGACAGGCCAGAGTTTTGTATGGCCGCAGTGGCTACGGGCATGCAGGCGGTTGTGTATACAGATTTTATGCAGTTTCACCATGATTTGAGCGGCTTGCTTTCAATAGAACAAAATTTGTAATAATTCTTACACCGCAAATGTGTATCAGACTGTATGATATGAGGGTAACAAGACGCTTGTGTTAGTTATGGCGTGGAAAATTGAAAAGGGGAAATCGGTTATGCGCATGTTTACCATTCGCAAAACAAACACTGTTCACAGACATACCCGACAAAAACCACTTAAAAAAATACTAACACCTACACTATTTGTCACACTTTTATTCGCTTTCGGTTTAGCCGTTAGCTTTTCGGCTGGCGGTGTCTTTGCGAGTAACCCCTGTTCTATTGACGCACAGGGTGCGAATGATGAACCTGGACAAAAAGACTTAACTCAATTTTGCGACAATGGCATCAGCGGTGGAAATCTATCTATCTCTTGGAGTTGGGACGAGGTTGCCTGGAGCGGCAATAACACCGGTGACTCTTGTGCGCTTTTTGATGACTCCGATGCCGACGCAAATGTCGACTACGCTGTTTGTGTAACGGTGAAGGGCTCGCCGGCAGTCCAAGCAGCGAATAGTCCGCGCATATACTCTTGCAACAACGGTGATGTCGACAACTGTACTGGTTCACAGCTTGTCGCCGGCGTGTATACTTCGTCGTGCGGCATCAGTAAGCAGAGCACCGATCCATTTGCGGGACCTGCCGCAAAGCAAAAGGGTGCTGCGTTCCCTAGCGACACCGTTGTCACGTGTTCCATAGCACCAGCCGAAGTCGGGGGTATTACCACTGTTAAAGACGTATGCTCATACCCGTCGCAGCAGCCAAACTCTGACCCATCAGACTGTGTTGTGATTGCAACTGGCGGAGCTTCTCCTGTTATTCAGCTCGTGAAAGATGTCCAGCCCGACAATGACACCGGGAAGTTTAACTTACGTATTGACCTTGCGACTGATGCGGTCGTTGAAAATATTGGCGACGGTGGCGCTACGCAAGAGGTAGAATTCCCAAGCGATGCGAAAACCATTGTCGTAGAGGAGAGTGCCTACGCCGGTACAACGCTCGGTTACTATACTACGAGCTTACATTGTGTCGACGACGAAAACCCGACCGCAAGTCCTTTCTACAGCAGCACTTCGGTCACTGGGGAGTCAACTCGTACGGCTAGCGTTCCAGTTCCAAAAGGAGTTCTAGATATTACGTGTACATTTGTGAATACCCGACAAACCGGTGGCGTAAAGCTCATAAAGACGGTTGTCAATGACAACAACGGAACGCTTGGCGAAAACAGTTTCGGGCTGAGCATAGGCGGTACTTCTGTCAAGAGTGGTGAGCAGCTTTCTCTGTCGGTGGGTGTGCCAGTTGTAGTACAAGAGGCTGGCGCTAGCGGCTACAGTTTTGTGTCTATAACAGGCACGGGCTGCCCCTCTGTTCTCGGCGGCACAGTCACTCCGGTGGCGGGCCAAGTCATTACCTGTACTATTACGAATGATGACCAGCCGGCCACGCTTACTGTCGTAAAGAAATTTGCAAACAAGTATGGTGGCACAACAGATCCGACGCAGTTTACTTTTGCAGTTAACGGTGACGCCCCAGTTGCATTTGAAGGTGACGGCAGCAATCAGCTTGCGGTGAATGCCGGCACCTACAGTGTGACAGAAACGGCAAAGAGTGGCTTCGGAGCTCCTACGTATGAAGGCTGTAGTAACGTGGTGTTGACTGTTGGTGGCAGTGCAACCTGCACGATCACCAACCACGATCTTCCAGCAACACTCATTGTTAAGAAAGTTGTCCTGAATGACAATGGAGGCACAGCAGAAGCAGCAGATTTCTCATTCAGTGTGAACGGAGGCGAGGCAACAGCGTTCAATACCGATGGCACCGACACGTTAAAGGGCAAAAATACGTTCCAACTTGCCACTGGCGTTTATAGCGTGAGTGAGACCAAGGCAGACGGGTATAGTGTGAGTTATGACGGTTGTTCAGAGGTTGCTGTTGCGAACGGTGAAACCAAAACCTGCACCATCACCAACGAGGCGATTGCGCCAAAACTAACGCTCGTAAAAGCAGTCGCAAATGATGATGGTGGTACGGCTGAACCAACTGCCTGGACGCTCACTGCAAAAGCAGCAGATGTGACGGCCATGAGTGGCGTTTCGGGAAGCCAGGCTGTGACGGAAGTGCCAGTGAAAGCTGGAGTTGCGTATACGCTCGGTGAGAGTGGCGGGCCAACGGGCTACCAGGCAGAAGGTTGGCAATGTGATGGCGGTACACTTCGTGGTGATGCGGTGACACTGGCGCTTGCACAAAACGTCACGTGTACTATTACAAACAATGATATTGCACCAAAACTGACCGTCCGAAAGGTGACTAACCCAGCTACCTCTGTGCAACCGTTTAGCTTTGCCGTCAGCAATGAAGCAGGCGACGCAGAGTTTGCTCTTGACACTAGCGATACAACCGTGACGCCTAACGAACGTGCGGCATCACCGCTCAAAGCCGGTATAGTCACCATTACAGAAGCACAAACAGAGGGTTGGGTGCTGGCAAATGTCGACTGTAGCCAAGGGGCTGTTTTCACCCGGGACGGTACAAATGTATCTGTAACGCTCAACCCCGGAGATGATATTACCTGCACATTCACCAACGAGCAGCTTGCAACCGTAACGGTCGTAAAGTTCCATGACACAAACGAAAATGGTGTTAAAGATGAAGATGAGTCTGTTCTGTCCGGCTGGGTCATGAACTTGGAAGAAGATTGTGAAAAAGAGTGTCCAAGCGCAGCACAAACAACAGGCACCAACGGTGAAGCGGTATTTACAAATGTTCCTGCGGGCAGCTATGTCTTAGGTGAAACACTCAAAGAAGGCTGGGCACAAAGCAATATGTACTGTGGCCGTTCAGGAGAGAGTAGGGTTACTGACAATTCACTGCCAGTAAGTATTGCGGCCGGTGATGACGTACGCTGCTATGTAGGCAATGTCATGCCGCTACGACTGCTTCTGTCGAAAACGAACAATGCTCCCGATGTGAAACAAGTTGGCGACACCGTGCAATACACATTGGTTGTGACGAATCCTGAAGATAGCGGCTATGCCGAGGCTGCAGTGGTGACTGACACGCCGCCAAAAGGTTTTGAGTACGTACTGGGTAGTTGGACAGCCGTGTCGAACATACGGGGAGATTTGAAAGCAGCGAGTATTACCACGGAGCCTACCTACCATAGTCCTGGCGACTGGCAGCTTGGTGATATGCTTCCTGGTGAGGTTGTGACACTGACGTATTTGGCAAAAATTGTCAGCGCGAGTGATGGTGTGTATCCTGACTCTGCCTTTGCTTCAGCGGGTTCTGTCTTAGGTGCCTTTACAGCCTTCTCGAACGTTACCGTGACACCGGATAATCCATTCGTTACTACGGCCGTTCGCGTTGATTCGCCAGTTACGCCGCCTGCTCAGCAAGTTGGTGTAGTGCTTGGCGTGTCGACAACCCTGCAAAATACCGGGCAAAAGATTATTTTGGGTATGCTGTTCGCCCTGACTCTTGTGATTGCTTCGTGCCTGACCTTTTTCCGCAAGAAGCAGTTTTCCTGGAAAAAGGTTCGAGCAGCTGTCGTTGCAGTGCTTGTTTTGGCCGTGTGTAGCCTGGGTGGATCGCGTGCTTTTGCGGTAACGGCGTACTGGACAACCAATATTTCGACGCCAGAAGCACAGACGAGTACCGGCCAGTTTGGCATCAATTACCAGGTGCTCAGCACGACGCCGAGCGATACATTTACTGTGCAGCTCTACCAAAACGGTGTTCTTGCGGCAACACAAAATGTCGCGACAGACAATGGTGATTCCGGTGTGTTTCCCATAACCCTCGCCAGCGAAGGGACATACACCTACTACATAAAAACCACTCATGGCGGTAATCCAGCAGATGTCAAACAGTCAGCAACACGAACTGTTTCGTTTGATAAAACTGCTCCCGCTGCGCCTGTTCAAGTTCTGAAAACACCCATTAGTGGCGGTTATACAGTGAGTTTTCTTGTTCCGGCTGGTACGGAAGCAGCCCAGGTTGAAATCTATGCGGCAACCACTACAAGCTTTACAGCAAACGCTGCGACACTCGTGCGTACGATGTCGGCAACACCTGGAGCGCAGCAATCGAGTGCGCTCTCTGTGAGTGATGGCCAGCCGCGTTACTTTGCGGTGCGGACGGTTGATAGTTTTGGAAATGCCTCAGTTCTTGTAGCAGAATCTGTCCAGGTTCAGGCAACAACTGCGAATACCACTACAGCTACTACGACTGCATCTACGACACGCGCGACCGCGGCAACCACCCAAAATGCGGCTGTTCTTGGCACTACAACTGAAGATCAGGCTCAGCAGGCGACAACCAGTACATCTAGCGAGGGAACTGTTCTGAGTGCACAAACTGACCAGTCTGACGAAGCGCTTATGAGTACCACGGGCGAAACGAACAAAAGTGAGACAAAGAAAAAGAATCCGCTCGTATGGGCACTCGTGCTCGTAGTGCCGGTGGCTGCGGGTATACTGATAGCGCTTCTTGCAAAAAAGCCAAAATAGTAGCGCGTGTTTAACGGACGCGAAAGACCAGTTTTTTCTCGGTGTTTGCTGCCTTTTGGAGTGAAGGAGCGTTTAGGCGGAGCGTGCCGATGAGTGCAGCACTGCGTGCGCTGACGATGAGTGTACGCTGCTCAACGGTAACTTGGACATCGTGCTCGTAGTGCCGGCGGACGTATTCTTTTATGGCGAGTACTTCCGGCGGCGCGTCGAAGTCTTTTTTACTGAGTATGTCGGCGATTCCATCCATAGGACGTATAGTATATAGAGGGAAGACGGAAGACGGAAGAGGAGAAGAAATGCCGGAGCTGCCTGAGGTTGAAACAATTCGCAGAGGTCTTTCGACGCTGATAGTCGGAAAGACCGTTTCTGGGGTGCACAATTATGATAGTGCAAAGAGTTTTCCGAACGCACCAAGTGACGTACAGCGGTTTTTGGTTGGTGCGAGCGTAGTGGATGTGCGGCGACGGGCAAAAGTGCTACTACTTGATCTTTCTTCCGGCTACACGCTGGTCTGCCACCTGAAAATGACGGGTCAGATTATTATCATTCGACAAACTAGAGTAGAACAGTCGAACGGAGGGGCGAGCCCTTCCTTAAGATGGGGAGCAGGACATCCAAACGATAGTTTTGTACGGGAACTACCAGATAACACGACACGTGAGCACATAGATTTTACTGATGGAACGCGGCTGTTTTTTAACGACCTGCGCAAGTTTGGCTGGATGAAGCTGTACCCCACGAGCGAAGTGCCAAACATGCCGTTTATGCAGAAAGTTGGACCAGAGCCGCTCGAAAGTTATTTTACGGGTGATGTTTTGTTTGAACGTTTGCAGCGGCGAAAAAATACGAGTATCAAAGCGGCTCTCCTTGACCAAACGGTGCTTGCGGGCGTGGGCAACATTTACGCAGACGAATCACTATGGATGGTACGGCTACATCCAGCTACCCAAGTGAAAAATGTGCCTCTAGAACAGGTAGAAGCACTCACAACTGCGGTGAAATCTGTCATGAACCTGAGTATAGAAAAGGGTGGCAGCACAGACAAAAACTACGTAAATGCCGAGGGCAAAAAGGGTAGTTACCTGAGCTTTGCAAACGTCTTTCGCCGCGACGGCCAACCCTGCCCGCGTTGCGGCACAACCATCACCAAACTCCGCGTCGCCGGCCGCGGCACCCACGTGTGCTCAACATGTCAGAACCCCAATCACGAATTAGCCCCAAGCAATAAAGCACGCTAGAATATCTCTTGTAAATCGCTAAACAAACAGGAGAAATAAATGCGTGCTTTACAGAGACAATATATCGTATATTTGTTTGTTTTGGTAGACGACTGTCTA
>CAYLWF010000014.1:0-5166 GCA_964387505.1 uncultured Candidatus Saccharibacteria bacterium
CCTCAGCAAAGAAGAAGGTGGCCGTCATACGCCATTCTTCAAGGGTTACAAGCCTCAGTTCTACTTCCGCACCACGGACGTAACTGGTGAGGTTGAACTGCCAGCTGACAAAGAAATGGTCATGCCAGGCGACACCGTAACCTTCAAGGTTAAGCTGCTTGCTCCTATCGCTATGGAGCAGGGTCTTCGCTTCGCTATCCGCGAAGGTGGCCGCACCGTTGGTGCCGGCGTTGTGACTGCTATTACAAAGTAGTTTTACCCGGGATTGTTCCCAAAACAGAGAAGCGTTTCGGCTCATAGGCCAGACGCTTTTCTTTTTTGCTGTAAAAACAACTGTGCATAATGACTTGTGCGTCATTGTCCAGAGGAATACAATAGCTTCACTATGAGTTTGAGTGAAGATGACGTAAACACTATACGCCAGGTTTTTGCTGAGGGGTTTGAGGCGCTGGTATTGCCAAAGTTTGACGAAATGGATGGACGGTTTGACCGGATTGAAACCCGCATGGATGGCATCGAGACCCGCATGGACGGCATTGAATCACGCCTCTACAAAGTGGAGACACATGTTTCTAGCCTTGAGTCGGAAATGCACCGCGGGTTCAGTGAGGTCAACCGTCGACTTGATAAACTTGAAGGCAGAATGGAAGCGGTCGAAAACGACATCAAAGACATGTACGAAATGATTGCAGAGCTACAACGCGGCGGAAAACAGCTTTCTCACCTGACACTCGAAAAGAAAATCCGCTTTGCACACGCCCAAGTTCTTGCCATCGCCAAAGAAGCTGGCATTACACTTCAGTAATGCTCTCCTGCAGTTTTGGTCTATACTGGTTGTATGTCCAGAGGTGAAACATTTATTGACTACTATGCACTGCTTGGGGTCAAGCCCGATGCGCTTGCTGTTGATATTCGTGCGGCTTTTATGCGGCAGGCAAAAGAACAGCACCCAGACGCCGGCGGTATACTCGAGCAAATGCAGCTGCTGAACAAAGCCTACGCCACGCTCAAAGACACAACTTCGCGTCGTGCCTACGACCGTCTGCATGGTTTTCATACAGGCACAGCCAGCATTCGCTACAGGGGTGACGCTGAAAATGATGGTGTAGCCACAGATATATCAGACGAAGAAATGGACGACTTCATAGACCAGCTATTTGCCGAATACTCTGCCAAGCCTCCGAAACAGCCACTTCACAAAAAAGCGTCTCTAGCCCTTCGCTTCCGAAAGAAGCAATAAGCGGATCGTTTTGCATTTCTATATTAAAAGTGATACGATACAGTAGTAGACTATCAGCTTTGACTAAAAGCCGTGCGCGTTCCCAAGTGAATTCGTAAGGTGTTACAAGGCCCAGCCGGGTGAAGCCGGCCGTTTGCATACACTAGTTTTACGATTAGGTCGTACCTATAACCTAAAAACTATAACCTATAACCTAAAATCCGGAGGATTTACACTATGGCAGACGCCACACAAGCACCAACAGGCAAACAGCGCATTCGCATTCGCCTCAAAGCATATGACCACAAAATCATTGACCAAGCGGCAAAGCAAATCGTCGACACTGCGCTTCGCACCGGTGCTAGCCTGGCCGGGCCAATCCCGCTACCTACCCGCAAAAGTACCTTTACGGTCGTGAAAAGCCCGCACGTCTACAAAAAAGGCCGCGAACAGTTTGAAATGCGCGTTCACAAACGCCTGATAGACGTCTTTGAACCAACTCCAAAGACTATCGATAGTCTCATGAACCTCTCCCTCCCCGCCGGCTGCGACGTCGAAATCAAGATGTAAGACTGGAGTGCTCGTCGCCTAGTAATGTGAAGCACTTGTTGTTACGACGACGTCAAAATCGAGAGCAGTGGCTAGCTTGGTATATGTGTACGACCCTAACTCTTCGTAAGTATGTTTTAGTTGTTCTGGGCGTGTACACTAGGCTGTTGAGCATTGAACTATAAGACAATCAGTGTTATAGTATAGAAAATGATACTTCCTGATTTGGAGAGAGCAAGACTAGCTTCCACTGCGTATGATGCAAACCGTACTGGTGCAAATAGTGTTATTGAGAACATTGATCGTCATGTAGCTATTGATCAATTAGAACAACCAGTACTACTAGAGGGTTTTGTGTCTTACTTACTGTCGCGTGGCTTTTCGCCAGAGTCACTCGCAAGTGAAGATGGGTCTAGGATGGTTATGTCAACATATAATAGTTTGTCAAAACTATATAGTGGACATGAATTACATAATCCAGACTCCTTCATATATTCGGCTGGGCCAGCTTCGCTAGAATCTCTTACTCAAACTATTCATGATGGGGCGTTGGCCACGAGTGCTTTTGTAGGTACTTCAGCTCTGTTTATGAAACGACCACTAAGATCCGAAAGGCTAACGCGATTTGCTGTTGATGTAAGCGACGGGTTATATCTTTCAGTAAAAGGTTCCACCGGTGTTGGCAACCTAGCACTTGATATTGCTATGGGTGTAATTGATGAAAAAGACTGGGCAAGAAACAAAGGTGAGTGCTGGAGGATTGGTTTTGATGTGCAGGTTGATCAAAATGATATGCGTACCTTTCGGTTTTTACGGGCAGGATCAGGTATAGATAGACATTCGCCAAATGTGGTTCAGAAGCGACAAGCACTAGACGAATTTTTCAGAGAGTATGGTGCACGTGCACCAAGGGCAATGGCACTTGCAGTGCTCTTTATGGCACATTTTGCTGAGGTAGATGAAATAATCGCACCAACCTCAACAGTTTTTTATGACCCTCTAGTGACACATGCACGTAGTACGCATAAAATAGCTTTTGGTTATAGAGAATTTTGGAAAAGGCTTGGGTTTGGGGTGCCTGATCGCGATGGCTGGATGAAAATAAAAAATTCTCCGGAGGAGTTTTACTCATCAGTCATCGATACGCGACGCACGGGTGAAGGAATGCACGGAGGTGAACAACGTGCACTTTGTAAAATATTAGAACTTGTGCAGGCTATGGAAAGTACCAGAACGGAAGACCGTCATTCGATGCCAACTGCTGCAGCTAACCACTCGGATGCTGCCGTACTGAGTTCAATTACAGGGCACCGCCTACTCCATGCAAAAAATAAATAAATGGACAAAATTTAATAACTATGCTACAATAATAAAAATGTCAGGCGAATTAGATATTACTACAGGTCACAACAATCCCTTTGGTGAGTATAGATTGGGTGAGCTAGGGGAGATTGATCTTTGGCGTGAGCATGCAGTATTAACTGAATATGACCGACTGACCGGAGGAAATATTACACAGCATGGAGAACTCACCTGTCAAGTTCTTGAGGATTTTCTTGGTACGGGCTTAGGACAGCATGCCTATTCTGCCGCAATGTTGCACAAGGTAGCACTTGCAGTGGATGATAGTAGATATAAATCAATCGCTTCAGGGCTTTTAAGGTCATACGCTGAAATGCTTCCAGGTGATGAGTGGGAGAGAATATCAAGATTTCTTTCTGATTTGAGGCCAATTGTAGACTTCGTAGACAAGAAACGTCGTGAAGCTAACGAGTTATTACCTTTAAAGTCGCTAAGAAGTGCGCGTAAAGGGCAACCCTCTGAGCGCCAGAAAAGTCGCCTCGGCAGAGTAAATGCTGAGACTATGGACGATTTTTTATGTGGAGTGAATATTGAGAGCGCAAATATCATGGCCGCAGGTACTCTAGCTACCCTTATGCGTCCAGAGTTGGTCGAGGACGAAGAATACTACCGTGTTTTACGGGAAGCAGATGTTGTTTATGGGCAGATTACTGACTTTAGCAGCAAAGATGCATTCACTATGGCTCTCAGAAATAATAAAAAGCGCTTTGTTGATTCGTATCCTCGTCATGAATGGGTATATGACGATGTCGGTAAATATATAGCGGGTTTTGGCGGACGTGATGATTTTGCACGCTATGTGAATGGTTTGCTGGGACGTATGTTTGGCGTAGATAATCTTCATGAGCACTCTATAAGGGGAAATACAGCTCATGGAATAGTCTATGGTACTGCAGCTGTCCAGACTGCGTTGGGCGGCATTGCAAGAGTTATTTATAGAAAAAAGTCGGAAGAAGGGGGCGCCGACAAAGTAATGCGAACAGCAGAACGACTTGGCATAAAGCTCAAGCGTGGCGACGGTATCCCTTCGGAAATATTACCGCCAGACGTTCTCGGAATGACTTATGTGGATAAAACTCTTGATGGACTCGCCGCGGTTTATACGGTAGCACTTGGATCAATCGCGCGTGATAGTAAGCTGCTTGCTGGTATCGATCCGACAAAACAATCACCTCATAGCCTTGACGGTAGCCCAGCATTTATAAATGACTTTTTCTCGGCCTTTACGGGGCATGATCTAGTGCAGGGCGTCGGAATTACTGCAAAACCAAACACTAGGGGCTTCGACGCGTTACGCACACTTGTCAGGTACAAGGTAGCGACATGGTCTGGCCCTCTTGTACTTCCGACTGACGTGCATTTTCAGACTGAAGCAGGCAGAGTCGCTGCGCGAACAGGTCCTGCAAATCATAATGTATACGATTTAGACAAATCAAGAAAACATAGAACTCCTGACACGCCTGCGATACAGGTCAACACGGACGCCTTAGGGCGTCTTGAGATACGCGCAAAACATATGGGGTCTGGAGTATTTGTTGCTGATTCGTATGCACGGTCAGAATATTGGCGAGGAAGAATTGCTGCAGCGGATAAGGTCGCGTTATTTCAATCTGCGTAGTAGTTTTTGCAACGGGTTGACAGGGGTTCGGGTTTTGTGATAATCTGATGTTTACATACAAACATTTCCGCATGGTGATGTGAGGTAGGCCCGCTGCACAGTGGGAACCACCGGCCACCGAGATTTTTGTGTCAATGTACAAGTCACAAAGTGCGGAACCAGTGAGTATCAATATCAAATAACTCTTATACAAAAGGAGCGTGTGAGTTCATATGGCTCACGCAACATAACTATGAAGGCACTCATCACGAGAAAGGTCGGCATGACGAGTACTATCGCAGAAGACGGTACGACTCAGGCTGTCACCTTGCTTTCCGCTAGTCCCTGTGTCATTACGCAGGTGAAAACCGACGAAACAGACGGTTATACCGCTGTGCAGCTCGGATGCGAGGAAGTAAAAGAAGCAAAAGTAGCAAAG
>CAYLWF010000015.1:0-43056 GCA_964387505.1 uncultured Candidatus Saccharibacteria bacterium
CCAACGGCTGCCCAAAATGTTTCTCCCCCCTTAAAAAACCAATGGACGGCACTTCGTGCCGCCCGTCAGCTCGCCGCAAAGCGGCTCAAAATTGAAAAAAGTTTTCTACTGGTGCGCGGGGCGGGACTTGAACCCGCACGCCTTGTGAGCAGCTGATTTTAAGTCAACAGTGTCTACCATTCCACCACCCGCGCATGTTTTATATTGTAGCACCAGAGTAAGTGTCACCGAAAATCGAAAGTCGAAAATCGATCGCTCGGCTTACCAGCTGCCGCCGGAGCCGCCGCCGCCGAAAGAGCCGCCGCTAAAGCCGCCGAAGCCACCACTTGAACTTCCGAAACCGCCGCTCCCGCCGAAGAATCCGCCGCCACTATGCCAGAAGCCTGTGTCATCGCCGCTGGCAGCTCGAGCCCGATAGTTTTTAGACAAAAGATAGTCGAGCAAAAGACCCAAAACCAATCCCAGACTAAACACAACAGAGGCCAAAAGCACCGTCGCGGTGAAAAACATGATAGCGCCTGGTACAGCGCCGATGACGCCACCTGCCCACCAGCTCTTGCTGCGAGCCAGAAAAGACGCTACATACGCCAGTACAAAAAACCCGAAATAGATCAGGCCTTCCATGGCTCCACCGCTCAATTTCTTTGGCATATGCGACTCGCTCAGCCGCTCACCCCCTATCACATCCATCGTAGACTGCACGCCAGCCTCGATACCGGCTGTGTAATTCCCCTTTTTGAACTGCGGTGACATTTTTTCGCGCTGGATGAGACTGGTCTGCAGGTCAGTAAGGTATGGTTCAAGTCCTCGACCAACCTGTATATATGATTTTCTGTTCTCAACTGCAACAAAAATGAGCACACCGTTGTTGACTTCTTTGCTGCCCACGCCCCAGCTCTGCGCAACGCGAAAACTGTAGTCAAAAACATCCTCACCTTCAAGACTTTTTATCGTTAAGACGGCAATTTCATTACCGGTTTTCGTTTTGTAGTCGATGAGTTTTTTGCTCAGAGCCGCCTCAGCACCGTCATCGATGATGCCTGCCTGGTCGAGTATAGCCGTTTGGTTTGGGGACGGAGGTATATTCAGCGCTAGAACATGTGCGTTCAGCAAGAACAAAGCCGCTAGGACTCGAATGAAGTTCACACACAACCAGCGTACGCGCCGAAACATACTACTTAAGGCTAGTTTGCTGCGTTCGGGGTTACTTGGTTCTGGGTGAAATCCACTTTCGGTGAGTTTTCTGCACCAGTTTGGGCTTTGTACAGCTCTTTTTTATCAAAGCCGAACATACCAGCCAAAATGTTCTTGGGGAAGCGCTGGATCATGGTGTTGTACTGGGTAGCAACGGCACTGTAATTATCACGCTCTACCTTCACACGGTTTTCAGTACCTTCCAGCTGTATCATCAGATTCTGGACATTCTGATTGCTTGCGAGCTGAGGGTAGTTTTCCATCACGACCAGCAAACGGCTCAGGGCACTTTCGTACTGCCCAGCCGCAGCCAGACGGTCTTCGGTGGTTTTGGCACCGCCGTATTGGGTGCGAGCAGCGGCTATATCGCCAAAGACCTTTTGCTCTTGCAGCTGCGAGCCTTTGACGCTTTCGACCAAGTTTGGCACGAGGTCAAACCGGCGCTGATACGCACTATCTAGCTGCGCTCCTACCTGATCGACTTTGTTGCGCTGCGTGACCATGCCGTTGTAGCCGCCGACAAACCAGCCGAGCAGCGACAAAAACAGCACGCCAAGCACCGCCGCAATTGTCATACCTTTTGAAAGCTTCATACACATTCCTCCATTACTGTATGTACTACTATAGCACCCAGCGAAAGATTAGCCATTAGCCCGTCACATGTCACCAAGCACAAACCTTTGCAGGAACTGTGAGAGCTCCGCTCTCTCACTAAGAAATTATGATTCTTGTGAGAGAGTGGTTGTGAGAGAGCGGAGCTCTCACAGTTCCGATTCAGCTTGCGTCTTGCATCAATGATGTTTGGCGACATGTTACAGGTGACAGACCGCTGTTCTTCTTGTGGGGTTTCCGCTTATGGTGTTATGATGAGCAGCAGTATGTGGGTACAACTCCCGAATCCTTTTGATAACATTGGTCTTTCCGCACTGGTGGCCGCTGTGCCGATTGTAGCGCTGTGCGTCATGCTCCTCAGTCGTAAGGTGGTAGGGTGGCTAGCTAGTATTATTACGCTCGTGCTAGCCCTAGCCGTCGCCATGGTTGCGTTCAAAATGCCGGCTGAACTTGCCTTCCTGTCTACGACCTACGGTGCACTGCAAGGACTCTTTCCCATTGGCTGGATTGTGCTGAACGCCGTACTTTTATATAACATCTCTGTACGGACGGGCAGTTTTGCCATCGTGCGCGACACCATAGAATCCATAACCGTCGACCGGCGATTGCAGGCGCTGCTGATTGCCTTTTGTTTTGGCGCATTTTTGGAAGGTTCAGCCGGGTTTGGCGCTCCAGTGGCCATCACGGCTGGTATGCTGGTAGGGCTTGGGTTTGAAGCGTTGTACGCCGCCGGAATATGTCTCATAGCAAACACTGCGCCTGTGGCATTTGGCGGCATAGGCATAGCCGTCATTACGGCCGGTACAGTTACGGGCATAGACCCGAACCTCATCAGCCGGATGGTTGGACACCAGCTCCCCTTCATTGCGGCCATCATTCCACTGTGGCTGACGGTGCTCATTTCTGGCTGGAAAGGCGCGAAGGAAATCTGGCCGGCACTGGTGGTCGCAGGTGGTTCGTACGCACTTACTATGTATGTGGTGGCCTCATTTGTCGGGCCTATGCTGCCTGATATACTTTCGGCAGTGGTGTCTATAAGCGCCATGGTGTTGCTCCTCAAGTTCTGGCAGCCAAAAACGGTCTGGCGGTTCCCGAAAGAGCGTCATATGGCCTCGCAAGTACACCGAAAAGCCCATGGCCATTCCACGAGCACCATCATTCGCGCCTGGACGCCATTTGTCCTGCTGGTTGTGTTTGTAGGCAACTGGGGCAGCACCGGTATAAAAGCGCTACTGGACCACACAACGGTGAAAATGCCGTTTGGAGCACTTGACCACGCCATTCTGATTGGCGATAAGTCAAAAGAGGTCGTGTATAACTTTGGTTGGCTGTCGGCCGCGGGTACGGCGATTTTGTTTGCCGCCATCCTTTCGGCGCTGCTACTGCATATGCCGTGGCGAGATTTCTGGGAAACTGTGCGCAAGACCCTGCACGAACTCGCAAAACCGCTCCTCACCATTGCAGCCGTGGTGGGCTTTGCGTATCTGGCAAACTTCTCTGGGATGTCAGCGGCGCTCGGTAAAGCTCTGACGGTGACCGGACACTGGTTCCCGCTCATTGCTCCGCTCCTTGGCTGGCTGGGCGTGTTTATAACAGGGAGCGATACGTCGTCGAACGCGCTCTTTGGCGGCATACAGCAGCAGACGGCGAAAGTCCTTGGTATAGACCCAACGCTCACGGTTGCAGCGAATACTAGCGGCGGTGTAACAGCGAAGATGATTTCCCCGCAGAGCATCGCCGTAGCTACGGGCGCTACGGGACTTACAGGACACGAAGGTACGCTTTTCCGCTTCACTATTTTGCATAGCATCGCCCTCGTCTTACTCATAGGCCTGATGACCTACGTGCAAGCGTACTATGTCCCGTGGATGATTCCGCAGTCGCACAGCGCAGCAGCCGCTGCCAGCACAAACGGGCTCGGGACTGGCGAAATGATCCTCATACTTTTCTCTGTCGTCATGATAGTCGCCACAGCCGCCATTGCCCTCCGCCGCCGCCTGCCTACCCCCAAAGGCCCGGCTGGTCCCGCCGTCGCAGAATAAGTTTAGAGACGCTAGACATTAGATGTTCAAACGCGGCCGCCAGCCGCTAAAACCCATCCCGCCCCCGGCGGGATATAGCTAAAGATGGCCATGTGTACGCTCGTGGCTGAAGTGTTGTCATGATTTACAACTCATCCGCTGGATAGCGGATCAGGAGACACTTAGCGAAGCGATCGTGTCTCCTGGTTGTAAAACTGACGAACAATTCACCAAGAGCTGGAGCCTTCGGCCGAGGTTTTTCGCTTCCTTTTTTCTGGCAAAAAGAAGGTCGCCTGCCGGGCGAAATCCGGCACTTTTTGATAGCAAAAGGCCTTGGTCGCCTGCTGGCCTGCCTGTCGGCAGACAGGCGCGAGAGCCTGCCTTACAAGATTTGTGCAAGCGCTTTTGGAGTAGCGATCACCTTGTCTATCAGCGCATCGCGGCACGGGTCGCCGGTACCTGCTCCCAGCGCAAAGACAGGCTTGCCAAGTGCACTGGCATACGCCATTTCCATCGTCACACTTGCCCCCACATACCCATCTTTGTTAAACACATAACAAACCTCAGCCTTGCGTATCCAGTCAAAATGTTCCAGCGTCAGGCCCTTAAAAAGCTTCTTGGTGACATATTCTGAATCAAACGTTGCATCTTCTGAAATAAGCTCTTCAAAACTCGGCGCAAAAACCAGCACACCCAGCTTTTCCAACTCAGCACAAAACACCGCAATTTCCTGCGCGTATTTTTTACTCCCGCACACAACAACTGATTTCATACTCTAAATACTGGAGGCACCTACGGGTAACGCTCCCGTCTACACGGTTTTGCAGACCGTTGCCTAACTTCTCGGCCAAGGCGCCAGTACGTACTACCATTGTAACAAAAAGCCCGGCACTTGCCGGGTGATTTCTGTCTGGTGCGGGTGACGGGACTCTAACCCGTGGCCTCGTCCTTGGCAAGGACGCGCTCTAAACAACTGAGCTACACCCGCATGATTTGCGTAAATATATTGTAAGGTACTGTGCAGGATTTATGAAGCGCGTCCTTGGCCTGGCAAGTCCGGTCACGTTTCGCGACCCCGTCGCCACATCTTTGCAAAACCAGTTTGCAAGAGTGGACTCCCTTGCGATCCGCCGACTGGCGGATCTCACTCTAAACAACTGAGCTACACCCGCTCGTCGAAGCTTGCGGCTAAGTCTCGTTTTAGCTTCCCGCTAAAAGCTTTACCTTTGCCTATGCTTCTCCTCTCAAAACTCCATTCAGTCGCCCTGCTCCTTGGATTGAAGTTTTGGGTTAAAAAGCAATAAACCGATTATAGATTAACAGAGACACAAAATGCAAGCACACCGCCCATTTCACCTGACTACCCTTACGCCTAGCCCCATCGTGCATTTGCAAAATTCAGTATTTGTCTCATATGCTAGAGGACAACCCGAAATTTAGACCCAAAACAAATAACACAAAATTAAAGATGTCAGGGTAGGACTCTTACATGCCATTGATATATAAAACCAGAATCTTCGCACGTGCTTAAAAAACTCAAACAAAAAAATAGCCGACGCTAAGTCAAATCAGCATTTTTCCCATCTGTTACAGGCCTGGTCTGTTTATCCGGGCAAGGAACGATGCTTCGTCAGTGACCACGAGGAGATTCACGAGTGCCTTCAGTTCTTGTGCAGCTTCTATCATCGAACTTGGCGTTGTCGTGCTATTGACACTGGCCAAATCACACTTTGAGCTGCGCACAAAGACCGATGGCGGATGGGATGCACTATTTGCGCTCCCGGCCGTCTGGCTACATGCGCTCGTCAGCGTCCTTTACTCATCGACAGCATGGTTTTTATGTGGCGTGCATAACACTTTGAGCTACGGTGGCAGCGGTTTGTCGCACGCACCACAGCCGTGGCAGTACTATTCGCATTTGTCACGGGTGTCCTCTATGTCGCAACATTCAGTGGTACCCCAAAATGGAACATGATGCTCGACTGGTTTGTCGCCCTGTTGTCTCGAAGTACCAGCCTACTCAGAAACTTGTTGACGAAGAAGCAGCGCTAGCTGGCTTACGAGTCATGGCCATCACACCAACAAATATAATCGCCAGGACAATGATAGCCCCATAGTGTACTTCAGGGTACAGTACCAACGCACTACTATCGGCCGCGTGGGGGAACAACGCCCTCCCGAGATTGTATATCATATGCATACAGATGACAGCCGCAAGGCTCGCACCAGTCGAATTGTACAACCAGACGTATATGAAACGGAACGCAAGTGTACCAAGCACACCCCAAACAATCCATGGCCACGCCCTGCCCTGTACGAGCATCGAAGGCACATGCCAGAGCGACCAGAATGTTCCAATGATGAGTGCAGTACGCACAGGACCAAATGCACGCTCTAGGGGGTCGGTTGCGTAGCCAGTGTACCCGACTTCTTCGAAGACGCCACCGAGATAGAAAAATATTGCAAGGGTGACCACTGCCAGGAGCGATACGGTCGCACCGGTCGGAATCGGGTAGCCGAGAAATTGCAACGACGCATAGATAATGCCAAAGATCACCAGAGGCAACCCAAAGATCACCACCCACCATGCGGGCTTCACCTTGTGAACATCACCGATACGGGCACACAAACGCTTCACCCCACGCCAGCCCGACGAACGATAGGTCAAGATCGCTGCCGCCACGAGTGGCGCCATCGCGGCAAATATATCGGTGACAGGTATATCGAGCGGCAGTCGTGTGTCGCGCAGCAAAAAACCGACCACCCAAAAGGGAACACTGATACTCACTATGATAATAAAAAATTGACTGAGGTGGCGCAAAGAAGTCTGACCGTCCTCAGCACTTGTTTTGAACTGAATGCTCACGTGACTCTCTATTGTCAATTTACTTTTATCATTATACCTGGCATAACAGTTTTAACCTCTGTCGCAGCAGATGCAAGAGGTGCCAGCCCCAATATCCATGCAAATGCAGCTACTGCACTTATCTTCAAAAAGGCTTTTTCATACGCAATACCCTCCTACCGTTAGTAAGTCACTGCAGTATACCTGAGAATACTGCTTGTGAATGTGAGGAATATTACTAAGTGGTTATGCATGGCGCGACGGTCTTTGTTGCATTTTGGGCTCGGTTGTGCTAGAATAGTCGCTATGTCAAAGATGGCTTTTGGTTTTAGCTTTTTTACGAACTCCCGCACGGAGGCTCGTGTAAGCTTGTAGTCAAACCCACCAAGCAACCACCCGCCTCCACCCGGAGGCGTTTTTAATATAACGACCATGAATACACTCAAAGACGCACCATCAAATCTACTTCCTACCAACATCGGTATTCAGGCCGTATCTCCCATTGAGGGTGTATTTCAGACTGGTTCGTTTCATCAGAAAGCAGTCAATGAATTCTTCGGCATAGACGGAAATAACCTTGATGATGTACGTCAGGTAGAAAACCAGCTAACCTGTTTTGGTACTCACGAGGATATGTTAAGAGCTTTGGGAGAAAAAACAGTTCGTACTGTTATGATAGCGGTCGACAACAACAATTCAGGCCGAGTAAACAGCGCCATTGAAGCATTGCGTGGTAGGACGGAAGAAATGAAAGATGGAAGGTATAAGATTATCGGCAAGATTGCGATTGCCGTTGACCAACATCTTTTGCTGCCCGAGGGCATGGAAGAGGCCGACGTCGAACAAGTCATTTCACAGCGACCAGCCTTGAAGCAGGTGGACGGCGAAATTGCGGCAAAAAAGTGGCAAACAGTGGAGTATCACGACACTGTTGCAAGTGCAGTATACGTAAAAGAAACCGCGGGCAACATACCTGATTCAACTGGCACTATCAGACAAACGGCAGCTATCGCCTCAGAGCTCGCAGGTATATCCCTTGGCTTGACCGTCGGTCGTAAGCTCAGCACGGAGGGTAATGCTACGACTTTCTGGCTCATAAGCAACGAGGCTGAAAAATACGTAGACGTCCTCAAGGAGCCCACTCATGCCGCCTTTACATTTTCTGTCCCAGACACCGAAGGTGGCCTACTTACTATTGTTAGCCGCTTGAGCGATGCTGGCTTTGACCTCACCGACATCGACTGTCACCTTGCTTCGCCAGACGCAAAAAGATCATTCTTTACTGAGGTCAAACTAAGTGATCAGGCTACACCTGGAGAGCTTGAGACTATCCTAGAGGAGCTGAAAGTGGAGTACGAAATAGATCTGCTCGGAATGTATGAAGATCGCACAAACCCAGATGTACACACAGCAATGACACGCACTCAAAAAACCGACCTAGCATCTATCCATACACTTTGGAACGGTCGAGACGGACATGAAATTATGGAGAATTCTCCTGTAGTCTACATAGAGGCCACGAACGAAATAGGTTCACTCAAAGGCATGCTTACGGCGTTTCATGAAAACTGTATCAATATCTTGGACATGAGTAGACCATACGCCCCAACCGGAAACGGGTCACGCGGCTTCTATTTTGTCCTTGCGCCAGAAACACCGACCGAAGAAGTGCTTCAGCAGCTTTCAGACTCGGGCTACAAAACACAGCTGTGCGTACATGACGGTAACGATTTACAGACCGCATAGAAACTGCGCCTAAACAGCCCAACTAAAGACGCTGCGATTTACTTGGTGATTCTTCCCAAACATTGCTCTGCTCGCGCATCTAGTCCTCGTTTGGTCGTCGCAAGCCAAGTAAAAACCCCAGACGGTGCTGGGGTTTTTACTTGGTGGCTCCTCCCAGACTCGAACTGGGGACACAAGGCTCTTCAGGCCTCTGCTCTACCAACTGAGCTAAAGAGCCATTACTGGCGTTGGTATTACACGAACGTTTATCGATGAAATGTACAACCGCCCGACCGACCTCTGCTCTACTTATTCTACTTGCACCGCTTCGCGGTGACGAGCTAAAGAGCCACGCTAGGCACGTATTGTACCGTAACAGAGATATTTTCGCAATCTTGACTTAGCTTATGGCGGTGCCAAAGGCGCGGCCAATGGCGTACGTGACGGCCATGGCAACGAGGCCGCCTATGAGTACGCGTCGGACGGCGGCGGCTTTATTTGCCCCGCCAAACTTCGCGCTATAGTAGCCCGTGGCAAACAAGCCGATCACGACAGCCACAAGTGTTACGTATATACGCGTGTGATCTGGTGACAAGACTGCAGCGAGTAGCGGCACTAATGCCCCTAGTCCAAACGAAAAGAACGAGGCAACACCAGCAGTCATAGGGTTTGTGAGGTCAGATTCGTCAAGCTTGAGTTCTGCTTCTAGGTGCGCCTTAACTGGATCGTCAGCACTAAGTTCGCGGGCAAATTGCAAAGCCGTTTTGTGTGACACACCTTTCTTTTCATAAAAAGCTGCGAGGTCTTCCAGCTGTCCAGATGGGTCTTTGCTGAGAAGTTGTTTTTCGCGCGCTATAAATGCCCGTTCGGTGTCACGCTGCGTGCTCACCGAAATATATTCGCCAAGCGCCATGCTAATAGCTCCGGCAATAAGCCCAGCCAGACCAGCCGTAAATATTGCACCTTTGTTATTCGTCGCGCCGGCCACACCAAAGATGAGGCCAGCCGTGCTGACCACACCGTCATTCGCCCCAAGCACCGCAGCACGCAGGCCGTTCAGCTTGTCATTTTGCGAAAGTGCCAACTTTTTCTTCAGTTCTTCCATATGTCTCCTTGGTGGGATCAGAGGGATTTGAACCCCCGACTTCTTGCGTGTGATGCAAGCACTCTAGCCACTGAGTTATGATCCCGCACCCTTATGGCTACAAGTATACGCTACTCAGATGTACTTGTCGAAAGGTGCCAGAGGTGGCAATGGCGGCAATGGTAGGCATGCGGGCGACTGCCGTACCAATACTCACTCGTGGTAGCCGTGGCTTCCGCCTGCTTTTTTGTGTCAAAGGCAATTTTGTCGCTGCACGGTAGTTTTACTTCATTGGCTTCTTCCATATCTGTTCTATTTCACTTCATTTTACCTCAAGCGTTCTCACTAGGACGGACCTAGTGAAACGATGACTCCTTCGTAAGGACGGAGTTTTAGGAGGCCTTTGCGGGTAATTTTTGGTAGATGGGCGGGATGAGAGGCTATCAGCACATGATCTCCGACAGAAAGTTGGTGGCGCTGCCGTCGATTAGAAAAGTTGAGCACAGTTTTTAGACGCTTGCCATCAAGTGCTCTTTCAAAAACAAACACATTAGGATCGTTTGAATCAAGCGTTTTATAACTGCCGTTTGCAAGCACGGTGCTTTGCTGGCGAAACGCAAGTAACCATTGGTAGAGCGCTAGAAAGGAATCGGCCTTTTGGCGTTCTGTAGCAACATTACACACTTCATGCTGTCCAGCCAGGGGCAGCCACGGCTTTGATGCAGCCGTAAACCCAGCCGTATGGCTCGCGTCCCATTGCATGGGGGTGCGTTCCGGGTCTCTACCTTGTCCTAAACCTGGTTTGATTTTGTTGAGTGGATCTTGCTCTTCGTTTGGCGGGATAATACCGTTTTTCATGCCAAGTTCATCACCGTAGTACAAGATAGGAAGCCCCGGCAATGTAAACTGCATGACAGCCATGAGCCTTGCCTGCCGCTCACCCACGCGTGAAACAAGCCGCGGCTGATCGTGATTGCCAAAACAGTACACCGGCACATGCTGTACCGGATCAAGATACCCCTGAAACTCGGTAATGAAGTTGCGGAAACTAGAAGCGGTAAACTCGCGGCCAATCCCTTCGAAGTTAAAGGGCATACTCACGGCCGGGTTCACACCGTAAAAACCAAGGTACTGGTCTCGCGTCGTAAACACACCGTCTGGATAATCTTCAAAAATCATAATGCGGTCTGGGTACTGCGCAACGACATCTGTGAGCTCACGTAGATAGCTAAATAAGTGCGGGCCAAATCGGCTCTGCACGTGCAAAAGCGACCAGTACTGGTCGGCTTCAGGACCATCAATGAAACTGGGATTTTTCGGATCATCGCGAAAATGTTGGTCTTTAGAAATCCAGCGCACTGCATCTGCACGTATGCCATCAACGCCCATCTGGAACCAAAAATGCAGTACGTTCTGCATTTCGCGGCGAACGGTCGGGTTTGCCCAGTTTAGGTCAGGCTGCTCTTTGAGGAAAGTGTGTAGGTAGTACTGCCCTGTTTTCTCGTCCCATTCCCACGCCGAGCCGCCAAATATACTCAACCAGTTGTTTGGCGGCGAGCCATCCGGCTTGGGATCTGCCCACGTGTAGTAATCACGCTTCAGGTTGTTGCGCGAAGATTTTGACTCGAGAAACCACGGGTGTTCGCTCGATGTGTGATTTGGCACAAAGTCTATCATGACTTTTATGTCGCGTTCGTGCGCTTTGGCTATGAGTTCCTTGAAATCTTCTAGCGTGCCAAACAGCGGATCAATGTTGCAGTAGTCGCTCACATCGTACCCAAAGTCTGCCATCGGACTTGGGAAAAACGGCGAAAACCAAACCGCATCTACGCCTAGAGAATCTGATTCGCTCTTAAGATATGGCAAACGCTGAATAATTCCGCGCAAATCGCCCACCCCATCACCGTTACTATCTTGAAAGCTCCGCGGGTATATCTGATATATGGCGTTAACATGTTGCCATCTTTTTGTTTGTATATTCATACGCACAAGTATATCTCGAAGTATAGCCTTTTTGCCACTTCACGTGTCACTGAGTGGCTTTGTCGATAAACTCGTGGCAGAAGCGTTCGAAAATGGCGTTGGTCCAGCCGAAACCAGTTTGACTGGGGTAGACGCCTTTTTGGGGCGGCTTATCTGGGTTTACTACATTGTATTTTTCCAGAAACACACCGTGCTCGTTGAACCAGTCTAGGTTGGTGCGTAGCCATTTCATGGCAATGCGCTCCGCGTCTTCGCGGTAGCCATATTTCAACAAGCCCTCAACGACAATAAAGTGTAGTGGTGCCCAACCATTTGGAAACGCCCATTGTACGGGTACCGCCCCTGGCACAAACTGACCGAGAGGCAGCGCGTCGGTCGTGGCCAAACCACCTTTGTTTTCGAACCGGCGCAGGGCCTTCACTAGAGCTTCAGCCCGTTTTTCACTGACCATGCCTGCCCACATTGGGAAATACGCCGCCAAACTGCTGACATTGCCGCGCTTTTGTTTTTTATAGTCGTAATCATAGTACAAGCCGCGAAGCTGATCCCACATGAGAGTATTCATCGTTTTTTTGCGCGTCGCGGCTTTTGCGTCCCACTTTTTCGCTGCCGCTTCGTCGTCGAACAAACGTGCAGCGTGGGCAAAATCGAGCTCATATTTGTACAGTAACGCGTTCAAATCTACCGGTAGGTAGTGGAGTGCCTTGCGACTAAAGCGCGGCGTCAAGTCCCAGCCGCTTTCGGCCTCAGCCAAGTCATGCAGGTAGTTTATGTCGTAGTACCGACTCAAATCCTGATAAACAAGGCGTTCATTGGGCTTTTTTGTGCCACACCAGACTGTCCGGTATTCGGCTTCCGCAATCTTCATAGCCCGCTTCAGCCACACTTTATCCATGTCGTACGCGTTGTATACATCGAAAATAAAGCTTGTCAGTAGCGGCGGCTGAGAACGACCGGTCAGGTACGTCCGCGAAGCGTTTGGAATAACGCCAAACCGTTCAAAAAGATACATGAGATTTTCAAGAATGCCGATGACAAGTTCGCGATTTTCAGGACTTAGTAGCCCTTGCGCCATGAAATAACTATCCCAGTAGTACAGCTCGTTGTAGTCAAAGCTAGCCGTTTCATCATAACTCGGTACCAAATACGGCTTTGGCGTGCCCAACAGACTTTCGTCATCATGGGGATGAAAACGCGTGAGATTCTGCCAATACCCTGCTATATACTCACGGGCCGGCTGGACGTCTGCGGCGCGTAGTGGTGACTGTTTTGGAATCATCAACCAGCGGGCAGCCTGTTCAGCACTCAAGATTGCTTTGCCAAATAAATCTTTGTCCAGCATGCCTTAAGCGTAGCCCGCCCGCCCCTCATAGTCAACGAAGTTTAGTTTTGATGTTAGATGTTCGAATGCGGCCGCCGGCCGCTAAATCCATCCCGCCCCGGCGGGACATAACTAAGCATGGCGCTCTGGAATCATCATGGCCGAAACGTTGTGGCATATCACAATCTTCCAAGCCATCTCGCGTTCTCTCGAGTGGCGATTGTGATTGCTACATACGTTTCGCCAAGATGATGTAAGCGTGCCGAGCTCTTTTGCCTTCTTTTCTTGCGGCAAGAAAAGAAGGTCGCCTGCCGGCGCGAGAACCGGCATTAAAAACCTTATTTTTCCTTAGTAGCCCCACCGTCACTCAACCGACGTGCATTTGTCGGATTGTCGTGGTTGTACAAAACTTGGTGCAGTATACCCATCACTGCTTTGGCCTGGTCATAACTCATGCCTACACGTGAAATAGTCAGATGCGGCGCATCCGCTCCGGCCGTCTGAGAGAAGTTGATTATAACACCCTGCTTGTTTGAGATGACTTCTACGCTGTCGCTATACATCACACGAGGATCCAGCATAATCATCATAGCCGCCGTGCGTTTCATGTCGTCGTGGTCATCATGACGAGCATCTTCATGGTTGTGATCGTGCTCATGCCGCATGTTATATCCGGCCAACGCCCAAAGTTCATCTGCAATTTTGTCATCAGACACGCCAAAATGGCTCATAAGCAGCATGAGAATGTCCTCGCTTGGCCTGTCTTTGCCTGCTTCCATCTGTACAAGCTGTTTTTCGTCTATTTCCACTGCGCCAGACACTTCCGCAAGTGTTTCGCGGTGTTTTTCACGAAGCTGACGAAGCTTCTTACCGAGCAACTGATATGGTGATGCTTTTGGTTTGTCTGCCATAGACTGTCTATTTTATCTCTGTTAGTCCACAATCGCAACCCTCGCCTGCACAGGTACGGTATACTACCTAGTATGATCCAGGTTCAGGAACATGTTTCACTTGCCCAGTACTCCACCATGCGGCTTGGCGGCGAAACAGCTTATCTGGTCGAAATACACAGCCGCGACGATCTGAAAGAAGCATTTCAGTGGGCCACCGAAAAGCAACTACCCATGCGCATGATAGGTGGCGGTAGCAACATTGTCTGGCGAGACGAAGGCTTTCCTGGACTTATATTGGTAAACCGCATACTCGGTTATGACGACTATGTGTCGCTGGACAGCCATTTTATAACCGTGGGGGCTGGTGAAATCTGGGACACTGTGGTGGGGCGCGGCGTGGCAGCCGGACTCACCGGTATAGAAGCACTCAGTCTCATCCCAGGCACCGCTGGCGCAACCCCCGTACAAAATGTGGGGGCGTACGGTCAAGAAATTGCCCAAACTATCACGAGCATTGAAGTTTTTGACCGCACCACTGGCCAGCTCACTACCGTTCCTACTGAAGCTTGCGGATTTTCATACCGTCATAGTAACTTTCAGACCGAATACCGCGACCGCTTTTTCATCACTGCCATCACCTTGCATCTCACTGCTGGAAACCCCTTCCCGCCGTACTACAATGCGGTTGAAAAATACCTCGCCGAACACCCGGTGGACGGTCCGGTCACGCCTCGCGTTATTCGCGACGCGGTTATTGCCATACGTCAGGCCAAGTTACCAGACCCAGCAGAGATAGCAAACAACGGCTCATTCTTCGCAAACCCCATTATAGACGGCAAAAAGTTTATTGAACTGATAGATACCTACCCCACTATGCCGAACTGGCCCACCGAAGAAGGTCGCGTCAAAATCCCTGCTGCCTGGCTGATCGAGCAAATCGGTTATAAAGACAAGCATGACGCCGTCACCGGCATGGCCACCTGGCCCGCCCAACCGCTCGTGCTAGTCAATGAACACGCGAAATCCACCGCTGACCTCCTCGCCTTCCGTGACGAAATCATCTCCGCCGTACAAGCCCGCTTCAAGATCACCCTCACCCAGGAACCCGAACTCCTCCCGTAAACTCAAACTCAAATTCACTTTTCTCCTCTGTTAGAGGACAGTCCTCTAGGCGTCCTTCCGTAAGCCCTCTAGTGTTGTCTTTAGGTCTTTCCACAGTCTTCAGTCTATGAGCGCTTTGCGGTAAATGCCGCAACAATACCGGGCATAAAAATGACCGCCAAAATGCTATTTATCATCGGTTGCCAGGGGAAATATATCGACCCATTATTACGCTGCGTATCGGCTAAAGTACTGACTATGATATCTGTAAACATAACCCCCAAGAGTAAGAGTATCAACAACACAACAATACTACAGCGGTATGCTCGCTGAATCACAAATAGTCTATCGTGTAGCTGTCGTTCATCTAGCTCGCTATCTCGCTTCAGGCGTACCCAGTACAACCATGCCTGCGCCCGTTCCATGACCGAAAGACAGACAACCCCAACAGCTGAAACAACAGATGCGCCGAGCAAAAGCCCCTGTTCCCACGAATATGAAAGCTCTGACATGTGCGGCAATACGCTCGCGAGTAGCCCTAGGACTAAACAGCTTACACCAAGAAGACCCGCTTCTCGAGCAAGCCGACGCTGCTTTTTCGTTTGAACCTGTTCAGTTTTCGCTCTCTCGCCACGCACCACCTGCAAAAAAGCAAAAAGAAAAAGACTGGCTGAAAAAACTGTAACCAACATATGTACCGTAATCCTGGGTGCGGCTGCTTTGACAACGCCGTACGGTACAGGCCGTCCAAACAGTTCGTATGGAAACATCAAGACTAGCATGCCTATCATCAAAGCAACTAGTGGCCAATACGTTTTGATTACTTGTTTCATTATTAACACTCCTTTATGGTTACTACTTAAAGAGGGGCGGGAACGGTTTGTCGGAAAAGATTGAGGTTACGGACACATTAAATACGGCTGCAATCTTAAATCCTAGCTCAAGACTAGGCGAATAATCCCCTCGTTCAATAAATCCAATTGTCTGGCGATTTACGCCAACCCGATCAGCTAGTTCTTTTCTGGACATGCCCGCTTCTGCACGCAGAACGGCGATTCTATTATATATCATGCCAGAACGTATTGTTATGTAAACACAACAAAATGTCAACCTTTTTTATAACCCAACCCTGTGGAAAGCTGGAAGACATACTGCGGGTGAAAAGTATTGCTACGCATCACATTGAGCTTCACTAGTTATGGCGGCAAAGTGCATTTCTGAAAAGCGGGTTGCGTCAAACGGTTGCAAAAAGGTATTATTTATACAGATTGAGGCGGAAGTTGCGGGCAGAAGAGTTTAGAACTGCCCAGTTCGCTTTTCTTCTCAACGAAAGGTTGTGAGTAGATGCAGCAAGTAGTGGTAGATGTGAAGCCCAAGGAAAAGTGCGCGGTTTTTGGTGTGTTTGGAGCGAGCCCGGAAGTTGAAGCGGCTCGTTTGTCGTTTTATGCCCTGTGTGCACTGCAACACCGCGGCCAGGAAAGTTCGGGCATCGCCACGAGCGACGGTAAAAACCTGCATCTGCATAGCGACTTTGGGCTCGTCACCACAGTGTACCGCGAACAGGACCTTGTAAGGCTGCCTGGTCATATCGCCATTGGCCACAACCGCTACTCAACTTCCGGTGGAACCGACGACTGTTTTAATCAGCCGTTTCTAGACGACAAACACGACTTTGCGTTTGCGCATAACGGTAATATTCCTGACACTGTAGAACTCGAAACATTTCTCAAGGAGCATCATATTTCCACGAGAAAACTCAACGACTCTGGCATGATGGCTGCGGCTATTGCCTGCCAGCTCGAACAAGGCCTTGACCTGCCAGATGCAGTTGCCGCATGTTACCCACTTTTCACGGGAGTTTTCTCTGCCGTAGCCATGAACCAAGAAATGCTCGTTGCTTTCCGCGACCCGCACGGCATACGACCACTTTCGCTTGGCAAGCTGAGCGATGGGACTTATGTCGTGGCCAGTGAAACCTGCGCCCTCGACACCATCGGCGCGGCACACGAGCGCGAGATTGCCCCAGGTGAAATGGTCGTGATAACAACAGATGGGATTCGTTCTGTACAAGTCATCCCAGGTGAACAGAAGCTCGATATTTTCGAGTTCGTCTACTTTGCACGTCCAGATAGCGTTATTCTCGGAAAGAGCGTCAACGAAGTGCGTATGAATTTTGGACGAATCATGGCGCAGGAACACCGAGTCGACGCAGACGTAGTCATACCCGTGCCAGACTCATCTGTGCCAGCGGCCCTTGGGTATGCGGAGGCCAGCGGCATTCCCTTTGAAATGAACCTCATTAAAAACCGCTACATACACCGCACGTTCATCCGCCCTACTGCCGAACTGCGTGAGCACGATCTCAAAATGAAGCTCAACCCGCTGGTTGAAGCAATAACTGGTCGCCGAGTAGTACTGGTAGACGACTCCATTGTACGCGGAACAACCATGCGAAAAACCGTGCAGATGCTCCGAGACGCCGGCGCAACGGAAGTCCACCTGCTCATTAGTTCCCCGCCCGTACTCTACCCTGACTACTACGGCATAAACACGCCCACGCAAGCCGAACTAATCGCATCTAAAATGACGGTGCCAGAAATTCGTGAGTACGTCGGCGCAGATTCGCTCTACTTCCTTAGCTACGACGGCATGGTGGAAGCCACTGGCTTACCAGAGCACGTTTTCTCCGCCTCGTGCTTCACCGGCATTTACCCCACCCCCATCGGCAAACGAGCGAAAGAAATCACGCACATAAATATAACTGACCGGCTTGTACCAGAGCCAGCGAAAACGGCATGACACGCACAAATATTGCCGTTTTTGCCTCAGGTAGTGGCAGCACCGCCGAGGCATTTATACGTGACGCTCACACACGGCAGTACCCGTTCGACGTAAAACTCATTATTACCAACAACTCTGATGCATTTGTGCTAGAGCGGGTAAAAAACCTGAATGCCGAGTTAGGGCTACAAATGGAAACTGCTATTGTGAACAGCCACACGCAGCCTACAGCAAAATCAGTCGTTCACGGTCAGCAAACCGAAGAGGAACAGGCGGCAATTCTTGCACTCCTCTCGCAATATAATGTTGATCTTGTGTTGTTACTCGGCTACATGAAGCGAGTCGGACAAAAACTCCTAAATGAGTACGGTTGGCTACCGAGCTATACGAGCATTTACCAGGCACGCATGCTCAACACACACCCCGGACTTCTGCCGCAAACTATCGGCACGCATGGCCGCGGCACGCAAGAGTTCACGCTTACAGAAGGCATGACCGAAGCAGGTCAGACACTCCACGCCGTCGCAGCCGAATACGACACCGGACCACATGCAGCCGAACATCGCGTTGCGGTTATGCCAGACGACACGCCCGATACGCTTTTCGCCCGCGTGCAAGAGACAGAAAAAGAACACTTGGCCGCCGATGTTTTGGCATTTGTAGAAGCGCAGCAAGTATTTAGGAAGGAGGAGTAGCTATGGCAATAGTACTTATTATCGGGAGCGGTGGGCGCGAGCACGCACTAGCGTGGGGTGTTGCGCAGTCACCGCAGGTCGAAAAAGTGTATATTTCACCTGGAAACGTCGGAACAGCCACGGGGCAAAAATGCGAAAACGTCGCACTTTCTGGTGAGGCCGAAACACTTGCTTTCTGTAGAGAGAACAATGTTGATCTCGTCGTTATTGGTCCGGAAGCACCGCTCGTGGCGGGGCTCAGTGACGCACTTCGCGCCGCTAGCGTAACTGTTTTCGGTGCAAGCAAAGCAGCAGCACGGCTGGAAGGCAGCAAGGCCTTTGCGACGGAGTTTATGCAAAAACATGACATCACGATACCAGATTCACGCATTGTCCATTCGGCGGAAGAAGCTCAGGCAGCCATAGCAGCGTTTGGCGGAGCAGAAAAAAGTGTCGTTAAGGCAGACGGCTTGGCTGGAGGCAAAGGCGTGTTTCTGCCGGACGATGATACTGAAGCAGCTGAGGCAATCGAGAAAATTACCTCAGGCAAAATGGATGGTGACGGCAGCACGTTTGTCATACAGGCGCGCAATCACGGCCCGGAAGTTTCCGTTTTTGTACTCAGCGATGGTACAAACTATCAGATAATCCCCCTCGCGTCACAAGACCACAAACGACTGTTGCCTGGTGATAAAGGCCCAAACACCGGTGGCATGGGCGTATACGCTCCCCTACCAGAATGGATGCTCAGCCGCAATCAATGGGACAAAATTGCGACAATAGCGCAAAAAAGTATAGACGGCATGGCAGCAGACGGTACGCCGTACCAGGGTGTTCTGTATATGGGTATTATGCTTTCCGAAGAACTTAGCGGCGACCCGCTCGTCATAGAATACAATGCCCGCTTTGGCGACCCAGAGACGGAAGTCATCATCCCGCTCCTGCAAGGAAATGGCGTGGACATTTACAACATGCTATACGCAACCGCCACGGGCGCCATAAAAGATTTTGCGTTGCCCGCTGGTCTTAACGGCGCCGCTCTGACCATTTGTCTCGCTGCCGAAGGCTACCCTGAAGCACCCGTGACAGGTGCGCAGATTGAAGGCCTCGATGAAACCTACCGAGACGTTTCGGTCTTCCACGGCGGAACGAAGCTCGGTGAGTCCGGTGATGTTGTGAGTTCTGGCGGCCGCGTGCTCTTCGTCACTGGCCTCGGCGTGAACCTAGAAGCCGCTTCTGAAGCCGCAAACAGCGCCATCGGCACTGGGAAAATTTACTTCCCAAACATGCAATACCGCCCCGACATCGCCCACCGCGCCCTCAAAAACGCCTTATAATTCGCATCTTCTCGCCCGAAAGGGGTGTGCAGCGCAACGAGAAACTACCCTTTATTACATTATGTCAATGTAATTATATGACCCTCTTATGAAGAGGCTTTCATACTAACACTTGCAGGGGTTGCAGGAGCAGGTTTTACCGCATTTGCAAGTTTTACTGGGGCAAGTTTCGTCGCATTTGTTGTCTGCACATTCTTTGTCAGCAGCACAGTTTGCTTCATCTTTACAGCAAGCGCCACACTCTTTTGTGTCGCAGCAGCAATCGCTGCAATCATCACATGCTCTAGCGGTGTCGCTCGGGAGGGGGAATTGGCTGGCGAAGGCTTTGACTTCGGCGTGAATTTTGGCGAGTTTTGCGTCGTCTTCGCGTGCTTCGAGCGCCTGTTTCATCCATTCGGCAACCTTCACCATGTCATCCTCTTTCAGCCCGCGAGTAGTAATGGCTGGGGTGCCTAAGCGAATGCCGCTTGGTCGGAAAGGTGGCAACGGATCGTTTGGTATGGAGTTTTTGTTGAGGTTTAGACCAACTTTATCGAGGGCTTTTTCAGCAACAGCGCCGTCTATACCAAAGCTGCTTTGTACGTCTGCCAGTATGAGGTGGTTTTTTGTACCGCCCGCAACGAGTTTGAAGCCGCGCTTCTTGAGCTCTTCGGCGAGAACAGATGCGTTTGCCACAATTTGCTTTGCGTAGGTCTTAAACTCAGGCTTGAGAGCTTCGCCAAATGCGACGGCCTTGGCCGCGATGGTGTGCATGTGCGGACCACCCTGCGTGCCAGGGAAAATGGCGCGGTCTATCAGCGTCGGAATGTTTTCAAGGGTTTTTTCAGGTGCTTTGAGCGGGTTGCCCACCGTACCCTTGCTGAGTATGAGTCCGCCGCGCGGGCCACGAAGCGTTTTATGTGTGGTGGTCGTAATGACATGAAAGCCGTAGTCAAACGGGTTTTTTGCGACACCCGCGGCAATCAGCCCGGCTATGTGCGCCATATCTGCCATAAGTAAGCAGTCTGGACCAACTTCCTTAGCAATTTCAGCAAATTTAGCATAGTCAAGCTCGCCTGGGTAGGCGCTGAAGCCTGCCAGAATAATCTTTGGTTTATGCTTGAGAGCGAGTTCACGCAGCTCGTCGTAATCTATTTCACCGGTTTCAACGTTCTTTACTTTGTAGCCGACAAATTTGTAAATGTGAGCAGAACGCGTCATAGGGTTGCCGTGACTGAGGTGACCGCCGTGGCCAAGATCCATGCCAAGTACGGTGTCGCCCGTTTCCAACCACGCGTAGTACACGGCTTCGTTTGCCGGCACACCAGAGTGCGGCTGGACGTTTGCGTGATCTGCCTTGAAAAGCTTCTTGGCGCGCTCAATTGCAAGCTCTTCCAGCGGGTCGGTGCAGTCTTGCCCGCCGTAGTAGCGGCGACGCGGATAGCCTTCGCTGTACTTGTTTGTAAATATGCTACCGTTTGCGGTGAGCACATCTCGCGATACGTAGTTTTCACTTGGAATGAGCTCTAGCCCCTCGTGTTCACGCTTTTCTTCTGCTGCAATCAAATCAGCAACTGCGGTGTCTACCATCACATCCTCCTCTTTAGTCCTTAAGTATTAGTGTACGCCGTTCGCCATGTGACAGGATATAGTAATTTTGTCTGCGTATTATTATAGGAGGAGCTTCGCCCCTCCTCGCGGTTTCGGAGTAAATCCGAAACACGCTCTCCGCCCGTACCTAAAGCCGCCACGCAGCGGCGGTTTGCTTCGCATACAGTAAGATCGCAATGAACTATACCATACGTGGTATACTTGAAGAACTATGACAACACAAACGAATGAACGAATTGGTGATTTTGTGGCGCGTGTGCGCCAGGAACGCGGCATGACCCAAACTGAACTGGCCAAGCGCCTTGGCACCAGCCAGTCAGCCATTAACCGCATAGAAAAAGGACGACAAAACCTCAGTCTCGAAACACTTGGCCGTCTGGGCGACGCTCTCAACAAACCCATTGTTTCTCTGGGAAGCGGCAGCGTGAACCTACGTATAGAAGGCGGCCATGAACTACACGGCTCCATTCGGCTCAAGTCGAGTAAAAACGCCGCTGTGGGTTTACTCTGTGCCAGTTTACTCAACCACGGCACGACGAAATTTGTAAACTTTCCCCGCATAGAGGAGGTTTTCCGCATCCTTGAAGTGCTCGAAAGCATTGGCGTGCAAACCAAGTGGACAAATGGCAATGACCTAGAACTTCGCCGCCCCGCAGAACTTCGGCTCGGCAGTATGAACAAAGAAGCTGCCCGCAAAACACGTACCGTCATTATGATGATTGGTTCGCTCATACACGAGCAAAACGAGTTCAAAATTCCGTACGCCGGCGGCTGCAAACTTGGTGCGCGCACGGTAGAACCTCACCTGTTTGCCCTGCAAGAATTTGGTGTTAGCATACGGGCAGGCAGCGGGGACTACCATGTGAATGTAACACCAAAACCCGCGGGACGTTTTGCGCTCTACGAAATGGGCGACACCGTAACTGAAAATGCACTTATGGCCGCAGCCGGCCGGCCGGAAGAAACCATCATAGAGTTCGCCAGTGCCAACTACATGGTGCAAGATGTCTGTTTCTTCCTTCAGAAGCTTGGTGTGCATATAGAGGGGATCGGTACAAGCACATTGCGTGTCCGTGGGCTAACGCATATCAAGAAAAACATTACCTACGCACCGGCCGAAGACCCTATAGAAGCCATGTTCTTTATTTCGGCTGCGGTGACGACAAACTCTGCAATTACCATTGAGCGAGTGCCGATTGCCTTTGTAACGCTCGAACTTCTAAAGCTGCAAAAAATGGGTCTGAAGTTTGATGTCAGTGAACGCTACACTGCCGTAAACGGCAAAACTGAGCTTATAGACCTGCATATTCATAAACACAACGGCAGCCTAGAGGCACTTACAGACAAAATTCACCCACTACCCTACCCCGGCGTAAACACCGACAATCTGCCGTATTTCGTGCCTATTGCAAGCGTTGTAAGGGGCCGCACGCTTATCCATGACTGGATTTATGAAAACCGTGCCATCTACTACGCTGAACTCACAAAGATTGGTGCCAACGTAGAGCTAGCCGACCCGCACCGCATATTCATTACTGGCCCAACCAAATTCACCAGAGCTGACGTGTTCTGTCCTCCCGCTCTGCGCCCCGCAAGCTTACTTCTCATAGGCATGCTCGCCGCCGAGGGCGTCAGCAGCTTACGCAATATCTACACCATCCAGCGCGGTTATGAAGACCTCGCCGAACGCCTTAACAGCCTAGGCGCGCACATAACGGTTTTGCACGATATTTCATGAGTAGCATTGATACGGTTTTCTTTGACTGGGGTGGCGTAATTGCCGACGACCCTGGCGATGACTTTTTGCTAAACCTTCTTCGAAAGATTGGAGCGTCTGAAACACAGGCGCAGGAAATTTACGGCAGCACCATGCGCCAATTCATTCGCGGTGAGATAACTGAAGCAGACTATTGGCAACGGCTCCGCGAAGACTATGGATTTACTGTACACGATACAATTTCCGAAGAATTTAAGGACTGGAATGGGCTAAAGGTGAACCCTGCAATTCTTACTTTGGTGCAACAGGCAAAAGACGCTGGACTCAAGGTTGCACTGCTCACCAATGTCATTGAACCAACCCACACTGTACTAGACAGGGCGGGTTACTATGACTGCTTCGATATTGTCATTGCTTCATGCAAAGTAGGGCTTGCAAAACCACAGTCAGAAATCTACCAGCTCGCGCTCGACCGCCTCGAAACAACTGCTGAGCATTCCCTTTTTATCGACGATAAGCAGCGCAACATTGAACCCGCTAAGCAGCTTGGGTTTCATACTATTCTAGCCCAGAGCCCTGAACAGATTATTACCGACACAAATCGATATATTGCTGGGGATTAGGCTTTCAACGTTTCAAGAGCCCGTTGAATCTTTTGTACCGAAACAACAACCGAATCTTCACCCTGAACTGTGACGACATTGTAGCCATGACCCGCAAATGAACTGTAGGCATTGAACCGTTTCTGTAGTGTTTCGTCCGAAGGTCCATGTCCACCCACCCCCATTCGTGCTGCCACACGCTGCTTCGCGAGCAATCTATCAGCCTCAACTTCAACAACGAGGATTGGGAGCTTAGTTTGACACTCTGCCGCCCTGTCCCGTAAACGCCCGATCATTTTGTTGAAAATTTCAAGGTTGGTAAAGGGCTGATTCCAAATAATTATTTTGTGTTCGGCAATCGCTTCATACGCCTGCGCTCGTAAAAAGCGATAGGCATGAAGCGCTGGTTCAACACCTTCTGCCTCACATGCTTTAGCGTGCGCTTTGTATGCTTCGCTCGCGTAGTCAATGGCGTCTGGGTCGAGCAAAACAACCCGATCTGCGCTAAGAACCTCTTGCAATCGTGTCGCCACAAATGATTTGCCGCTTCCTGGCACACCGCGAATAACGATAAGAGTTGGTTGTGGTAATTGATCCATATTGTATTTCTCTGGAATAATGGCTAGCCGAAGCCCTCTTCATGGTATACACTTATTGGCAAGGTCACAAGGCCACGCCGGGTTTTCCCCGACGGGGCGTGCGCTATTACATATGAAACCACCCGTCTTTACTCTCGACTTACTAACGCAAAAAACAAGCAAAATGCTCCTCTTGAGCTTTCTCGCGTTTGCAGTAGCTATGATACTTACCCCGCTGTATACCCATTTTGCCTATAAGCATCAATGGTGGAAGCGGCACCGATCACACTCTACCACTGGAGAAGCACTTACTGTTATAGCTAGTATGCGCATAAAACGCAGCGTACCTCTTATGGCCGGGCTCGTCACAGTTGCCGCGATTAGTTTCGTCACCCTCGCCTTTAACTGGAGTAGAGAACAGACCTGGCTACCGCTCGCTGCACTTCTCGGCGGCGGCTTAGTTGGACTCATAGACGACATTATTAATATTCGCGGCAAAGGCGGTAATGTTGCAGGACTTCGTGCACCAATGAAATTTGCCATGATAACCGTCATTGCCGCACTGACTGCTTGGTTTTTCTACTACAAGCTTGGTTATACGAGCATTCACATTCCGTTTGACGGCGACTGGCAGGTTGGCTGGCTCATGGTTCCACTGTTTATGCTCGTCGTCGTTAGTACGAGTAACGCCGTAAACATTAGCGATGGTATGGACGGCTTGGCGGGCGGTTTACTGACGAGTGCGTTTGGTGCCTACGGAGTAATTGCTCTTTTGCAAAGTCGGTTTGGCGTTGCTGCTTTTTGTCTGACCGTGGTCGGTGCCCTGCTCGCCTATCTGTGGTTTAACATCCCCCCTGCTCGTTTTTTCATGGGTGACGTCGGTTCGTTTGCACTTGGCACCTCGCTTGGTGTGGTTGCTATGCTTACCAACACTTTGGTGCTCTTGCCGCTGATTGGGTTAGTCTTCGTCATAGAAGCCGGTTCAAGTCTGCTGCAAATTCTTTCAAAGCGCTTTCTGCACCGACGCATTTTCATTGCCGCCCCCATTCACCATCACTTTGAGGCAAAAGGCTGGCCAAAAACGAAAGTCACGATGCGATTCTGGGTTCTCGGCCAAGTCTGCGCCGTCCTCGGGGTAGTCTTCGCCCTCCTCGGCGGCTATATATGATAGAAAGATACGAAGACAGCACAACAATTTGTGTCGTTTAGCTGGGGGTTCGTATTTTTTCAGTGTATTTATCTAGGCTGTCTTGTTTCAAATATATTCCTGCCTATGGGAAATTGGTACCTCGCCCTACAGTAATCAAAAACTAAGCGCGATTAATATAGTTTTTCCTGTCTAGTGCAATCACCATAATTGGGTCTGTCTTCGACATGGCCGGTGTTGTGTTGGCTATTTTGTAGCGGCGCAAAAACTAGCGAACAAGCCTATGACCCTGATAGCTGAAGTAAAATAGCTGGCGGAATTCGCTCAGAGTCGGACCGGTGCACGTCTGGAGCATCAGGCGTGACGGACCAGTGTAGCTCAAGACGCCAATGTTAGTCGGGTCAACAACTTCGTGACTGGTCAGTTCGTAGGTGATAATGTATTTGTCGGTTGTCACAATCGCCTCAGCACCTGGCTGCAGGCGCAAAAGCGGCCCAAATACCCAGTCTGTCGCATGACCGTACATAAAAGTATTTCCTTCGCGGGAATTTGGACGCTTCGAAGCCGTGTCGAACTGGACTTTGTCGCGGCTGAGCGTCCACGTGTTTGAAACTTTGTCGTAAGAACCATCAACGATCGGCAGCGATACGCCCACGCTCGGAACGTCGAGCTTTATTGGCTGACCAACCGCATATGGAATAGGTGGTTTTATCTGGGAATAATCAGGTAATAAGGCTGCATACGCTAGGGCCTGTTTGTCGTACTCGCGGATTGCTAGTGGATAGAGCGCACCGCAGAAGAGTCCTCCCATAACAAAAAGATATGGGACGCTTTTCGTCACAAACCCAAAACGCCGCTTCTTCGGTGTCATGAGCCATATTATATCAGAATTATCAATAATCTCAATGGTGCGGGTGCGGGGAATCGAACCCCGATCTCGAGTTTGGAAAACTCGCATACTAACCGCTGTACTACACCCGCATAAGCAGCCTTTGTATTGTAGCATTTTCTAGAAGTTGTCACTATCTCTGTTATAATTCATTTTGTGCCCTGGTAGCTCAGCTGGATAGAGCAGAGGACTTCTAAGCCTAAGGTCACAGGTTCGAATCCTGTCCGGGGCGCCACAATTATTGTATTTGTTAGGGTCTTTCATATTTTTGTAATATGAGTAATTTCACTATTTTTGAAAAACATTATTTGAAACTTTTGCTGGAACCGTTTTCCCCAGGGATGGCTGACCACATTATTCCAATCCGCTATGACGCAATTACACCCGATTTATTTGCTTTGCTGTTCAAGACAAATGGTAAAGATGGCAAAGAATATTACTTTGTGGCACTAGAATTTGACCACATAGACGGTCTGGCCGGCGCACAGTGTGCCATAGAAGATTGGCACGGGAGCTTTATAGAATTCTTACCGGTCGTAAAACCAAAAAGCACCAACCAAGATGATACCTTCCGCCACACATCTCACGCACCATATTTTGCCATGCTGGCAAGAGTAGAAAGACCGAAAGGCTTGGGCTATTGGTCGGATAATATTGTCATAGCTCCTGGCGATAGTATTGGTCAAAAAATTGCTCACCTTTCTGCCGAGCAACAACAGGCAGTACGCAAAGGCTTGCAGGATATTCTAAAGCATTCCATAGGCAACCCCTCTGTATCCTTCGCCGAGTCATTTGCAAAAGCACATACCGCTACGGTAGTAGAGGACAGAAATGCAACCGATATGATCGTTTCGATATATATGAAGAAAGACAACTCTTTTGAAATGTTCTACAATAGGGTCGCTCAATAGTACTTTTCTCGAGCTTATTTGGATAATCCCGGGTGAAGTTGTACGCTGTAGGTATGACATCCCGGGTGAAAAAGCAGAATTTTGTTGAACGCTTTATAGCTTGGTTGGACGCGCTTCAGCAGCGGCACCGTTTTCTTGGATTTCCCCATGCGATCATAAAAAAATACAGCGACGACGAGGGAGCATATCAGGCGGCGCTCATTGCATACTATGGGTTTTTGTCATTGTTCCCGCTGCTCATCATCGCAACAGCGGCCATACAAATTGTCGCGCAGAATGACGCGGCGCTACGGGAACAACTGCTGAGCAACGTAACTGGGTATTTTCCATCGCTTGGCCAAACACTAGCAGATAGCATAAACACCCCCAGTCGAAGCGGCTGGGCGCTTGTGCTCGGTATACTTATAACATTTTACGGTGCAAAAGGTGTGGCAGACGCCGTGCAACACGGCCTCCATCATGTATGGGCTGTTCCGCGGCACCGCCGAACCGGATTTCCAAAGTCTATGGTGCGCAGCTTTGGTATAGTGATTTTCGCGGGGTTTGGATTTGTTTTGGCCGCAGCACTCACCAGCTGGGCTTCAGGCGGCCACCATATGTTTCCCGTGCGGGCACTACTCTGGTTGGGTGGGTTCACTACGCTAACTGCGGTGTTTTGGGGAGTGTTCACCTTCGGTTCTTCGGCTCGCAAACGACCATTTGCAAACATACCCGGCGCTGTGTTCGCCAGCGTTGCTTTTACGCTCTTACAAGCTCTCGGCGCATACATTATAGCTCGCCACCTCAAAGGTCAGACGGGCTTAAACGCGCAGTTTGCAGTGGTACTTGCTTTGCTGTTCTGGTTACACCTACAGGCACAGGTTTTTGTGTGTGCGCTAGAAATAAACGCCGTACGCGCTCACAAACTGTGGCCTCGCAGCATCACGCCAAAGCCACCGCTACCAGCCGACGAAAAGGCCTACGATCTCTACCGCAAACGCGAAACGTTTGTCGACGCTGAGCAAATCAACCGCTAGGGATTGTTTTTCACGCATAAAACCGCTATAATCACCTCTGTTTTCTGCTCTTTGTGTCTGTTGGGTTTAGGGAAAAGAGCAGCCCGAGCGGAAACCACGTTTTTCGCACGGCGCGATGAGAAAAACTGAAGGTTTGTCTCATTACCCTAGCGTGGCGGATGTAGCTCAGTTGGTTAGAGCGTCTGTTTGTGGCACAGAAGGCCGTGGGTTCAAGTCCCATCATTCGCCCCATATAAAAAGTCTTGCCGAGTGGCAGGACTTTTTATATTTCAGGTCAATCTGCTGGGAAACATCAAACAATTAAAGTCGAGCGTTGTAAATATCGCGCTTGCGCTTGTAAAACGCGAGTGCTATGCTGCGAAAGATAACGTAATGTCCGTCAAGGACAAAGGAGTCTCCATGAAATTATGGACCCTGCGGGAAAAAATTCCTGCTGGGGGTGTCGTTGCACCCCAAGAACGACTGCCCTGGCCGCAAACCATTGGCATAGGCATGCAGCACGTCATCGCCATGTTTGGCGCAACGTTCCTCGTGCCGCTACTGACCGGGTTTCCACCCGCTACCACTATTTTCTTTAGCGGTATTGGTACCCTGCTCTTTCTACTCGTCACGCGTAACCGTATACCAAGCTATCTTGGTTCCAGCTTTGCCTTCATCTCGCCCGTCATCGCCGCAAAAGCCGGTGGTGGTATGGCAGTAGCACTTGGCGGCATCATTGCTGCAGGACTACTCCTTTTCCTCATAGGACTTATTGTCAAACAGGTTGGTTCAGCGTGGATCAACAAGCTCATGCCGCCTATTGTCACCGGCTCCATTGTGGCGCTCATTGGTTTGAACCTTGCTCCCGTTGCGAAGACAAACTTCGCATTACAACCCGCTCTTGGCGTTATTACGCTACTCAGCATCGTGCTCATTACTGTACTTTTCAAAGGTTTCGTCGGAAGACTTTCCATTTTTCTCGGTACACTAGTTGGTTGGCTCGTTGCTTGGGCAAGTGGTATGATTGACGCAAAAGCGGCCGCCAGCCTGCAAGCTGCCAAGTGGTTTGGCGCGCCAGAATTCGTGACACCTAAGTTTACCTGGACGGCAATTGCACTCATTGCACCCGTGGTAATTGTGCTCATAGCCGAAAATACCGGACACGTGAAAGCAGTCGCCGAAATGACTGGCGAAAACCTCGACGATTCCATGGGCAAAGCGTACATGGCCGATGGTCTTGCTACTATGGTTGCTGGCGCAGGCGGTGGTTCGGGTACTACAACATACGCGGAGAATATTGGTGTTATGGCTGCAACGCGCGTTTATTCGACAGCTGCCTATGCCGTCGCAGGAGGCACCGCCATCTTGCTTGGCCTATGTCCAAAGTTTGGCGCACTCATCCTCACCATGCCTATGGGTGTTCTCGGTGGCGTCACAACGGTGCTATACGGTTTGATTGCCGTACTCGGCGCACGCATATGGGTGGAAAACAAAGTAAACTTCCATAACTCAGCCAACCTCATGACTGCAGCTGTCGCACTTATCATTGGCGCGGCTGACTACAGCTGGGCACAAGGAAAGTTCAGTTTCAACGGCATTGCGCTCGGTGCTTTCGCTGCTATTGCAACCTACCAGGTCATGCACCTTATCGGTAACCGCACTGGTGCTCTAACAGCCGCAGCAGAGCCATCGACAGTGGCATATACTGAGCCAAAACCTACTCGTAAAGCTCTTGCCACGAAGCCCGTTCGCCCTTCGCAGCCAAGTAAAGTAACCGTAGCCAAAGCTGGTGGCAAAAAACCAGCCCCGGCGGTAAAAAAAGCAAACGCAAAAAAGAAGAAGCGCCGCTAATAACCCCAGTTCGACATATACACCACTGGTAGGGTCATCAGATGCTAGCGAGCGATAGTGAAGCCTCATGGGGTGGGGAAGTTCAGTCAACTTGACTTACTCCAGGCGACTAAGCGAGGAGGACAAGCCCGCCCCGTGAAAGTTAGACATTTTATGTCCAGCTCGGGTTAATAAGTACCCAACAAAAAAGACTCCGGTTTTACTCCGGAGCCTTTTTTGTATCTGTTTTAGTATATTGGTTTAGGCTGTGCGCCCAGCTTCACGCCGACGGCCAGTGAAGGCAGTCAGAACCGCCAGCCCCATGACTGCGAGACTCATGGCTATCGCAATGAGTGGGTTACCGCCGGTATTTTCAAGTTTCTTCGGAGGAGTCACTTCGCCCAGTACTTGCGGCACGGTATTCTTTTGGTTTACGTAGGTGCAGTGTACATCTGCGCCTGGCTTAACTTCGAGCGTAATCTTACCACCCACACGGGTCATTTCGGCACCGATACAACTCACACCACTCAGCGTCCAGCCGTTCACGGTGTTTTCGTTCACCTCGTATGTGCCGGGCAGAACATGAGTGAATTTAGTTGACGCAAGAGTCGCATTCATACCATCGTCAGTGAGGCTAAAGCTGGTGTTTTCACCCGAAAGGTCAGTTGTGAAGGTAAATGCTTGTGCAACATTTGGCTGTGCGTCCTTCGTAACGGTCACACTTGCCCGCTTTGTGTTTGTAAACGTGCAGGTAGCATGCATGCCAGCTTCAAGCCAAATATGAAGCATGCCTTCTTCGTCAACATACCACTCTGCCCCCTCACCACATTCGAGATCAGTCAAATCCCAACCAGCCGTTTCCGCTTCGGTAATGACGTAATGTCCGTAGCTCAGCCATTGGCTATAGCGAGATTTAGTCACGTCGCTGTTATCTTGCAGGCTAAATTCGGAAACCGTTTCGGTGTCTTCACACTCCATTTGGCTAGTAATGCGCGCAACAGCTTCACTAACCTCTTCACACATACCCACTCGGTCAACCGTAAAGTCAAACAGTTGTGGGTTGTTTGGATTGGCATCTTTTACGATGGTCAGGTGAGCTTTGCGCACATTGTAGATAGTGCATCTTGCATGTTGGTCCCCATTGACCGAGACACCGTCAACACTCGTACCATAGCCATCCGTGCCGAACCACACTTCATCGTTGCGCCAGCAGCTAATGTAGCTGTCATATTCGTCAAGGGATGTGCCTTCAGCGGCAGTTTCGGAAACAGAATGCTTCCCAGGACTAACCAGAATCGATCCGGTCTTTGTTGCATCGCCACCAGTTGCCCGAGTTACACCATCAATCTGAAGATTGAATGAACCCTCGTCGCTATCCGCCTCAGTGTACACATACTTCGTTACGGATATTGTCGGGTGGTAGACATGCGTCTCGTGATCATCCTCGTCACATGTTTTGGTCTCGAGAGAATCATACGCACATACCGTCACGACATTAGTTATGTCTTTGGACGAAGCAGGTATAGTATAGTTTGCCGTGTATATCCACGTCTCGGTCATATCGAGCAGACCGTTGCTGTTGGTGTCGCCCGAAACATAGCTAGCGTCACCGGTAATGCTATCGTTTACAGAAGCGACTGAAAGCGATGTGTCGCCGATATTTGTAACAGTAAAGGTATATGTAACCACGTCACCTTCATACGCCGTCGCCGGTCCGGTCTTTGCCACATTGAGGCTAGGGTGCAATACATCGAGGGTGTGCGTATCGCTATCGCACGTCTGCGTAGCTTCCATTTGCCCGAACTGGATGGGATCAAGCCCACAAGCAGTCGCAGTGTTTACGACATCTGCGGTTTGTCCGACAGGAATGGTATAGGTTTTTGTGAAAATCCAGGTCTCGTCGGTACCGAGAACACCATCTTCGTTTGTATCGCCGAACTGGTAAGCGGCATTACCGGCAACGTTGTCGGTAACTGTTACCGAACTAAGTGGCGTGTCTCCAGTGTTTGTCACGGTAAAGGTGTAGGTTACCGTGTCGCCCTCATGGGCTGTCGCCGGACCTGACTTTACAACGTTAATGGCCGGGTGAATGACATCAAGCGTGTGGTCATCTGTGTTCGTCACCGTCTCGCCAAGTGTGTCAGTACCGCTTGCTATGACGTGGTTGACGACATCATCAACCGTCGGCACTGGTATGAGGTAATGCGCCGTACAGTTCGTAGAAGCACCCGGCTCGAGCGAACTGTCGTCACACGCTTCGCCCATAGCAATATCGTCTTCGATACCAACATTGTACAGCGCGACATCTCCGGTGTTTTTGACGACGAAGGTATAGCCAATAATCTCCCCTTCATAGCCATAGAGCGGACCACTCTTCATCACAGAGATAGAAGGATGGAGCACGTCGAGCGTATGGTCGTCTTCGTCACACACCTGGGTTTGCACAGCATCAGTAGCGCAGACCGTCACCGTGTTATCGACATTCGCAATTTGTGGGGCTGGGATGGTGTAGGTCAGTTTGTATATCCAGGTTTCGCCCGGGTCAAGTTTGCTGTTTGTATTTGTGTCGCCAGATTGGTAGACCGCGCCGCTGCCCGCAACACTGTCATTGACCGTCATGCCACTCAGCGGTGCATTGCCGGGGTTGGTCACGGTAAAGGTGTAGGTTACCGTGTCGCCCTCATGAGCCGTCGCCGGACCGCTTTTCACGACGTGAATCATTGGTTTTAGGATGGCCGTGTTTGTCACTGTACAGGTTTTCACCGCGTCGCCAACAGCAATGGTGCCTTGGCAGTCGGCCGAGTAGGATGCTGCGTATGCTGCGTCAGTAGTTTCGCCAATAGCGTAGCTTCCAGCGTCAACCGAAATAATCGTACCTGTTTCGGACCCGGCAAATGATGCCTGGCTTGGGTTCGTTGCCGTCACATTCATAGTGAAATCACCAGCTGTTTTTGTAAGGTTTGTCCCAGTGTTCACCACGTGTTTCACGACTCTAAGCTGCGGTGCGACATCATCGTTCGTAATCGTACAGACAGCTTGCTGGCCAGTTGTCACTGTGACTGTTGCCGTATTCTGGCCGTCGCAAACGATGCTTGTTTGTGTGTAGCCAGTTGGCGGTGTGTTCTCGCTCACCGTGTAGGTGCCAGTGTTTAGCGTGTAGCTGGTGCCAGATTCCGACCCGGCAGCAGGACTACCCGCTACGTCATTGCCAGATTGTTTTACGTGCAGAGTAAAATCGCTCGCCTCTAATGTACCGCCATTGTTATTGACAACGTGTTTCTTTAGAAGCAGCGTACCAGTGTTGCGGCTGTTTGTGAATGTACAAACCCAGTTTTCACCCGGTGCGACCGTAACAGAAGTACTTACTCCTTCGCCGCCTGCACCCCTTCTCTCTGCTGCACAGACCCAAGAAGATGTATAGTCGCTCAAGCTAGTGCCCGTACCGGCAAGTTCTGCAACGCTATAGGTACCGGCAGCAACTGGGACAACTCCGGTTGTGCCTTCGTCGCCAACATTCGCTGCCTTGGTGACGCCGTCTAGCTGAAGATTGAACTTACCTGGGTCACCAGCCGGTATAAGGTCTTTTTTGATTTCGACCGTGCCACGACCTTGGTTGCCAAAGCTAATATCTTCAATACCCTCGCCAGATACATCAATTACAACCGTGTGACAACCATCGTTTGCTGGGAATGTCTGCACCCAACCAGTTTGCTGCACTTCACAAACAGTGTATGTATCAGGAGCAACATTTTCGAAGAGGTAGTAGCCGCCCGCGTCCGTGACATCTGTGGCAACAACCGTTCCTTGGCTATCTTTGAGCTGAATCGCCCAGCCGCCCATGTAGCCTTCGCCCTCACTCTCTTTGCTATCCCCATTTTTATCGTTCCATTTGTGTCCACCTATGGAGCCGTTTTTGAAGTTACCAAAATCATTTTTATCAGAAGTCTCACCGAGCCCAACCGTCACTGGCTGTGGCGCAAAAATCTGCGTCCAACCAACCATACTCCCGCCAAGATTGTTTGTTTCTGCAAGATTGTACGTACCAATGCTTAGGCCGGTAAATGAATAGCTGCCATCGGCCGCAGTTGTCGTGGTTGTTTCACCCGCATCGCACTTACCGTTTTTGTCGGCATCGAGACAGATCGTCCAACCCGAAAGCATCCTTACGACCGAGCCGTCATCGTTTACTTCATACTTCACACCGGTAATGGCAGCTGGTTTATCATCATTTGTAATAGTACAGGTCTTGGTTTCGCCAAGTGCAAGCGTTACAACTCCGCCTTCAGAACAATCTGTTCCCCATACTGATGCGCTATACAGCGGATCGGGCGTTTCTTGGACAGTGTAGGTTCCTGCGTTGACTGTGTGTGAGCCCCAGCTTGAAAGTGTATCGCCAATGTAGACTGGAAAATCACTTGCAACTTTCAAACCGCTGTTGTCGTTCACGACTGTTTTGGTGAGTACCAGTGTAGCAGCCTTATCATCATTCGTAATGGTACATGTTGCCGAACCGCCAAGTGGAACAACGACATTTGTACAGTTGTCGTAGGATGTTTCGTATCCAGCGGCCGCAACTTCAGTGACACTGTGTGTTCCGGCGTTTACCGTGACCGAGTTGCTCGCGTCTGACTCAAAGTTCGTAGCCGTTCCGCCGTCAACTTGGAATTGGAAATCCTGGGCTTGTTTTGTGCCGCCATTATTATTCACAACGACCTTATTAACGACGAGTGTGCCTGGCTGGTCGTCATTCGTAATAGTACAGGTAATATTCTGGCCGTTCACCGGTGTAACCGTACCGCCTAGAGCCGCTGGGCAACCGGAGCCTGAAATCGATACAAAGCTATAACCCGCAGCACCTGCCTCGTTCACTGTTACAGGAACTCCAGCTGGTAATGTTACGCTCTGCCCACTCGTAACATTCGTTCCACCTATTGTAAGGCCGAAGTCATTCGCACCAAGTGTGCCGCCATTATTGTTTGTGACCACTTTGACAAGCGTAACGGTACCAGTTTGACGAATGTTCGTGAACACACATACAATGTCACTCGCGTCAGGTGCTGTGAAGGTCAGTTGGCGACTGGTTGACCCGGTGGGACTACTCTCTGCGACAATATTTCCGCTCCCGTTGCCATCACGACACACAACGTTGGTTGTATAGCTTGTGAGAGTCGTATTTGTTCCAGCTGTCTCTGAAACAGTTATCGAACCGCTTTTGAGAACCTGCTCCCCCGTAGTACCACCATTTCCAACATTTGAGGCATAGGTGGTGGCACCTATTTTGAGATTGAATAATCCGGAATCAGTCGCCGGGTCCACAACCTTTCTCACCTCTATACGCGCTGAATTATCATGGTACATGACACAATCACTTGGGACTGAGTTGGGTGAGCCAGAAGGGTATGAACATACATCGATAAGCATCGCACTTGCGCCTCCTACTGCTACAAGCGGGATCGTACATGTTCCTTCTGTGTCCTTTGGATAAGCTTGACCCGCAGAAAATGGATCATTATCCTTCTGGCTTACAGAACAAGTCACCCCACCATTTGCAACTGAAGTGCTACCATAGCAACGATTTGGAGAAGTATCACTACAGCTGTATACCGTAACAGAAGTCAGCGTTGCCGGCTCGTTATTCGTTGCAACACATACCGAATAGTTTGCGTTACCATCGCCGTCCGTATCAAACAAAGAGCATGCGTCCATAGTATTACTACCTGAAGTACCCAAATCATCCCAGTTCCAAGTAGTCGTAATACTCGTTGGCAAACCAGCATAATCTACGCACATCTTAGTAAGATCTTTCTGGTTAGAACCATCGTTAGCACCAGCCGTGTCAACCACACAAACTGGGGCTGCCAAAGCAGTACCAGCAGCTATGAACGGTGCTACGGCGCTGACTGTGTATGCCGTGAGAAACAGCAAAGCCACCGCGGCGTTTTTCACCCGGGGTGACCATTTTTTCAGATTTGTGATTAACCTCATATGTGCGAGACCTCCCTGTTACCTTCTTTGCCACCCTTATATGTTCATAAACTATACGCTGTCAGACACCTCTGTCAACGTCAAATATTGTTTCTGTTATTTGCCCAAAACTGTTTATTATAGGCTAATAATACATTTTTCTCAGAAAAAAACTGTGAGAAATCTTACAATTTTGCCATAATTATTGATCAAGCACAAGCGTTACGCAACAGTCTGTAGGAGCAGGCCTACCGCCAGCGGCACGAGCAGGTTGTCAAAACCAAGCGCGGCAATATTTTCAAGGAGAGTAGCTCCGAGAGCACAGGCGAGAACATACTGCCATATCAAACCATTGTCTGAAAACTGGCTGTAACCAATGAGAAGTGCCAGCGAAACGACAAAAAACGTTAGACTGCCGACAAGGCTTTTTGTGCGACCAAAAAGATGGTACTTGTTCTGCACTCCATATTTACCACCAACAATTGCTGCAAAACCATCGGCCAGCGCCATCTGCAAGATGGCTGCAGCATACACCCCTTTTGAGGTCGTAATGAGCGTGAGCAGACCAACGCTCAGTGCAAAAAATATCTCGCCATACGTCGGGCGCTGTACACTACCGATCGCCTTAAAGACTCCGAGGTGCATGCTGGCCAGTACCACAACGAAGAAGGCTAGGCTGAGGAGCCGTATTTCTGTCCAGTCAAGAAAATACGGCCAAAAGGCGACGAATGTTCCGACTGTAATGTGTACAAACTTGCGCCCAACCTCGCCATGCAGCCAGTGCTTCCGCCACCCCCACTCGCTCAACAAGAGCAAGGCCAACACCACGCCAACTGCCAAACCCATGTTTGTTAGATTCATCACCTCATATTGTACGCCTGCGGGCTAGTAGGCTTCAAGGCTGGCTAGCACAGCGTCGTACTGAGCTCGTAGTACACTGGGGAAGAGCACATTTGGTTCGGCTATGTATTGAGCGGGAGTCGTGATACCTGAAGCGGGTGTAAAATCGCGGCCAAAGTTGACTGCTATCACTCTATAACGCGAGCCGTTGATAACCCTGTGTCCGCGCACACATACACCAGAGGTAATCGTGTTTGACACCGATTCCTCTATACTGTAGCCCCCCGCACCAGACGGCAAGCTGCGTATAGCAAAGCTCAGCTCTGCACCACTACCTTCCATGTCGTGCCAAGCGGTGTTGTAGCTGCTCAGCGCGGGAACGACATTGTCTGGCTCCAAGCAGCCGGCACCACGCCCAACCGTGGTCGACCAGTCTTGACTCATGCCGCCTACAACGACAAACGGTTGTTCCGAAAAACGTATAAGTTCACGTTGACCGGTGTCACTCGCTGCAACTTCGGCATCTTCAAGCGCAGCAGCCCCCCACGCACTTGGGTAGCAAAAGGTTGCGCCAAAAGCTTTGTCTGCATAGCGGCTCAGCCCGGTTCCGCAGGCTGCGAGCACGTCTCCATAGGCCGACTTCACCGGGGACGGCATTTTTTCAGAGGTGATTTTCGTCTGGGATTGTGTAGCTGGCGCAGGCGCACTGCTTTTACGGTTTCCCAGTACAAATATAACTATGCCTGCAAACAACAGAAATGCCAGTGCGACGAAAAGATACAACCACTTTTTGGACTGGTTTTGCGGTTTGGTTGCTTCGGTATGGGGTTCGGGTTTCTCGTGGTGGGCAGTACTGTTTTCGAGATTTTGATCCATGATGCCTCCTACTTATGCTTATATCGTACACGACCTCAGCAATATTTGACTATATGAAATTTTACTGGCAATAACCCCCTTGTATACGGTATAATCGTAGCTATCACGTTACGGGGTGTAGCGCAGCTTGGTAGCGCGCAGCGTTCGGGACGCTGAGGTCGCCGGTTCAAATCCAGTCACCCCGACCACAGTAGACACCTACGGAACATGAACGGGGAGTGGCGCAGTCCGGTAGCGCACGCGGTTTGGGACCGCGGGGTCGCAGGTTCAAATCCTGTCTCCCCGACCAATAAAAAAGAGTCTACTCAGGTAGGCTCTTTTTTATATTGCTACTCGACACTCACTTTATGTCTACGCCATTGATACGCCAGTAAGGTCTGCAGTACAAAAACAGTCACCGCTACGCTGCATAACGCACCGAAACCAAGCATGAGCAACTGCGATTCAACTGTTGTTTCGTTATACTGAGTTGCAAAAACAATCACAAGCGGTAGTACGGAAGCTATGAGTTTCATCCAGAAGAGGATACGTTCGGTGAGGAGTTTCCGTTTACGAGCAGGGATTTTTTCGAGCGGTTTGTGGGCCACAACGGGCACGGCTTTTTCTGTGGCAACATGTACGACCTTTGTAGCTGCCGTGGCTGCTGTGGGAATGTATTTGGCGAATATCACGTATAGAACAAGTGTTATGATGGTCAATGCAAGGAGCACAAACAGAAATGTTATAAACGCTGAAGGCTCAATCGGTGCGGAGGTGGTGGGTTCGAGCGTAGTAGGCTGGGGTTTAGCCTCCGGGAAGATAGTCCTCCCAACCTCGGATTCAAAGAAACTAGGTAAATACAAACCTAGCAGCCAAAACCATTCCATAAAGACGACAAAATACCCTACTCCACCTAAGGTTTTCAGCAAAAATGCGCGGTAGTACAACAGTTTTTTCTTCATGTTTCCCAAACCTCTCTGAGGTGTCTGACGGATAGCGCACGGCCAGTAGGGCCGTCGAGCTCGACGAGGAGGGCGTTGAACTGCATGCGGCCGGTGGTTTCGAGGATATTTCGGGTTTGGTAGCCGTCGCGCCAGCGCGGGATGATGCTTTCGAAGGTTACACCAAGTGATGAGTCTAGTGAGCCGCACATGCCAACATCTGTCATATGGGCGGTACCTTTTGGCAGTATTTGCGCGTCTGCCGTCGGTACATGCCAATGGTCGCCAACTACCACCGAGACGCGGCCGTCAAGGTAATGGCCAAAGATAATCTTTTCACTACTGAAGTCACCGTGCAGATTCACTACACTTGCAACATAGGAGTCGCGCGGCACATTTGCAAGAATTTCGTCAATTTTGCGCAGCGGGTTTTCCGTCTCTACATCTGCCTGCTTGCCCACAATGCTACCGAGTATACTCATGACTAGCACCTTCCCTTTTGGCGTATCGGCTAGTTTGTAGCCCGGCCCAGGGCAGTCAACCATATTTGCTGGGCCAACCACTGGTTGCGCCTGGTCTTCGAGAAATGAGGTTAAGCTCGACAGATGTGGCGTATGGTTCCCGCCTGAAAAGGCCTGTACACCCGCCCGCCGCAACCGCGCCATATCTTCAGGCGACATACCCTTTCCATCCGTGACATTCTCTGCCTGTGCCACGACGAAATCGATGCTTTCTTCGTGCGCCAAACTAGGCAGCAGCTTCTCAACCGCTTGCATACCCATTTCAGCCATGACATCACCAACGTAGAGAATTTTCATATACCAATTGTAACAGAGAAAATGAGGTAAAACTCCTCCCTGTTATACAGCAAACCCTAGGTAAAATGGGGCTAACGGGTGGTTGTTCGGTTCGTGATCGTCGTATTCGTGGTCGTTTTCGTGTCTGTAGCAGCTGGTTTTTGTTCGGTGTTCGTGCCGCTTGTACTGATGATAGGTGCAATGTTTATGAGCTGATTTACAGACTCACGATAAATGATGGCACGCTTCGGGAAAATGATAAGGTAGTCGCCTTTTTCCACGTTTTTGTAAAACTCGGCATTGGCTTTTTTGAGCTTTGCGGTGTCCTCTACGCGCGCAACTGTGGGAGCTTCTGTCTCATCAACCCGCAAAATTTTCTTCAGTTCGGCAAGGACACGTTGCGTTTCAGCGCTGTTCTGCGCCTTTTGCGCCTGAGCCGGATTGCTCTTTACGTCTTGATATTTCTGATAGAACACAATAGTACCGGTAAAACCAATGATCGCTAGTGCCGTCGCTATGAGTAATATTGCTTTGTTCTCTCGCATTTTACCGCGCACACCCTGTCTCACTGGACTGTCTTTTACTTCACTCTCTTCTTTACCTTTTTTGCGTGTTGGTACTACATCGTCCTGCATATTCCCTCACTTTTCTTATGCTTACGCCTATTGTACATGAACCTCGCTGAGTGAGCTAGACTTACGGACCGATCGCTTCGACAACCAACTGTCGCAGTGTTATAGTATTTGATGCATTTGCCGTTCCAAATTGCACACTGACCTGGATGGACTGTACTGAGTCTACTGTAACTGCAATTGGCACAGTGTTAGCAAGCTCCCAGATAACAGCGGCAGTGGCTGACGTTGAACGTGTAACCGTACCAGCCACTTCTACATTTCCGGCTGTTGACGTGCATATAATATCAGCAGTAAGAGTCCATTGACGATTAACAATACTAGCACTAGTAGTAGCCGCTCCTGTCGTATCAAGTACCGTTGCGCCCCATTTGAGCCGAACGTTGAGAGTGGGCGCTGTTGCCGCCGTACTGTATACACCACGAGCTGTCACACGATATGTTCTGCCCGCTACGCAATCATTAGCCGGTACCGAATAGTTGCTCGCGAAGTTTGTCTCAGTGGTAGTGTTTGTTACTGTATTGCCCACTGGGACTGAGATATTTGCATATGCTTGGTCACGACAGTCATGCCAGCCTGCGTTTTCATAGCAACGGAATCGAGCGCTTGTCGAATTATAATACATTCCGCCAGCAGCCCCCGTTGGGTCACTTGTAATACTATCCAGAACGAGTAATGACCCCGTCGCTATGGCTGTAGCAGGGTCTCCGATATACACTCCGCCACTATCAGCGACGGTGAACGCAGTGGTACCAGCGTCTTGCACAATAAAATCACCCGTGCTATCCAAGTTGATTTGGAGATTATTCGCACCGACAGCTATGGTTGTCGTTGCGTCCAGAGCCATTGCATCTTTGAGCTCGGTGAAGTCAAGCGAATCAGCGGTCATATCGGCAGCAGCAATTGTCCCATCAGCAATGTCAGCACTCACGATTGTGCTGTCAGTGATTTCGCTGCTTTCAACACTTGTGCCAATACTAGAGTTAAGTGTAACAGTGCCGCCTAAGTTCACGGCGCCCCCTCCCGTAAGGCCAGTGCCAGCGCTGACGGTGACAGCAGAGTTGACCAGGTCGGCGTTGGCCACGCTTGCGTCGACAATCTTTGCGCCATTGACGCTATCGGTCGCTAACTTGGCGAGCGAGACTTCACCATTCAAGATTTTTATGGCCGTGACACTGTCTGTGCCAAGATCGGCTGCCGCAATCGTGCCATCGACAATTTCGGCGCTCGTGATGTCGGTGCCAAGCGTCGCAGCAATAGTGATGGTGTCTGTTGTGCCATTGCTGGTAATAGTTATTCCACTTCCGTTTGCGAGTGTGAGGGTGTCAGTGGTGCTATCTGCTGCGGGGTTGTTGCTGTCGGGCGTGGCGATGGTCTGGAAGATGTTTTGCAGTTCGTTGGTGGTGCTACCGTCGACTTCAGTGAAGCTGGTGAGGTAACCATTGTTGTTTGCGTAGGCGTCGACTTGGGCTTCAGTGAGGACTGTGTCGATGTCTGTCCCGCAGGTCCAGGCAGAGGTGTCCCATTTCACTACTTGGCCGTTACTACAACCATTCTGCGCTATGTCTGCAAATAGAATCGTGCCGTTCGTAATCTCACCGGTGTCGATGCTGGCACCAAAGTCATTTGCAAGATTCAGCGTGACGGTTCCGCCGAGAGCGACTGTACCGCCGCCGGTCAGACCGGTGCCAGCACTAACCGTCAGGCTTGAGTTTGCAAGCTTGGTGTTGGCAATCGTACCGTCTGCAATGTCTGCATTTACAATGGTACCGTCGACAATTTCTGCAGAGGTGATGTCTGTACCGAGCGTGGCCGCTACGGTGATGGTGTCGGTTGTACCGTCGCCCGTAATAGTCACACCGCTACCAGCGGAAAGGGTAAGTGTGTCAGTACTACTATCTGCCACAGGACTGGTTCCGTTCGTCGTCGTGATGGTTTCAAATGAGTTGACCGTGCCGCCAGTTGCATCGCTAGCACAGGCCCAAGCAGAGCCGTTCCACTTCATAATTTGGTTGCTCGTACAACCGTTCTGCGCGATGTTGCTAAACTGTATGGTTGCACTTGCTAGGTCGGTTCCTGTTACTGTACCGTCGGTAATCTCGGCTGAGTCAATGCTACTACCAAGTTTCGTGACATTTGCTGACAGTGCACCGTCGGCCACTGAGCCACTTGCACTAATAGTGAGCGCGTCACTGACGTTTGCGTCGCCCAGGGTGCCAGTATAACTCAAGCTGCCAAGCGCCAGCGTGCCGCTACTAAGGGTGCCCATGTTGTCGGCGTCGAAAATGTAAGATTCAATGGTCGCCTCACTGAGCACTGTGTCATTATCGGTACCACACACCCATGCCGAGCCGTTAAACTTCACAACTTCGCCGTTGATGCAGGAATTGCTGGCCAATTTCGAGAATGTGAGTGTGGCATCGTCTATTTCGGCGTTGCTAATGCTTGTACCCAGAGTGGTTGCAATGGTAATCGTGTCGGTCGCGCCGTTACTAGTAATGGTGACACCGCTGCCATTTGCCAGCGTCAGCGTGTCGGCTGTACCATCGGCTACCGGATTGCCGGCATCGGGTGTCGCGATAGTTTGGAAGATGTTTTGCAGCTCGTTTGTCGTACTGCCATCGACTTCAGTAAAACTAGTGAGGTAGCCGTTGTTGTTCGCATATGCATCAACTTCGGCTTCGGTCAAAACTCGATCTGCGGCGCAGGCCCAAGCAGCTCCGTTCCATTTGGCGATCTCATTGTTTGAACACGAGAGACTCGCCAACACATCGGTATTGTCCAGGTAGCTACTCAGGTCGACGGTGCTGGCATTGCCGGTGATGCTGAGGGTGTTGCCGGTTTTACTGATGGCTTGAGCGTCGGTGTTGTCGAGCAAGTTGCTTAGATCGGCGGTGTTACCACCAGAGATACTCAGGACATGCGTACCGGTATTGTAGGTCAGTGTTTGGCTGTCGGTGTTGTCGAGGTAGCCGGCGAGGCTTACGGTATTACTGCCAGATATACTCAGGACATCTGCGGCAAGGGAGAGTGATTGGATTTCGTTCGTCGTACTGCCATCGACTTCACTGGTGAGGTAGCCGTTGTTGGCAACCCAGGCATCGACCTGCGTCTCGTTTGTTATGGTGTCGTTATCTGCAGCACAGGCCCAAGCAGTACCGTTCCATTTGGCAATTTGGTTAGTGCTACAGTTGAGT
>CAYLWF010000016.1:0-98331 GCA_964387505.1 uncultured Candidatus Saccharibacteria bacterium
TTGGCTCCGGGGACTGGATTCGAACCAGCGACCTAGTGGTTAACAGCCACCCGCTCTACCGCTGAGCTACCCCGGAATATCAGTTCTTATTGTACAAAAAGTACGGATAAAAAAATAGTGCTCCGATACCCTTCCCGCTGATGCATAGCACCAAAACCAGGGAACAGCACCGGAGCGATGTAGATATAAGGTACTTACTCCCGGGTGGGAGATACAGTTTCTATCATACCTGCTAAAAACGTGGCTGTAAAGTATATCACAGATTTTCTACAACTTTTTTCTGCGTAACAGGGGTAGCACTAAAATGGCTTCATAGCTCTTTGGGCTTCTCGGCTGGCATCTCGCCGTTTGAGACTTTCGCGTTTGTCCCAGTTTTTCTTGCCCTTACCTATCGCTATACGTAGTTTTATAAACCGACCCCGCGTGAGGAGTTCCAGAGGTACAATAGTCCTCCCAGACGTTTTTGCGTCTATAAGAGCGTCTATTTCGCGGCGTTTTGCAAGGAGTTTGCGGGTGCGGGTTTGGTCATGTTCGGGTACGGGTACACCGGCGGTGCCGTGCACGGCTGCGTTTAGGAGGTAGAGCTCATTGTCTTTCACCGTTACATAGGCACCACGAAGCTGGCCGTGCCCCATACGCAGGCTTTTGGTCTCTGCCCCGCTCAGCTCCAGACCGACAACGAGCGAGTCACCCAGTTCGTAGTCATGACGAGCCCGCCGATTTACAATCGACTTTGTTTGGTTCACGTGCGCCTTGTGTCCGCGCCGACCCTGTTTCTTTGCCATAACCCTATTGTACAACAGAGGTAAAACATTGACAAATGTATAAATATAAGTTAGAATATGAAATAATGCCAAGAGAAATATCAGAAGTTGCATTTAGGCCCATCGTGCGCGTTGAAAATATTAGTTTCGACCCAAGCTATATGGAAGGATTCGGGGCCTTATTTCCGAAAGATTCTCGAAAAAAAGTATTTAAACTTGTTGGTGAGATTGCAAGCCAGGCGAGCATAGACATGGAAGATGTATTGGTGTGCTGTTTTGCTGGCGACACAGATGATGCATCCATGGATGCCGTTGATGAGAAAAAGCTTGCTGTTGCTTCGGCGAGTCGTGTTGACCACGACCCAGACGATGAACTTGTCGGGGACCATGAAGGAGATGACAGCAACGAGGCAAACATTATTGCACGAGATGCAGAATTGGTTCAGACTGAGATAAATCGTATCACTAAGGAAATGTCCGAACTCTTTGAATGGGGAGAATTGACTGAGGCGCTAAAAAGGCAAAAATTGGGTCAGATTGCCAAACTGCGTGAGCGGAAGCAGGAATTGCACGGTTCACGCAAAAACGCCACCCTGCCAGTGTATTACACGACGCTCGCGGGAGGAATCCTTACAGACGACCCTGAAAACAACCCTTTATCGTACCTGCCTTTTTGGAAAGCACGAGATGCAGTTGGCAAACTTGCTATTTATAGCAGGGCTGCTCTTGAGAATGCTGGTATTCGTGTCGAAGAAAAGTCACTTGAGCAATTGCGTCTCTTTGGAACTGGCCGCAAAATTATGGAAGCCTGTGTAGGGATGGTTACATTTACTATATATAATCCCAATCTAAGTGAATCGGGCAAGCTGATTCAGTAAAGCCAAGTAACATTGTCGCCCTGTCTTAGTATGGATTTGGTATAGTGTCTATTCACTTAACTAATATAGAACTATGAAAATGCAGCCTGGCTGGAGTATCTGCCCTTTATGCATTAGTGCCAAAGACCCAAAATTTTCTGCCGCAAACACTTCTCATACCTGGCTGTATGGGCTCTGTGTACCTACTATGGTTGTGGTATAAGTCCTGCGAATGGATTCGGACGATCTTCGCCTACCCATCCAGGAGTTGCTGGAGATTGATTCGGACGGACCTCGGTCGCGGTAAGTGGCGATTCTGGCGTTTCCTTAGTAACAAAGACAGGAGGACGTGATTCGACACGCCAGTCAGGGTGAGTTGTAGGTGAAGTACCAACTTCGTATGTGTGTCTTCCCATATCGGAACAAGGATAGCAAGTACATTGTCTTATATCAATAGCGGAAGTTAGCAGGTGGTTGGCTTCATTTCCACATGCGTGTTAGCTTGTGAGGATCCAGCGGAGGACCATGTCTTTTAGGCGGCGGTATTCAGCTTCTTCAAACTGAATGTTTGCAATGCAAAACTGCTTGTTCGTAATGTGACTGCAGAACATACACTCGTACATGTCGCCGCAGTCCTCGATGAAGAAGCTATTGACGACTTTTTTTGACCAAATCACTGCAAAGCTATTTGAGCAGGTGTTGCTGTCTTCAACGCGCGCGCAAAAACTGAGGCCGTGGCTGCGCTGACCGGCAACAACAAATTCGCTCTCAACGACCCCATCTGAAAACAAAATGTTTTTGCTTTTGTTAATATCTTGCGACCGGAAAACATTCTCAGACGTATAAATATTGTCTGACTCGCCTATATGTACACTGTCAAGATGCCGTTCTGTCGCCGTGTAGTTCACTTCATTCCACGCGGCTAAAATATCCTGAATAGAATTAAACTGACGCGGTGGACGTTGGTCCCAGTCAAGGCGGTCCCAGGCGTTTTTGACTGTTATGAACTTTGTAGGGTTTGCGGACTGGGTCCAAGTTGCTTCACCGGTGGTGGTGTCATTTACCTGAATCGGCAAGCGGACATCAAAAGCATACTTCTGACGGAATTGCTCGAGGGTAAGTGGATTTTTAAACCCAAAAATCTGTCCTATTATCTTGTCTAAAACGGCTTGTGCGTCGGCTTCGTTCACAGCTAATCCTTTCTTATCTTTTGACGACTAGATGAGTGCTGAGCGAGCAAGTCGCTCAAATTGAATGTCTGCGGCTCAAGTGATTGCAGGACGCTTGGACGGTCTACGTCTGTTTGTGTCGGGGCCGCGGTGGCACTATGAGTTTGGGCTGGTACCATTTCGCGGGCTTTTGCAACGAGTGCGGCGACCACTACCGTGCCAGCCTTCTCCGCGCCATCTGTTCTCCTCTCCTCCGGATGAAGTTCGTACGTCGCTGGTCCAGACGGTGCACGTTCTCCCTGGAAGCCGCCCTCACCAATACTTACAGCAGTCGGTGGTGTCTCGTTTGACATAGCAACGGCGTAGTTTTCATCTGTTCTCGTGCCAGGATGTTCGGGCATTTGACTGGGGGGCTGAATAGGGGTATCTATGGCACTGAAGGATGAAGGCTCACCAAGCTCTTGTAAGTTTTCTCGTACGGTGTCGGTGGATTTTTCTTCAAATTTTGCTGGTAGCTTCGGGGCAGTTTGCTTGTATGTCTTGAGTGCGTCTGGCGATGTCTTATGCCCTTCGTGAGCGTGCGGAGCATCAAGCGTACGTGCTTTGACGGTCGGAACAACCTGCCCGTTCGCAAGGACGCGGACGAGGCACTCGCGTGGGTGGAGTTCGGTCATTATCTTTACCCGAATATCAGGTTCGTCCAGTCCTTTTTCGTGTTCTGCTTCGATGATTTCCTTAGGCAGCTCAATACTCATATTACCTTCGAGCGAACGTGCATCTTCCTCTGATACTTTGAAGGTGTAGTAGTTGTATGTGTTGGCAAAAATGGCGTCGCGCAAATCCTTTTCTATCTGGCCAAAATACTGCTGCGTAAGTACTACGGTAAGGTTAAATTTGCGCGCTTCGGCGAGAATAGCGGCGAGTGCTGGGTTTTGTACCACTGAGACTTCATCGACAATGAGGATAACACGTTCGTTGAACACCCGCGCCTGGGCAAGCAAGAAAATTTGTTGAATGAGAAGGCCGGCAACAGTTTTCACAACTTTTTCACCCATGCTCACTTTGTTCAGCGAGAAAATTGTCAGAAAATGGTCTTGAATGGTTTTACTAAGCGACATCTCTCCTTCGCCGACGAGCGCTGGTTGCATTTGCATTTCATCGACGAGCGAAACGATGGGCGAAATAGTCTCGTTGTAGTATTTTGTGCGCATTTCATTAAAATCGGCTCCAAAGAACTGAACGATGTTGGTCGGTACGTAGTCTTGAACGTGTTCGATGATCTGATTACGCAGTTCCGCATCGGTAAGGAAGCGTTTAAGGTTGCCAAGCGACATCGCTTGCGCGGTCAGGAGAACATAGAGGCTGAACCGTAGGAGGCGATCAGTTTTTGCGGTCGCCCCTTCGCCCATGAGCGATTTAAAAAGCGTACCTGTTAGCTCGGTTGCGGCAGAGGTGTCAGTAGCAGTGCCGCTGAAAAGCTCAGTACTTTCATCGCCGAAGTTTATAACCTTTCGGTTATCTATGTGAGTAAAGTCGTCTGCGAGCGATGCGTGTGGGTCAATAACGACCACCCGGTAATTCATGGCTAATGCAGTTTTTTGCAAACGGTCAACGAAGAGACTTATGAATTTTGACTTGCCGCTGCCGCTTGCGCCAATGATGAAAGAGTGTTTGTCAAATTCGTAGCTTGTGAGGTTCAAAAAATAATTTCGGGGAAAATACGGAAATGTATCTACCTCTAAGAGTGCGTTGACATTGTCGCTTGACAAGATAGGCATAGCTTTTTCAATGTTGAGATATTTCGGAACAGTCGTTTTGAGGTAGTGAGTGTTCGTTGCGAAGTCTATTGCAAGCAAATTCGCTGGAAATGCCGTAAGCAGTTTGGAATTTTTACTCCACACTTTCCCTGCAGAAACGAAATACAGGTTTGAATGTATCACAGCTTTGTCGTGACGGAACGCCTTGACATGAAAGCTTGCATACTCAAGACTTTTCATCTTCTTTATGTGGTACTTCTCTTTGAGATCTAGTATGTTACCGCCTCCGACGAACTGAACAAGGTAATCCTTACCGATAGCATCGGGAAGCTGTAGGTGTTCCTCGGGACATGGCCGCAGCAGAACTCCTTCGATGGCATTTGAAAGCGAACTTAGGTCGTGATCGCAGCGCACAAAGAATCGCACAACATTGTCTGTACATCGAAAAATTAGTTCATAGCTGCCGCCCAACAGACCTAGGTGGCCTATGATTGCCTTATTGAACTGTAGCCACTGGCCTTGGGTCAATGTTTCGCTCAGAATGTATAGCTCGAAAACGTAATACTTCTTTACGTGCTTTGTCATGAGCTTCATTGTAGCACTGCTTCGTGAGCGGTGCGAGAACTAGTCTTCTATGGCGGCTTTCACGGTGTGCCAAATGGTTTTGTCGCCATTTTTATAGCGCCAGTACCACCATTCGGCGCCCCAGAGGTCGACCGGCATAGCGCCGACCCGCTGCGCAAAGTCAATGTTAAACCGTATGCGCTGTGCGCTCATTGAAATACTCTGCTCTTCTTTCGTCATTTCCCATATGCCCTTGTTTCCCCATGGTTCAAGCTGAAGCTCGTGTATAAACACTTGTTTTCGGATAATCTTCTCTATAAGGAAACGTCGGAAGCGGTGCAGCCATGGGCGATGAATGGTACTTCGGTATGCGCCGCGGTCATACATCATGGTGTATATACTAAAGCCGACGCCGCCGCGGGGGTGCGGTCGCCTGAGTGGTATGCCCCAGCCGTTGCTCGTGCTCATGTAGATTGGCCGTTCGGGATCAATTTGGCTGAGCAGGTTGTATTCGGCACGAAGTCGCCGCCGACTAATGTCTATTTGCGAGCCGAACCCCCGTAGGAGCGCCTCATTTTCCAGCTGGTAACTTGTTACAAACGACACAGCTTTGTACCAGTTCACTGTGGCTGCGATGTACGAAAGAAGTGCTGCTGTTTTCTGCGGTTCAGGCAGGGTGTAAGCCCACATTGGCCAGTGGTATTCGGGCCAGCGTGGCTGTTTTACACCCAGACACAGCGTCACTTCACCGCCGGCGTTTTCTATCATCTTCATTTGCCAGTCAAGCTCGCTGAAATTGTACTTCCCCTGCTCTTTTTCGTGTTCGTTCCAATAGCTCATGAGCCGAAAGCGCCGCCAGCCCCTTTTGATGAGCCATGCTAGTGTTTCTTTAGGGTCGAGGCCAAAGTTGCGACACTGTTTCACACTGAAGCTTACACCATAGTTTTTGGGGTCTATCATTGCAATTAATATAACAGACTTTTACACCCGGCGGTGCTATACTACCGTGCATGAGTTTTACCGTAGACGAAATAGAAGATCTGAAACAGCTGTTTGCGGCAAATAATCGTTCTCTGATGGCAGACATGGAAGTCCTCATTGACAAGAAGCTTGAAGAGAAACTGGAAGAAAAGCTTGACGAAAAACTCGACGAAAAATTAGCTCCGATTCATCAGAAAATTGACGACCTAGCGGAGTTCGTGCAAAATGCGATTGCCGATTCAAACGACGCCAACCAAGAACAGCTCGACGACCACGAAGTACGTATTACCCATCTCGAAAAAGCGGTAGCCTGAGCTATTTGGCAGAGCGCATGTAGCAGGTAACAGAAATGTGGCATTTGTCATGTTACGGGCTTCTGTCTCCCGCGTGTCTGCTACATGTTACCTGCTAAATTTCTGCTACCTGTTTTTCTGTTCCTTGCCAAATGCCCCTTGGGCTTTGTGCCAGACACTGTCGTCGCCCAGAACTTTCCAGCGGTAGTACCAGTATTCTGCACCCCAGAGGTCTATGTGGCGTATGCCCGTTTGCTTCGCAAATGCCAAGGTGCTGCGGAAGCGAGCGGCGTCAAATGTCTTGTTTTGCTCGGTCAAGTCAATATCTGGAATGTTTTTGCCGTTTGGCGGCCAGGGCTCCATTTGCAGTTCGTGAATAACACTTTCCTGGCCTTTGAGTACTTTTTGGACCCCAGCGAGCGCGGCATAGTGCCAGCTTGGGAATGGGTAGGTCTGGTAGCGTTTCGTGAGTGTTGCATCCCACACGCGGCGATAGAGCGAGATTCCGTTTATATCACCAAGTGGGCCGCGCAGCGCAAAGCCAGCGTAATTATTGCTGCGACTGATGATAACGGGGTGCTTTTTGTCTAGCTTTTTTAGAAGCGCTTTTTCCTCAGCTAAACGCTCACGGTCAAAGTTATAACACTCACCAAAATGGTTAAAAAATTCATTCTCCAACTGATAGCTTTGCAGTGCTTTTGAGTTTTTGTAACGATTCACAACCGCAGTCATAAACTTTTCAAGCTGTGGCTGCCACCGTTCACGTGGCTGACGTGTGTCATAAAACGACGGCGCGTGGCACTCCGGCCAGCGTGGTTGCCGCAAACCGACCGCTAAACTTACCTTTCCGCCGGCTTTTTCTATGGCCGCAAGCTGCCAGTCGAGCTGCGTGAAATCGTACCTCCCAGGTGAAGTCTCTATCTGATCCCAGTAGCTCACGAGGCGAAATTGCCGTACGCCGAGGTCGCTCACAATGGCATCGAGCGTTTCACGTGCGTCAACGCCCAGATATTCAGCATAGCTTGGTATGAAGGTCACACCTAACTGATACGGTTTACCTTTTTGAGAATGCTGGTACCATAGCGCAACGCTGTAGCTAAGCGTGACAAACGCAAAAATTACGATGAAAAGAATAAGTATCATACGTTTCCAAACGTGTTTTGAACGAAGCGTGTTGACTGCGGTGCGAAAACAGCGACGAAGATACTTCGGATTTTGGGTTTCATTTTTTGCATGCGTATCTTTATTCATTTCTTGACTCTGCGCCACAGGCGCACGTACCATTATACCGTGCCGAAACACCCAAAGATATCTGTCATTATTCCTGCCTATAACGAAGAAGCATGCTTACCTGCCTGTCTCAAAGCGTTGGCCGCACAGTCGGTTGCACCGTTTGAGGTGATTGTGGTTGATAATGCGTCCTCAGACAAAACTGCCCTAGTCGCAAAGCGCCATCCGTTCGTAACGCTTATTTCCGAAAAGACGCGTGGTAGAGTCTATGCGCGTAATGCGGGATTTTCGGCCGCTCGCGGTGATATACTTGCGCGGCTTGATGCCGATGCGGTGATTCCGAGTGATTGGATACAGTGGATTGGTGAGTTTTATGCAGACGGCAATACGCGAGCTGCACTGACGGGTGGAGCGCACTTCTACAATATGCGTCCAAGCTGGTTGGTGAGTTGGGCGTACAACTGGCTTGTCTTTCGTTTTAACACAGTGCTCACGGGCAAGCCGACGTTGTGGGGTTCAAATATGGCGCTACCCAAAAAACTTTGGCAGGAGGTTGCGGCCGATGTTTGCCTCGATAATTCACTTCACGAAGACCTTGACCTTGCCTTTCATGTGCGCCGCGCGGGCGGTGATATTTGCTACGACACCTCAACGCGCGTCCGGGTGGAAATGCGTCGAGTGCATACCGACCGACAAGCGCTTTGGCCCTACCTCCAAATGTGGCCTCGCACGCTTCGTCGCCACGGCTTTTGGACTTGGCCACTCTGCTGGTTTGTGGGAGCGCTGCTCCTCTATATTGCTTCGCCCTTTCCGGTTCTTTTTGAGCGAATTACAAGGCTGTTTACAAAGACAAAACGCCAGTAGCGTCATTGGTCGCTACTTTGCCATTGACCGGAGGTGCGCTGATAAGGGGCGCAGTTACCCCAAAGGCCGACTTTGGCTTTCTGCGCTTGTTCCATGGCGGCGTTGAACTCCTGGCTTTTCGCAAAAGGAAAGGCGTAGGCAAAGGCGTAGCCTTTCTGCACCAGTTCGAGGTTGAGGTTTGTGCCGTCTTCGAGGTAGACGTAGCGAAGTAGCCGTTCGTAACGGTCGCGGTTGGTCGTGAGTGTGTCTGCTACGAGTCGGATCCGCTGCGACCCAACGCGGTTTTTCGTGTAAGCAGCCGCGGCTGGGCCGTAGCACTGCACTGGTGTGTTTTCTTTGTGCGTTTCTGGGGTGTCTATGCCGATGAAACGGATTTTTTCTTCTGTTCCATTCATATCCACCAACACTGTGTCGCCATCCACAAACTGCTTCACCTCGTACGACCCAGGTTGCCACCGCATAAACTTCTGCGAGTCCACTGGCCTAACCCACCCCTGCCATAGAGCGATTGCCGCAAACACAATCACTACCGCCGCAAACACCATCAACCCCCGCCGCTTTTTTGCCATAGTGGATGTAGTATACCAAAGCTCAGGATTGGATATATCGGAAGAAGCGGATGGTAGGGTGATTTATTCTCGGTATGTGGGTTAATGGTTGCGAATACCTCTCAGTAGTTGTGCTGTTTGTTGAACGCCATGGGTTAGTCTCGGGGCAATTCTTGTGGTAAGCGTCCGATATGTCTCCGCAGACGATGTATATTGAACACGAGTGCCCGCTTGTAATACATCAGGTGGATCGCCGTCGAGATGAGCTAAGACGTCCCCAAGCACTGTAAATGAGAAACTTTTGCTAGAAAATCCGACTGGAAAGACCGGAAGCATAAGCTGAGCTACACTGATAATATTTGAAACGCGTCCAGCAGCAGTAATCACCACGCGCATGTCATTAGCCCAAGGTTCGGTGTTCGTAAACCCGACCATTGACATTCGACCAATTGTTGCTACAGATATATCCGAAAGTCTTTGTTTTCTGTTGCCAATATCTGCGTCAAATTCAATCTGCGTGAAAAGTGTTCCTAGACCGAGGCGGAGTGAGCGGTGTATTTTTCCTTCTTCGGAGTCAACTATATTCGTTCGTCTTGCGCCTTCGGCAGTTTTACCGACCCCTGCGTACATGTATGCTTCCTCTACTGTAGGCTCGCTACTTCCTGGAGGCAATAATTCTCGTATAATCCAATGAGCCGGTATGATCACACCATATCTCATGATTTCGCTCGGTGTGCGTCCAAGATCTCCATGACATGAACGACGGTGATCGCCAGCAAAACCACCAGCCAAAGGGCTGATAGGGGATTTTCCTCCCGTTAAATTTGTAACGGCCTTTAGCCGGCTTGCCTTTATAACGTGAGCTGTTGTGCCGTCGCCACCAACAACCCCTATCCCGATTTCTTCTGGCTTTTCAACAGGTATTATTTTGATTACCTCGGCTAATGATGAGGCGGTGCTAGAAACGTCCTGGTCAGTTGGTACGGGTACAACCCGATAACCGGATCGTGTCAGTTCTTCGCGTACGAGAGCGGCTTCTTGCCTGTATCGATAAGGGTTATAGCCAAGAACGACAGTGTTTACTCGAGATGTTTCGGGTGCAACTGGAGTTAGGAGAGCCATATTTAATAGTCGATGCCTTTGTTGGCGAGGAATTTATCATCGAAATGGTGTTTTAGCTTGGTCATATCCGTTGCTATATCTACATATTTTAGCATATTTTTAGGAAAATGTCTACCGGTGAGGCACAGGCTGGTTTTGGGGTGTTTTTTGGTGATGAGGTCTTTGAGCTGCTTTTCGGTGAGGAGACCGTCGTGTACGGCATTGTTGACCTCATCGCATATGACGAGGTGAAACTTCCCAGAGGTCGCAGCCTCAAATGCGGTGAAATAGGTGTCTTCGGCCGCCTGTTTGTGCTGCTCCGGAGTGACGTCGCTAGCGCTGAGGTCGCCTGCGTCGTAAAAACCTTTGCCGCCTTTGTAAAACAGCAGCTCGTCACCGTACACCGGCAGAATATCGCGTATAAACGCGTGCTCGCCCACGCCCCAATATTTGATGAACTGTATGTAGGCTACCTTCCAGCGGTTACCGAGCGCGCGGCACATCAGCCCCAAAGAGGCAGAGGTCTTGCCCTTCCCGTCGCCGGTATACACCACAACTACAGACTCCTTCGTCTGAAAATCCTCAAAAGCCATACATAAAGTATGACGATGGTAGCACTACTTTACAAGGTAGGACTAAGGTTAGTTCTTTGAAATATGTATATTCAGCTTTTCAAGAATTCTCAAGAGATGGTCATTAGAACTGGTTTCTATATGAGCTTTCAGCTCACCACTTGTAGTCTTGCGCAATGCATTTACAAGGTCACTGGCTATCCATTGTTGTCGGTAGTTCTTTGTAACCCCAAGGGCAAGGAGTTCGGTACTCTCAGGATTTTTGTTAGCAATAACGATGCCACCCAGCGCTTGCTCGTTGTTGGAGTCAGTAACAAGTACACCTAATATGCAATGCTCGCCCAAGGCTGCAGTCGGACTTAATAATGCATTGGCACGATCAGATGCAACTTGTACTTCTTGCCCGCTAGCAATTAACGCTTCTGTAGTTAGCTCTTGTGCGGCAATACCCACAGGAGATTCCAAAAAGCCTTCCTGAGTGGGGTCTAAAACAGTAACTGGCCAAAAAATATGTTCGCTCATCTAGAGTAACATTATCACAAATGTGATATATGAGCAAGTATATAGAAAAATCTATTTTCCAAGGGCAGTGTCTATGCGTGAGCGGTCGAAACCGACGATGATAGTGCCGTTTATATCCAGCACTGGTATACCGGTTTGGCCAGATTTTTGCATGGCTTCTTCAGCGTATTCTCGCTTTTCATCGACGTTTTTTTCGGTGTATTTCACGCCAGCGCGGTCAAGGTACTGTTTTGCAGCCTGGCAAAACCCGCACCAGTCGGCGCTATAAATAGTTACGTGTGGTGTGTCTGACATAGTGAGTCTCCTTCTTTACTATACAAAGTATAGCACGGTACATTTTGGTGCGCAAATGTTCTGCTGCGACAGTGTTATACTGAACATATGAAGTACGCCTTTGTGTTTGCGAGTATTGTGGCGATGTGGCTGGCTATGGTGCTTCTGGCACTCAAGACGGACGTCGGCACTGTGTTTCTGGCCGCTGTGGTGCTTGTGCTTACGGTGGTACTGTTCCTCATAGGTTTCAAGAGGGGCCGTTAGCGATGTTCCGTACGCTGCAGGTACTGAAGGCTGCAGGCCGGGTTGTTCTAGCTCGCTTACGCAACAAGCACGACTGGAAGTACGAAATTGCCTGGCAGTGTCAGGAGTTGGGCGGCGTGTATGTAAAGTTCCTGCAAATGCTGGCGGTGCACAAAAGCACAAAACACCTCGTAGAAGGTATGGGCGCAGAACTCGCCTTTGAACAGGTACCGTACGAAGACATTGACTTGCAGCGCGAAATTGGTGCTCGTGTGGAACATTTTGCATCTATTGAGCCACAGCCCTTTGCGGCGGGTTCATACGGGCAGGTGTATTTGGCACAGCTGAAAACGGGCGAAAAAGTAATTATCAAAATATTGCGGCCTTCGCTGCGCCGGACCCTGCGCACCGACCTCCGCCTACTCACCTTCATCGGTGCGGTAACGAGTCTTTTTACCCGAGAATCCATGGTTGACTTCAGGCTCATGGCAAAAGAGTTTGCGCGGGCAACATGGCTCGAAACAAACTACCATCTGGAGGTACAAAATGGCGAGCGCCTGCGAAAATATTTTACAGAGCGCGGCACGCTGGTTGTTCCCCGTTCGTATGCAGACCTAACGAGCCGAACGGTATTGGTTCAGGAGTACGTAGGCGGTGTGTCCATAGTGTCGCTGGAGGCAAAACAGAAAGAGGGTTACCGCATAGACACGCTTGTGCGGGAGGCGCTTGGTTCAAATGTGTGGGAACAACTAAAACTTCTCGGTACGGAACTACTGCGTGCAACGGTGTACGCTGACTATCTGATGGTTGACCCGCACCCTGGTAACATTCGCCTGCTGCCTGACAACAAAGTCGCTCTCATAGACTTCGGCTTGATTGCCCCGGCGCCCACAAACCGAAGCGCATTCGCCGGGCTTATCCACGAAATGCGTAAACTGTACGAAAACAAGTTTGAAGCGGGTAGTTTTACGGTGGCAATGCTGGCCTTTTTTGACGCAGAACTACATGATGCACTCGAGCAGGTCGCTGCGGTTCGTAGCGGCGGCTACACGTTTTCGCTCGGGGCGTTCATAGATCGTTTTACGTCGAGCCAAACAAAGCAGACTCAAATGCAGCACTACATCTCCGACAAACAGCTCCTAGAACTTTTCAGTAATGTGCTGAACCAGCGCAACAAGCTTGGTATACACATTAGCGAGGAAAATGCACTTTTGCAGCGTTCGATGACCATGTTCCTTTCCGTCATACGTGCCATAAGCGACGCGCATGATGAAAGAATATACGAGCCAATTGTATACGCCTGCACTGTGGCGGTTGACGAAGAAATCAAGGTGTGCGGTATTACTCAAGCCTCAACTCGACGCGAAATGAGCGAGGAACGAGCTTTTGAGGTTGCTGCAAGCTGGCTGGCGGTGGTAGCCGAGCGGGACAGGCGTTTGTATCAGTTTATAACTGGGAGGAGCTACGCATGAGCGACAATTCGCTAAAAGAATGGGTCATCCAACTACGATATCCGTACACGGCGGGCGTTATAGCCGTGATGTGGCTCGGCACGGCCGCCCTGGCTTTCATACGTCCAAACGAATCAACCGAGGTTCTTATACTCATGACCGCCCTCGCCACACTCGTCGTCGCCCTCTCCGGCTTCTCCGGCGGCCGCAGATAAAAGCGTCTAGCGTTTCTTATAATTTCCTCTGCTCGAGAAGGAGATATATCCATAATCACGCAGTTTTTGGAGTTGCTGACGTATTTTGTCTCTTACGTGACGGTTGTTGGGGTGAAGTTCGCTAAGGCGTTGCTCAAAGGTATACATGTCGGCGAGACTAAAACTATCACTGTGTATGGCGTCTATGCAGCCCATTACATCAAGTAACCAGTTCTTTGCTGTTTGCTCCTTCTCTTCTAGCAGAAAAACTGTTTTCTGCCACTTTTCCAGAACAACCTCATGTGGCGTAACTACCCTATCTTTTACATAGTTGATTTTACCATTGGCAGGTATATGCGATATGTTAATATTGCACCCAATCCATCCAGCTCTTCTCGCACTTTTTGATAGTGGCTTGCGCTGTTCGACTATACGGGGCGTAAAGAAGTGCTTTGGGATGATCACCAGATTTTGTATGGATATGCCGTCATGCTCAAGCAAAAAGAAGTTTGGGTTTTGGGCAGATTGCAGCCGCTCAATCATGGTTGAGTATGCACCATCGATGATTTTCATACCGAATGCTGAACCCTTACTTTTTAACTCAAAATCTTCAGCACAATACGAGCAGAAGAAATCTGCTACAGGTTGGTTATTCGCATAGTGCTCAATGTTTTTGCCGCAACTAGGGCAGTAACCATTACGTTCTAGCCACGATTCAGTTAAAACTCGCTGTACTTGAGAAGCGCTTGAATAGTCTCTAGCTAGGTCAGTAGTGAATGCTAAATTCATGCTATCTATATACTACATCTTGATTATTCCCACTCGATGGTGCCGGGGGGTTTGGAGGTGATGTCGTAGACGACGCGGTTTATACCGCGGACTTGGCTGACGATACGGCTGGAGATTTTCGCGAGTAGTTCGTGTGGCAACTTCGCCCAGTCGGCGGTCATGCCGTCGCTGCTGCTCACGGCGCGGACGGCGCAGACCTGTTCGTAGGTGCGGCCGTCGCCCATAACACCGACAGATTTTATCGGTAACAGCACAGCAAAGAACTGCCAAACCTCTGGTCGCACGGCGTGGTTTTCTATCTCTTCGCGCACAATGGCGTCTGCTTTTTGGAGCAGCTCTACGCGTTCGGCTGTGACTTCGCCAATGATACGGATGGCGAGGCCAGGTCCTGGAAACGGCTGGCGCTGCACCATTTTCTCTGGTAGGCCCAGTTTGGCGCCCAGCTCGCGGACTTCGTCTTTGAAAAGCTCGCGGAGCGGTTCAATGAGTTTTAGGTGCATTTTTTCTGGCAGACCGCCCACGTTGTGGTGGGACTTTATGGTTACACTGGGGCCATTCACCGAGACACTTTCAATGACGTCTGGATACAGCGTGCCCTGCACGAGGAACTTTGCGCCGCCGAGCTTTTCCGCCTCGGCCTGGAAGATGTCTATGAAAAGCCCGCCGATGATTTTGCGTTTTTGCTCTGGGTCATCTACACCAGCTAGTTTTTTGTAAAATGTTTCGGCGGCGCGTATAGGTTTCACATTCAGCCCGACTGTTTTGTATGCGGCGAGGACTTCTTCGTATTCATCTTTGCGTAGTAAGCCCGTGTCGACAAATATGCAGGTTTGCTGGTTGCCCACTGCTTTATCGACAAGCGTCGCGGCAACAGAACTATCAACCCCGCCCGAAAGCGCGCACACGACTTTACTGTCGCCCACAGTCTCGCGAATACTCTCTACGGCTTGGTCTACGATAGATCCCGCCGACCAGTCGCGGTGAAACCCACAGAGGTCAAAGAAGCTTCCCAGAATAACTTTGCCCTGTGTGCTATGGGCAACTTCGGGGTGAAATTGTAGTCCAAACAGGCCGAGTGCGGCGTCCTCCATAGCGCAAATGATATCGCCACTTTTTGCAGTAACCGTAAAGCCTTCGGGCACTTTTGCCACGTGGTCGCCATGGCTCATCCAAACGGTAGAGCCGTCTACCTCTGCCGGGATGAGCGTGCTCTCTGCTTGCATATGAACGCTTGCTTCGCCGTACTCGCGCGTGGTACCTGGTTCGACTTTGCCGCCGAGGTTGAGGGCGAGGAGCTGCATGCCGTAGCAGACACCAAGTATTGGCACCTGGAGCTCAAACAGGTCAGGGTTGAGCGCGGGCGCATCTTTTTCATAGACGCTGTTTGGGCCGCCAGAAAGGACGACTCCCTTTGGCACGTAAGCCCGTATGTCTTCTGCGCTCGCGCGGTACGATAAAATGACGCTATACACGCCAAGTTCTCGCGCCTTCCGCGCAATCAGCTGCGTGTACTGGCTACCGTAGTCAAGAATAACAAGTGTTTCTTGGCTCACTGGTAGTTGCCTCCATCGTTCGTGATGAAGAGGTCGTGCGGGTGGCTTTCGGTCAGGCTTGCCTGGGTAATTTGAATAAATTCGGCTGTTTGCCAAAGTTCCTCGAGCGACTTCGCGCCGACGTAGTACATGCCGCTAAACATGCCGCCCATCCACTGGTCAATGAGTTGCTTGACGGTGCCGCTTGAGGGAACAAGACCTTCTACGCCTTCGGCGACAAGTACATCGCCTGTGTAATTTTTGCCGTGGAACTCGTCTTCACTACTGATTTCGAGACCTTTTTTCATAGCGCCTATAGAGCCCATACCTCGATAGGATTTAAAGACGTATTCATCGGAGCCGTCTAAAATGCTTCTGAAGCGTGAAGGCACTTGGTCGGCCCTGAAGCGAGTCACCTCACCGGGCGACTCCTCTGTGGCGGCAAACATGCGCCCCATCATGACGGTGCTTGCGCCAGCGGCAAGCGCCTTGAGTGCATCGCCTGAGTTTATGAGTCCGCCGTCCGCCACGACTGGTACACCAGCTTTATGAGCAATAGGTTTGATTTCTAGAAGGGCTGAAAGTTGTGGCACGCCCATGCCGGAGACAACCCGTGTCGAGCAGATTGCGCCTGGGCCCATTCCGACGCGTAGGGAGTCTGCACCGGCGTCTATGAGCGCTTGCGCGCCGTCGGCCGTGGCGATATTGCCAGCCATGACCTCGACACCGTAGTGTTCTTTTATATATGCAACGGTTTCAATAACTTTCTTTGCGTAGCCGTGAGCAGAGTCTATCAGGATAAAATCTACACCAGCCGCTACGAGTGCCTCGACGCGAGCTTCATAGCCAGAGCTGCTACCGACTGCGGCGCCCACCAGTTGACCTGCCTCCTTGACGGCTTTGACTTCAGCCGCTTGCTGTTCGACGGTGAGATTGCGGTGGATAATGCCCGCTCCGCCCTGCTGCGCCAGCGCAATCGCCAGCCGTGCTTCGGTGACGGTGTCCATGGGCGCAGACACAAAAGGCGCCTTAAGCGCCAGTTTTTTCGTCAGTTTTGTAGAGAGTGAGATGTCTGCTCGGTCGAAGCCGGAGTAGCCCGGACGAAGGAGGACATCGTTGAATGTAAGTGAAAGTGAAAATTGTTCCATATCCAATTCTACCGCACGCCCGCTGGGTTGCCAAGACTGTCAGTGAGAAATATTACAAAAAAGTAGCGAGAAGTGTTTACACCGTTGGGGGTACTCTGTTACAATCTAGTAACGTAATGGCGGATACTTCTGCAACCACGCCCGGTTCTCATGAGGCGCGCTCTAAGAGCGTTGCTTTGCCGGTGCTGCTCGATATGGCCGACACAACCTGGCGCATGTTTGTACCTACCATTGGCCTTTTGCTGGTTGGCCGTCACTTTGATGTGAAGTTTGGCATGAAGCCATGGTTTATGCTTGCTGGCGTGGCCGTGGGGGCGCTCATTGCTGCCGTACTCATTAAGAGCCAAATGTCTCGTGGAGGTGCCGCACAATGATGGCACCTTTTTCTTTTGCGTCCGAAAAGCTGAATATTGTTCTGCCAACTGAGGAAATTTTCCGTGTTGGCCCGCTGCCAGTCACGAACGCTATGTTGCTGGGCAGCCTCAGTGTCGCGGTGCTGCTCGCTATCTTTTTCTACACCGCTTCTATGGTCAAACAAGGCCGCACCAACCGGTTTGTGGGGCTGGTGCAATGGGCGTTTGAAGGCATGTACAAAGCCGTGTACGACATTGTGCCTGACCGCCGGATGGCGCGGAGCATTGCGCCGCTGGCGCTCAGTATTTTCTTTACGGTGCTCATTTCCTACTGGACGGATATCTTACCCGGTGTCGGTCATTCCATAAGCTGGCATGGTGGCGAGCTGCTTCGTTCTCTACCTACCGACCTGAATTTTACGGTTGCGCTCGGTATCACGAGCATGACGGCCGTGCAATACTACGCCATCAAGCAACATGGCTTCTTTGGGAATGCTGGCCGCTATGTCATCAATCCGCTTAAAAACCCCATTGGTGCATTTGAGGGCTTTTTGGAACTTATCGGCGAGTTTTCTCGCCTGATTGCTCTGAGCCTTCGATTGTTTGGGAACGCCTTTGCGGGCGCTGCCTTGCTGGCGATTGTCGCTGGACTTGCCTCGTACGCCGCATCTGCGGTGCTGCCATTTTTCATGGCGTTTGAGCTCTTCATCGGCTTCATTCAGGCCTATGTGTTTTATGTACTGACGCTGATATTTGCCAGCCTAGCCACCGCGAGCCACGGTGGCTCTCACGACACTGCTCATGACACTGTAGCCACGAAAGAGGTAGCCGCAGCGAAATGAGGTAAAAAGGACGTCATCCTGAGCGAAGTCGAAGGATCTTCCAGGGCAAAATAACAGAGAAGATTCCTCCACTTCGGTCGGAATGACAGAAACCAGCAAGTATAAATGAAGTAAAAATAAGGAGTTATATACATGGAAAACATCGCATTTGCACTCGCATACGCACTACCAGCACTCGGTGCTGCTATGGGCGTGGGGCTTATCGGTAAAGGTGCACTCGGCGCTGCTGGCCGCAACCCAGAGAAAATCGGTGATCTGCGTACGCTTATGATTACCGCTATCGTGTTTGCCGACTCACTGGCCATCATCGGTATTATCGTGGGCTTCCTCGCCAAGGGCTAAAAACAGACCGAACATAGAAGTAAGGAATATACGTGATACATCCAATATTTACCCAATTTGCGAGTGAGGCTGCCAAGGCCGAAGAAGCAACCAGCCCCATCAAGGCCCTCGGTATTGATGGCAAACTGTTGGTGTTTCAAATCATCGCTTTCGCGTTGCTGACATGGCTGCTTAGTAAGTACGTGTTTCCTGTACTTATGAAGGCGGTCGACGAACGACAACAGCGCATAGATGAAAGCAATGCTGCTGCCACCGAAGCGGCCAAACAAGCGGCTGAGGCAGAAACGAAAATTGCTGCCATGCTCAAAACGGCTCGCTCAGAGGCGTCAGACATTGTTTCAACTGCAAAAGAAGAAGCAGCTGGGCTGCTTGCCAAAAGTGAAGAAAAGTCTAAGGTACAGGCCGAGCGAATTGTCGCTGCGGCACATGAGTCTATAGAAAAAGATGTGTTGGCCGCAAAGAAAGCGTTGCACAACGAAACGGTCGAGCTCGTCGCTCAGGCAACTGAAAAAGTTGTGGGCAAAACAGTCACCGACCAAGTTGATAAGAAGATCATTGCCGATTCCCTGAAAGAGGTGAAAGCCTAATATGCATGGGAAGCTCAGTCGTCGCAAACTCGCGCAGTACGTCGCATCACGTGTGCAAGATGGTCGTGTGCCAGAGGCAGTTGTGCAAGAAGTAGCGGCTTATTTGGTAGAGGCGCGTCGTTTACGCGAAATGCCGCTGGTGGTGCGGGCTATTGAGGACGCGCTTGCCGAACGCGGCGTGGTGGTTGCGACGGTTACGTCAGCTCGCCCGCTCGACGACATGCTCCGCGAAGCGGTCAAAGCACAGGCTGGCGGCGGCGAGGTGTACCTCCGCGAAGTAGTTGACCCGAGCGTTCTGGGTGGTGTGCGTGTGCAAACACCAGATGCTTCGTACGATGGAACAGTGCAACATAAACTGCAGGCCTTACGCGCCGCGAAAGTATAGAACGTAGGAGATTAAGAACATGACAAGTGGCGAAGTATCTACAGACGGAGAACAATCGATAAGTGATCACCTGCGACGATTTCTGCAGCTGGTATTCCCGACTGTATGTGCACTCCGGGACGATACTAGAAAAAATCACTTTGATCCAACTGCAGCCGCACTCGATGATTTAGCAGCAATGAAACTCCCAAATGTAAAAGTAGTAGAAGTAGGAGCATAAGTAAATGGCAGACATAGCAGTCACAGAAGTATCAAAAGGTCTCCGCGATGCGATTGCGCGGCTGGAGAGTGGTGAAAATATGGAGTCTACGGGTGTAGTTACTCGTGTCGGCGACGGCGTGGCATGGGTACATGGCCTGCGCAGCGCTGGGTACGCCGAAGTGCTGGAAATTCAGACCAAAAACGGTGTGGTTGAAGCGTTTGCGCTCAACCTCATGGAAGACGAAATCGGCGCCGTGCTGCTCGGCAGCGACAAAGATGTCGTGGCGGGCGATGCGGTGAAGCTGAAAGGTGTTGTTTTGGAAGTCCCGGTTGGACCGGAACTCTTGGGTCGTGTGGTAAATCCGCTGGGTCAACCGCTGGATGGTGGCCCTGCCATAAAGACCAAAGAAACTGGCCGTGTGGAACGACCTGCTATTGGTGTCATGGGCCGCAAAGGTGTTCATGAGCCGCTGATGACCGGCATTATGTCTATTGATGCGATGTTCCCGATAGGCCGCGGACAGCGCGAGCTCATCATTGGCGACCGCCAAACGGGTAAAACAGCCATTACGCTCGACACTATGATCAACCAAGGCCGCCAGAAGACCGGCGTGGTAAATATATACGTTGCCATCGGCCAAAAACTCTCGAAGGTTGCACGGCTCGTTGAGCGCCTCAAACAAGAAGGCGTCATGGATCAAACCATTGTTGTTGCAACCGGTCCAAGCGACCCAGCTTCCCTGCTCTACCTCGCACCGTACGCTGGTGCAGCTATGGGTGAATGGTTCCGTGACAATGGCAAACATGCACTCATAATCTACGATGACCTGACGAAGCACGCGGTAGCCTATCGCCAAATGTCGCTGTTGCTGCGTCGCCCACCGGGACGCGAAGCTTTCCCTGGCGATGTGTTCTACCTGCATTCACGCTTGCTGGAGCGCGCGGCAAAACTAAGTGATGACCTCGGGGCTGGTTCACTGACTGCGCTTCCTATCATTGAAACGCAGGCTGGTGACATTTCTGCCTACATTCCGACAAACGTTATTTCTATTACCGACGGCCAGATTTTCATGGAAACAGACCTGTTCTATCAGGGTATTCGCCCGGCTATTTCGGCTGGTCTTTCGGTATCGCGCGTGGGTGGTGCTGCCCAGACCAAGGCGGTGAAATCTGTGGCTGGTGGCTTGAAACTTGGCCTCAGCCAGTTCCGTGAGCTTGCGGCGTTTGCCCAGTTTGGTTCAGACCTCGACGAAGCAACGAAGCAGCAGATTGAACGCGGTCAGCGCCTGACCGAACTCCTGAAGCAGCCGCAGTATTCACCTCTGGGAATCTGGGAGCAAGTTGCCTCTATCTTTGCCGTGAACGAAGGCCATTTCGACCGTGTACCACGTGAGAAAATCAAAGATGCTCAAGCGGCCTTCCTCGCCAAAATCGCCAAAGAGCACAAGAAAGAAATGGATGCGCTGAACACTGGTGATGAAAAAGTCGAAACCGACGGCCCAACCGGAAAACTGCTGGCTAAAGTCGCCGAAGCCGCCGCGAAAGGATTCGAAAGTTAGCATGAATCATGAATCAAGAATCATGAATCAGGTAATGGCAGCTATCAGCCGCTTTGCGGCTGGCATGATTCATTATTCATACTTCATAATTCTGCGACCACAGGGAGCACAAAATGGCTAGTACGAGGCAACTCAAGGGCAGGATTCGCTCGGTAAAGAGCACAAAGCAGATTACGAAGGCCATGCAAATGGTGGCCGCGAGTAAAATGCGCCGTGCACAAGATGCTACGAAGGCCACGAGCGACTATACGCGTACGGCAAATGAACTGCTCGCGTATCTTTCAAGCCAAGGTGCAACTGACAAGCATCCATTGTTCCAGAAGCGTCCGGTAAAAGGCCGCCTCATCATTGTCATTGCCGCAGACAAGGGCTTGGCCGGGGCATATAACGCCAATGTCATGAAAGCCTATCTGCAAACTCTTCGCTCTGATGCTGCAGAGGACGTGCGAAGCTATACAATTGCCGTAGGCCGTAAAGCCTCGCAGTTCGTAACACGCCTCAAAGGTACCGAAGTGTGCGGCACATATACTGACTTACCCGATCACCCGGAAGGCGCGGAGTTCTACGCCATTCTCACGACCGCCTGCGCCATGTTTCAGGAGACCAAGGTCGACGCTGTCGACATTATTTACACCAAATTTGTCAGCAGCATGACACAAACGGCGGTGGTTGAGCAGATTTTGCCGGCTGGTTTTGCCAAAGCCAAAGTCACGACGTTTGTACGAGATGCAAAGTATGAACCAAGCACTGAGGTTGTGCTCGAGGGTGTAGTTCGCCGTCTTGTTGGTGCCGAGATATTTCAGGCGCTGCTCGATGCTCGCGCTAGTGAGCATAGCATGCGCATGCTTGCTATGAAAAACGCGACCGACAACGCTAGCGAACTGGCAGATGACCTCACGCTCGAAATGAACAAGGCCCGCCAAGCGGCCATCACGCAAGAGCTCGCCGAAATCAGCGGCGGCGCGGAGGCCATGAAATGACCAGTCGAGTCGCGAATGGAAAGGAATCATGAATTATGAATCATGAATCAAGCAGTTCCATCAAAACTTTTACAGATCTTGATACTTGGAAGGAAGGTCATAAGCTCGTTATTTTGATATACCGCTGCACAAAAAATTTCCCGTTAGACGAGCAGTTTGGCCTGACAAATCAGGTGCGCCGGGCAATTGTATCGGTCACATCAAACATTGCGGAAGGATTTTCGCGTACATCATATGCTGAAAAAACTCACTTCTTCTCTATTGCTCATGGTTCGCTCACAGAGGTGCAGAATCAAGTACTTATTGCTCGTGATGTTGGCTATCTGTCGAAAGAGGATTTTGAAAAATTAGCTGAGCAGTCTGTTATCACGCACAAATTACTCACCGGTTTGTTAAAATCAACCAAGCAGTATAAAAAATTACATGATTCATAATTCATCATTCATGATTCAAAGGAGATAATATATGGCTACAGTAGAAAAAGACCAGCGTAACATTGCCCCAGGAAAAGTCATACAAGTAGTCGGCGTGGTGGTCGACGTGGAGTTTGAGGGCACGAACCTGCCAAATATTTATGACGCGCTCGAAATCAAACGTGATGATGAAGTGCTCACCCTTGAGGTTGCGCAGCACCTCGATGAACACACCGTGCGTGCTGTGTCCATGCAGAGTACCGATGGTCTCAAGCGTGGTGAAACCGTGACTGCCACGGGCGCACCAATCTCGGTGCCTGTTGGCGACGAAACGCAAGGCCGTATGTTTAATGTGGTCGGCGATCCTATCGACAGTCTGCCGGTACCAAAGGGTAAACGCGCGCCTATTCATCGCGACCCGCCTGCTTTGGACGAACAGAGCAACAAAACTGAAATCCTTGAAACGGGCATCAAAGTCATTGACCTGATTGCGCCAATTGCCAAGGGTGGTAAAGTTGGACTCTTCGGCGGTGCTGGTGTGGGTAAAACCGTGCTCATCCAGGAGCTCATAAACAACATTGCGAAATTCCACAGTGGTAACTCTGTGTTTGCTGGTGTGGGTGAGCGTACCCGCGAAGGAAACGACCTCTACCACGAAATGAAAGATGCTGGCGTGCTGGACAAAACGAGCATGGTGTTCGGCCAGATGAATGAACCCCCAGGGGCTCGTTTGCGCGTCGCGCTTTCTGGTCTGACCATGGCCGAAAGCTTCCGTGACCAAGGTAAAGACGTGTTGCTGTTCGTCGACAACATCTTCCGCTTTACCCAGGCCGGAAGTGAGGTGTCTGCTCTGCTCGGCCGTTTGCCGTCCGCCGTGGGCTACCAGCCAAACTTGCAGCAAGAAATGGGTGCCCTCCAGGAGCGCATTACCTCAACCAAAAAGGGTTCGATTACGTCCATCCAGGCTGTTTACGTCCCCGCCGACGACCTTACCGACCCAGCGCCTGCCACGACGTTTGCTCACCTTGACTCGACCATCGTGCTTAACCGCGGTCTGACGGAAATTGGTATTTACCCAGCCGTAGACCCACTCGACTCGAGCTCGACCATTCTTGACCCCGAAATTGTTGGTCAGGAACACTACGAAGTTGCCCGCGAAGTCCAGCGTGTGCTGCAGCAGTACAAAGAGCTACAGGACATCATTGCCATCTTGGGTATGGAAGAGCTCAGTGACGACCAGAAACAGATAGTCAACCGTGCGCGTCGCCTCCAGCGCTTTATGGCGCAGCCGTTCTTTGTAGCCGAAAAATTCACCGGCAACCCCGGCGCATTTATCAAGGTAGAAGACACCGTAAAAGACTGCCGCGACATTTTGAGCGGCAAATACGACGACAAGCCGGAAAGCTGGTTCTACATGGCCGGCGGCCCGTTAAGCGAGAAGAAGGATAAGTAGCATGCAGCTGCAACTTGTCACACTCAGTGGAAGCAAGTTTGACGAAGACGTCTACGAGGTGCTCATTCCGACCGTCGATGGCGAAATAGGTGTATTTCCCGGTCACGAACCGCTGGTGACACTGGCGCGTACTGGTGTGATTCATGTGCGCCGCAAGCGAACCGACCCGAGCGATAAGCTTGAATATTTTGCCGTGAGCGGTGGCATAGTCGAAATCAGCCCTGACCACATAAAAGTACTGGTAGACGAGGCCGATCATGGCGAAGATATAGTCGCGGCCGAAACCCAAGCGGCTCTGGAGCGCGCCCTGAAGCTGCGTGATGCTGCAACCAACCAAGTTGAGCTAGAAAAAGCTCACCAGCTCGTCGACCGCCATCTCGTCCGCCTGAAAGTCGCTGACCTCCACCGCCACCACCACCGCAGCTAGACTATATGCAAATAATGTGCTATAGTAGTACTCAGTAATATGAGGAGTAGATTTTATGGCGTTTGATGCAGAAAAAGCTACATGGATTGACACAGCAGGTGTATGTTCGGGATTTGGTGGAAATAATTGCAAAGGTATGCTTGGCATTGACCCAAATAACCGACAAAAAATTACTTGTCCTACAATCAACTGCCCTGCCCAACTTCCCAAAACAGCCCTTGCCGTGACGGTAGAAAAGCCTACACTCTAAGTCTCAGGAAATATTTGCTCAATTTGCGCAACAAGCTCCTCAGCTCTTAGGGCTGCTATTGCAGCAGCAGCACCTGTCAGAAACACCGCGCTAGGCTTGAGATTATTGGTACCACAATTCCCGATCATGCTGCTTGCAGCGTCTTGAAGGGCTTCTAGGACGCCTGGGGACAGGCTTTGTAGAGTTCGCTCCATAAAGTTCGGGTCGCCTATAAGGCCGAGTCTAACCACAGTATCCGCCCCGTACGCCTCTCCTATAGCTCTGCCTGCCATATTATTACTATAGACAGTTCGGGTACTTTCAAAAGTGATTATTATTACTAATGACACAAAATATGTATAGACAATTTGCTTTCAAGGGAGTAGCATATGCATAGTTTTGTGATATTTATTACATATAAAGATGTCATTGCAACCAAATCCTACCGAAATAGCTGATTTCTCCGGAGACTTCCCAGGAGTATCTCATGTTGATGGTCATGAAGTAGTCCCAGGCGGTGGGACTGTGTATATTATTGGTAGTGCGGCCGTCGGGCCGAATCCTAAGGATGGAGAGAAAACAGGTATGAAAGAGTATTCAGTACAGGAAATTCCTGCCATGGGCTTTGGAAATCCGGATGCAAAAATAAGTTATAAAAAACAAAAGGAAAGTGGCGATCTGAGCCCTAAAGTTGAAAACTTTGCTGTCTCACTTATTGAATCGGGCGAGTGTATGGCCGCGGTTACAGAGGCAGATGACGGCTGTATGGATGGTCGTGGTGCTGTATGGGCAGTTATACCTGACAAAAATGGTGGTTTCATACAGAAAACAATAAACACTGGACGTAGACTTCGTTCTAAATTGGCTGGCGGCGGCTATCTCACGTCCCTTGCTATGAAATGTGCTCTCGATAGTCATGTCGAGAAAGTTGATGATGAACTGGCGACTGTAGCGGATGAACTCACTTCACAAGGTATAATATGCGGTACGCACAAAGGTGATCATCAGTCAGAAGGAAGGACAGACTGCGGAGCTAATGATAATCTTCAAAAGATCTTTGAAAACGGTATAAACCATTACGGAAAAATTACAGACACAATCGAAGGAATATATACGCATATTGGGCTGGCGTATGATGAGATCACCGCAAATCGAGTCAACAAAGGCTGGGTTGGAACGCTTGAGCATGAAGGATATTTTGCAAGTAGTAATGGTGAAACTCGCCACGAAGTTATAATGAGCCACATTTCAAAGATTCAGCAAAAAAATGGTGACGAAAGCCCGGTCGCTGCCAGCAAACACCTTCGTGGTGGGCACAGGGAGGCCTTTATAGTTATGAATTTTTCTGACGGAAAGACATTTTCTCAAGCAGATTTCCGCAAAAAACTCCTAGAGCAGTTTCCATATGTGCAGGAAGATGATTTGCCGCAAGTGTTTGTGGTAGATGTTCCACGAATTGAATACCTTGCAAGGGCTATGGCAAAGGGTCGGCCAGACACAGACAGGGCATTTGAAACTGCATTGTTTGCCGGAGTCGCTTATCAACTTGCGACGGCAGCGACACTTACCGACGGCAGCCTGCGGACATTTGCCGTCACACAAAGTGCCTAGAGCGTAAAACTCTTTACAAAAGCGGGATATCTCTGTAAGATTTTAGTATCACTAAAAAGTGGAGGAATAACAATTATGTTTCGTAAAAACAAGCTTGCGATGCTCGTGAGCGAATTTTTGGGTACGGGTGGTTTGGCACTTGCGGTGCTGGCATTGACCCATTCACAACTAAGTCTGCCATATTTTGTCGCGACGGCAGCTGGTCTAACACTGACCATTATGGTGGTTGCGCTAGCGGGTATATCTGGCGCGGTCTTTAACCCGGCGCTCACTGTCGGGCTTTGGTCAGTACGTAAACTCAGAACGCTGCAGGCTTTAAGCTATATCATTGCTCAGTTTGCAGGCGCCGCCGCAGCATGGTACCTGTTCTTGTACTTTACTCAGTTAGAAAACGTCAAAAATAACAGTGCCTTCAGCAGCCGCATACTTGTTGCGGAAGTAACAGGTACGTTCGTCTTTGCATTTGCAGTCGCGGCAGCTGTCTATCAGCGTTTGAGTCTTGGACTAAAGGCATTTATGGTCGGTGGCGGTCTGATTGCTGGTGCGCTCGTAGCCTCTCTTGCTTCAGCAGGTATTTTGAACCCTGCCGTTGCAATGAGCTTGCATCAGTGGAGCTGGGGCACGTACGTACTCGGCCCAGTGCTTGGTGCTGTGCTTGGCTTTAATCTATACAATCTTCTTTTTGTAGAAACAGAGGTTGCTGAAGTCGAGGAAGCAAAAGCTGAAGCTGCTGAAGCTCCCCGTCCTGTCGTTAAGACAGTTGCTGCTCAGCGCGCTGCAGTCAAAAAGACCGCTGTTCGCAAGGCTCCTGCCAAACGAAAAACTGCTGCGAAGAAATAGCACTTTGTAGCATGCAAAAAACCGCTCGTTATGAGCGGTTTTTTGTTTCTTGAGAAATAAGCTGCTCTTCAAATGCCAACATATCTTTCAGTGAATCGCCGTATATGGCGGTATCTGGCATATCAATTGACTGAACGTGTTGCCACATTGCGATGAGAAGCTGTTTGGTACGTTCGGTCTCTTTCGCAGTAAAGGTAATGTGTTTCTGCTCAATCTTTCCGTCACTCGTCGGCTCAACAAAAACCAGTCTGCCCCGCTCTATCGTGTAGCCACGGTATGTATGCGAGCCTTCGACGAGCAGCTTATAGCAGTAGAGCTGAAGTGTGTAGCGGTGAAGTTTTGCGGGATCGCTGCCGAGTTGGCCGGTTTTGTAGTCGACGACTGTGATAGTTTTGGTAGCCTCATCTATTTCTAGTAGGTCAATTTTGCCGCCCAAGTGAACATCACCGATGAAAACACCCTCATCCCGGAAGGACTTTTCAGCGACATTGCCGGACTGGAACGTTTGCCGTTGGGTTTTGAGGTATGTTTCGAGCGCGTGTTTGGCACGGGCTGACTGGACAGCGTACTGTTCCGGGTTTGAGATATCTCGCTTGAGGTAATGGTTTGCATGGTCTACTGCGGCTGTGTGCACGGGGAATTTTTGGTGTATATTGAGTTCGTTCTGTACCCATTGAAGAGTGTCATGGATGGCATTGCCAAAGGTTGCATCGACACTTGGCGCGCTAGGGAAACGAAGGATGGTCCCAAGCAAAAAACTCTCTGGACCACCGTATTTGAGGTCGAGAAAATGCGTCAGGTGTGTTGGGCTGAGTTGGTAGCGTTTCAGGCGTTCTTGGAGTAGTTCGGTGAGTGGTGCGGCGAGGGTATAGTGGCGTTGTTGCCAGTCCATTACAAGTGCTTCCAAGCTGGGTTTTTCAGTGTCATCATGGGTGACAAGACGATGTTTTTCAGGGAGGATGTTCATTTGTTTTACACCAAGTTCATCGGCTGCTTCGTCGAAATATTTGACCGCTTCCGTTGCTTTGCCAGTGTAGGTTTGCTCATGGCTGGTGAAATGAAGACCGTATCGTGCGCGGGTTGCGGCAACGTAGAGGAGTCGAAGCCGTTCGTCGTCGGTGCTGCCAGCATGGCGAATGGGCGCAAGGTTTGCGGGCAATGTCAGTTTGTTGCCAATGCCGCTTGCTTTGCTGCCCCACACGCTGTCGTCACAGGCGACGAGGAACACGTGATCAAACTCCAAACCCTTTGCCTTAAACACTGTCATGAGCTGCACTGCCTCTGATGATTGGCTATACGGACTGGTGTTGAGCATGGGCTGTTCCGCTGCTTCGTAGGCAGCGACAAAGTTGAGTAAATCTGCGAGCTTCAGTTCTCTGCCTTCACCTGTTTGATGTTCGCGGAGCCGTGCTCGCAGGACAGTGAGCTGTGTGACAGTTTCGTAGAGCACCGTTTCACCGTGCGCTTTGAAGTAATAATCGCGCAAAGGGCTACGCACACTGGGGAGTCCGCGGTCGTGGGTCGAAACGTCGGTTGTGCCTAGAATCGCGTCGAGTATATATTCGACAGACTCTGTTTCTGTTTTGCCTGCGAGCGTCAGCATGAGCAGTGCAGCATGTTTGCATTCGGGACTTTTCAGGAGTAGTTCGCTCCACGGCTTTCGTTCGTCGTTTGCCTGCCAAGAAAGCTGCCATATATCGGCTGTTGAAAAGTTCCAAAAGTCGTAACTGAGCACCTCTGGCCAAATGCTATCTGCCGCTGCGTGATTACTTTCGTGCAGGGCTAGAATGAGTTTGCTCATGGTTAGCAACTCGCGGACGACTGTCGCTTCGAGTACGTTTTCGCGTTTTTCGTAGCTCACGGGGAGGCTGTTGTTTTGCAGGTATGGTACGAGCGGCTCGAGATATTTGTGCTTTGGTGCGAGGACAGCGATATGTGAGGGTGCTATACCCTGTTCGATGAGTCGGGCTATTTGCGTGGCGATGGCGGTGCGTTCGGCAACGGCGCTACGGTAGCTTTGTCGGCTAATATGCACGGCGGGTAGGTTTGTGTTGACGGAGCGGATGGTCTTGGTGACACCTTCAAAATGGTGGTGCAAACGTGCCTCAATCTGCCCAGCAATATTCGCGGCCGTTTCAATTATTTCCGTCTGGGATCTATAATTTTCCTCTAGTGTCACCACCTGGACGCCCCGAAAGGCGTGGTAAAAGTCGAGCATGTTGCTGTACTGTGCGCCCTGAAAGGCGTAGATGGCTTGGTCGTCGTCGCCGACAGCGAGGACGTTTGGGTTGCTCTCATTCGCTGGGTTGTCGGTAAGTAGCTGCACCAGTCGGAACTGGGCGGCATTGGTGTCTTGAAACTCGTCGAGCAGAATGAACTGGTATTGTTCCTGCAGGGTGAAGCGGAGGTCGTCGTTGTGCGCAAGAACATCTATGGCACGCAAAATCATATCATCAAAGTCGTAGAGGCCATTTTCTGCCAGTTCTTCCTGATACTGCTCAAGGACATCAGCCAGAGCCGCCATGCGCTTTGCCTCCAGCTCCCCAGCAAGTTTGAACTGGTTTTCACTGTCTTTTACGAGCCACTTGTTTTTCCACGCCGTCAGCGGCTTGGTCGAACTGGCGTCTCGTGCTTCCTCTAGCGCGCGCTCAAGCCCCTGGGCAGCCAATTTTGCGAGGTTTTCAATTGCTCCATTTGAGGTTCGAGACACGGGGCTTGAGGCTCGCTGGAGTTTCTCCCGGATACTCTCAAAAACCGGCTCTGCCACCACCAGTTTACTCGGCATTCGCGCCACAAAGGGCATGAGTAGCTTTGCTATTTCAGTTTGCGTACTGGAAATGGCGGCTAGATTGTCAGTTGCGATCTTGCGTAAATCATCGGCACTCAGCAGGCCTCGCTTCATCTCAGAAATTGTGTTCACAAGGTCGCCCAGATGGTGTCGAACCTGCTTGATGGGACTACGATATTCAGTCGTTTCAATGATGTCCGCGAGAATTTGCCGTTTGCCCAGTTCGTCAACCGGCCGCTCCAGACGTAGTTCCGTGAAATATTCAGGAAATCGGTTGATAATGGTGCTCCCAAATGCGTGATAGGTACCAATCTGCACATCGTAGGCCGCCTGGCCAATGAAACTCGTGAGCCGCTCGCGCATATTTTGTGCGCCACTCTCTGTAAACGTGAGACACAGAATGTTCTGCGGCAAGGCGTCCGTTACTTCCAAAATGTGCGCTACTCGTGCGCTGAGCAACTGTGTTTTCCCTGTCCCTGGCCCCGCCACCACGAGCACCGGTCCATACACCGCATCCACCGCCTGTCGCTGTGCACTGTTTAGCTTCGCATATATCTCACGAAATGAAGTCATATAACTTCAGTATAACAGCCTATTCGTTGTCGGCGGAGCTGCAGACTGGGCATAGGTGCTGGCGGTCAGATTCGGCGGTCCACTGCACGAAAGCATCTTTGATGGACAAAAGCTCACTGAACGCTTTGAGGTCAGCACTTTTGCGAAGCAGCCAACCGCTGCGTCCATGAAGATGCACATCTTTCCAGAGTACTGACGCCCAGTTTGGCCCAACCGGCGTGACGTACACAGGCTCCTTTGGTCTATACGCAAGTTTTGGTCGCTCTTCTCGTTCACAGACGAAGTTATGAGCGACAAACTCAGCATCAGAAATGGCGGTTTGCGCCATACCGCTATACGGTGTTTCGGCGTTATCACCCACAACAAAAATGTCTTTATGGCCTTCAGCGCGCAAAAATTCGTCCACAAGCACCTTTTTGCGCCCGCTTAGTTTAAACACGGGTTCGCAAAGGAATGGATTGTTCATAACTCCTGCCGTCCAGACAATGGTGTGGCTGCGAATTGGTTTGCCGGAAACGGTCAACGCATCGGCGCTTGCGCCTTCAACTTTTGAGTTCAAATAGAGCTTAACGCCCAGCGCACGAAGTCGTTTCTCGATTGCTCGACCAACTGGCTTCGGTAGGCGTGGCATAAGGTGGGGCATCATTTCTACAAGGTCTATGTGTGCTTTACGGTTTTTTATGCCATGCGCAGCCATGATTTCCTTAAGGTAGGCTGTTAGTTCACCTGCGAGTTCAATTCCGGTCGGTCCGCCCCCCACAACGACGTAATTCAGGTCTGGTTCGTGTTCGGCAAGGAGCTGTGCGTGGAGATGTCGCTTAAGCTCCTCTACTTCGTGCAAAGACTTGATGCCGTATGAATATTCAGCCAAGCCTGGTATGCCAAAATAGTTCGTCACAACGCCCAGCGCAAACACAATTTTGTCATAGGCGATGGTACCCTTTTCGAGTGTCAGGACTTTTTTCTCTGGGTCTACAGCAACTGCCTTTGCGGTTACAATCGCTACGGGGTCCTCTGCAAAGATTTCGGTGAGTGGTATGGTGGAAAGTTCTTCGCTTCCGCCGGTTGCTGTGAGGTAGAGTGTGGGGTAGTAGTAAAAATCTTCGCGGTCCGAAACGAGCGTCACGTCGAAGTCCTCATGCTTGCTGAGCTCCAGTGCTGTCCGAACGCCGCCAAAGCCACCGCCAACCACAACGATTTTTTGTCTGGGAACGTGCTTTGTATCTGTCATCTTGACCTCATTGTAGCAATAACCATAAGCGGTACGCAATGATTGTCTTGTCTCCTGTTGCAAACTGCTACGTCAGGCGTATACTGACGAGTATGAAACATCGATCGATAGGCAAAATGTTCCTACTAACCATCGTAACCCTCGGCATTTATCGTCTTTACTGGTTCGCAAAGACTAGAGAGGAAATGATGTCGCTTCACAAAGATATTAAAATCCCACACATTATATGGTTAGTCGCGCCAATACTTTTTATTGTCGGGTCAGTTGGGTTCTTTATTTTTGCTGCTGCAGGTAGTGAATCAAGTAACGGAACGTCGTCAGACATATCTGGTGCGGGTATTGTTTCAATCGTCCTATTCTATACTGCCATTTTTGCGGTTCCCTTACTTATGGCTATATGGCTTTGGAAGTACAGTAAAGCGGTAGAAGTGGTTACGAAAGAAAAAATGAGTTTTGCTATTTCGCTTCTTATACTTTTGGCCGTACCGGATGGCATAGATATCCTCATTGTTCAGGATGCATTTAACAAGATTGCAGCGAAGTCGCCAGGCGGACCGATGGCACCTAGTTGGCACGCCCCAGGTTCATAAAGTACTTGTACTTTTTTTGCGCTGGGCTATAATCGCCAGTAGTATTAAGCAATAAGGAGAGATTATGCAAAAACGTAGTTTGGCAGCAGTCTTTGGACTGACGCTTGTCACATTTGGGATTTATGGCATCTATTGGCAGGTAAAAACCAAGGGTGAAATGAATGCGCGCGGTACGCAAATACCGACAGCATGGTTAATGATTGTGCCTTTTGTAAGCATCTGGTGGCTCTGGAAGTACTCAGAAGGAGTCGAACAAGTTACATCTAATAAACTTGGAGGTGCTGTTACGTTTCTCATCATGTGGTTTCTTGGCTTGATTGGTATGCTTATTGTGCAAGATGCGTTTAACAAGCTTGCGGATTCAGCTGTATCTAACGGGCCAACCATGCCAGCTCCTCCCGCACCACAGCCACCCGTTACAACCGTATAGTTTGTGTCGATGGCAAAGGAGCTCTCTTTTCGGGAGCTTCTTTTTTTTGCTAAGTTTTGGTAAGCTTAAGCGTATATGGATGGGCTGAAAGAAAAATTGGTTACGCATGGGTTTTTAGGTGACTTGGACGACTCGCCGGAAGCGCGTGATATGTTTAGCCACGATGCGAGCATGTTCGAGCTTGTTCCGCAACTGGTCGCTGCGCCCAAAGATTCGGTTGACCTGCAGCGGCTGGTGCGCTTTGTTGCAGCGAACAAGAAGAAAAACCCAGAACTGTCTTTGACTGCGCGGGCGGCTGGAACGGACATGGCTGGCGGGGCGATAAACGAGTCTATCATTGTGGACTTTGCGCGGCATTTTACGAAAATTGGACCGATCACGGGGCTTTCAGGGTCAGCACAGCCGGGTGTGTTCTACCGGGATTTTGAGCGCGAAACCTTGAAAAAGGGCGTGCTCATGCCCTCCTATCCTGCCAGCCGTGACATGTGCCAGATTGGGGGCATTACGGCAAATAACTCTGGCGGCGAGAAGTCGCTGGAATACGGTAAAGTTGAAAAGTTTGTAACGCAGCTCAAGGTTGTTTTTGCTGATGGCAAAGAATATGTCGTCAAGCCGCTGAACAAAAAGCAGCTGGACGCAAAAATAAACCAGGGTGATTATGAAGGCAAAATTTACAAACGAATTTATAACCTGTGTGAAGAACACTATGACGCTATTAAGGAAGCGCGGCCAAAGGTCAGTAAAAACAGCATGGGCTACGGCCTGTGGAACGTCTGGGACCGCGAAACGGGTGTTTTTGACCTTAACCAGCTGATTGTTGGTTCGGAAGGCACGCTTGGGCTTGTGACTGAGACTACATTTAGATTGGTGCCGCACCGCCCACATTCGGGTTTGCTGGTGCTGTTCCTGAAAAACATAAACCACCTCGGGGAACTTATTCCAACGGTGCTCAAACATAATCCTGCGACGTTCGAGAGTTTTGACGACCAAACCTTGTTGCTTTCACTTCGTTTTATGCCCGCTTTTTACAAGCGCCTTGGCCTTAAGGGTTTTGTGCATTTGCTTTGGAGTCTTATTCCCGATGGGCTACAGCTGCTTCGCGGCGTGCCGAAGCTCATCCTTATGGTGGAGTTCAACGGTAACACCGAAGACGAAGTGCGCGAAAAGGTGCGCGCGCTTCACCGTGACTTGGGCAAATTCCGCGCTCGCTACGAAATAAACGGGTTTGAAGAAACACCAACCGAAGGTAAAAGCGAAAAGTTCTGGGTTATGCGCCGCTATAGCTTCCAGATTTTGCGCAGCAAGGTGAAAGACAAGCATACCGCGCCGTACATAGACGATTTTGCCGTCCCGCCAGAGCACCTGGCCAAGTTTCTCCCGCAGCTGCAGAAAATTATCCGTAAATACAAACTGTTTGCAACCATTGCCGGACATATGGGCGACGGCAACTTCCACGTCATACCGCTTATGAAGATTGAGGACGATAGTGAACGCAAGAAAATTGAGCCTTCGCAGCGCGAGGTCAATAATCTTGTCCTGAGATATGGTGGTTCACTCAGCGGTGAACACAATGATGGCCTCGTGCGTGGCCCCTGGCTTGAAGCGCAGTTTGGCAAATCAGTTCTGGCGCTCTTCAAGGAAGTTAAGCACATCTTTGACCCAGAAAACATCTTCAACCCTCACAAAAAAACCGACTCCGACTGGGACTACTCCTTCTCCCACATTCGCGAACATTTTTAGCAGCTACTCTTTCAGATGCCGAGGTTTACCGAATTCCATTAGCTAGGTTATATTGACGTCATGACGTTATAGCGCTATAATGGCTAGTACCAGGTACGCACTGGATGCCCGACGGGGCTGTAAAAACGATGAACCGCTGGGTTCTTATAAACACAAGGCCTGCCGAGGCTTTATAAACGAGGCAAGCGTATGAACAACACAACCACTAAAACTGCTTCTGGGAAGACAACAGTGTATCTTGATCCAAAGGTAAAGCGCGGCGTACAGTACTACGCCTTAAGAGATGATTTGAGTTTATCAAAAATTATCAATGATCGACTCATAGAATATCTTGAGGAAGAGGCCGATGCTATGGCTGTTCGTGCTGCTTTGAAAGATCAAGAGCTTCCTGTTAGTTTTTCTCAGGCGGCAAAAGAACTAGGGTTTAATATTCATGACATACAACGTAAAGCTCAAGCCGAAATTCGTACGAGCACTTAAAAAACTTGACAAAAAACAAGCAGAAAAAATACTCGTAAAGGTATACTTGCTCGGCGCTGATCCGTATCCATCTGCGAGTAAACAGCTAAGGGTTATTGAAGCCCGTAGGCTGAGGATTGGTGATTATCGTGTCCTGTACACGGTTGAGGATTCAGAACTTGTTGTACTTGTACTCATGGTTGGACACAGGAAAGAAATATATCGCTGATATTCTTGTGGGCGCAATTTACTCAGTGTACAATTATGCGTAAGCATGATGAGGGTTTTGCGTGGTATTGGGAAAAAGCTGAGTGGGGTGAAGGTTCTCTCTGTTCCTCGGGTGTCCCGGGTGAAAATGACGTGGTTGTGGGTGCTTGGCGGTGTGCTTGTGCTTGCTGTGGTGATTGGGCTGTCGCTGGGGCATTCATTTCCGCTTTTGCAGACGCGCGGTGAAATAGCGAACCGGCAGCGAGATTTACTGGTCTTTGCGACTATGCTTGCGCTTTTGGTATTGGTGCCGGTGTACTACATGATTTTTACGTTTGCGTGGCGCTACCGCGCTGGGCACAAAAAAGAGTACAAACCCGAGTGGGACACGCACAAGGGTTATGAGACGCTGTGGTGGGGCGTACCGATTGTTATCATAGGCGTGCTTGCGGTGGTGACATGGGTGACGAGTCATAGTCTTGACCCATTCAAGCCGCTGGCTTCTGCGCAAAAGCCGCTGCAGGTTCAGGTGGTGGCGTTGCAGTGGAAGTGGCTCTTTATCTACCCAGAAGAAAAAGTAGCGAGCGTGGGCGAAGTTGCCTTCCCTGCTGGCCGGCCGGTGGAGTTTACGATGACCAGTGACGCGCCTATGAACAGTTTTTGGATTCCGCAGCTTGCCGGGCAGATTTACGTGATGAGTGGTATGTCTACGAAGCTGCATGTGGCGGCGGATGTACCGGGTAATTATGAAGGGCTTTCCTCAAACATTAGCGGCAAAGGCTTTGCCGACATGCGGTTTACGGCGCGCGCAATGTCGCTGAGTGACTATGAACGCTGGATTAGTACTGCTCAAAAGGCCGACAAAGACTTGAATCTTGAAACCTATGCAGTGCTTGCTGAACCCGGTCAAAGTGTAGTACGCCACTATCGTTTGGGCGATGACACGGTCTATGATCACGTTATAATGAAATACATGAGCGGACACAATCTGACAGACAAAAAGCCGAATGAAGTGAATGTAACAGATGAAAGAGAGCCATCCCAGACGGAAATGACCCACGACATGACAAACATGCACATGGAGGGAATGTGATGGCCCGGGTAAACAGACTGCGTCAAGGACGGACCCTGCGCAAAGAAGTTATGATTTTTGTAAATCACATGATTGATAATGACTTTGCGCAGGGTCCGTCCTTGACGCACTGCAGCGCCAGAAAGGGCGCTCTATGATGTTCGCAAGTCTGTGGGGGCGGCTTGACCTGAGTTATTTCTGGCACGGCTGGGTGCAGTTTGGCGGGCAGGCTGCGACGGTCGGCGGCTTATTGCTGCTTGTCGCATTGCTTACCTATTTCAAAAAGTGGCGCTGGCTCTGGCGTGAATGGCTGACGACACAAGACGCCAAACGCATCGGTGTCATGTACATTATAGTTTCTGTCGTGATGTTGCTGCGCGGTTTTGGCGACGCCGTGATGATGAAGCTGCAGCAGGCGCTGGCAAGCGGGCACAGCAGTGGGTTTCTGGACGCGGAGCATTTCCAGCAAATCTTTACGGCGCACGGCACCATTATGATTTTCTTTGTAGCCATGGGCTTGATGTTCGGCATTATCAACCTAGTGTTGCCGCTGATGCTGGGCGCACGTGATGTAGCTTTCCCGACGCTCAACTCTATGAGTTTTTACCTGTATCTTGCGGGCGTGGTGCTCGTGAACCTTTCGCTGGTGTTCGGCGAATTTGGTGCCGTTGGCTGGCTCGCCTATCCGCCACTGAGCGAACTGGCGTATAGTCCCGGACCAGGGGTGGATTACTGGCTTTGGTCTATTCAAATTGCGGGGGTTGGTTCGACTCTGAGCGGCATAAATTTCATTGTGACTATCCTCAAGCTTCGCTGCAAAGGCATGACTTTCATGAAAATGCCGGTGTTTGCCTGGAGTGTGTTGGGTGCCATGATGCTGACGGTGGTGGTTTTCCCCATCCTGACGGCAACGCTCTTTATGCTTTCGCTCGACCGCGCCATGGGCATGCATTATTTCACGGCAGACCTTGGCGGCAACGCCATGATGTACATAAACCTCATATGGGCGTGGGGACACCCGGAGGTCTACATTCTCGTCCTGCCAGCGTTCGGTATGTATAGCGAGGTTGTCGCGACGTTGGCGCGGAAACGGCTTTTTGGCTACACCAGCATGGTGTGGGCGCTCATGTGCATCACGGTGCTGTCGTTCCTAGTGTGGGCGCACCATTTCTTCACGATGGGTGCGGGTGGCAATGTGAATGCCTTCTTCGGCATTATGACCATGGTGATTGCCGTGCCGACGGGTGTAAAAGTCTTTAACTGGTTGTTTACCATGTACAAAGGTCGCATAGAATTTATGACGCCCATGTGGTGGTTTATGGCGTTTGCCACGACCTTTCTCATAGGTGGCGCGACGGGTGTGCTACTGGCGGTACCGGCTATAGATTTTCAGGTGCACAACAGTCTCTTTTTGGTTGCGCATTTTCATAACACTATTATTAGTGGCGTCGTGTTCGGCTACCTCGCGGGCATAGCCTACTGGTTCCCAAAGATTTTTGGATTCCGCTTGCACGAGCGGCTTGGCAAAGCGGCGGTAAGTGCGTGGGTTGTGGGCTTTTTGGTGACGTTCATACCGATCTATATCTTGGGCTTTATGGGTGCGACGCGGCGGCTTGACCATTATGACCCGAGTATGGGTTGGCAAGGACTCTTCATAGTTTCTGGCATTGGCACGCTCATCATTGGTCTGGGCGTGGTGCTACAGGTTGTGCAGCTGGTGTATAGCATATGGAAACGGCGTGAACTGCGCGATAAAACTGGCGACCTCTGGGATGGCCGTACCCTGGAATGGTCGGTTCCCTCGCCTGCACCGCACTATAATTTTGCCCGGTTGCCGGTGGTAGCAGTGCGCGATGCGTTTTGGGAGGCGAAACAGGCGAAAAAATCACTCTACAGCGGAGCGTACGAAGCCTTTGAACTGCCAAAGAACACAGGGCTGGGCGTGTTCGTGGGCGGCTTTGCCTGCTTGTTTGGGTTTGCCGTGATATGGCACCTGTGGTGGCTGGCGCTGCTGGCTGTAGCGGGGCTTGCGGTTGTGCTCATTCGCCGTACGTTTGAAGAGGAAGTTGAGTATACAATCTCGGCTGTGGAAGCAAAGAAGCTTGACGCCCGCGCCGGAAAGGTTACTACATGAGCAAGACGCAGACTGCCAAAATTGCACAGGGCATGAATAGCAAAGGCCTTCTTGGGTTTTGGATTTACCTAATGACTGACTGTATCTTGTTTGCGAGCCTGTTTGCGACGTTTATGGTACTGCGCGGCAATACGGCTGGCGGTGTGAGTGGCAAGGACATATTTGAACTACCGTTCGTGCTTGTAGAGACCGTGGTGCTACTTTTGAGTAGTCTTGCAAGCGGTTTGGCGCTGTTGGCTGCGCACAAGCAGAATAAAGCTGCGACGCTCAAATGGCTTTGGGTGACGGGTCTGCTGGGACTGCTCTTTATTTCTATGGAAGTGTATGAGTTTAGTAAGCTTGCGGGCGAAGGCCATACATGGACGCAAAGTGCGTTTCTTTCTTCATACTTTGGCTTGGTTGGTACGCACGGTTTGCATATAACGGTTGGCCTGGTGTGGCTGGCAGGAACCATGCTGTATCTCAAAAAGCGTAGTTTTTCGGCAAGGTTTATGCAGCGGCTGACTATGTTTACCATGTTCTGGCACTTCCTAGACATAGTTTGGATCGGCATATTTACCATTGTGTACATGCTGGGGGTCATTTCATGAAGTCAAAACACATTCACTCGCTACCCGATTTTCGTCAGGCTAGTTTTGCGACCTATATTGCCGGTTTTGCGTTCTCACTGGCGCTAACATTGGGCGCTTTTATGTTGGTTTGGGCATATGAAGCTTCGAGCGGCGAAATTTTTGGACGCGGACTACTCATTGCCTTTTTGGCGGTTTTGGCAGCCGCGCAAATACTGGTACAGGTCATGTTTTTCTTGCATATGTCGACTGAACGGCGTTTGCGTATGAATGTGTATGCCGGTGTCTTTACGGTGTTTGTGGTGCTCTGTCTGGTGATTGGGTCGATATGGATTATGCAAAACCTTGACTACAATATGATGCCGAAGCATCAGACCGAATATATGCAGGAAAAAGAAGGTTTATTGCAGCCGTGAGGTTGAAGGATTTTATTCTGGTTGCGAAGCCCGGCATTGTGGTCGGCAATACGCTGGCGGTTTTGGGCGGGTTTTTGTATGGTTCTCCAGACGGCGTGGTGTTTTCTCGGCTGGCGGGTGTAGTGTTTGGCTCGCTCCTGCTGATTGCGGCTTCGTGTGTGGTGAATAACTATCTTGACCGCGACATTGACCGTCACATGCACCGTACGGCGAAGCGGCCATCTGTAACGGGTGTTATTCCATATAAAACTGCCATGTACTATGTGGCAGCAATGTACGTGTTTGGGTTTGGCTTAGTGTTCTGGTTGACACATGCACTGACCGTGGCGGTTGGTTTTGCGGCAGCGGTTCTATACACGCTGGTGTACTACGTAGCAAAGCGTCGTACGCACTGGGGAACGTTTGTGGGGGCTTTTCCTGGTGCGACTCCCCCGCTTGCAGGCTATGTGGCAGCAACGGGCGAGCTGAATCAAGCGGCACTGCTCCTGTTTGCCATCATGTTTGCCTGGCAAATGCCGCACTTTTACGCTATAGGCATTTTCCGTGCAGAAGACTACAAACGCGCAAAAGTGCCGGTTCTACCGGCGGTAAAAGGTCTGAGTCGTACGGTGTGGGAAATGCGCATCTACGGACTAGCTTTCATCATGTCGTGCTATCTGCTGGCGCGCTGGGAGCAAGCCGGTTTTATGTTTGGACTGGCCATGATTACGCTCGGGCTGTACTGGCTTCATCCTATGTTTAGCCCCAACTGGCGGCGTGACACAGAGGCAATTGCCCGCACCGTTTTCAAACGCTCGCTGCATGTTCTTTTCGGTCTCTGCTTTTTCCTCGCTATGTCGCACGTGTTACTTTAAGGAGGATCTTATCCTCCTCGCGGTTTCGGAATAAATCCGAAACACGCTCTCCTCCTGCCCTAAAGTTCGCCTGCCGACTCATTCGATTTGCTCATTTGCTGTAGTCGATAGGGCTGGTCATCATATAGAGTTGGGGTACAATATGTTTATGGTTCGTTTGAAAAAAACGTGGGTGCGGCCAGCTGTTTCGGTTGCGTTTACTCTTTTTATCACTGTATTTGTGCTACAGAACTGGGAAAAGTTTGCTGAAAGTGTGCGTGTCATACGCACTGTGCCGCTTGGACATCTTGCTGTGGGTGTGCCACTTTTTGCGCTTACCTTTGTGTTGGCGGCGTTTTCGTATAGTTTTCTTTCGTTTCACCAGCTGAAGCTACGCGAGCTGTTTGTCGTGGAGCTGGCTGCAGCAGCAGTAAACCGACTCATCCCTTCTGGGTTGGGCGGGCTGGGCCTACACGGACTCTACCTTCACAACCGCAAACATTCAACGGCTCAGGCAACTGCCGTGGTAAGCATAAATAATCTAATGGGTATGGCTGTGCATATTTCACTGCTGGCGGCAGTACTGCTCACTGGTAGCGCTGGGCAGTTTCGTCTGGGATGGCATTTTTCACAGGGGTGGGTTTTATTCGGTTTTGTTTTTGTGTTTGTCGCCCTACTACTCATAAAACCAGCTCGGCGCAAGTTAAAGAGCTTTGCCCGCAACTTGCTCGTGAGTCTCAGACGCTATGAGCGCGAACCGCATAAGCTGGCCTACTCAGCGCTAGCTTTGCTCTCACTTACTCTCATAAACCTTCTCGTGCTGCATCTAGCCGCACAAAGTTTTGGTATATGGCTTGACGCACCTTCATTGTTTCTGGTGTATACGGCTGGAGTGTTTGTGGGTGCGGCCGTGCCAACGCCGGGTGGTTTAGCTGGCGTAGAAGCCGGGCTCGTGGGCGGTTTTATGGCTTACGGCGTCATAAGTACCACGGCGCTCGCAATCGCCTTCACCTTTCGCCTCATCACCCACTGGCTGCCCATCCTTCCTGGTCTAAGCGTCCTGTTCCTAAGTCGAAAGCGGAAGCTTATATAAGACTGCCTTATGGATATACAATGGATAGTATGGAAAACATAAAAATCGTCGCAACACTAGTAGCTTCTTGTATTGCAGTTATGGCGTATATACCATACATACGTGACATTCGGCGCGGCACATGTAAGCCCCACTTGTATACCTGGATAAGCTGGTTTCTGATAACTGCTACGGTCAGCGTTATTCTGCTATTAGGTGGTGCCGGACTCGGAGCTATCCCGACACTTGTTGGGAGTGTCGTGAATGCCATTATTCTTTATCTTGCGTTTTCTTATGGGACAAAAGATGTAGTGTTGTTAGATAAGGTCTGTTTGATAATAGCGATAATCGGCACAGGTATGTATATTGTTTTTCATGAGCAAGCGTTGCTTGCACTCTGGACTATTATGGTTGCAGATTTGATTTCGTTTGTACCAACATTTCGAAAAACTCATAGGGCACCGTACTCCGAGTCACTGCCGTCATACTATCTGACTATTCTGAAAGCAATCCTTGTTTTGGTTGCTCTTGAAACATACACGCTGCTCACTACATCGTACTATGTAGTTTGGATTATTGTTATCTCGGCTTTCTTGATATGTGTTTCAATATGGCGGAGTCAGGATCATATACATCATTCCGCTTGAAATACACCACCTTCTCACGTAAAATGACCTCTAGTATTTTGTCATCCATTGGGGGTTCGCCAAGTGGTAAGGCACCAGGTTTTGGTCCTGGCATTCGGGGGTTCGAATCCCTCACCCCCAGCCAATATAAAAAGCCTAGTTATTCTAGGCTTTTTATATTGGCGGTAGTTTTATCTCTTAAACGTGGAGAAGGTTGAGTTTGGGAATAGATAATATGTTTATAGTTATCTTGGAAGATTCATGCGGCATCAGGCTGGTTTTTTTCTAAGGATGAATGGTTTATCTAAACGTAGCATGTTTCGTTTTTTAACCAAGTAATAGCCGAGTAGCATTGCTATTACAAAACACGGAACCGCTATCCTGTAGAAGTCTTGTGATATGCCGTCAAAGCTAACGTCCGTCGTTTTCGGCTGCGGGAATAGTGCTCCATAGATAGCAATAGTGCTAACGATGGCATTATTTAAAACATGAAGTAATATAGGAATTGCTAAATTTTTTGTCTTGTAAAACACAATACATAAACTTAAACCAAATAGAAATGTTGTGATTGACGACAGTGAAATATGTATTGCAGCAAAAAGAATTGATGAAAGAACCATACTGACCCATACAGAGAATTTTGCTTGGAATTTAGTAAATAAAAATCCTCTAAAAATAAACTCTTCAGCTAAGGGTGCTAAAAATACGGCGACTATTCCACCCAAAACAGTGCCCGTAAGCGTCGTCACTCCTGCTAGGTCATTTGAATGGGCCATGTTACTGAGTTGATCTGCGGGCATAAATTGAACCACCAAATAAATTATGGCATAGACAGAAAATAACCCTATGAAGATATTGAATAGCAAGATTGCGAAGAAATCCTTGTATCCAATGTGGTTTCGCACCCCTTTAAATTCATTTATAAGGGAGAATCCTTTTTTACGAAAATCATACAGAAACCAGAGTATGAGTAACAGACTCGGACCACCACGTAGAATTTCGAAGCTAGCATCTGGGTATTTTGAAAGCCATGGCAGTAGCTCAACGATTCCAACCGCCAGCCCTGAACCAAGTATTTGAGCAATGACAAATACAATGATTATGAGAAATATTTTTGATTTCGTAAAATATTGTTGCATTCGAAAATATTCCTTTTCATCTCAATTGTAGCAAGGCAAAATTTGAACGCAACTCTCAAGACTTGAATCATCCAGCGCTATTTATCCTTGAACTTTATATCTGCGTCCTACCCTGCTCTGTTTCGTACGTAGTATTTTAGTTGAAGCATAGGCTTAATCGATAGTGCGCTATACTTATACCCATGGATAGGAAGAACAAAAAGATTATTATGATAAGTCTTGTTTGTTGTGGGCTTGCGCTGCTTCTGGGGGCCTATTTTACATGGAATAGATCATCTGACAGCACGCCAGAGAGTAAGGCGGTAAGCCAGAACATGCAGCCTAAGAAGGTGGAGTCGAGTGGAACCCTCAAATTTGTAGCTATGGGGGATATGCTGGCGCATGATTCTATAGTTGCGCAGGCGAAGACGGCAAACGGCTATGATTTTAAACCGTATTTCAAAAACATGCGGTCGGTGTACCAAAACGCAGACGTAGTGTTTTGCAATCCAGAAACTATTGCCACAGGCAGTACTTTCGGCATTAGTGGCTACCCGGTCTTTAATGCACCGAGCGAATTTTCGGGTGATTTGGTTGGTGGCGCCGGCTGCAACCTGCTGAACCTTGCAACAAACCATGTAAATGACCGACATCAAGCAGGTATAGATGCAAACCTTGAAAATTGGGAAAAGCAAAAAAATGTGCTTGCCTTTAGCGGTTCAAACCGCTCTACCGCAGAACAAAACACCATAAAGTACTTTACCAAAAACGGGGTAAAGGTGGCGTTTCTGGCATTTGCAGACTATAGCAACGACAAAAACCTGACTGATTACGGAGTGAACTTTTATCACGATGCCGCCTTTGTGAAACGTCTTATGGGTGAAGCACGGGCAAATGCTGACGCGGTGGTTGTTTCGGCACACTGGGGCACGGAAGACTCAAACGCGGTAAATGCCGACCAAACGGCCGCTGCGCAGCTGTTTGCAGACAGTGGTGCAGATGTGGTGATAGGCACTGGGCCACATGTTTTGCAGCCTTTGCGCTATGTCACTACGGCAGATGGGCGAAAAACATTGGTGTGGTACAGCATAGGCAACATGCTTTCTTCGCAGCTGCAGGTAAATGAGCTGACTGGCATCATTGCTGGTTTTACGCTTACAAAACAGAAAACTGGGGGAGTCAGTGTGTCTGCCCCAACAGCGCACATAACCTACATGAGCTATGATTGGCCGGCCGCAGATAAGGCGGCGCAAAAGCTGACGACGCGTAGTAATTTACAGCTAAGGACGCTTGCTGGCAGTGGAAATGCGGTGGTCAATATGTTTGGGGGTGGGTATACGCAGGCAGAGCGAGAAAGTTATGTGCGGTCTACGTTGGGTACCGAAACCGGTGTTATTATTACTCCGTAAGTTCATTGCTACACGCCACCTACTTCAAGTATTTCGACCATTGTCGTTTACCCCTACTTTTGCTTGATCAAAAGTAGGCAAAACTCACCGGGGAGGAGTAAACGACCGGCTTACTTACCGAAACATGCTTGGCTCTTGGGTTTGTGCGGAACTCGTCATTATTCATTCCTTAGACATCCTCCGCACGCCGGGAGCCAAACATGTTTCGGTAAATCAGTCGTTATGCATCCCCGGCTCTGGCGTCGACCGATAGTTCTGCAACTTCGAAGCTAAGTCGGCTTTTCAGCCTAATGATTTAAAAGCTCAAAATTCTAGATTCAAGATTCTAGATTCGACTCTGCAGTCTCCAGTCTACCGTCTACATACTACCGTCTGGCCGCTATTTCACTTTGGATGGGGGGATAACAGAGAGGGGTTTGGCTTCATTTGGCTATTTTACGAGGCCGCGGGCTTTGAGTTCAGCTAGTGCGGTTTGCAGGTACGGGTACGCTTCGTCGAGTGTGAGGCCGCTTTCATGGAGGGCGCGCGCCAGGTTGCGACCAACGTAGCGGAAGTGCCACGGTTCGTACTGGTACTGTGTCACCTCAGTTTTATCTGCCGGATAACGCAGCACAAAGCCGTATTCATATGCGTGGGCGGCGAGCCACTTCCCTGCTTCAGTTTCGCCAAAACACACCTCGAGATAGCACTGACGCGACGAAAGACTAATATCGAAGGCTAAGCCTGTTTGGTGCTCACTTTGGCCAGGTCGGGCGCTAAATTTGTTTGCAGCTTCTTCACCGTATATTTTTGCATAGTTTGAAAAGTAGGTTTGTTGCAGCTCATATGACCGGTAGCCGCTCGCGAGCATAACGTCATGTCCGGCCGCGGCAGCCGCGTCAAACAGCTCCTTGGCGGCTGGCGCTATGTCCGAACGTAGTGATTGCTCTGCGGTTGATTTGTCTGTGCGTGTTTTGAAATTTGGCACGACGAGGTTGCTTGGAACGTAACGTTCCTCAGAAAGCGGATGGTTCTTGCTTACGACAACCCACAAACTAGATGGTGAGGAGTAATTTTCTTTGAGCGTTGGTATGGCTTCAGTGCCGGGCAAGCTCAGGGTAATGGGTTTTGAAGAAGCTGTTCTTTGGGACTTATTCTCAGTCACTGCGGGTGTTGGCTTTACAGCGTCGTTTGTCAGTGTATAAATGACGCCCGCTCCAACAGCACATGCAATAACGAATAGTAACAACAAGAATTTTCGCATGAATGTTATTATATCAGGTTGTGCTTGCTGGTCGGGGTAAAACGTCCTATAGTATTACGTAACATTTCGTTATAGGGTAATACATGAAAAATCAAACCGACCCGGCTGATTATATCGAGCCGCTGCATGTGAATGGTATGGCGGGACGAATCCTAAAGGCTCCCGCAACCTCAAAAAGAAACCGTGAAATATTGTTGCTATACGGACATCATGCACTGCTAGAGCGGTGGTGGGGCTTAGTGCAAAACTTACAGCCCTACGGCACTGTTACTATGCCTGACATGCCTGGCTTTGGCGGCATGGAAACCTTTTATAAGATTGGCCAGCAGGCATCAATTGACAATTATGCGGACTATCTTGCTGCATTTGTGAAAATGTACTACAAACGGAAGCGTTTTACTATCATCGGCATATCATTTGGGTTTGTTGTAGCGACCCGAATGCTGCAAAAGTATCCTGAGCTTGTGAAGAAGGTAGACCTGGTAGTGAGTATGGTTGGATTTATGCATCGCGATGATTTTTTGTTTCCGCCAAAAAGACGGGTTGACTACCATATTTATACCAGGATGATTGGGGCTCGACCCTTACCTCTACTCATTCGGTATGTATTGCTCAACCACTTTGTGATAAGCAGAGTGTCAATGATGCTCCCAGGTAGCAAGCGTCGGCTGAAAGGAAGATCGAATGAGTATGCAAAACGGTACATAGACTATGATGTTATGCTTTGGCAAAAAAACGATGTGCGAACACATTGGCGTACGACAAGCGAGTTTCTTGATCTCGACAATTGCCAAACGCAGATTAATTTGCCTGTTTATCATGTACAAGCGAGCGGCGAACACTACTTTGACAATGCGATTGTCGAACAGCACATGCGGGTTGTATTTGCCGATTACGAGAGCGTTGTTATGAAGTCAGCCGCGCATACGCCGACACTACTTGCAGACAAAAAAGAACAAGCCGTTATGGTCCCTCAGGCTTTACGGAAGCGACTTTCGCGAGCATCATAGGATGTAATCTGATAGAATAGGAATAATTATGAAGATTGGACTTGTCTGCCCTTACAGTATTGCAAAAGGCGGAGGTGTACAGGAAGTTGTCAAAGCGCTTCAGCGTGAGTACGAGAAACTTGGCCATGAGGCAATTATCATTACGCCCCAGCCAAATGAACCGTACACCAACCGAAACCATAAGGTTATTTTTCTTGGTTCGTCCGCGGACTTCAAAGCAGCTGCGACCACGACTCAAATTAGTGCTAGTGTGTTGACGGATGAAATCGATTCCATGCTCGAGTACGAACAGTTTGACATATTGCACTTTCATGAACCCTGGATTCCGGTACTCAGTCGACAGATTTTGAGTCGTAGCAAAGCTGTCAACATTGCGACGTTCCACGCAAAATTACCAGAGACAATTGCAAGTCGGGCGCTCGCAAAAGTCGTTATTCCGTACACAAAGCCGCTGCTAAAACATATTGACGCCTTTACGGCTGTGTCGGAAGCGGCAGCGGAGTATGTGCGGTCGCTGAGTGACGCTGATATTCAGATTATCCCAAATGGCATTCACCTGCAGCACTTTCGGCAGCCCTCTCATTTTGTAGCAGACCAAAAAGAGCAAAAAAATATCTTATACATTGGCCGCCTTGAGAAACGAAAAGGTGTCAAGTATTTGCTGCTCGCACTCCAAAAACTACAAGAACGACATCCTGACGTTCGGCTAATCATCGCCGGTGATGGCGTTGATCGTGAAAAGCTGCAAGAAATGGTTGATGATTTAGCACTCCATAACGTAGAGTTTTTAGGCTTTGTCGAGGACAGTGTAAAAATTGAGCTCTTGCACAATGCAGACGTGTTCTGTTCGCCAGCACTGTACGGCGAAAGTTTTGGAATTGTGTTACTCGAGGCGATGGCAAGTGGCGTTGTGACGGTTGCGGGCAATAACCCTGGATACGAAAGCGTGATGACTGGCCTAGGACAGCTTTCATTGGTGGATCCGCAAGACACAAAGGAGTTTGCTCATCGGCTAGAGTTATTGCTACACGACGAAGGTATTCGTGAGCTGTGGAAAAAGTGGGCAAAAAAACACGTTCGCCAGTTTGACTATACGAAGGTTGCAGCTATGTACATTCGGGCATACGAAGAGGCGCTTGAGGCGGGTCCTAAACATGAAAGGCGGATGGCAGGTGAAGATTGGTTTCGTACTTGACGAGTCTTTTGACGGTACCGATGGTATACAGCAGTACATGCTTACCTTGGGAGGTTGGCTGAGTCGCCGTGGCCACGTGGTGCATTACTTGGTTGGTCAGACATCTAGAACTGATGTAGATAGCATCTGGAGTCTTAGTAGAAATGTAAAGGTACAGTTTAACGGAAACCGTTTGTCCGTGCCTCTGCCGACAAATCAGAAAAAATTGCGGAGCGTTATGGAAGATTTGCAACTCGACGTTCTGCACGTTCAAGCTCCATACAGCCCCTTTTTGAGCGGCCGATTGATACATTTCGCAAGCGCTAAAGTTGCGGTAGTCGGAACATTTCATATCATGCCATTCGGAAGGCTGGCACGTATGGGTAGTAATGTACTTGGGAAGATCAATAGCTCGACCGCAAAACGGTTTGATGCAATGATGGCCGTTTCGGCCCCTGCTCAGGAATTCGCTGGGAAACACTTTGGTTTTCAGAGTGTTGTCGTGCCGAATCCGTTTCTTTGGCATGTTTTTTCAAAAGCAGGAAGTTCTATTTCACCGCGCCATAAGAAGCTTCGTATAGTTTTTCTTGGAAGGTTGGTTACACGAAAAGGGCCTAAACTATTGCTTACGGCAGTAGATGAACTCGTCAATACACGCTCGTTTGGGCGACCACTTGAGGTGATTATTGCTGGGAGAGGTCCTCAGCTCGCTGAGATGAAGAAGTACGCCAGCGAGCACAATCTTGAAAAAATCGTTTCCTTTCCAGGATATGTTGCGGAAGAGGATAAGGCGGTGTTCTTGGCGTCGGCAGATTTATTGGTGTTTCCAAGCCCGAGCGGTGAAAGTTTTGGCATTAGTCTCATTGAAGCTATGGCAGCTGGACGCGGTGTTGTTTTGGCGGGAGACAATCCAGGGTACGCTTCTGTTATCGCAGATAAGCGCCAACTTGTACAGGTCCTAGACCGTGCAGCATTTGCTCGCTCGTTAGAATTTTGGCTTGAGAACCGCCAAGAGAGTGCTGAGCTTGTTCGTCTTCAGAAAAAACATGCTCGGAGCTTTGATATTGAGTTGATTGGGCCAAAGATAGAACAAATTTATAAAGATGCTTTGCAAAAGCGGAAAGGTTCGTGACATAATACGCTCATGGCAAGATTATTTCCCAAAGACAACTCAGATTTTGAGATCACAATATCAACACATACAATTGTCAGAGTTATTTCGCTCACAGCACTTGCAGTATTGCTCTTTTTGGCAGTTCGGCAAAGTCTTGGAACCCTTACCCTTATAGGGGTTGCATTCTTTTTGAGCCTCGCGCTCAATAGCCCGGTGCAGTGGCTTGCAAAACGCATGCCCGGCAAGAAAAAAAATAAACGGACGCTTGCCACGGGCATTTCAATAGGTCTCATTCTCTTGTTGTTCGTAGGTTTTTTGGTGGCAATTGTGCCGCCTATTGCAAAACAAACAGCCGGGTTTCTTGGTGACTTGCCGCAACTTATTGACCAGACGCGCAGCGGCGAGGGAGCTCTCGGTGCGTTTGTGGAGAAGTACAACCTAGATTCACAGGTTGAAAAACTATCATCACAGCTTTCTTCTCGTATCGATGACATAGGCGGTTCGGCAGTCACAGCAGTTTCCAAAATTGGTAGCAGTATATTTGCCATGCTTACCGTCCTTGTCTTAACAGTTATGATGCTTGTAGAGGGTCCAAAATGGGGTAAGCTCTTTGAGGGGTTGCTCCCGGTTCATCGCCGTCAAAGAACGCATCGTCTTGCCTCAGAAATGAATAAAGTGGTGCGGGGGTATGTGAATGGTCAGGTTATGCTGGCGGCAATTGCGGCGGTGTTGATTGTTCCGATGCTTTTCGCCATGCACGTGGCGTACCCGCTGGCGCTTATGGTGATTGTTTTCATATGCGGTCTCATACCAATGGTTGGCCACACTATTGGGGCAATCATTTGTACCTTAGTTGCCTTGTTTACTTCTCCTGCGGCTGCAGTTTTTGTGCTTGCCTACTATATCCTCTATCAACAAATAGAAAATTACGTTGTTCAGCCACGTATTCAGGCGAATTCTACAAACATGTCGCCGCTACTCGTTTTTGTGGCAGTGCTTTTGGGGGCAAACTTCGGTGGTTTACTGGGTGCGTTAGTCGCGATTCCAGTGGCCGGATGTGTACGAATTGTGGTACTTGATTATCTTGAGCGCAGAGATCTCATTAGTCCAGCGACCGCAAAAGATGCAATGACTCCTGGCGGGAGTTTATAGCTTCCCTGTCTCTCGCACTGGTTCGAGTTTCTGAGCCGATACCACACGGCGCCCTGTGGTGTGTCGCGGAGACCAATTCCCTGTTTGATGAGTGTGTCGCGGACGCTGTCTGATGTGGCCCAGTCTTTGGCGCGACGCGCCTCTTCCCGCTGAAGGATGCTTTGTTTTTGCTCTTCAGAAATATCATCTCCAAAAAGGTCTATACCTAGGAATTGGCTACACTGTTGCAAGAGTTTTGTAAAAGTGTACAGGTGATCAGATGTCATGCCATCGTGTTCTACTGCGGCGACAAGCTCATCTATCACTGAAAGAGCTTTGGGAGTGTTGAGATCGCTCAGAAGAGCTTCAGTGAATCTACCGAGAATATTGTGTTTGTCAGGTTCGTTCGTTGCTTCATCATGGATGGGCTGCCACCGCTGGTCTGATATTTCTTGCCAATTACGGAGTCGATTTGCAGCGGCTTCTAAGTTTTCCCAGGTGAAATTGCCCTCTGTTCTGTAGTGCTTCCCAAGTGCAAAGACTTTAAATGCGTCGAGGCTATAGCCGTGGTCGAGGATGTCTTGGAGTGTGTAGACGTTGCCTTTGCTCTTGGCCATCTTGCCGCCGTCAACTTTCAAGTGGTTGTTGTGTACCCAGAATTGGCTGAATTGCTTGCCTGTCACGGCTTCTGTCTGAGCAATTTCGTTGGTGTGGTGTACTGGGATGTGGTCTATCCCACCGCAGTGGATGTCTATCTGGTCGCCTAACGTTTCTCTTGCAATGACGGAGCATTCCAGGTGCCAACCGGGGAAACCGATGCCCCAGGGACTATCCCATTCCATGTCGCGCTTTTGTCCGCTGTTCAGCGGATTCGGTGAAAATTTCCAGACGGCAAAATCAGTAATGTTCTTTTTCCCTTCAACACTAACGCGCGCACCGGCTTCCAGCCCGCCTATATTGAGCTTGGCTAGCTTGCCGTAATCAACCAGTTTTGAGGTGTCAAAGTACATGCCGTCGCCCGGTATTTCGTACAAGTAGCCTTTCTCGTCGAGCTTCTTGGTGAAATCAATTTGTTGGGGAATCATGTCTGTTGCTCGCACAAGATGCGTTGGTTCAAGCAGGCCCAGTTGCTTCGCTTCTGCGGTCGCAATATCGATGTATTTGGCTGCAATATCCCACGCGGTCAAACCTTCCCTTTTCGCACCTTTTTCCATCTTGTCTTCACCGTTGTCGTCGTCAGACGTCAGATGACCAACATCGGTGATATTTTGCGTGTGCTCAACCTTGTAGCCAGCGGCACTCAGCGTACGTACCAGCACATCCCAGTAGATATACGGCAGCCAGTTCCCAATATGCGGCTGACTATACACTGTCAGCCCGCAGGTATAGAGTCTAATCTTGCCGTCTTCGAGTGGTTTCAGTTCATCAACTTCTCTGGTAAGTGTGTTATTCAGTCTCATGCGATGTCTCCGTGAGTGGCGTTAAGTAGTTCGGTGGCGAATCGGAGACATTCTGCTTTAATATCATCATAGTTCCGGCCGTCGGTGATTTTGAAGCCAGCAGCGTAGTCGTGGCCGCCGCCGCCCATGTGTTCGGCGAGTTTGGCTGCCACTGGGTAGCCATTATTTGCACGGAGTGCGGCAGTTACCCTGCCGTCGTCGTAGCTTTTGAGAACAATGGCGAGTGCAACACCCCGGACTTGCAGCATGTCGAATTGAATGAGTGGCGCTGGGTTATACAGCGGACTGTATTCGTTTATTTCGCCTTGTGGTATGTGCACAAGCGCAATCTTGCCGCCAGCGTGAAACTCAGTCTTTCGTATGAGGTCGCCCTTGTATGTGTAAATCTTTTCGGGCATTTTGCCGTACTCGCGGCGGAGTTCTTCCAGACGCGGTCGGTTTGCGCCCAGGTCAGTAAGGTCAGCCATCACGCGGTAGGTTGCAGACTTTGTGAGGTCATTTGTGAGCCCTTGGGTGTCACCAAGAATGGAACTCATGAGGTGCTCAGCTGCTTGCTGGGAAACACACCATCCAAGTGAAACGCTCAGATGAAAAATGAGTTCCCCGGTGGAGGCGACTGTTTCGTCAATAAGCTGCAGGTCGGTAAAATCGAGCTTTTTTTCGACAGTGGCGTGGTGGTCTAGCACAATGCAGGGCTTACTTTTTACCCATGCAAGCTGTCCAGACCTATCGAGCTTATCGAGCAGAGTGTATGTGCTGGCATCGACGACGATGCTCAGGTCGAACTGACTCGGCAGACTGTCGACTACCCTATCCCACCCGCTCATGTAGCGCAGATATTCTGGCACATTGACGCCGCAGCACAAAATGACGTCCTTTCCAAGGTCCCCCAGAATATGCTCGAGCGCGAGCGCGCTGCCCAAACTATCCGCGTCTGGATTATCCGCCTGAATCACCACAATCTTTTGCGCCTGGTGAATCCCCTCTCCAATACGAGTTTCCATGCACTCATTGTACTTTGCTTACATCTATACACAAAACGGTTATGATATGATGACCTTATGGGAAGTAAAATAGACTTGAAGCAATTGCGTAGGATGTTGCTTGAAGCCGAAGAGCTCGTGCCGGTTGGTTCGCTTTGGCGGCACTACAAGGGTGGTAAATATCGTGTGACTGCGATTGTATTCGATGAAAAAACCTTAGATTTTGAAGTTATATAGCCCAATTCAGGCTCGTGATATACATTTTGCGAGATGGCTGAGCGTCTGGTTGGAGACAGTCGAATATGAGGGTGCCACGCTCTCACGTTTTAAACGTATAGTGAACTAGGTTTGATTGTTTGTAGGTGTCTCGTTTGGTGGCCCAATAATCCAGTGCACCACTCCTAGAACATGTGCGAGAATGTAAGGGATAAGCCAATCTCGGCTCTTAAGGCCTGGCCTACTTTCATGCCCCTCGGGTGTGCTGCCGATTGTGTCATGTTGCGGTGGCGGCGTCTCCATCGTCATAGCGTCTGCCTTCCCTCTAAAGCACGACTTAGTGTGATTTGGTCGGCGTATTCGAGGTCGACGCCTATGGGAAGGCCGCGGGCGAGACGGGTGACTTTTACTTTTCGGTCGCCTATCTGCTGCTGAATGTAGAGTGCAGTCGATTCGCCCTCGACACTGGCGTTTGTGGCGAGGATGATTTCTACTACACCGTCTTCATCGACGCGCTGCATCAGCTCTGCGATATGTAGTTCGTCTGGCGTCACGCCGTCTATGGGTGAAACCAGACCGCCAAGTACGTGGTAGGTGCCGCGAAATGCGCCGGTTTTTTCTAGCGCAACAATGTCGAGCGGCTCTGCCACGACCGCCACGAGCGTTTTGTCCCGCTTTGGGTCGGTGTAGAGCGGCGAAAGCTCCATGTCTGCATCTATGAGTGCAAATGTCTTGGGACAATATGTTACGCCTTCGTGCAGTGCTTCAAGCGCCGCGGCTATCTGCCTGGCCTTATTTGGGTCTCGTCGCACTAAATAATACGCATAACGCTCAGCGGTGCGCGACCCAACGCCCGGCAAATTTCCCAGGGCTTCAATAAGATTTTCGAGCGCGGCAGGTAGTATGTTCATACAGGACTATAAACCAAGGCTGCCAAGCATACCCATGAACGGCTGCATTTTCTCGGCAGCAACTTTCTGGCTTTCAGAGATGGCATCTTTCACGGCGTCTTCAATCCAACGCTCGAGCTGTTCGATATCATCCAAGTCTACGTAATCAGGATCTATCGTGACCTTTTTAATCTTTTGCTCGCCAGTGATTTCAACCCGAACTGCGCCATCACCCTGCTCAACTGCAATGACCATCTTTTGCAAATCTTTCTGAATTTTTTTCACCTGCATCAGCATCTTTGCTTGATCAAATCGACTCATCATTATCTCCTTCGTTAGTACACTTATTGTAGCAGATTATAGCGATGGCTTTATGACGTAGGTTGCTTTTGTCTCTGGTGCATTTGACCATGCGGTGTAGTAGGCGTTGAGATGATACATAACTGAAGTAGCTACCAAGACAGTAAGGAGTGCTACGCCAGTAAAGCGAGCAACTGGGTTCCTCGGGAAGATACTAAGCCATTCATTGAGTAGGTAGTATATACCACCAGCAATCGTTAAGTAGACGAGCGGGATAAGCATTGCGATTGTTACGCTACCTCCAAATGTAATAAGCAAGGTGCTGAGGATGAGTGAGCCAAGCAAGAAGTAGTTACCACGAAGTATGGGTCTCTGCGCAAGAACAAGTAGGCCGGCGACAAAGAGAGTGCCTTCAGCAATGGTCAGCAGTGGGGCGCCGTGCAGCCAGTATTCATGCGGCCAATAGCCGCGGTAGAAGACAGATGACATGAGGTGTATGAGGTTTTGAAGGAGGTCGTTTGCGCTCGGAATGTGTACTGGAATGGCAAAAACATCCCGTAGCGTGCTTGTGTTGCTGATTACCGCTGCAACGAGCGGTGATACCAGTAATATTACCAATAAACCAAGACCTAGAAAGTGTTTTTTATTTATTTTTCTGATTATATGGAGCATACGTTTTCGCATGACAATGAGACCGATTATCTCGAACCAGATTATGCCGGGTATGTAGAGACAGAGGCTTAAAAGGCTGACAACCAGGTATAACATTCTTGTTTCGTGCTTTGTACGACGGTAGAGTAAAATGCATCCAATGACAATCAGTGTTGCCATTTGCAGAACCATACCTGTTCCGTAGCGTCCAATATGCAAAAACCCACTGGAGCTAACAAACATAATGGTTGCAAGCAGTGCCACACGTTTTGAGTACCAGTGCAGCGCAATCCAGTAAAAGAGCAACGCGAACATGCCGGCCAAACTTGCTGAAACAGCTCGTGTGACAAGTATATTGTGGTTGTCGAATGCTATGACAGATAGAGTCAGCAATTTGTGAGGGGCATTGACTGGGTTTTGCAGAATATTCGAAAATGTCCATGATTGTTGCTGGCTAACGGTTTCTGGTTGGGCATAGAGCCCGCCCGTGAGGGTATTGAGGCCACGAAACAGAAGAATGTAGGCGAATATACCAATAAGCAGACAAACGATGAGAAATCGCCAACGTCGACTGAAAAAAGTAAGAACTGTGTCCATAAGCAATTTGACTCTCAGTATACACTACCTGCTCGCAGCGGGCTACTCGTTAAACGGGGAGCTATGTGTGCTGTCGAGTGAGCGGATACGTTGTTTCTCCCTGTCGAAGTAGAGTTCTACGGCACCGGTGGGGCCATTACGATGTTTTTTGATGAGAACGTCCATGATGTTTTTTCGTTCGCTGTCCGGTTCATAGTAGTCTTCGCGGTACAGGAATGCGACGACGTCGGCGTCTTGCTCTATGGAACCGGATTCGCGCAGGTCAGCGAGCTGCGGAATCTTTGGGCTGCGGCTTTCAACAGAGCGGCTCAACTGGCTGAGGGCAATGACGGGTACATTGAGTTCGCGGGCAATGCCCTTGAGCCCGCGGGATATTTCAGATATTTCCTGAACACGGTTCCCTTCACCGCTGTATTTGCCGCCGCCGCTCATGAGCTGCAAGTAGTCGACGATGACGAGGCCAAGTTTTTGGGTATGGGCTTCGCGCCGTGCCTTTGTGCGGAGGTCGCTGACGGTTATACCTGGGGTGTCGTCTATGTAAATTTTTGCTTCGCTCAGTGTCCCCATGGCTTCACCGAGTCGTTCAAAGTCGTCGTCGGTCAGTTTACCAGTGCGGAGCGCCCAGGCGTCCACACCCGATTCCATAGCAAGCAGACGGTCAACCAGCTGCTCTTTGCTCATTTCCAGGCTGAAGATGAGGACTGATTCTTTCGCGAGGGTGGCAACTTTGTGGGCGAGGTTCAGGACAAATGCAGTCTTACCCATGGACGGTCTTGCTGCGAGTATGAAGAGGTCTGAAGGCTGAAAACCGGCGAGAATGTTGTCGAGATCGCGGTAGCCGCTGGGTATACCGCGAAGCTTGTTTTTGTCTTTGTGGAGGTCGTCGAGCCGCTCAAAACTTTCGGCGAGGACAGACTCTAGGCTCACGACGCTTTGTTTGACATGCTGCTGACTGACCTCAAACAGACGTGATTCTGCTTCTTCTATCAGTTCTTTCAGGGCTTTTGACTCGTCGCGGCCAAGGTCTGCCATGTCGGCGCTCGCGGCAATCAGGCGGCGACGAAGGGCTTTCTGCGCAACAATATCAGCGTACTGCTCCACATGGGCCGCCGTGGGGACGAAGTTTGTTAGCTCCGTCAGGTAACTTGGGCCGCCAACCATGTCGAGGAAGCCGTTGCCTTTGAGTTGGTCGGCTAGCGTGAGGACATCTATGGCTGAGCGGCGTTCGTAGAGTGCCTGTAGGGCTTCGTATATGCGAGCATGGCGTGGATCATAAAAGTCATCTACCGAAACGCGGTCGGCAATCTTCACAATGGCGTCGGTGTCTATGAGGATAGCGCCAAGTAGTGATGCCTCGGCCTCAAGATTTTGTGGCGGTGTCGTATTTAGGGTTGCCATGGCACTAACTCTTATCTCATACCTCTTAACTCGTAACTCTTCTTATGATTCTAACAGCTCGGCGCCGCCAAAGATATTGCTAATGGTTGCAACGGTCTCGGCAGCGGCTATCGGTGTCTTTGAAGCGGTGTTTGCGACGCAGTGGATTTCAGTTGCCTTTCCTCGCACTGACTCGACCAGTTTTGCAAGGATGCTGCGGTTACCCGGTTCATTGAGCCGCTTCTGGTGAAAAGCAAAGTTTAGCTCAAGAGTGAGTTTGTCGCCGTCGAGCACCGGCCGCGCCATACGCCCGATGCCGTAGAGTGTGTTGTGCGTTTGTTTAAGCTGCTGCAAGACAGCTTGCCATAGTTCAGTAGCTGAGTTTGTGTCAACACTTTGTGTGGTTGCATCAGAGTCTGCAACCCCTTCAAGATTAACAGGAGAAACGGTTTCCGCAATTTTGGCTGCTTCAGTTGCTCTTTCGGGTTTTTTCATTACCACAGTACTTTGTTCTTCTTCATGATTCATGCTTCCAGATTCATGATTTAGTTCTTCCGGCTTTTTCACCGGGGCTGCTGCTTTTGCCTCTGTTCCATTTTGCCCGGGATTGTCCGGCGTGCTGTATTTCATGATGAGGATTTCGAGTAAAGCGCGCGGGTTGTGAGCGGGCGGAATATCCAGCAGGTCTCGCAGGAGTTCTAGTTGGTGTACAGACGGTACTGTCTGAGCAATGTGCTCGCGGACACGGTGCCCGAGCTGTATAGCTATCATGGCTGCTTCGTACCCTTGGTCGTGTAGTGCTCGCACAGCTGCCAGGGCGGCAGGTGTATCGTGAACTGCAAATGCGTTCTCTATACGACTGATATATTCTGTCGGTGCATGCCCGAGCAGCTGTTCAATATGAGCTTTTGTGATACGCTCGTGCATGCTGCTCGCTTGGTCAAGAAGACTTATGCTGTCGCGGAAGCTGCCTTCGCCATGCTCGGCTATGAGCTGCAACGCATCGTCATCGACGGAAATCGCCTCTTTTTTCGCGATATCCTTCAGATGCTCAACGACTTTCGTAAGAGCAACTGGGCGAAAACCATATCTTTGCGTGCGGCTAATAATGGTTTCCGGGAGTTTATGTGTCTCGGTGGTGGCAAGGATGAAAACGACGTGCTCCGGCGGCTCCTCCAGGGTCTTGAGAAGCGCATTGAAGGCGGCCTTACTAAGCATGTGGACTTCGTCGATGATAAACACTTTGTATTTGGCGCTCGCGGGAGCGGACATGATTTTGTCGCGCAGGTCGCGCACATCTTCGACGCCGTTATTGCTGGCGGCATCTATTTCTATGATGTCGAAGTGCGGTTCTTCGCTGTACGGCAAACCGTTAATCTCATGGGCAAGTATACGGGCTATGGAAGTTTTGCCAACGCCACGTGGTCCAGTAAGTAGGTAGGCGTGCGCAATTTTTCCCTGTTTTAAGGCATTCGCAAGCGTGGTTGTAATGTGTTCTTGCCCTAGAACTTCACTCAACGACCGTGACCGGTATTTTCTATACAGCGCCTTCCCCATTGCATTTCATTATAGAATGGCGAAACACGAATGGCGAATGTAGTATTTACAAAACCGTTATGAGGACGCCAGTGACTCCGAGGGTTATGGCGGCCCAGAGGAGTTTACTGTCATCACGTTCTTTCAGGATGTAATGAGCGGCAATGGCAGTGAGCGGCAAGACAAATGCGCTGAGGGCGGCGATGAGCGAGATGTTATTTGCCTTGCTGAGGGCTACGAAGTAGCTAATGCCAATCCCTGCTACCACGACACCCAGCATGACGGATTCGCGCAGTATTGTACGCGTGACATGAACTGGACGGTGGAGGTACGCGTCTCTCGCAGCAAAAAGTGTTAGCCAGAGTGTCTGCAGGCCAAAACCGTAGATGAAAAACGCGCCGATGTCCATGTACTGCAAAGCGGCTTTCTCTATGACAACACCTACCCCAAGAAACGCCGCAGAAACGAGCGTCAGAATGATTCCTCTCACCAGGTGCGGGTGTGTGTTGTTGCCTTTTCTATGAGCTCTTGCGGGCGCCCAAACCGCCAAAATACCGCTGGCAAGCACAAAAAGTCCGCCAAATATCTGAAGCGGGGCTAATTTTTCACCCAGGAACATCCAGCCAAGGGTAATGGTAATAAGAATCCGTACCTGAAAGATCGTTTGGTTGAGAGCAGCTGGTATGTAGCGGACTGCAAGAAATGAAAGCAGTATAAACACGGCCACAAGAAAGCTTGCGGCCAAAAGTAGCCAAAGAGTCCAGCCTGACCACTCTATGTTATGGGGGAAGATGAGCCCTGCAACGATACTGATGGGCATAACCCCCAAGATGTAAGAAATAGCCAAAGTAACACTGCCAGGCACAGTATGCGACTGCGCGTAGCGTCGCCGTAGCAGTGATGACGTCACAAAAAGCACTAAGTTGATAGCGAGAGCCAGCTGCCACATAGAGGTTTAGAGTGCGGCCTCGAGAGCGGCCCACTCGGCAGTAGCATCGTCTTCGGGTACGTTTACAGAAACTTGATCGCCTGGTTTGGCTTTGAAATACGTCACGCTTGCGAGGAGGACGCGGTAATCTTTGGTACCAACACTTACGAAATAGTGGCCGCCTTCGAGTTTGAGCTGGCCGACAACTTGCTTGCGCGGGATAGGGCCAATCTGCTTATAGAGAAACGCGCCGTCGTCTGCGATGGTGAGTTTTAGGATGTCGCCCTGAACAAGCTTCGACTTGCTAGCGTAGTTGGCGGGAACCGGGTAGGTTTTACCGTCTGAGCCGACCATGTTTTGGCCGTCAAACACGCCTTCGATGATTTTACCGAGGGCTTCGTCGCTGACCTTGGCCTGGACTTTTACATCGTCACCAACGAGGCTAATCAGCAGCTCATTGGCCGCAGCTAAGTTTGTTTCTGCTTCCTGTATAAGTGCCCGCAGGCGTTTGATTTGCTTCTCTGGTAAGTCGGCCATACTTGTTTCTTTCTATTTCCCTTTTCCACTCTGCTACAAAATACCTTACCCTAACCGTACCACACCCCGCACCGCAAGTCAAAGTAGGGGGGTAAATTATAAGCAGCCCTGTGGATAACATCGTATTCTTCGTTTGTTTTGAAGCCTAGCAAGTATTTCATACCGAAGGCCTATAAAACTAAAACTATCCTTGGATTTACTCCAAAGATAGTTTTATAGCTTTCAGGAAAGAGCAGCCGGAGCGAAGCGCTAATGCACTAAGCCCCGCGCGATGAGAGAACCTATTTCGGTTCTCTCATTACTACTAGACTAGCTCAACTGTAGCGCCAGCTTCTTCGAGAGCTTTTTTGGCAGCTTCAGCGTCTTCTTTCTTTGCTTTCTCAAGTACGACCTTTGGTGCGCCGTCTACGAGAGCTTTGGCTTCACCGAGACCGAGGCCAGTCAGTTCTTTGACAGCCTTGATAACAGCGACTTTCTGTGCGCCAGCATCCTTGAGGTTGACATCGTATTCAGCCTTTTCGTCGGCAGCGCCAGCACCAGCGTCGGCAGCAGGACCAGCAGCAACTGCGACAGCGGCAGCAGCTGGCTCAATGCCGTACTCATCCTTGAGGATGGTCTTGAGTTCGTTTACTTCGAGCACGGTGAGCTTGGTGAGCTCTTCTGCGAGTTTTTTTACATCAGCCATTTCTAAATCTCCTTTGTAGATTTAAGGTTAGAGGTTCTAGGTTTTAGGTTAGGGTGTCGGGCTTCAGGTGCTCTCACCTAAAACCTCTTCCCTCTAACCTAGCGACTAAGCCGTTGCTTTGTCGCGTACGCCATCGAGCAGCGCGTGTAGATTGCCAGACAGCGCGTTTGTGACGTCGTTGACCGGTGAAAGCAACATTGCAACCGCTTCGGCAATGAGTTGATCTTTGCCTGGGAGGTCAGCAAGTGTTTTCACCTGAGCGGCGTCCATGTAGGTGCCATCAGCACTGTAAGCTCCCACAAACTCTAGTGTGGGATTTTCTTTGGCAAACGCTTTGAGCGCTTGCGCGGGGGCAACTTCGTCTTCGCTGTTGAAGGCGTAGAGGAGCATGCCGTTGAGGCCGCTTACGTCTGCATCTTTCAGTTTAGCGTGGCTGCCCATAGCCTTGATGACCAAGCGGTTTTTGACCACTTTTACTTTGGTGCCATTTCCACGTGCGTCGCGTCGGAGCTGCTGGAGCGCCTTCACGGTTGTGCCCTGGTACTTGGCGACCACAGTCATTTTGGCAGAACTAAGTAGGTCTGCAATTTCGCTGACGACGTCGTCCTTTTGTTGTTTAGTTAGTGCCATTCGTAACTCCTTCGGAGTGAATGATGAATAGTGAATGAAGAATGATGAATAGTCTCAATCGACCAGTGAGGATTCATGCATCCTGTTACATAAGAAAAACGCTTTTGTTTTACCAAAAGCGTTTGCAAGCGAAATAAAAGATATCTCGTCGCCTCGGTGGCATTCTTAATCACGCAAATGCGGGACGCCACTGTCTTTGGTAACGTAACTATTCTACCATTCTCTGAAAATATATGTCAAGGACTAGTCTTATCAGCATCCAATGAATCTAGAGCAAGGCGACACAGCTGACTAATTGTTAGTTTTCGCTAGAGACACTCAGCTAAACCACTTCACTCAAACGACTAAAGTAGCTTGCTGCGGCGGCACTTACAGCCAATCCAGCCAGTACGCCAAATACATCGTGGGGAGTGTAGTTGTAGTTATTTGCCATGTTCCAAGTATTCGCAGCAGCTTTTTGCACGTTTTCTGTGGTAGGCATTTGAACTGTTATGCTTCGGTTGAAAGCATCACTCTTCATTGACGAACCTGTAACGGTGATATTTCCATCAGTTCCGTTCGAGAGAGGGTAAGTATAGACTTTATCTGCTCCGCTACTTACGTATTTCGCAATGCTTGTATTTATCCCGCAATCTTGTCTCATTCCATCACTAAGCTCAGGAAGAGTAACGGTTTTGCCGGCAATCTTACCTAGATTTGCGGCACAACGATCAAGACCTTCGGCCTGTCTAACAAGACGGGCCTGATCTTTGACTGCTTCTTCGTGGCTGAGATGGTATCCAGCATACATGCTTCCACCGAAATATAATGCGGCAGCGCCACCACCAACTATGAACGCGCCTGTAAATGGACCTAAGTTGGGTTTATACATAATATTCTCTCCTTAGATATTATAAACAAGACTTTATCATAAAAAAGATTATTATGCAAGAGTCATATACACGCGTGCATCGGGAGTGGTGGTGTTGTCTGGGTTGGGGCGGTTGGCGGGTTCAGTTTTGACTATTTGGAAACCGAGCTTTTGGTAGATGTGGAGGGCGCCGGTGTTGCTTTGCCAGCATTCGTACCAGAGAAGATCGTCTGAATAGCTTTCGCGGGTGTACGTGAGGGCGGCAGTCAGGAATGGTGTCGCGAGGCCGAAACCTTGGAAATGTTCGCTCAGCCGCACGCCTCCAGTAAGTTTACCTTCAGGTATGTGCGGCGACGTACCGGGGCCAGTCCAGGCGATGCCCGCCAGTTCATCGGTGGCAGTTTCTTTCAGTAGGAATACGAGTCGTTTCTTTGTGAGCCAGTGTTCGATGGTAGGCTCATCTTTAAACCGTTCGGTGCAATCTTTTGGGCAATATTTACGAATAGACGCCTGGACAGAAAGTGCTTGGAGTGCTGAGGTGTCGGCTCGTGCTAAGCCTATCTGTATCCGAAATCCCTTTTTTACCAGCGTTTGTAACGCTTCGCGAACCTTGCCGTCGACTTGGTCTGGCTGTAGATAAATTGGCTCGGGTGCAAAATCAGCTGGGAAGGATTTCATGAGACGAGGCTTTCTATGTGGGTTGCTATTTCTTTTGCCAGGCTTTCGGCGTTTGGCGCTTCTACCATGACACGGGCCAGTGGTTCGGTGCCGCTGGGGCGCACGAGTATGCGGCCGCTGTTGTCCAGTTCGGCCGTTTTCACCCGGATGTACTCTGTGACCTCTGGTGAGTTTAACTTGGTTTTGTCTGTGATGTGAAAGTTCACCAGCGACTGCGGTAACATAGTGACTTCGTCTCGCCACTCACTCAGGGCTTTCCCGGATGTCTCAACAGCCTTGAGAACTTGCACGGCTGCTAGTAGACCATCACCCGTAGTTGTAAGCTCTGGCAAGATGATATGGCCAGATTGTTCTCCGCCCAGTTTGTGGCCGGTCTCGAGCAGGCGTTCTAAAACGTAACGGTCGCCTACGGCGGTGCGCTCCATAGTGATGCCTTTTGTTTGCATGGCTTGTTCGGTGCCAAGGTTGGACATAACCGTCGCAACAACGTGGTGGTAGCCGTTTGCGGCTGCAAGCGTATACATGAGGTAGTCGCCGTTGCACTCGCGTCCAAGCGCATCAATCATAATAATCCGGTCGGCATCACCATCCACAGCTATGCCAAAGTCGCACTGTTGGCCCACGACAGCCTTTTGAAGGGCCGCAGTGTCTGTTGCGCCACAGCGAACGTTTATATTGCGGCCATTTGGTTCGTTTCCGAGTGCTACAACTTCCGCCCCAAGACGTTCAAAGACACGCTGACCAAGGACGCTGGCTGCGCCGTGAGCTGTATCTACGGCAATTTTGTACACGTCTAGCTTGAGGTTACCACCTGTATGTACCAGAAAATCTTCATATTCTTGCGCAAGGCTTTGTTCGCTCAATGACCCGTTTCCACGATCTGGCACTCCGGACTCTATATCGGTGTTAAGTCGTTCTTCGGCCTCGTCTGGCAGCTTGCTACCACTGGCGCTAAAGACTTTGACGCCGTTGAACTCGTAGGGGTTGTGACTGGCTGTCACCATGACACCGGCCACAAATTCGTCATGTTGCGCGGTGATGTACGCGAGCCCAGGCGTGGGCAGTACCCCTATAAAAACCACGTGTACACCAACTGCCTGCAGCCCCTTTGCAAGCATTTCTACCAAATGCGCCGATGATTCTCGTGTATCGCAGCCAATGACGATTTGCTCGCCAGCGCGCGCAAACTGTGTCCCGACTGCCCGGCCAATGGCTTCTGCGCCTGCGTCGTCCAGCGGGTATTGCCCCGCTAAACCTCTCACGCCATCTGTGCCAAATAGTTCGCGGCTCATTATCGAACGTCTCCATTTTCTGTCATCCTGAGCGAATGAAGTGAGTCGAAGGATCCCTCCGCGTTTGTCGGGATGACAGGCAGCAAGTGCTGAGCTGATGTGTTTTCTGCCTTCATAGTGCTACGCTTTATTTCCCTGTCACTTTGACAAATTTTTCGACGAGGAGACGGATGTCGTCCTCGGTGTGGGCAGCAGAAATTTGCACGCGTATACGTGCTTTGCCTTTTGGTACGACCGGGAAACTGAAACCAACCACATATATACCTTCCTCGAACAGCGCGCGTGCCGTGTCGACTGCCTGCTTTTCTTCGGCAAACATAATGGGAGTGATGGGGTGCTCGCCGCCAGCAACATTGAAGCCGGCCTCGCTCATGAGTGTTCTGAAAAGAGTTGTGTTGTCCTTGAGTCTCTTTACAAGTTCTGGATGTTTTTGGATGTAGTCAAGGGTATAGAGCGACGCGCCGCAGGTGCCGACTTCCATGGCGTTACTAAAGAGATAATTGCGTGAACGTTGACGCAGGTAGTCAACGACTTCTTTGTGGCTGGCCGTAAATGCACCGCCAGCACCGCCAAGCGCCTTGCCATAAGTTCCGGTCAAGAAGTCGATGCGCCCCTCTGTGCCAGTGAACTCTGGAGTACCTCTTCCGGTTGCGCCGAGCACGCCAGTGGCGTGGGCGTCATCTACCATAACAAGCGCGCCGTATTTGTCTGCCAGGTCACAGATTTCCTTGAGCGGTGCAATATGCCCGTCCATGCTGAAGACGCCATCGGTTGCAATCACTTTGAGACGCTTGTCTTTGACACTTTCAAGCTTGGCTTCGAGGTCGGTCATATCCATGTGGGCGTACACAAGGCGCTCACTCTTTGTTAGGCGGATGGCGTCGATGATGCTCGCGTGGTTGAGTTCGTCAGATATAATTGCGTCTTCTGGACCAAAGAATGTCTGAAACAGCCCGCAGTTGGCCATAAAACACGATGAATACAGAATGGCATCGTCGAACCCAAGAAACTTCGCGGTGGCTTCCTCGAGCTCCTTGTGAATGCCCTGCGTGCCGCATATGAAACGCACGCTCGCCTGGCCAAAACCCCATTTGGCTAAAGCTGCATCAGAGGCTTCACGAACCCCATCGGTGCCGGAAAAACCAAGGTAATTGTTTGCGCAGAAGTTGAGCACTTGGCGGCCATCTACGGTGATTTCACGTCCTTGCGGCGACATAATGACGCGCTCTTCTTTCCAAAGCGATTGGTCTTTGATGCTCTGTAGCTCGGTGTCGAGAATTGGTTTGAGATCGGTGTACATACCTTAGGCCTCCATGTTAAAGATAAGTTTCGGATGTTCGTTCATTTTTTGCTCAAAAACGGCAGGGTCAAATTCGCTCAGGTTGACGATGGTATCATTCCCCCCGTTCAAGATAACATTCCATACTTTGTCTTGCACGCCGTTGCTGGCCTGGGAAAGAACGCGTTGTGAAAGCTGCCAGGTGTTGAATATTTCTCGGCCAATGATGCAGTGGAGTGTGAGCCCTGCAACGATGAGGCGCGGGAACTGCGGGATGGTCATATCACCGTCCTTTACGCCAAACAGTACGACGTGACCGCCGCGGCGCGTGCTATCTATGGCGTTGTTTACTGAAGAAGCCGGTCCGGCCATTTCCATACTGACATCCACACCTTTACCGTAGGTAATTTCTTTTATGCGTTCGATGACATTTGCGTCGCGTTCCCAGCTCTCGGCTTTCTCGGTCGGTTCAATAAGGATAGTTTCATCTGCACCACATTGCTTTGCCAGCTTGAGGTTGGCGGCGCTGACATCGACTGCAATAACTTTTGCTGCCCCGAACTTTTGCGCGATAAGGATGCTGAAAAGCCCGATTGGTCCCGCACCAAACACAGAGACTCGCTGACCGCGTACATCGACTTTGCTCAGCGCGTGAATGGCGTTACCAAACGGATCCATGACGGCAGCGACCTCAGGACGAATGCGGTTTTTATCTATGGCCCAGAGGTTCTTCGCGGGGAGTTTTACATACTCAGCGAATATGCCATCTATGGTTATACCGAGGATTGCTTCGTTCATACAAACATTGGCTTCGCCTACGCGGCACTGGTAGCATTTGCCGCAAGTAACGTGGCTATCGCCGGTGACGAGGCTGCCAACTTCTATCTTGGCAATGTTTTTGGGGTCTGGGTCCCAATAGAGCGAGTTTACTTTGGAACCGGCCTCTACTACTTCGCCCACAAACTCATGGCCAACGACCCGCTTTTGTATGCCGTCTCGTTCGAGCGCTCCAAGGAACTGCTGTTTGAAGGCATTGCGATACCAGAGACCGCGGTCGCTGCCGCAAACACCTGCGTATTTCATGCGCACGATGACCGAACTTGCATCATCCGGGTTTTGCGCCTCGTCTAAAACGGGTTTTTTAAGTTGTGCCAGGGTAAACCCGCGGGATTCATCCCAAGTTTGTTGTGATGTGTCTATAACTAATCCATTCATCGTTCTAGTCTCCCTCACTATCTACTATTTCTCTAGTATACGCGGTGTCATGGGTTTGTCGCCAGGTTTATTAGTTTTTTGAAACAGAGAAGTTAGCAGAAAATGTTCAGAGCGGGGTTTTTGTTTACGTGTTTGAAGACAAAACCAGTTTTGGTTAGTTTTCGTTCTAACGGTGCACGATCATTCGCCTCAAAACCTATGAGAACCTTGCCGATGTCACTGGCGGTTGAACGGTAGTGAAAGAGCGAGACATTCCAGTCCGTGCCGATGGTGTGCAGAAACTCGCCGAGAGCACCTGGGCGTTCCGGAAATTCCACGTGGTACAGCTGTTCCGTGTCGCCCGGGCCTTCGCCGCCTATCATATGGCGAACATGTTCTTTTGCAACATCGTCATCGGAAAGATCGGTGTGTGCGAAGCCCGTTTTGGTCATAAGCTCAAGCAGCTTTGTTTTATCATCAGCGCCCCGAACAGATATGCCAGCCAGGACATGGGCGCCTTCGTGGCTGCGGTAGCGGTATGAAAACTCGGTTATACTCCGTTTACCAACTATGCGGTCGCAAAATTCTAGAAACGCACCCGGCCGCTCAGGTAGTTCTACGCTCACTAGGGCTTCTTTGCCCGAGCCTAAGAGTGTTCGCTCGGCAATCTGCTGCAGGCGTTCAAAGCTCACATTTGCGCCAGAGCATATTGCAACAGCGTGAGCATCTTTGGGTAGACTGTACGAAAGCAACCCAGCTAGGCCAAGTGCACCGGAAGGTTCCATAATGCTCCGCGCCGCTTCAAACGTATCTTTTATGGCGGAACAAATCTGGTCAGTCGTCACGGTAATGCAGTCGTCTACTAGGCGTTGTGCCGCTGAGAACGTATGTTTGCCTACCTGCTTGACAGCCACGCCGTCCGCAAAAATGCCTACGTGTTTGAGGGTAACGCGCTCGCCTTTACGCAAACTTTTGCTCATGGCTGCGCTATCAACTGGCTCAACGCCTACGACATGAACATCTGGCCGCACTGCTTTGACATAATGTGCAATTCCGGCAATCAACCCGCCACCACCAACGGGTACAAATATGTGGGTGACATCGGGCAGCTGTTCGATGATTTCTCGACCAATGGTCCCCTGTCCGGCTATCACGAGCGGGTCGTCGAACGGATGGATAAATGTGCGTTTTGTTTTGCGCGTGAGTACAGCACATTCCTCGGCAGCTTCAGAGTAGTTGTCGCCTGTCAGTACAACTTCGGCACCATAGCTTTTCACGGCGTCGACTTTAATGCCTGGTGTCGTGCGTGGCATGACGATGAGCGCGGAAATGCCGAGTTTCTGGGCGGCGAGAGCGACACCCTGGGCGTGATTGCCTGCACTGGCGGCTATAACACCGCGCTTTCTTTCGGCAAGCGTCAGGCGGCACATTTTGTTGTATGCCCCGCGAAGTTTGAAACTGTGCACTGACTGCAAATCTTCCCGCTTCAAATATACCTGGACGCCATGCTTTGCACTGAGTTTTTCTGCTCGTTCCAGCGGAGATTTCATGGCTACATCGTACACGCGTGACGTTAAAACTTCCCGGACAATGTCATTGATGGTGGTTGGGCTCACTTTTCATACTCCCGAAGGAGTGCAACGGCTTCCACTTCAACCAAGAGCTTGTGGTCTGCTACGCGCGGTAGTTCGGCTACGGCTACACATGTACGCGCGGGCGCAGCGCCAGCTTTCTCAAACACGGCCGCATACACCTCATTCATGTCGCCGTAGTGAGCCATGTCGGTAAGGAAAACAGTCGTTTTGACGACGTCGCTCAGGCTACACCCAGCTTCCGCAAGTACGCCTGCGAGGTTTTCAAGCGCCTGTTTTACCTGAGACTGGATATCTGGCTTAGCCTTGCCCTTCACCGCCCCAATCTGCCCAGATGTATACACAAACCCATTTGCTACCCTAACTGGAGTATACGGCCCATACGTTTTACTCATGCTGCTTGCTCCGGTAATTGTTGAAGTTGGATGACGTGGGGTGATTCGATGATGTGTCCGGCAAATGTCCTGCCCACATCTCTCCCCGTATTCTGTGCTATTTGAGAAAAGTTTGCTGCGCGACTACGGCGAGAGTGGCCAAGCCGGTACATCGCTTCAACAGCAGTTATAGCGGTAAACATTGCGGACTGGCTGGCTTCTAGATTTCCACAGTTAGGGTCTTTTGTCGATGAGTCTATGAAGACCTCCCAAGCTCTCTGGTGAGCCGCAATTGCAGACTGAGCACTTCGTATAGCTTGGCGCGTACCATACTTTCCCGCATAATTTCTTTTGGCCATTACGCTGCTACCTCTGCGAATTGAGCTACCACAAATTCTGTTATGCCGCCAGCATCTCCTGTCATCTGAATGGACTCCTGTACATCCGGATAGCCCACGTAGGCATCCATATGGACGCTTACTGCATCTTGTCTGTACTTTTCTATACCTGTCATACTTTACTCCTTTAGTATTAAAAATGGCTTCGAAAAAATGGCTTCGATTGAAGCCATTTGGTTTGGGACTGCGCTGACGAGTTATGTTCTCGAGGCTTCAACCATGCTGAAGCGCAGCCCGTTAAGGCCGAGGGTAATAATGAGGCTTCGCATAGCTGATGACATAAACACAATGTTACCTGCCGCGTGTATCTCTGTCAATCTTTTTAGAAAGTAAGGGGTGAGTTTCCTGAAGAGCAGAGGTAATTAGCTGTTCGATTGCGCTGGTACGTAAGGTATTATAACTCATAGCAATACTCCAGCGTTGTTTATGGCCGAGGAGGGTGGCATGTTGAGACTCGGCTGTGAAGCCGCGGGCTTGGAGGGTGCTTTGGAGGGCAAGGCTTTGGTCGAAGATGGCGTCGTAGTCGTCGCTTAGGCCGGCTGCTTCCACTTCTGGCGGTGTGTCGTAGCCATAGCGTGGTGTCAGGGTTTGGAGTCGTACTTTTTCAAGCAAGTCATCTGGCAGATTGACTACATCTGAACTGGCTGCTAGGAGGTCAAACTCATAGCGCACTGACTGGAGCGCTTTGCCGCGTGGATAGGCTTTTAGATATGCCTGGAAAAGGTGCGACTTTACCTCATATGACCATTTCTCCACTGTTTCTTTCACTTCATTGAGCGGAAGGTCGAGCGTTTCGTAGAGCATAGCAGGGAGTAAGTCGAGTTCGTTTCGGGGTGAAACTGAAACAAGTCGAACGGGCACGGTGCTACTACTAAACCCATTTGGCAACGTCTTTTGTATGTCTTCAGGAATAGTGACGTGCTCTGTCCGGGAAAGAAATGTACGGAAGCTTTCGGGCGCGCATGCAACGGGCAAAAGCGGGCGCAAGATGTCTTCTGCTTTCTTCCACGCGCCCTCACTGTCCTGCTCGTCTTGATGCAAGTAGTTTGTAAGCGAAGTCGCAAGCTTGCGCCGCGCGCTCAAAATTCGTTCGATATCGTCGCAGTAGTCGCACTGCATATCGTCTGGGAGCGTGGGTGGAATGTAATATGTTTCGTGCATTTCATTTGACTGAGCAGACTGTTTTGCCTTCAGTACTTGGGCAGCGGGACTTTTTGCGAGTAGTTCTGCGACAGCGACAGGTTCGCTCGCCGCTTCACCGTCTAGTTCAAGTAGCTGGGCAATGTGGCGCCAGACTTCCGTAAATGTTTCGTCTGCACGACCGGTTGCGTACACGACCGGCATGTTGCGCTGCTTTGCTTCCCACAGATAACCAGCTCGTATGCGTTCAAGCATTTCTGTGCTTAAACTATCGAACCGTTCATGTTCACCTCTTTTTTTAGTGCGCTTTTGCAACACATCGACTGGTGCATCCAGCACAATAGTAAGGTCGGGCCACATGTCACCTACAGCAAAGGCAATGATGTCATTCAGTCTCTGATAATCCTGTATGTCACCTCGTCCGTAAAATTGCACGGCAAGTGTGGTGAGGTAGCTGCGGTCGACGATGACGACTTCGCCACTGTCGCGGGCAGTGCGAACGGCCTCGAGCGATTGGCTGCGGGCGGCATTGTACAACAGTACCTCTGTACGTGTGTTCATGGGGTAGTCTGGATCCTGTGTGAGCCGACGAATTTCGCGAGTTGTGGCGTCTGCTTTACCGTCTGGTTCGTGCATAACGCGCACTGGTATGCCCAGCCGCTCTAGCTCATGTGCGGCCATAGCGGCTACGGTCGTCTTGCCTACACCTTCAGGTCCTTCCAAAACAATATATTTGCCAGTCTTCATATTTCTACTACACAGTATACCCAACTCCCCCGTTTTGTACACCTCCATACAGTTCCCCAAAACTTGTAACATTTGTAACGCGATTGCGACAGAATTGTTATAGTTTGGGACGAGGGATTGGGTGGGTGTGGGCGACGAGAGGGGGTGGTATACTGAGAGGGATGATTGCGATTGTGGTGGCTATGGCTGAAGGGGGTGTGATTGGTTCGCACAATGACCTGCCGTGGTACTTGCCTGCCGACTTGAAGCATTTCAAGGAAATTACCAGCGGCCACACGGTGGTGATGGGTCGTATGACGTTTGAATCCATCCTCGCGCGACTTGGCAAACCGCTACCGAACCGCCGGAATGTGGTGCTGACGCGCGAGACGGCATTTGCTTATGAGGGCGTTGAGATTATTCACGATGTTGCTGCAATACCGAAGTTCGCTGAACCGGTTTATGTCATTGGTGGCGCGCAGGTCTACGCTGCAACGCTGAACATGGCTGATACACTCTATGTCACTGACGTACATGCGAGCATCAAAGGAGACGCACATTTCCCTACTATAGACCCTGCGCAGTGGCGAGAAGTTTCGCGCGAACGGCATACAGCAGACGAAAAAAACCACTACAACTACGACTTTGTTGTGTACGAACGCGGCAAGTAACGTTCGTGGCCGGTGGTATACTAGGAGCAGTAAGTGGAGGTAGTGATGTCAGATATTGAAAATCATGTGGCACCGGTGGCGTACAAAAAAGACCGCAAGGCAGACGAGCAGTACAAAGCGCTGATTAGGCGAATCCGTGACACGGGAAAACCTGCTGTCTCTGGTATGGACGAAGGTTCGACTGAGGTGCTCGGCGCTATACTTGAGTATGACCTTGAGAATGGCTTTCCTCTTATAACGGAACGTGACCTTACCAAAGTCTCTACGCCCGAAGCGATAGCGGCTTATGAATCAGACGAATCTCATCGGCCGCTGGCCGGTATGGTGAAGCAGTCAGTCGGAGAAATATTGGGCTTTATCAATGGTGCGCGAACGCAAGAAGAGCTTGAAACGTACGGTTGCAAGTTTTGGAAACCGTGGACATCAGATGAAGCAAAGGCGAAGAAACGCGGTTTAGAGGTCGGCGATCTCGGTCCGGGTTCCTACGGCGCAGCCTTTCATGACTTCCCGACGCTTGAAGAAGGCGGCTTCGACCAGTACAAAGTGATGATAGAGCAGATGAAAGATAGGCCAGAACTTCGCACGCACATCATTACGCCCTTCATCCCGCAGTATATTTCCCGCGCACCAGGCCGCCAGCAAAAAGTGCTGGTTGTGCCGTGTCATGGACTACAGCACTACAATATAGACGTCGCAAAGGGAGAAATATCGCTCGTCCACTTTCAGCGGAGCGGCGATGTACCCATAGGTGTGCCATTCAATATGGTTCACTACGCACTGCTGCTTATTATGGTTGCACAGGTCACTGGCTATAAACCGCGCAAGCTTGTGCACATCATCTCAAACGCCCACATGTACAACCAGCACAAGGAAATGGTCGAGGAACTGCTTTCACGTCCAGCCTATCCATTCCCGCTGCTCAAGGTCGATCCAAATGTCAAACGGCTGGAGGATTTTCGTACCGAACACTTTTCTCTTGAAGAGTACAAAGCTCATCCGCCTATTCGTATGGGAGGCACCGCGGTTTAGTATTCAGGAGGGGCTCACCCCTCCTCGCCGGTTCGGAATAAATCCGAACACAGCTCTCCACCCCCTAAAGCTCGGCGTTCGCCTCGTTTGCTGCGCACATAACGTATACTAATTGTATGGATGGTAGTAATACATGAAAGATTTTGTGAATATGGACAATGCGCGGTATAACGACCAGCGCCAGGTTATGCAAGACATACAGGACGCTGGGGTGTGCCCGTTTGACGAGGAGCATCTTGCAAAGTATCACACTCCCCCAGTCCTGCAACAGGGCGCGTACTGGACTATCACACCAAACCAGTGGCCGTATGAACATACGCGCGTACATTTGCTTGCTATTGCCAGACAACACGTCGAATCGGTCGAGGAGCTACCGAAAGGCGCTGGAGAAGAGCTCCTTGACCACGTTCGTTGGGCAATAAAAGAATATAGCATTGACTTTGGTGGTCTAACGATGCGTTTTGGTGATGTCAAGCACAATGGCGCTTCGGTAAACCACCTGCACGCTCACATTATCGTACCAGATAAGGACAAACCGGCTGACGCGAAGGTGAAGTTCAAAATCAGCTAGTTGGGTACTTTTTTGGTTTCTGTCGTGATAGTTCCGGTATTTTGGTTTCTATTTTTACTATTTCAACGTCATTTGCTCTCAGAATCGCTTGGCCGTCAAGCGTTGCGTAGCCTTCCACGAAGTAGCAGTAGCGGATGCCGCTGGCTGCAATCAGCTTTGCACACGTTGGGCACGGGAATGTTGTGACATAGAGTGCAGCTCCTGCAAGCGCCTTTCCTTCCGCGGCTGCTTGCCCAATTGCGCTCGGTTCGGCATGGATGTCGATACTTAGGCCAATATCCGCACTACGTCCCGAAAGTATACGAGGATCGCCATAGATTGCGGATGAATATTCGGTTGGTACCGGTCTATTATGTCCTGCGGCTATGATTTTTTTGTCAAGGACCAGTGCCGCTCCGACATTGCGCCACCAATTGGTGCTTTTGGCTGCTTCTTTGTATAGCGTCTCGACAACTGGATCATCTGCATTCATGGTCACGGTGCGGTCTGGCTGGACGTCTACATTTGCGTGGACTGCCTTACGATCCCAGCGGAGAAAAACCGGCTCAAATGTCACTTTTCTTGCACTGAATTTTTCTGCTAGGGCGTGTGATATATCGTCATCCGGCATAATGACATGGCTAGTTCCAAAAAGGCTTTTTACCTGGGAATCACTTTTTACCTCTGCTACATTTCGCCTCATTCCCTGCAAAAGCTGAATAACACTCGCAGGCTCAAGTGTGCGAATGTCCTTACGTAAGTAGTCGAAATGGCTCGCAAGTACACTCGGAGCCAAAACGTGTATTTCTGCTTCTGGGTAATTTTCGAAGAATTCAAGGTAGCCTTGGTGTATAACTGGCACGTAGCAAACCAGCTTTTGCGCAGCCATTATTTTGTACGGCCCTTCGTGCCCTTCAAAATAGTTTGTATGCTTTCTCGTGCCTTGACTGGTAAGTCTGTGAGCTTTAGGACTTCAGTGAGTGGTTCGACAATGTCTGCACTCCAGCTCAGTTGCATGCGACGAATCTGTGCAGAAGTTGAGGTAGTGGCTTGTGGTGCAAGGACAACCACTTTGCCACAAAATTTTTCCAGCTTTTTCAGTTCGGCATCTGTGTATGTTTCGGCCGTAACAATAAGAGTATCGGGCTGGACGAGTTTTATCAGATTCCATTTGGGTTCATCGGGTTGCTTGAGGGTAATGAGGTCTACGGAGCGCAAAAAAGCAAGCATTTGGACGCGCTCTTCTTCTGGAACAATCGGCCTGGTGGGGCCTTTGCGTTTTTTCACCTTTGTATCTGAATCTACCCCGACTATCAGGACGTCACCAAACGATTTAGCCTTTTCCATATACCGGGCATGTCCCACGTGTATGAGGTCGAAGGTACCGCTGGTGAGTACGAGTTTCATGCCAAGTGTCTTGAGCGCTTCAACGTATTGTTTTAGTACTTTGTGGTCGCGAATAAAACGTGCCTCTGGGTTCGAGCCATACCCGAGCACGCCCCGCTCGGACGCAACCGGTGTGCTTGCAGTCATTTTTGCTATTCCCATCTGTATCTATAGTAATACAAAGCTGTTGATGAAACTAGCCTGCTCGACACTTGCGCAAACGACACGTACAATATGAGGAAACTGGAGGTTACATGGTACAAGTACACAATGTAAGTGAAATGGGTGGCAGTATCTTGGAGTGCGTGACGGACTTGCGCGATGTGCAGGTGCACAGCGAGCGTGAACGGTTTCGCCGCAATATGGAAAGGGTTGGGTTTTTGCTGGCAAATGAACTGAGTAAAACGCTTGCGTACGAAAAAACGCTCATAGAAACTCCGCTGGCAAAAACAGAAGGGTTTCGACTGGCTTCTCAACCGGTGGTCGCAACAATCCTTCGGGCTGGTTTGCCGCTCTGGAATGGAGCCATGCAAGTGTTTCCGCAGGCAGATAACGCCTTTCTGGCGGCGTACCGCAAACATGACGCTGAAGGTAGCTTCACCATTCAGGCAGACTACTGCACGTGTCCGGATATAGAGGGTCGAGTACTTATAGTAGCTGATCCTATGCTTGCCACGGGTGCTTCCTTGCTAGACGGCATAGACAAATTTATAGAGGAAGGCGGTAAGCCTGCGAACATACATGTGGTGGTGGCCATAGCGGCAGAAGCCGGGGTGGAAGTGGTCAAAGCCGGACTAGAAAATCGTGGTTTCAGGGACGCAGCCGTTTGGTGCGGTGCCATCGACCCAGAGCTAAATGCACAAAAATACATTGTCCCCGGCCTAGGCGATGCCGGCGACCTCGCCTTCGGTTCTAAAAAACAAGCCTAAACCCCTTCAAGTAGTATTGGTGAAGGTACATTTGGACTAAGGATTAACATACCAGCTGAACTGGTATTGCTAGTTTCTGCTACGTTCGAGATAGTAATATGATGGCCAACAACAATTATTCCAGCATGATGCGGGAGCTCATATTCGCTTGCTCTTGTCTGCGAAGCACCTTTTTGCCGTGGAGAAAGCAGCATATCTTCTAGTGTGAAACCGTCAGGTCTATCTGAAAGCACCAGAACAGCACAACTACCGCAGGCTTCTGCAACGACGTGGGTTAAGGTTGCTTGTCTCTTTTCGTTGTAAGCCTGTCCGGAGATGGCAATTGCCGCTCCGGCTAACGGTGGCACCCCATGTATGCTTTGACGTTTTCTGTATGGGAGCATAGCTACATCAACGACATGTCTTAGGTCGTTAACTGATGTCAATCTATTGAGGGGAGGTAGTAAGGTGATGATAGGGCGTAATCTGCCGGCGACGTCGGTCTTCCTCATATCAGGATCAAGATCGCCAAAATCGTAACAGGCGACAAGACCACTCAGTCCGTTATGAAACAACACTGTCGGCAAAGGAGTACCTCTGCGGGTTGGTAATGTTGTTCTAACTGCCATATTCATGCACCCGTTCTCCCACTCCGCTAATTATGTGACTATTCGTTGGGGTTGACGGTGATGGAAGGACCCATGGTGGTGGTGATGTGGATGGCTTTGACGTAGTTGCCTTTTACGCTCGGGGGTTTTGCGCCCTTTATACTGGCCATGACGGCGCTGGCGTTTTCCATGAGTTTTGTGCCGCCAAAGCTGACTTTACCTACTGCAAGGTGCACAATGCCCGTGCTGTCAACGCGGTATTCTACACGGCCCGCCTTAGCTTCGGCCACTGCTTTCTGTACGTCTGTCGTTACTGTGCCGCTCTTTGGGTTTGGCATGAGGCCGCGTGGGCCAAGAAGCCGAGCGTACTTACCGAGTTTTGGCATATTTGCAGGGGTGGCAATGAGGGTGTCGAAGTTTATTTCGCCCTTTTCGAGCTGTTTTGTGATTTCTTCTACGCCTGCTACGTCTGCGCCGTCTACTTTGTCGTCTGCAAAGACGGCGACCCGGACGGTTTTGCCAGTGCCTTGCGGTAGAATGAGGTTTGCACGAATGTTCTGATCTGCCTGGCGCGGGTCAACTGAAAGGTTTACATGTAGCTCTACGCTGGCGTCAAACTTGACTCTGCTGGTTTTGGTAGCGAGTTCAAGTGCTTCAGCTAGACCGTAGACTTTGCCTTTCTCTACCAACTCAGCTGCTTTGCGGTAGCCTTTGCTGCGGCGCTCAAGTCGTGAGCGGGTAGGTTTAACTGGTGCTTTCGGTTTTGCTTCAGCTTCAGCCTCCTCCTCCGTACGGTGTTTCTGGTGCTCGATTTTCTCGGCCTTGGCTTCGGCTTCTTCTAGGCCCTTTGCGCTGCGCTTGCCAGCTTTGGCTGTTTTCTCACTTTTCACCTCGGGTGTTTCTTTTTCCTCTGGTGCTTCAACTTCATTTACTTCTGCAGCGGCTGCGGCCTGAGCCTCTAGCTCTAGGGCTGCTACGGCTGCTGCGTCGTCTACTTTACTTTTTGCCATTTCTTCTCTCCTTTCGTGGTACAAACCCTACTACACTTCGGTCCCACGGATTATTTATAGTAAATGTCCATTATCCCTTCGGAATTCGTTACCAGCTGGTGTACCTGCGGGGTGTATGCTTGCAATTTTTTTTGCAGCTCTCTCTTCAATTGATGGTTCTCTGTCACCTGTACCGTCTGAACTGGAATCAGGTACCAAGTCGCTAGCTTTATCATACTCACCTGTGTCCACCAAATGCTCCCAGTATGCCCCTGTATTGAAGACAGCCATGTTAGTATTACGCCGTCTCCACCTCGACGCCCATGCTACGGGCGGTGCCGGCTACCATTTTCATGACGGCTTCGACATCGTCTGTGTTCATATCTGTAGCTTTTTCTTCGGCTATTTTACGCAGGTCAGCCTGGCTGAGCTTCTTTGCGATCTTTTCGCTGTTGGGGCGTCCAGAACCTTTCTGTATACCTAGGGCAGCGCGAATGCGGTCATCTGTCGGTTCTGCCACCACGCGGAAGCTCATAGTGCGATCTTCGTAAATGGTGATGTGAGCCGTAACAGTTTTGCCCTGCATATCTTTGGTGGCGTCGTTGAATGGCTGAATAAAGTCCATCATGTTCACACCATACTGACCGAGGGTACTACCGACGGGCGGCGCGGCAGAGGCCTGCCCGCCTTTAATTTTCATTTTTAGATTGGCCTTTACTGCTTTGGCCATAGCGTATCTCCTTTCGAACGCTTAGTTTGCGGCTTTTGAAGCTATCCGCGGCGTTCTCCTACCTTTATAGTAGTGCGTAACAGATGTATTTTATCAAGATTTGCATGGATTGTCCACTCCATGCTCAAGGCGCTAATGGGTTGTCTGGAGATTCTGGATTCACCTCACAAATAATAACTTCACCAAACAGTACTTGTCTTAGCAAGGTATCATACGCCATTGGATGAACTCGACCGCTCATTATCCCGACTTGCAGTCCGTCTAGAAATCGCGTTGTAGGGGTATGGTGAGTGTACATTGAAGAGCCAATGGCTGTTCTAGTAACCCCTGGAACAATGAGCGCCATGGGCAACACTCCTGTAGATCGAGACCGTTCCCTCGTCTGTGCAATGGCCGCTCCATACTCAGGATCAAATGCGACATAGGGGAGAAGTACACCTCGTCCGAGCGGACTGTCTACGAATCGGTATTGATCGCCTATCGGCGGCTTTCCATCGATGAATTCTACAGTGCTATTAGACATATATTTAAAACTGGCCTTCTGTAGGTAGCTGGATTTCGTACATGGTCACAATTTGAGCTAGGGTGCTCGCATATTGCTCTTTGAGATCAGGGGTATTAAATCGATTTACTGCTAAATTGATACATCCATCGACATAATCCTCGTCTTTATGAAGAGACATTAATATGTTTTCAATTTCTTCTTTTCGGTTGGGAACGTCACTGGGATCGGTCGCCAAATCTACTAATTGCTCATAACTGTCAGATAGCCTGTCACCTAGCTTACTATTTGGCATTTCCAGTCCTCGTTGGACTCCGTCGAACCAAGGGCTGAAAACTTCCTTAATTTGTTCCGGTACTCCTCGTTTGCGAAAGTGGGGAGATGTTTTCATATAAACTTCCTTTCCGCCCACCGTTAGTTAGAACACTAGACGCGTTTGACTTGGAGGGAGTCGAGTTCGACGGGGGTTTCGCGGCCAAACATGTTGACGAGCACTTTGAGTTTGCCCTTTTGCGGGTCAATTTCGCTGATGGTGCCGTCGAAGCCTTTGAACGGACCATCGATGATGCTAACTACTTCGCCAATGGCGTAATCTATCTTGTGCTTTGGCTGTTCGAGACCCATGCGCTTCTGAATCTTTTCTATTTCGTCTTGGTCAAGCGGGGTTGGTTCGGTGCCGCTGCCCACGAAACCAGTGACAGATGGTGTGTTGCGCACAATGTACCAAGCATCTTCGCTGAGCTTCATCTGCACAAGCACGTAACCTTGGAAAATACGCTTTTCAACGATTTTGCGCTTGCCGTTTTTGATTTCGATTTGCTTTTCTTTTGGCACAAGTGCCTGGAAAATTTTGTCCTTCATGTCGAGCGATTCGGCACGCTGGCGAATACTCTCGGCAACCTTTTCTTCATAGCCACTGTAGGTGTGAATGGCGTACCACTGTTTTGAAGTATCGTATCGTTTGTTGCTCATGTATAACTCCTTACTTCACAAACAATTCTTTAAAGACTTTGTCGAGGCCGTAATCGATAACGGCTATAAACAAACCGAATATAATCGAAAAAAATATAACTGCACCAGTCAACCGGCGACTGTCTCGAAACGACGGCCAAGTAACGCCCCGTAATTCACTCCAGCTATCGCGAATGTACTTAAGCCCAATTACTCTCCCTAGAAAACGAAGCGGCGGCAGGAGGAAGAACCATCGGAGCGCATGACCAATATGTTTAAGGGGGAAATGATGTGTAAACCAGGAAAGTACGCGCCAGACGGCCTTTAGCGGCCAGAAGAAACCACTCCAAAATACTTGCACCAGTGTTTGATCATCTACTTCGCTCTGTTGCTTTACTTTTCGTGCCACCGTATTCTCACTTTCAGCGTACAAACGCCACTTAAAAAGCCTACAGTGTTGTAGGCGTCTAGTGTCAAGCATAGGCTATTCATCGACCGAAGTCAAGATGCTATAGTACATGGTATGTATATTGGATTACTGTTTTGGGTTAGTGCTGCGCTACTCGAAACAGTGTTGTATGCGTTTGGACCACATGTGCTGAGAAATGCTGCTCGCTTTCGGCTCTTTTGTGCGGTCTGTCTAGGGTGTGCCATCTTGGCCGCAGAAGGGATAATGGTTCAGCACTATGGATATGTGTGGCTGTTCTCTCCGCTCTTTGCCATTTACCGATTGATAAATGTAGGTCGTTTTGCTCGATTCCGCATGCAGTCTTTACATTTGCGTAATGTATCCCTGAGAGCTCACCTGTGGCTTATCAGTGCCGAGTGCGTGATGGCGGCTCTGATGGTGTTCGCTGACGTTCCTGTCGTGACACTACTTGGAACACTTGCAGGGGTACAGCTTTTTGTGCTGCTGGTGCTTCTTCGAGCTAGCACTCACACTTGGGAATATGCGAAACCAACAGCCATCAAACAACACCTTACTGACCGAGAGCTGCCAACGGTCAGTGTGCTCATCCCAGCTCGAGATGAAAGTGACGCTTTGCAGAGGTGTTTGGATAGCCTGATTCGGAACGATTATCCAAAACTTGAAATTATTGTACTCGACGACTGTTCTATAGATAAGCGAACGCCAGAAATTATCCGCGGTTTTGCGCATGACGGGGTTCGTTTTGTAAAAGGTGCGGTTCCGCCTGAGGACTGGATTGCGAAAAACTATGGATACGAACAACTGCGGCATGAAGCGTCAGGTGACGTGCTGCTGTTTTGCGGTGCCGATACAACTTTTGGCGAACGGACTATTCGCGGGCTTGTTGAGACGATGCTGGATCGTAAAAAGGAGATGTTGAGTATATTACCAAACCGTCCAGAAGGAAACCCAGGATGGTCGCTTTTGCAAAGTATGCGGTACTATTGGGAGCTCTGTTTGCCCCGTCGGCTTTTTAAACGACCACCAGTGCTCAGTACGTGTTGGGTGATTCGAAGGAGCTTGCTTGAGAGTTTTGGCGGTTTTGGGAGCGTTGCGCAAAGTGTTTCGCCGGAGGCGCATTTTGCACGAAGAGCTGTTGCGGCGGATGTATACACGTTTTTGCGAAGCCATGAGGCAATACAGGTGCACACACTAAAGACGGTGAGCGAGCAGTTCGACACTACCATTCGGTTGCGTTACCCACAGCTGCATCGTCGCCTGGAACTTGTCGCAGCAGCAACGGCTTTTGAGTTTGTGTTTTTTGTCCTGCCATTTGTACTGCTGCCTGCGTCACTATTTTTGCCGCACAGCGGAGCATTCCTCGCAGTTTGGGCAGGTTGTATTGCTATTATAGAGCTCCTTTATTTCTTTGTGGCTGTGCAAACAAAACTGCATCGTCCCGGACTAGCGTTTCTCGTTGCGCCGCTAGCCTTCACGGCAGATATCTTTATGCTGCACCTTTCTATGGCACGTTACGAGTTTGGTGAAGTGAACTGGAAAGGCCGCAACGTCTGCGTGCCCGTCATGCGGGTCGAACCGCACTTACCTCCTTTACCAAAATAGTATGCTATTGTTCGAGGTTCGGAACAAAAATACTGAATGTGGAACCTTTGTTTAGTTCGCTTTCAAGGCTAATGTCGGCGTGAATCAGTCGAGCAAGTTTCATTGTGACATACAGACCGAGACCTGTACCGTTCGTGGCGCGAGTGCGGAAGTCTTCACTTCGGAAGAATTTGTCGAAGACCCGTTCTTGGTCTCCCTTACTAATACCAATGCCTGTGTCGCGTACAGTAAAGAGAACACCGCGATCGGTCGGTTTTGCGCCCACCGTTATACTGCCTTTTTCGGTGTATTTGATAGCATTTGTAATGAAGTTTTGCAGCACTTCACGAACGTAGAGTTCGCTTGAGCTAAGCGTCTCAAGGTTGGGATTGAGGTCGGCACGCAAAGTCAAACCTTTAGCCGCAGCGTCTTTCTGATACGTTTCTATAATAGCTTGTGTTAGCTGGTGGATGTTTATAGCGGTAACCTCTAGGGTAAGCTTGCCTCGCTCAGCCCGGCTGAGGGTAGAAAGATCGTTAACCATGCCCGCGAGAAAGACAATTTGGTCATGTGCCTGTTTGAGGGCGTCTAGCACCATAGGATTTGCTGATTGCATCTTTTCTATAACAAACTGGACATTACTGACATTGCCTTCAGCTATCGCGATAGGCGTGCGCAGTTCGTGACTGACAACAGATATAAACTCGTCGCGCTCTTCTTCAAGAGATTTTTCACGTGTAATGTCGCGTAGGAGCAAGACGTAGCCACTATCTCCGGCTTCGCCGTAACCGAGCCTGACTGGCGCAATTGAAAGGTAAAGGTTAATCTTGCTTCCATCGTCATAATGAAGCAGCATATCTCGGCTGCTTGTGGCGCGGTCGGTTGCGCGAACGAGCTTTTCTGTCTCAACGGGTTGACCATTGCTGTCATGAAGCTGGAAAAAGCTATGAAGTTTCTTTCCCTGTACGCTTCCGTTCGTGTCAAGAATGTTTAAGGCGGCACCATTGTACAAGACTACTTTCATGTTGTCATCAACGGCAATGACGCCATCTGCCATGCTGCTGATGAGGCTCTGGAGGCGTTCATGTTCTAGTGCTGCGTCGGGTTGTGCTTGCTGAGCGGTTTTTTTCATAAGCGTATTATGCCACAGAACTATCATAAGCCGTAGTATTTTATATAGAAACCCCGCGGCTTTTGTCACCGCGGGGTTAATGGTAGCGTCAATCCACGAGTCTATTGAACAGACGCAGGAGCGATCTTTTTTAGCTGAGTCCAGGTTCTTGTGTCAATTTTTCCACTGACGTCAATCTTTGAGTTCTTTGTCTTCTTTAGATATCTCTGACAGTTTTTCGCTGCAGTCACCGTAGCGCCATCGTAACTACCGGACGCAGATAAACCTTTGTTCTGTGTCCCACAACTTTGAAGTTTTAGCTGTGCGAGCTTTACGCATTTGTTTTTCATTCCTGAGTGCAGCAACCAACGTGAACAGAGCGTATCTGTAGCAGCTGTTGAACTTGTAAGGCTAGGTATTTTCGTGCCGGAAGTGCTGCCTTTTATACACACGAGTCTAGCGCTTGCGGACCCGCTGTACTCATACTTGCTAGTGGTACCCTTCGGACAACTTTTCGTGTATGTCGGCTCTTCAATTATAGCATTGGAACCACCTATGATGGCACATTTTCCGCCAGTTAATGTAAATCCATCACGACACAACGCAACAGTTTCTGGTTGTACATATTGTACTGCAGCACTACTGAACTTTGCGACTGCTGCACCGATGGCACCGACAGCCAATACGGCAATAATAGGGAATAAGAGGTGGTGTGAAAGACCTCGTTGATTTAATTTCATGTTTTTCCTTTGTTAGGTTAATGTGATGATTTGAACATAGCATAACCGCTATGACTGGTCAAGGTTAGCCTAACTCAAGATAAACTGGTCAGTCGTCAAATTGGTCTTTTGATGCGACTGGTTGCAATGCGGGCTGTATATGACGGACGCGTTTCGCGATCATCCGAGCGTCTGGCAACATTCGCTCAACTTCGTGCCAAAATGCAGCGCTGTGATTCATGTGCTTGGTGTGTGCCAGCTCGTGGCAAAGAACGTAATCAATTTGCTGCCAACTAAGTTGCATGAGGAACAGGTTGAGCGTAATGTTTTGCTGTTTATCGCAGCTGCCCCAACGGCGCTTTAGGTTTTTAATGGTTATCGTGCCATGAGCGAGCCCGTGGGCATCGGCTAGGGCTTTAAGACGAGGCGGCAATAGTACAGTAGCCTCTTTTTTCAGGGCTCGTGTAGCAGCTTGTTCTGCCCGCAACTGGACATCACGGGAAGTGGTTGCCTCGCTTGGGTGATGTGTTACGAGTAGCTTTGTTGGTGTTACGCGCGTCCGGTTTTCATCGTGCTTGGGGATTTGTATGAACTGAAGTGTGTGCAGCTTACCAATTTTATGGCCATTCAATAGTAATGGCAAATTTGATTTACTTTGTTCGGACTGTATCCATGCCGTGTGCTGCTTGACAAAAGCAATCCCGACAACATACGGCGTCCAACGCGGCAACGACACCCGCACGCCGTGAGTGTTCACACTTAAGCGCATAGACCGACTACGTTCAGTTTTTACGAATCGAACCGGACCTATGTCGGCTATGTCGATGACTTTTGCTGGCATATTTACTGAATGCTGATGTTACGTCGCGACATATCAACTCGTCCAGCTGCCGGATTCGGCACGATATTGACTAGCCCTGGCTTGCCAAGCTGATGAGCTGACTCTTCGAGGTTCACGAGACGTTTTTCGACAAGATACCGAATGACAGCGTTCTTCTGTGTATTGAACACATGCTTACCGCTGAGGACAAGAAAGTTCTCTGTAATTTCAGGATTTTGCATACCGCCAAGAAGTTCACGGAACGTTGCGGCTTCCATTTCTTGTGCATAATGATCGTCTTGTTTGCGCCGATCACGGCGGCTTGCGCGTTTAAACGCAGAGTCAGGATCAATTTGAAGCCAAAGGAGTATGGGGTGCGCACTGGCTTTGAGCGCAACATTTCGCAATGTACGACGCTGATTGAGGCGCATCGCATTTGTGTCGAACACAACGCTGATGCCTGCCTGTAAGAACTCGCCCGTCATATAGGTCATAAGGCTGGCAACAATATGATTTTCCTCTTTACTGTACGTTGGCTTCTCGAATAACTCGTCACGTATTCTGTCACCTTGAACATGTGCAGCCGAAACCTGGTCGCAAAGCTGCCTCGAAAAGAACGTCTTGCCCGAACCAGGCATACCGTACAACATGATTAACAGCGGTTTTGTCGGTTGAAGTTTCCCCATATATTACTACAGTATATCAAACAAGTAGCATAGTTTTCTTGGTGGGTGATGAGGGACTCGAACCCCCGACCCTCTCGGTGTAAACGAGATGCTCTAGCCAACTGAGCTAATCACCCATGCAGAAACAAGTGGTGCGGACGAGAGGACTTGAACCTCCACCCCTTGCAGGACTACCACCTCAAAGTAGCGCGTCTACCAATTCCGCCACGTCCGCGTGTACAAGGAACAGCCTCCATGGTATCTGTTTTGGCAAAAAAACTCAAGTGTGACTTATGATTTGAAAACTTTACGACCCTTCCGGTATCCACGACGAAAGTTTGGGTTACGCATAAAACGACGTTCTGCGTAGCTACTGACACCGTGAAGTGCAACAATCCCCCAAACAACATTGAGGGCAATACTGATAAACGCACCTTTACTATACGCGTATACACTCATGAGCAAAGCGCCAATAAGGTTATCAAACTCGAACCAAAACGAATTTCCTTTCCACCGGCCAATACTTGTGCGCCAAAAACCAAAGAGAAAACATAGACCACCGAGCAGGCCAACGTAGTCAATAAAGTGCCACTGCATAGGTCAGCTCCGCGGCATGTGCTGATACAGATGATCAAGCGTATAGCTATTTCTTAAGAGCGGTTTAATGTCGTCGGTGGAAATATTTACTTTCACCCCGGGGTTCAACGTGTCGTAAGGATCAAAAACATGCTTTACTTTTTTGAATAGGTTTGTCAGTTCTTCGCCGTACATCGTTTCGAGGAATGGTCCCCGCAGACGGCCATCGTTGTGCTGTCCTGTCGTAGAACCCCCAAGCTGCATCACAATCTTGTAGAATTCTTCCATAAGACGGAATGCTTTTTGGCGGTCGCCCAACTGAGCAATGTCAAGAAAAGGCTGAACGTGCAGATTGCCGTCGCCAGCGTGACCCCATATAGCAACATCAAGCTGCGCTGTTGAGAAAAGCGCGTACACAGCACGAATAAATTCATTGAGCTTCTCAACGGGAACAACACCATCTTCTATAAGCGGTAATGCTTTCTGTTGCTTGTCTGTGTATGAAAGGAGCGTTGCAGAAGCGTGGCGAATTTTCCATAAAGCTGTTTGTTGTGCTGGTGAAGACTCCTCAGTCCATTCTCGGGCGTGTTTCTCAAAAACGCGATGAAGATACTTGATTGTCTTCTTCCGTTTTCGGTCTGGTGGATTATCGAGTTCAACAATAAGCGCAGCTGCTGACGCCACGCTGGGCGTTACTTTTTTCAGTTGGTTTGGGTTAAGCTCTTTCACGATTGTAAGAAGATTGCCATCGACAAATTCTATAGCACTTGGCATCTGAGGTGCCTTTCTCAGTTCCTGCACGGCATCGCAAGCGGCACTAATACTGTCAAAGAAAGCAGCAAAGAGCACTGTTTCTGGGTTGAAGGGCTCTGTTTCGCATGTTATCTCGGTCACAATCCCGAGAGTCCCCTGTGAACCAACGAAAAGCGGCGTTAAGTCAAAACTACCATCTCGCCGTTTAATGTCAAATAAGTTGTAGCCAGCTGTATTCTTCGAAACATTTCTTACAGAACGATTGATAAGTGCACGATGCTCTTCCAGCAAGCCGTCGAGTTGCCGATAAACCTCTCCTTCAAACGTTGTCAGCCCAAGCTTTTTGCTGAGCTCTCGACGAGTGAGCCGACCTGTTTCAATCACCTCTCCGTTTGCAAGAACAACACGAAGTGATTTTACATATTCTTTTGTCGAGCCATACTTTACTGACTTTTCCCCGGCTGCGTTGTTTGAAACAGCACCGCCAATAGTACTGTATTCGATGCTTGCGGGATACGGCGGCAAGAAGCGCTCATGAGTCTGGAGTGTTTGTTGTAAACGGCCATAGTTCAGCCCTGGCTCAACTACCACAACTCCCGTTTTTTGATCGAGCTCAACGATACGATTCATATGTGCTGGAAAAATAAGCATAATTCCGCTTCCGAGAGCCGCTCCGCTCACATCTGTTCCCCAGCCGCGTGCCGTAATAGGGATAACACGGCCTCTTTCGGCCAGCTGCCAAACAAACCGGTTGGTTTTTCGAACGTCATTTTCGTTCCGAGGATATACGATAATACTCGGTGCAAGCGTAAATATGCTGGCGTCAGTGGAGAAGTATCGGCGCGCATCTACGCTTGTCATGACTTCACCCAAAAGATGTTCCTGTAAATAATGCGCAACTTTACTCATGGTAATACTCCCTCGTCTACGAATATGATAGCATAAACGCTTTATAGTTGCACAAATCGTATTTGAGTTGAAATGTAGCGTAAAAATAGATATGCTACATGTGAGAATACAGGAGTGGCAGTCGGTGCGAAACAGTGCAACATATGCTCGTAGACGACCTTCTAACAGTCCACCAGCTAAACAGCTTGTCCGAAATGACACTAAACTACCTGTACAATCAAAACGTCAGTACCCTGCGGATGTGGCGGAATGGTAGACGCGCTAGTTTCAGGTACTAGTGGGGGCAACTCCATGGAGGTTCAAGTCCTCTCATCCGCACCAAAACAACCTGCTGACCATTTTGGTCGGCTTGTTGTTTTGTCGGAAGAAGACTTGAACCGAAGGCGTGAATAGCCAGTGGCTGTTCACGGTGTCAAAGCTTGGCCGAGCGGTTAGCCCTTTAGGGCGATAGCGAGCTAAAGTTGCAAGTCCTCTCATCCGCACCACAGTAAAACCCCGGCGAGAGTCGGGGTTTTACTGTGGTTGGGTGACAGATTTGAACTAGACCAATGGTCGCAAAGTGTACCCGTGCTTACTCGTTCACGATTCTGGGCTGTGATTTACTGGTATAGTTAGCTAATGGTGAAAAAGGCAGAAATTACCATTGCTACAGTAAATACGTTTTTTGGGAAAACGTTGCGTGCTGAGGATGGGTTTAGAGCAGTAAAAGACATAGATATTCTTCTCCTGCAAGAAACGTATCTGGAAAAACCTGACAGCGCGAGGAAGAGTTTGGCTTTGGCAGGGTTTGATATGGTTGCACATAACCCCCTTTTGGGGTTTTCCATTGCAAAGCGGAATGCGAGTCGAGTGCGTCTTGTAAGTAACTCTGTTCGCGATGTAGTACTGCAACACGATAGTCGTTTTGGCGTGTGGATGACGAGGCACTATTCCCGCCGCCCCTTCACCGAAATTCCCAAAGGGCTTATAGCGGCAACTTTCGAGACTGGTTTTCGTCAGCGCATAATGGTCGTAAGTACACACGCGCCAGTAGTGACAAGTCCCCGTCGGCGCGTGGGCTTCTTACAAGAGCTTGCGGTAGAGCTTACCAACTCCTGCTACTCAGGCAACCTTGTGCTTGCCGGAGACAAGAATCACTATCCACGCGCGAGGAAGCCTGATGTCGTGTTCCAGAAAAGCACTGGCCTAACAGCGGTTGAGCTCGGAGGTGCCTACACCTGGCCGTCAAAACATACTGGCTATCTCGAAAGCAAACTCGGTAGACTGTACGGCGGTCAGCTAGACGACATGCTATACAGAGGAAGCCTTCAAAACATCGGCGCAAACGTCGTAGATGTCGTGTCAGATCATAGGGCTATTGTTGGCAGATTTGTTCTCTAGAACTTTGGGATGTTTCCTGTTTTTATAGACCATTGAGACACTGAGTAGTACCGATCGGCGTCAGTATTTATGACCCTCTCTGTTAGGCCTGCGATTTTACCTCTACTAACGTAAAGGCTATTCGGCTGGTACAAGCCAAGTGCAGGCGCATCTTCCTGCCAGGCCTTCAAGAACGATTCATACTTTACGGCTCGTACGGCAACATCTTGTCGTGTGCGGCCTGCTTCTAAAGCAGAGTCAGCTGTCGCAGATTTATATTCGGAAAAATTCAAACGATTTGGACTGCGCGGATCACTCTGGCTGCTATCCCAGTAAACGAAGACGTCTGGATCTGGTCCAATAGATACTCCATATAGCAGCGCGCTATAGCTATGCGTTTCTAACGAGCTTTGAAAATCAGTTGCCGGTAGCAGTACTGCTGCAGTTTGTGCGCCCACTAGAGACCAGTACTCTTTGAGGGCAGATAAAACGGTGTGATTTTCCTGGGTGTCTTCTGCAGTTACCTGAAGTATCAACTTACGGTTGTCTTTACTGCGAACTCCGTCAGGTCCTTTCTTCCAGCCTTCCTCATCAAGCATAGTCCTTGCCTTAGCGATGTCGTTCGTACGCTGTTCGTATGCCTTGTTATAGTAGCTTGTCTGGCTACGAAGCAGTGGTGACTTTACGGGCTTTAGTTTAACTCCAAGACGCCGAATAATCGCATTTTGGTCGACAGAAGCAATCAGCGCTTTGCGCACAGCACTGTCATTAAACGGTGGTTCAGATATTTTAAAAAATAGATAGTTGGCGGCAGTTGTTGAAAAGTTGTACACCGTATTGGTGGAATCGTTTGAGATTTCTTTTGGAATGCTACTGAGTCCTGTTATTGCCTGGACGGTTCGGCTGGCATATGCAGCAAGCAGTGCATCTTCATCCTCGTACACATGGATGACGAACCCATCCAAAAGTGGCTTTCCGCCGATATAATCATCAAATGGCTTGAGAGAGATAAGTGTCTTTGCCTCGTTTAACGACGACTCGCTCCCAAGCTGTAACGTATTCCAGCGAAATGGCCCCGCACCAACCGGACTGGAGGTGTTAAACCGATCAGCCCGAAGTTTTTGGGCTGGTACTTTTTTTAGTATATGCTCAGGCACTATACCGTTTGTCAAACTATACGGAAATGCAGTCAGTGCATTTGGCAGTTTAAACACAACTGTTTTCTCGTTTGGCGCGGATACCGTAATGCCCTGCCAACTGTATAAAAGTGGAGACTTTGCGTCTGGATTTTGGATAAGTTTGTATGTAAAGACGACATCTTTACTTGTTAATTTTGCACCGTCATGCCAGGTTGCTTTTGGGTTAAGGTGTACGGTATATGTTCTTCCAGACTCGTCCACATCATACTTTGTTGCAAGATCACCGATGAGCCTATTTTTGTTGTCAAACTTGAAAAGTCCAGCGAATACAAGACGCGAAATATTGGTGTCCACAGGGCCAGTTGCATAGATTGGGTTTGCGTTACTGTAGACGCCCACCATGCCTTCTTGAAATATACCTCCAGCAACAGGTCCTAGTCGAAGATAATATTGTCCGAGTCCAATCGTTTGTAATACCGTTAAAACAGTAGCAGTAACGAGCAGAAACACCCAACCAATAATAAAACGTTGAACGTCAAATAGCCTTTCAAGTCTGCCAAAAAAATTATCCTCGAATGTATTGCCCGCATTTGTCGTTGCAGTCTGGACAAGCTTTTGACGACGTCGAAAAGTCCTTCTTATGCGTAATCGAGTTGACTTGTCAAGTACCATGTCGAATATGTATCCACCCAGGTTATGGTGCTACGCGATGATAACGCCGGCCAAAAGTGCCAGTACAAAAATAAGCGCCGATATGATGGTTAGTTGGTATATGGTCTTGTCGGTGCCGCGGCGTTCCGTGTTTACTTCGCCAGTGCTTCCAATCCCAGCACCAAGCGAAGCACCGCGAGTCTGAACAAGTATCAGAAGTGTCATAAATAACATCGAACCTATTGCGATATAGTTGTAAATACTCATGTGCTATGTAGTATATACTGCTCAGTCCTTGAAAGCTAGCTCTTACTATGGGGATCGCACGTTAGCTTCGACGGGCTTCAAGTATGGCCGTTACCAAATAGTTAACGAGCCCGATAATTATGCCGGTCAATACTGCTATAGGGAAGCTTTCAATATGGAGTGGTGAATACAACTTGCTCGCAATAAAGACCGTCGCTCCATTAATAACAAGCATAAATAGTCCAAGCGTGAGTAAAATTGCCGGTATGCTTAAAACTACCATCAACGGTTTTATGACTGCATTAATCAGTGCCAGTATGGCGCCTGCAGTGACAACAACTCGCACCCTGTTCTGATAATCAACAGCACCATCTAGCAGACCAGCAGCTACCCATAAGCCTAGGGTACAAACAAACCACCGGAGCGTGTAGGTAGCAAGAAAGCTCTGTTTTTTGGCGACGGTCATAGCACAACCATTATAAAACGTATGGTTCGTATGAACAATTGGCGCTGAGGTTTTCATGGCCATCACTTGTGATAAGAATATCGTCTTCAAGCCGTACGCCAATGCCCTCCTCTGGTATGTATATGCCTGGCTCACAGGTAAGGACCATACCTTCTGCGAGCGGCTGTTCGTATGCTCCAACATCATGCACATCGAGTCCTAGAAAGTGAGAAGTTGCGTGAGGATAGTAGCGGCGCACTGCTGCCGTGTCATCTGCCCTGGCAACCAGTCCGAGACTTTGCAGCGCTTTCCCCATGCGGCCTGCGACTTGTTTTTCATAGTCCCGCAGTAGGCAACCTGGCTTGAGTAACGACAGTGCATACTGCTGAACTTCTCGGACGGCCGTAACAATATTTTGCTGTCGCTTGGTTAATTTGGTTGCACAAAGTGTGCGAGTAATGTCTGCGGCATAGTGGCTGTACTCTGCGCCAACGTCAACTACAGTTAACCTATCATCATAAAGTTGAGCGTTATTCGCGACGTAATGAAGCACCGTGGCATTCGCACCATTTGCAACAATAGGAGTGTAGGCGTGACCACTAGCCCCGAGCCGACGAAACTCAGCTGACAGCATAGCTTCAAGCTCATATTCATACACACATGCTTTCAAAAAAGCCGCCTTGCGAACAGTGTCAACTGACTCAGTTGTTATATGAACTGCTTCACGAATTGCTTCAATTTCTGGCTGCTGTTTTATTGAACGCAACCGGGTAATCTCCGCACGAACATCCTTCAGGTCGACTTCACGAGAGATCCGCCGCAGTTGTTCTTGTAGCCGCTGGCGGGCTGGATTGAGATACATGCCATGATTTCGCTCGTAGAGTGGACCCGTACGTATGGTGTATACGTCAGGTTGCTTCTGAACCACCGCTTTCAGTTTCTTCCAGCCAACGGCATGTGGCAAAACTTCTGAAATGCCAGATTGCTGTATGAGTTGATTAGTGTCAATCCTCCCATCAAATACGTCTCGCGTGGCATTTGCTGGCGGCAAAATAAGAAACTCGTCACTTCCATTCATGATGAGCACAACATCTGGTGTGTCTATTCCGGTGAGATACCAAAAGTTGCGTTCCTGCGCAAAGGGGAATGTCGTGTCGGCCGACCGTTGAAGAACACCATTTGCTGCTACGACGACAAGGGCATCGCGTTTGATGCGCTCGCGTAAGCTTTGGCGATTCCCGCTAAAAAAATCTGAACGAAAATGTGTTTTCATGACAAGCAGTATACGGTACGACCCTTAAAAAGGGTAACTTATTTGCATGCACAGAGGGTTGGCCTATCGTATACGAGTCAATCGCCACCATACACTTGGCATGTCTGGCGTTTTGGACATAACGACACTAGTAGAGGACTGTACTTGGCCGGCTTTTACAACAAGCGCACCCACTTCTCCAGTTCGTGACACAGGTACTACGTGCAAGGTGTGAGTTTCTGTTATCTCGTGCCCAACCCACCGAGTTAACTCCATAGCACGCAGCGTTGTAACAGGAGCGGTTTTACCCCATGCCGTGCGTACCGTACCAATACGTTGTCCAGCGGAAGTGTAACGTATAAACTCAAAGTTCTTACCAACACTCCCGGCAAGTGATTCGGAGGCGGCAAGTGCATCCGAAAGACTTGCCGCACCAATAACCGTACCGCTTACATGTATGGTCTGCTCTCCTACAGGAATGTCTGCAGTAAATAGGAGGCCGCCAGGGTTCTGGTCATTGTTTCCAGTTTTCAGGCCATTTATGCCATTGATTCCAAGAGAACGGTTATAGTTTGTGTACTCTCCGGCTGAAGGAAAACTAACACTTTTCTGCCCAGCTATTTCCATGATAACTGGCTGCTTCCGTGCCAACAGCCCGAGACGTGCCAAATCTGCTGCAGTACTTGCCGTGGAAGGGTCAAAGCCGCTTGCATCGGTGCCAATGCTAGTTTGCGTTAAACCATGTCTAGCTACAAATGCGTTTGCATAGGTGCGATACCTTTCTCTGCTCCCAAAAGCCCATACTGCAAGAGTATCAGCGATATTGTTAGCAGAAGGAATAAGGAGCGCCTGAAGCGCCTGATATTCGCTCAATTGCCCACCCTCTTGCACTGGTAAACGTGAGCCATTTTGGTTGGCCTGCTCTTGGTAAAATGCAACATCAATAGGCTTTATGGTAATAAGTGGGCCAGCTTGTCCAAGTTTGAGCGGATATTTTTCTAATACGCACAGTGCGGTTACAACTTTTGCGATGCTCGCGGTGGCCATTGGTGAAGTGACGCCACTAGCGGCCAAGAGATCATAGTTTTCTGCTGCTACAGCCGCGCCGCCGCCTGCTGGCCAGTTTAGATCTACCGACTTGCCGGTAGGTAGCGGTGGTAGCTGCAAGGTGACGGTTGCATACGGCAAGGGTCGCAGTAGCTGAAAGAGTATGAGTAGCACAAATCCAGCTAGTGCTAGCTTGCGCCATAATTTTTTTGATGGTTTCGGACGGTGCACCTGCTGCGGTGTGGCCGTGACAAGTCTCATACTGTGCCATGATAGCACTACCATTGTCCTGCAAGCTACATATACGTTATACTCGTAATAGCAAAGACAAGGAGGGTGTATGGGGATTTTGGTATTGTTGGGAGTTATCGTACTACTAGGTGTTATCTTGGCAGGTCTTTACAATGGCCTCGTCCGTTCAAAAGTTCGGGTCGATGAGGCGTGGAGTGACATAACAGTTCAGTTAAAACGACGAGCTGACCTTATCCCAAACCTCGTAAACACGGTCAAAGGTTACGCACAGCATGAAAGCAGTGTGTTCGAAAAAATTACTGAAGCCCGCGCAAATACTATCAGCGCGGCTGACAACGGACCAGCGGCAGCCGCTAAGGCCGAGGGTGATTTCCAGGCAGCACTTAAAAGCCTTTTTGCTGTTGCCGAAGCCTATCCAGATCTGAAAGCATCAAACAACTTCCAGCAACTTCAGTCCGACCTGACTGACACGGAAGACAAAATTCAGGCTTCCCGTCGTTTTTACAATGGTGCGGTACGCGACTTCAACACAAAACGAACCGTATTTCCAACAAATATTTTTGCAAGTTCTCTTGGCTTTAGAGAGAATCGCGAATTCTTTGAACTTGATGAAGCTGAAACCGCTGCCGTCCAAAAACCAGTCGAAGTAAAGTTTTAAACTACAGCCTGGCAGGGAGTGCGGTACATGACAAAACGTAGCAAGGTTGCTGGCAGTACAAAAGCGAGTAAAAAAGCACCGCGGGTTTTAAAGGACCAAAAGCGGCGCCTTATGCGTCCGAAGACGTGGCGAAAACGGTCGTTGAGTTCTAACTTCCTGCCATTACCAAAGGCTCGGATTATTCTAAAAGCAAGTTTAGAGCGACTCGTTGTGTCCAAAAAGGCCGTGGCTGGCATTACCTTGGTATATGGGCTTGGAGTCGTACTCCTTGTTCGCGGCTTTTCGGTCACGCAAGATTTTACTACATTGCGGACGCTACTAGACAGCCTTCTGACTGGTTCATTTGGCAAGATACAAAGCATTGCCCTTCAACTAACACTACTCTTCGGTGGTGCCGGTGAGACAAACACACCAAACGGCGGCATCTACCAAACCATACTACTCATTGTATGCAGCCTCGCGCTTATATGGGTCTTCCGTCAGGCGCAGGCAAAAAAACCTGTTTCGACAAAACGTGCGTTCTACCTCGGCATGTATCCACTCATACCGTTTATGGCCGTTCTCCTTATACTCGGGATTCAGTTATTGCCCTTGACCATAGGTTCGTATTTGTACGGCACTTTGACAAGCAACGGGATTACCGTAACAGGTTGGGAAAAAGTGCTTTCATTGGTCGGGTTTCTGTTGCTGGCATTTTGGTCATTGCGCATGATAACAGCTACTGTTTTTGCCCTGTATATCGTCACACTGTCGGACATGTTGCCCATACAAGCGGTACGTGCTGCAAAACGGCTCGTGCATGGCCGACGACTCATTATTTGGCGTAAACTCCTCTTGCTCCCTTTGGTAATGCTTGTCGTGACAACTGTCCTCGTACTGCCATTTCTGGTCTTTCTAACAGGTATTGTCGTGTGGGTGTTTTTTGTGATAACAGTCCTGTGGTTCAGTGTTACTCATAGCTACCTCTATTCTCTCTATCGGGAGTTACTCCGTGAAAAATAAGGCAGAAGTAGAAGCACGCATTTCACAACTCCGCGAACTTATCAATGACTACCGCTACCACTACCACGTGTTGGACGAATCGACCATGAGTGAAGCGGCGGCCGATAGTCTCAAACACGAACTGTCTCAGCTGGAAGAGCAATATCCGGAACTCGTTACACCAGATAGCCCTACGCAACGAGTGGCTGGTGTTGCGCTCGATAAGTTTATGAAGGTGACACACCGTGTTCCCATGATTAGCCTGAGCGATGTTTTCAACCGTGAGGAAGTGGCGGCGTGGATTGAACGAATGCATCGAGCCGAGCCAGACATTTCTGACGAGTTTTTGTGCGACATAAAAATGGACGGGCTGGCCTGCGCACTTGTGTACGAAGACGGGCTACTTGTTCAGGCAGTCACACGAGGTGATAGTCGCGTTGGTGAGGACGTGACGATGAATGTCCGCACCATCGCCAATGTCCCGCTGCGGCTTCGCGCCAACCAGCGTTTTGCCCACTTCCTGCGCGGGCGCACTGAAATCCGCGGTGAAATCGTCATGTACAAAGACGCGTTTGCTAGGCTCAATAACGCTCGAGAGGCGGCCGGAGAACCTCTTTTTAAAAACCCGCGCAACCTCGCAGCTGGCACAATTCGCCAGCTCAATCCGCAGCTTGTGTCTGAGCGGCCGCTGCATTTTGTGGGCTATGACATCTTACGAGACAACCCGGAAGACACCCCAACCATCGCCTACGGCTACCAGATATTGACTGACCTGGGCATCACCACTAGCCGGCAGACACGCGTGGTGAGCGGGCTCAATGAAGTTATGAAGTATGTTGAACACCTTGACACTATTCGTTCTGGACTGAATTTCAACACCGACGGCGCTGTCATCAAACTTAACGATCGGGCAAAGTTCGCTGCCCTCGGCGTTGTCGGTAAAACGCCGCGAGCAGCAGTTGCGTACAAATTTGCGGCCGAAGAAGCGGTAACAGTCGTGAAAGATATCGTTATTTCTATTGGACGTACCGGCGCCGCAACTCCAGTGGCGGTTTTTGCCCCAGTGCAGGTTGCGGGCTCAACGGTTAAGCACGCTTCCCTGCACAATGCCGATGAAATTGCCCGGCTCGATGTACGCCGCGGCGACACCGTGATTATTTTCAAAGCGGGTGACATCATCCCGCAGGTTGAACGTGTCCTGACGGAACTGCGACCAAAAGATTCGATACCGCTCGATTATGAAGCAGAACTCGCGAGGCAATATCCAGAACTAAAATTTGAACGCCCCGCCGGCGAGGTTGTCTATCGGGTAAAGGGTGCTTCATCTGACCTGATTCTTAAACGCGCGCTGGAGCATTTTGCCTCAAAAGGCGCGCTCGATATCGACACCTTGGGCGAAAAGAACGTCGTCGCGCTGGTAGATGCGGGCTATGTCAAAGACCTTGCAGATATATATACGCTTACCAAAGAGCAGCTGCTCCAGCTTGACCGGTTTGCAGATGTTTCAGCACAGAAGCTCGTTGACGCCATTGCTGCAAAGCGGACGCCGCCGCTTGAGCGCTTCCTCTACGGTCTGGGTATACGGCATGTTGGCACGCAGACCGCAATTGACCTCGTGAGCCACTTTGGCTCGCTCGAGAAGCTTGCAGAAGCAACACTGGAGGAGCTCCAAACCATTGACGGTGTGGGTATCGTAGCAGCCGAGTCCATTGCCGCTTGGTTTGCCGACGAAGACAACCTCGCGTTGCTCACCAAGTTCAAAGTATCAGGGGTAGAACCACACTACGAAGTGAAAAGCGGCACACTGGCTGGCCAGAAGTTTGTCGTAACCGGCACGCTTGAAACGATGGGCCGAGACCAAGCAGCCGAACGCATTCGCGCGCTGGGCGGCACCTTTCAAACGAGCGTTGGCAAAGACACAACCTACCTCGTCGCTGGCGGCAAAGTGGGCGCCAGCAAACTCAAAAAAGCCCAAACCTACGGCACGAACATCATCGACGAAACAACCTTTGTTGCACTACTTAATGCATAGAGCCGGTAACTTGGCTCAGCGTGTAAGACACTTGGTCGGCTGTGGGAATTTGCACTTCCCAAGAATGATAAATCGTGTCATCGTCCATGACGATTAAGACGCAAGGCAGCGCTTGAAGCGAATAAAATTCTTTGATTTTGAGCCCATCACCACTGCGCGGGTCGAGATACACGACTTGCGTTTCGTCGGGCGTCAGCGCATCAACCTCTTCTCCGAACTGTCTTAGTCTCGCCTCGGACATGCTTGAACCATCGCCAATGATATAGACCGCTGGTCCGCTTCTGTCAGGAATATTGGTAAATTCTAATCCCATGCGTACAGTATACTATGAGTATGCAAGCACCCGTATTTATTACTGGTAATTACGATAAAGTCAAACACTTAGCGGATCTACTTGGTTTTGAGCTGGAGCATGTGGCGCTTAGTCTTGATGAGATTCAATCGCTCGACCCCGCAGAAGTCATAACACATAAAGCAAAGCAAGCGTATGAGCTGGTTCATCAGCCAGTGCTTGTCGACGATGTCAGTATGTGGCTTGATACTCTGAATGGGCTGCCCGGACCGATGATAAAGCTGTTTGTGGTCGCAGAAAATGGATTGGAAAATCTCTGTCGTATGGCAGATGGTTTGCCGTCTCGCCGCGCGACGGCCCAGGCGTATTTTGGGTTGTACGACGGTAAAACAATGACCGTTTTACATGGGGAAATCCGCGGTGAAATTGCCGCCCACCCACGCGGCGACGGCGGATTTGCCTACGGGTGGGATAAAGTGTTTTGCCCAGACGGTTACGGTGGCCGCACTCGCGCCGAACTGACCAAAGAAGAATACGACGCTGTCTACGCCACCATCCGCCCACTTGAAGAGCTTAGGAACATATTGAAAGGAACTGCATGAGAAAGAAAAGTACAACATTTTACTGTTTTTCGCCGCCGGTAATGATCACGACGTTTTTTATAGAAATGGGCTTGGCCGCCTGGACGTTGTGGCGCTACAAACATACCATGCTAGTGAAGCTCGTGGCCGCCATGATGGTGTGCCTGGCATTTTTCCAACTTGCTGAGTACAACATTTGCGAAGGGATTTTTGGTCTTTCTGGACTAACGTGGGCGCGACTGGGATATGTTGCCATTACAGCCTTGCCCGCACTCGGCATACATGTACTAACGCACATTGCTGGCAAGAAAGCTCCGTGGCCTGTACGCAGTTCATATGCAGCAATGGTCATTTTCATGGCATATTTTCTTCTTTCAACACAAGGTTTGAACGCTAGCACCTGCGGCGGCAATTACGTCATTTTCAGAACGAACAACACGGCCACTTCCTGGTACACGCTGTACTACTACGGCCTCGAAGCGCTTGTGACAGTGGCAGCTTTTTGGTTTGGAAGACAGACGAAAGAAAAGCAGAAAAAGCAGGCTTTATACGGTTTTACCGCCGCCTACCTCATGCTTATCATCCCTATTAGCGTTGCTACAACCATCAACCCAGAGCTTATTCACGGCATACCGAGCATTATGTGCGGCTTTGCCGTCTTTCTTGCGCTGACGGTAACATTGTATGTTCTACCACGAACAGCGCAGAAAAGGGATTGATATCTTCGGGCTAGAAGCTTACGCTTAGAGTAGTTCGTGCGCTTGCATAGCGGCGCTTGAAACAAACACTTTAAAACACATGTTTGTGCCGGTAGCGTATACCACAAGTCTTCATACGCTAAGCGGTCGTCTCTCACATGACGCTTCACCCGCCGCAGGGTGGGCGCGCACGAAATGAAAAGCAGGTCCTAGAGGGGCCTGTTTTTGTATTTTAAGATAGACATCTTGAGCTGTATAATAGAAGAGCTATTTTAGGAGAGTAGCTCAGTTGGTAGAGCATCGGTCTCCAAAACCGAGGGTCGCAGGTTCGAGTCCTGTCTCTCCTGCCAGATACATTATGAAATTTATGATAGATTCGGTTGAGGAAGCGGAAAGTGCTGTCTTTGACTACATTTCTAGCGAGTTACAGGCTGATAAACGTGTCCTGTGGTTAACGAGTGGGGGATCGTGTATCGCGGCGCAG
>CAYLWF010000017.1:0-13556 GCA_964387505.1 uncultured Candidatus Saccharibacteria bacterium
GGGTAGTAACCAGCAGCGTCAGGCAGTGCCGCTGATTGCGCCTGAGAGTCCGATTGTGGGAACTGGGCTCGAAGCCGCTGCGGCCGCCAACACCGGTCAGCTCGTTGTCGCTGAAGGTGCAGGCGAGGTCGTGAAAGCAAACGCAGACCAGGTTGTGGTCAAGTACAAAGACGGCAATGTCACGTACGACGCGCAGCATTTTGTGCGCAGTAACGAAGGCACGAGCATCAACCAGCACGTCGTTGTTTCGACTGGCGATAAGGTCAAGGCTGGTGATGCGCTTATTGAAGGCATGAGCATTCAGGGCGGTGAACTGGCTCTTGGGAAAGACTTGCTGGTGGCGTTCATGCCATGGGCTGGCTATAAATTCGAAGACGCTATCATCATTAGCCGCAAACTGGTAGAAGATGACACCCTGACTTCTGTACACATTGTGGACTACATGATCGAAGTGCGTGAAACGAAGCTTGGGCCAGAAATTGTCACTCGCGATATTCCAAATGTTTCGGAAGATGCACTCCGTCATCTTGATGACGACGGCATTGTGCGTATCGGCGCAGAAGTTCACCCGGGCGATATCCTTATTGGAAAAATTACGCCAAAGGGTGAGCAAGAACTGAGCTCTGAGGAGCGACTGCTTCGCGCTATTTTTGGTGAAAAGGCTAAAGAAGTTCGCGATACGTCGCAGCGCATGAGCAACGGCAAACACGGTAAGGTCGTGGGCGTGAAGGTCTTTAGCCGTGAAAACGGTCATGAGCTGAAAGCTGGTGTACTGATGCAAATTCAGGTTTTTGTCGCACAAATGCGCAAAATCAGCGTCGGCGATAAGCTCGGCGGACGGCACGGTAACAAGGGTGTGATTGCTCGCATTCTGCCTGTTGAAGACATGCCATTCATGGAAGATGGCACTCCAGTTGACATTGTGCTCAACCCGCTCGGTGTGCCGAGTCGTATGAACATCGGTCAGTTGTTCGAGACTCACCTTGGTATGGCGGCTCGTGCGCTTGGTATGAAGGTCGCAAGCCCAAGCTTCAATGGTGTGCCGGCCGAAAAGATTCAGAGCATGCTCAAAGAAACAGGCTTCCCAGAAGATGGTAAGCAGCAGCTGTATGATGGCCGCACCGGTGGCGCATACAAAGAGCGGACCACAGTCGGTAGTATGTACATGATTTAGCTCAACCACATGGTTGCAGACAAGATCCATGCTCGTTCAACTGGACCATACACCATGGTGACACAGCAGCCGCTCGGTGGTAAGGCGCAGAATGGTGGCCAGCGATTTGGAGAAATGGAGGTGTGGGCGCTTGAAGCGTATGGCGCAGCCAACACGCTTCAGGAAATGCTTACTATTAAGTCAGATGATGTCTACGGACGTAGCAAGGCCTACGAAGCTATCATCAAAAAGACTGAAATTGTTGGGCCAAAGGTACCCGAAAGCTTTAACGTGCTTGTCAAAGAGCTGCAAGGTTTGGGTCTGAAGGTTGACCTCGTTGCCTCTGATCAGGTGATTGATGCCGAGGCAGTTTTAGCAACAAACATCCATGAAGAAGCGACGCACCCCGCTAAGGTTGAAGCACCTACTTCATTGATTTCAGATGTGGATGTCACAGAAGAAGAAGTTGTAGGCGATGGTTTTGAGTTTGAGGATAGTAACGGAGAACCAATTGTGTCTGATTTTGACGATACTGCAATAGTTTCCGCTACAACAGACGATATGACAGATGATGAAGGGGAGGAGGCCTAATATGAGACGCTATTCATACGGCACGAATATTGCTGATTTTGACGCAGTGCGTCTTGCGGTCGCAAGCGCCAATGACATTTTGGACTGGAGCTACGGCGAAGTCTTGAAACCAGAAACCATTAACTACCGAACGCAAAAACCAGAGCGCGATGGCCTCTTTTGCGAACGAATTTTCGGACCAGTCAAAGACATTAACCCGCATGATGCGAAATACAAGGGTGTTCGTTCGCGCGAAGCAGCCGTCGACAAAAACGGCGAGCTGGTTACGCGCAGCATTGTTCGCCGCGAACGTATGGGCCACATCCAGTTGGCTGTGCCTGTCGCGCACATTTGGTTCCTGCGCGGCACACCAAGTGCAGTTGGGCTTTTGCTCGGTATGACCGTGAAGGGCCTGGAGCGCGTTGCCTACTTTGCGGCCTACATCGTGAAAAAAGTCGACGAAGCTCGCCGCGACCAGTACCGTGCCGACAAGGAGGCTGAATGGCAGGCTGCACAGCAGGCTATCAAGCTTCGCTACGAAAAAGAAGCTGAGGCAGAAGGTGCTGATGTCAAGGCGCTGGCTGAGGCTCAGACCAAAGAGCTTGAACAACTTGACAAGGACTGGGAACTACTCCGTGGGCAGCTGGATAGTTTGGTTAAGCTTGGCCTCATGAATGAGACTGATTACCGCAATCTACCACGCGATTTGCGTGAAATGATTTCGGTGGGTATGGGCGGGGCTGCATTGCAAGACCTACTTGATGAGATTGATCTACATGAGCTCATCGCCAGCTTGACCACTGAAGCTGAAGAAGCCAAGGGGCAACGCAAGAAGAAGCTCATGAAGCGCTTGCGCCTGCTTGAGAGTATGGGACGGGCGGGCATTAAGCCCGGGAGTATGTGTATTTCAGTGCTACCGGTCATCCCTCCAGATCTTCGACCTATGGTGCAACTGACTGGTGGTCGGTTTGCGACCAGTGATCTTAACGACTTGTATCGCCGCGTCATCAACCGCAACAACCGCCTGAAGAAGCTCATTGAGCTGAACGCTCCCGAAGTCATTCGTCGCAACGAGCAGCGTATGCTTCAGGAAGCAGTCGATGCGCTCATCGACAATAACAACGCCCGCAGTGGCCGCGCAGTGGCCGCAACTGGTCAGCGCCGTCGTCTCAAGAGCCTCAGCGATATGCTCAAAGGTAAACAGGGTCGATTCCGCCAAAACCTTCTTGGTAAGCGTGTTGACTACTCCGGCCGTTCTGTGATTGTGGCTGGCCCAGAACTCAAGATAAACCAGTGCGGCTTACCGAAGATGATGGCACTCGAACTCTTTAAACCGTTCGTCATCGGTGAACTGATTGCTCGCGAACAAGCGCACAACATCCGAAGTGCCACTCGAATGATCGAAACCGGTGAGACAGAGGTGTGGGACGCACTCGACGAGGTCATTACTGGCAAATACGTTCTGCTCAACCGCGCACCGTCGCTACACCGTTTGAGTATTCAGGCTTTTCAGCCAGTACTTATTGAGGGTCGTGCTGTCCAGCTACACCCACTTGTTTGTAAAGGCTTTAACGCTGACTTTGACGGCGACCAGATGGCTGTTCACTTACCGCTGTCGGATGCTGCTCAGGCTGAGGCGCGCGATATCATGAGTGCGAACCGTAACCTCCTGAAACCGGCAGACGGTTCACCCATTTTACACATCGAACAAGACATTGTTTTGGGCTGCTACTACCTAACCTACGAACGCCCCATCGCGACGGACGCAAAACGGAAGGTGTACGCTAGTCTCAACGAAGCTTCTATGGCATTTGATGCTGGAGTGATTTCCTTGCAAAGTCCAATTGTGGTGCTTTTCCGCGATGAACTTCGTGAAACGACGCTTGGCCGTCTGTACTTCAACGAAATTTTCCCCGAAGACTTTGCCTATCAGGACGAAGCGATGACCAAGAAACGTCTCCAGAAGGTAATGGCCGCGGTGTACGCGCAGTACGGTCAGGAAAAGACGGCGGAAATTGCTGACAACCTGAAGGACCTTGGTTTCCGCTATGCGACCATGTCGGGTCTTTCGATGGGTATGGGCGACTTTGAGCCAATTTTGGGTCTGGCAGATGTCATGAAAGAGGGTGAAGCGAAAAGTGCTGGCATATCAGATCAGTACGAACAAGGCTTCATTACAGACGAAGAACGACATCGTCTCACGGTTGAAAACTGGACCAAGATAGATACACGCGTTCAAAACATGCTGTCAGAACAAATGAAGGGTCAGGATGGGTCTATGGCCATTGCGATTACTTCTGGCGCTCGTGGTAACATCTCACAGATGAAGATGTCCGTTGGTATGCTTGGCGTGTTCCAGGACGCTGCTGGCAATGTTATTGAGCTTCCAGTGAAAGCTGGCTATATGCAAGGTCTGACACCGCTTGAGTACTTTACCGGTACGCGCGGTACCCGTAAGGCCGTCATCGACATCGCCCTCAAGACTGCTGACGCAGGTTACTTGACACGCCGTCTTGTCGACGTGTCGCAGGATGTCTTTACTATCGATGATGACAGTGATGACGCTGCTGACCCAGGATTTGCGCTCCTTCGTGCAGACGCCGCTACCATTGGCGTTTCATACGCTTCACGGCTCGAAGGCCGTTATGCTGCCGAAGACGTCAAAGGTCACATAAAAGCCGGAGAACTCTTTACAAAAGAGACTGCTGAGGCGATTGATGCCGACGAGAATCTTGACGGCATCAAAATTCGTAGTGCTTTGAGCGCTACGTCAGTACATGGTGTGCCGCAGAAGAGCTATGGTATAGACCCGGCAACAGGCAATTTGGTCACCAGCCATAACCCAATCGGTGTCATTGCTGCCCAGTCCATTGGTGAGCCTGGCACACAGCTATCGCTCGACTCCAAGCACCGTTCTGGTGCGGTTGTTGCAGACGATACAGCCCAGGGCCTTTCCCGCGTGGAAGAGCTTTTTGAAGCTCGTTCACCAAAGGGCCAGGCATATCTTGCCGACATCAATGGCGTGGCGAACGCATGGGAAGAAGGCGACCACTACATTGTACAAGTCACGGCAAACGATCGTGAGAAACTTGAACTAACGCTCGATGGCCGCACTCCAAAGATTGCAAGTGGTAGTGATGTTGCAATCGGCGACGTCCTCGCCAGTCAAGAAGAGGGCGCTGAACCGCTCATTTCGCCCATGGCAGGCAAGGCCGAACTCACCGACAAGGCGGTCATCATTACGCCAACTAGCAAGAGCGTGGTGCGTTACGAAATCCCTGGCTTTAAGCAGTTGCTTGTTCAAGACGGCGACGTAGTTGTAGCAGGTCAGCGTTTGACAAATGGTTCCATAAACCTGCACGACCTGATGCGCCTGCAAGGTGTTGAACCGACTCAGCGCTACATCATGAACGAAATCCTCGGTATTTTTGCCGGACAGGGTCAGAACATCTCTGACAAGCACCTTGAAATCATTGTGCGCCAGATGTTCAGCCGTGTGCAGATAGAAGATGCCGGCGATAGCGAATTCGTAACAGGTGATGTGGTCAGCAAGCTTGCGGTCGCAGAAGCAAATGACGCGCTCGTTGCTGAAGGCAAGCAACCTGCAAAGGTAAACCAGCTTCTTCTGGGTATTACAAAAGCGTCGCTTTCAACCGATTCGTTCCTGAGCGCAGCCAGCTTCCAAGACACGACACGTGTTCTGATTGGTGCTGCCACATCAGGTCGCGTCGACAAACTCTTTGGCCTCAAGGGGAACGTTATCTTGGGTCGCAAGATTCCAGTTGGTACCGGTTTTGGTGCGAGCAATGCGCTCGACGAAGGTGACGAGCCTCTCGAAGACTATCGCAACGACCAAATCTTCCGCGCCGAAGGGTAGATAGAATCAAAGTCATCAGAAAAAAGCAGAGTCCATTTCGGTAGTAACTCTGCTTTTTGGCGGTACAATTTACGAGGTAGTTTTTGCAACCATCCAACTATTCGGCGTTATCGTGTTCTAACAAACGTCGCACAGCAACACGCCAAGGTTGGTGAAGTTCTTTGTCTGGGCGTAACCGTTTGATAGCATCGTGGAATGTGAGTTTTTCATGTTCTTTCTGCTGACCTCGTTGGGGTAAATGGTCGTTTGGACTAAGCAACCGCCTAAACACAGTTCGCCAAGCTTGCCTTTTGGTACGTATTCCTGGTGCTGAAATGGTATCTCCAGATTGCACTGCAGGACTACTACGAAAAAGCCTTTGTAGCTGTGTATAGGTCTCATGTACCTGAGTGTTTGTCGTCGGAAGTACGTCTCTTATGGCAGGAAAGAGCGTTTGACTTGCTCGTTTGATTTTGTCTAGATCGTAGCGACCATACTGTTGTTTCAGTGAAGTTAGGAAACGGAGTTCGTGGGGGTTGCGCGCAACGCTTTGTCGAATCTTTTGGCCGGTTTCGTCATCTGGCATAAGTGAGTAGAGGAGGTCAAGTAATTCCGGTGCGGCTAGGGCGAGCTTATCAGGGCTAAACTGAGCGATTTTTCCGAGTTGTGGCACGACATAGCGTGTGAATATTGGCAATCTTTGGGTGCTAGACTCACCTGGCTGAGAAAGCTCTTCTATGACGCGAGAAATGCCCCTACCTGCATCGTAGGCGGTGACGTCAGACGGCTGCGTTTCACGCTTGCCAAACCCAAACATCTGTCCAAAGAACTTCTTTATACCGCGTACTACTCGCACGACGACACCCAAAAGCCCATTTGGTGTCTCATACTCTGGTTCAAGATTTGTCCGAATACGTTCTTCTCGAGCGCTTAGTGCTGCTGCACCGACTCTCGTGGCAATACTATTCACCTCGTTTGTAAACTGTTCTCGCGGGTTTTCGAAAGACGCCAGGAAATCGACGTGTTTCTGTGCTTTTGCGAGTTGTTCATGACCTTTTGCGAATATCTCAGGACCTCTGTGTAAGACGGCATTGGTAACACGTCTGTCGATCATTCTTTGGAGCGGTGGCACATGTTTTGCAACCTTCTCGACAGTTTTAAGCTCGGGTACAAATGTCGACACAGCTTCCTTTATAGCGGGTAGATGCTTGCCTATGGCGTCTGCTGTTGTTCCCGAGCTTGCAATTGTTTCAACAAGCTCTGCGTGCGGCAGGATTTTACGTAAACCAGTGACAACAGAAGTATATCGGTAGGGAAGAACGCACGTATCGATTGTGGCCCGACCAAGTCTCTGTAGGGCATCTACAGGTATGCCGCAAAATTCTTCTGGCTGCGGTGGAGCACCGACATTGGGTGTACTCGCTGTCTCTGGGCCGCGTTGAACTGGCCCCTGATAGATTGGGGTTGCTACAGTCATAAAAACTCCTTTACGTTGTCTTTTCTTTACCCTCGGTAGTTACGAAACTGCCAAGTACGTCAAACGGTTTGCTCATTTGCTCGACCCACGTCTCAAGCTCCTTCAGCGCATCGGGGTTGAGTTCGTAGAGACGTTGCTGAGCAGCTTTGTGCATTTGCAATATATCAGCTTCCAAAAGTACTTTCAGGTGTTGGGAAATAGCGGACGGGCTGACATTAAAGTTTTCAGCGATGACTGATGCCGCTAGTTTATTCCCCTCAGCGAGGAGTTCAACTATTTGCCGTCGTATGGGTGCAGAAAGTGCATAAAATATGTCCATATCACTATAATAAATAAACAACTTAATTAAGTCAATACTAAAATACAAATCCTATCGGCCGATGCCGCGATAAAATATACCAGCTTTTTCGACTGCGATTTTGTCGAGAATATTCCGACCGTCAAGGACGTAGCGTATGTGGTGTTTTTTGAGCAAGGCCGGCGAGAGCAATTTCTTGAACTCACTGTGAGCGGTGGCAATAAATATCGCATCGCTACTGCGAAGGGCGCTTTCCAGCGAAACCGACATATCAAAGGGCTTTACGCTTTCTGGATTACTTACATATGGATCGTAGGCGGTGATGGAACCAGCGTAGCGCTGTAGTACGTATCCAGCCTCAATGGCTGCAGATTTCCGAGTATCACTAATGTCTGGTTTGTAGGCAAGACCCAGAAGGGCGACGCGCAAATCTCGCAAGTTTTCACCATGTTTTTTCACCAGCCCGCTCAAGCGGCGCACAGCATATTTGGGCATACGGTCATTGAGCTCAGCAGCATCATCCAGGAAGCGCGTATCTATGCCGCTTTCTCGGGCACGTTTTATGACATAATGAATGTCTTCGGGTATACAGTGCCCGCCTGGTCCAATCCCAGGAACGGCCAACTTCAGGCCGAATTGGTCGACCTTAGACTGCAAGCCTTCTTGGACGCGGTGTATGTCCATTCCAACTGCGTCGCATATAATGGCGGCACTGTTTGCCATAGCTATCATCACATTGCGTTGGGTGTTTTCCCATGATTTTACAAACTCTGCTTCTTCGGTTGAGCCGAGTGGAATAATTTTTGCGTCGATAATACTTTTATAAAACGCGACAGCCTTTTTTGTGCACTCCGGTGTGACGCCGCCAACGACACGGTTGAGGTTGCCAACGTGCAGCTTTGGGTTACCTGGGTCAATTCGCTCAGGGCAGTGCGCGAGATTAAAGTCGTTGCCTACAACAAGGCCAGAGGTTTTTTCAAGGATTGGCAGAACGATGTCGCGTGTTACGCCCGGATTAACGGTACTTTCTAGGATGATAAGCTGACCCTTATGGAGCTGCTTTGCTACACTTTTCATTGCGGCCTCAACAAGACTAAGATCCGGAATGTTATGCTCTGTCGGCGTCGGAACACATACAATAACGATGTCGACATGACTGAGGGCAGCGTAATCAGTGGTGGTGACGAGTTGTTTTCGGGTAACTTTTGCAATGGTTTTTGCAAAACGTGCATCATTTGCGTACGGTGATTTTCTCTCGTCAATAATTTTTAGGAGCGGTTTGTGGACATCAATGCCCGTCACCGAGTAACCTTTGAGTGCGGCTTCAACAGCAAGTGGTAAACCGACATATCCCAAACCCACCACGGCCAGTGTTTTCTTCTGTTTCTCCATAGTCACCTACCAGTGTAGCACATTAGTCCAGAAGGGTTGTGTGCTGATAGGTAATCTGTTATACTTGCATCGTTATATCAAATTCGAGCCCGTGTTCGGCTTTTGGACATGTTTGGCGGCAGAGGAGATGTTTCTTTTTCGGGCATATCGTACGTTTGCCTGAGGCGGATTTCTCTTCACGAATATAAGTGAGACCCTCGCGTCTCGGAAAGGGGCATAGCTTTGCCTACTATCAACCAACTGGTGCGCAAACCACGCACCAAGGTGACGACGAAGACCAAGTCACCAGCGCTCATGCGCGTTACAAACAACCTTAAAACTAAGAGTTACGAAAAAGCTGCGCCGTTCAAGCGCGGTGTGTGCGTAAAGGTCACCACCAAAACACCAAAGAAACCAAACTCAGCCCTGCGCAAGGTCGCTCGCGTGCGCCTTGGTAACGGTTATGAAGTGTGGGCCTACATTGGTGGTGAAGGTCACAACTTGCAGGAACACGCTGTCGTGATGATTCGCGGCGGTCGCGTAAAGGACCTTCCGGGTGTACGCTACCACATTGTGCGAGGTACACTTGACCTTCAAGGCGTCCAAAACCGCAAACAAGGCCGTAGCAAATACGGCGCGAAGAAGGAGAGCAAATAATGAACATGATTACTACCAAGCAATGTCCTTCTCCTGAGACCTTTGGAATTGATGCTCATGTTAAAGAGGCGCTTTGCGCTAGGTATTGCATATCATTTGCAGGTGCTCAGGAATGCCCACTGAAAACACTTGATGATCGTAGACGTGAGATGAGACCTGGGGCTACCCTTGGGGATGAAGTTGCAAGAGTCTTAGCTTACTCTGCCGTAGAGGAGGCCGCAAATGCCTAGGAAAGTAACTGCCTCACTTGTCCGGGACATTCCGGCCGACCGTATGTATAACAGCGTTGCCGTGCAGCGGCTCATAAACCGCGTGATGCGCGATGGTAAAAAGCAAGTCGCTGAACGCCTTGTATACACTGGCATGGAAACAGCTGCCAAAAAACTGAAGGTAGACAATCCGCTTGATGTGTTCGAGCAAGCCTTTGGTAACATCCGCCCAAACCTCGAAACGCGTTCTCGCCGTGTCGGTGGTGCCAACTACCAGATTCCTTTTGAAGTGAAAGGTCAGCGCCAGAACCACCTCACTACGATGTGGTTTGTGCAGGCTGCTCGCGCTCGCAAAGGTATGAGTATGGCCGACCGTATTGCTGCAGAACTTATGGATGCCTACAACAACCAAGGTTCAGCGGTGAAGAAACGTGAAGACACGCACCGCATGGCCGAAGCTAACCGGGCCTTCGCCCATTTCGCGCGAGGCTAAGTCTAAGACATGCCAGGAAGACCATCGCAACTAACAGTCGAACAGGTAACGTCTGCGGTGAGCAGAATTGAAGTTGATGGAATCGGCAATCATGTTAATTGGCTAAGGAACAGTTATTCGATAGGTGCTCTTGCAGTAACTGCAGCCGGTCGCGTTCCTTCAATGGAAGGCTTTGACCCAAATGCGGTAGATCCGGATACAACAGACTTCATGCTCGGTGTAACGGTCGGGTCTGCGGTTGTTCGTCAAGCCCTAGGCAAGGATTTTAACTTGACCGCACTTAGTGATGCACTCACCTCGGCTGCGGATATTGATCAAGATGATGACGCGATAGAGCTGCCCGATTTACTCGGAGGAGCGTGGGAAACTTGTCTGTCTGAGATGAGTACGTTCAGCGGTAAAGATTCTCCACGAATGATTGCTGGCTTTTCTATAGTTTTAAGGACAGTGCTTTCAGACGAAATAGATGCCAAACAGAAGGAGTTAGATGATTTTAATAATAACCTCTTTGCAATGTTAGACATGAGTGATAACTAAGACAGTAAAGGTAGGGATATGGCTGATAAAAAAGTTTTGATGAAAGACATTCGTAATATGGGGATTATCGCGCATATTGATGCCGGTAAGACCACTACTACGGAAGGAATATTGTATAGAACGGGGCTCAAGCACAAAATTGGTGCCGTTCACGAAGGTGAAACGACGACTGACTGGATGGCACAGGAGCGCGAACGCGGTATTACCATTGTGTCTGCTGCGGTGACGTGCTTCTGGAAGGGCAAGCAAATCAACATTATCGACACGCCCGGTCACATCGACTTCACAGCCGAAGTGGAACGTTCGCTTCGTGTGCTCGACGGTGCGTGTGTGGTGTTCGACGGCAAAATGGGCGTGGAAAGCCAGTCCGAAACAGTGTGGCGCCAGGCCGACAAATACGGCGTACCGCGCATATGTTTCATCAACAAAATCAACCAAACGGGCGGCGACTTCTACAAGAGCCTCGAAAGCATTCATCACCGCCTGAGCAAGCGTGCCTTCCCAGTACACCTGCCGATTGGTTTCGAACAAAGTATCAACGGTGTTGTTGACCTCGTCACCATGAAGGCGTACACCTACAAAGAGTTCCATGATCACGAACTGACTGAAGGCGACATCCCGGCCGACATGATGGACCAGGTGAAAAAATACCGCAGCCTGCTCATCGAAAACGCCGTGGCCGAAGACGAAGCCATGCTCGAAAAATACTTTGAAGTTGGCGAAGAGGGCCTGAGTGTCGAGGAAATCAAGCAAGCCATCCGCACCGCTGTACTCGGCGGCAAATTCTACGCTGTTACTGGTGGTGACGGCCGCGGCGTTATCGTGGAAAAAGTGCTCGACATGGTCAACGACTACCTGCCAGCACCAGACGACCGCAGCAATGCCTGGGGTGTTCATCCTAAAACGGGCGACGAAATTGAGCGCAAGCACGACGCGAGCGAACCGCTGGCTGGTCTGGCCTTCAAAATCACGACCGACCCATTTGTGGGTAAACTTGCCTACTTCCGCGTGTACTCTGGTACACTCCAGGCCGGTTCATATGTGTTGAACAGCTCTACCGGCGAAAAAGAGCGCGTTGGTCGTATAGTCCGTATGCAAGCAGACAAGCGTGAAGACGTCACCGAAGTGGTGGCTGGTGACATTGCCGCCATCGTTGGCCTGAAAGGTACGACTACTGGTAACACACTGTGCGACCCAGCTCACCCGATTCAGCTCGAAAACATTACCTTCCCAGAGCCGCCTGTATCTATCGCCATTGAGCCAAAGACAAAGGCCGACCAAGAGAAAATGAGCCTCGCGCTCCAGCGCCTGGCAGAAGAAGACCCAACCTTCCGCGTGAAGGTAGACGACGAAACCGGCCAGACCATCATCTCTGGCATGGGCGAGTTGCACCTGGAAATCCTGGTCGACCGCATGAAGCGCGAGTTTAACGTGGAGGCCAACATCGGTCAGCCGCAGGTTGCCTACCGTGAAACCATTCGCAAAGACGCCGTGGAAGCGCAAGGCAAGTTTGTTCGTCAGTCCGGCGGCCGCGGTCAGTACGGTGATGTCTGGCTTCGCCTCAGCCAAAACGAACAAGGCGCCGGCTTTGAATTCATCAACTCCATCAAGGGTGGCGTGGTGCCTTCAGAGTACATCCCAGCTGTTCGTAAGGGTATAGAAGAGGCTATGAGCAACGGCGTCATTGCGGGCTACCCAGTCGTAGACGTAAAAGTTGAACTGTACGACGGTAGTTACCACGAAGTTGACTCCAGCGAAATGGCCTTCAGTATTGCCGGTTCCATGGGCTTCCAGGACGGCTTCAAAAAGGCTGGCCCAGTCCTGCTCGAACCAGTCATGAAGGTTGTCGTAGTTACGCCAGAAGAGTTCATGGGCGACGTCATTGGCGACCTCAACAGCAAGCGCGGCCGCATAGAATCTATGGAAGATCTTTCATCTGGCATCAAGGAAATAACCGCGTTCGTTCCCCTGGGTGAGATGTTCGGCTACACCACAAACCTGCGCAGCATGAGCCAGGGCCGCGCCAGCAGCTCCATGGAGCTCGCGCACTACGCAGACGTACCAAACAATGTCGCCGACGCCATCATCGCCAAAAACAGCAAATAGGAGTATACTTAACGTATATGAGTAAAAAGCCGACTGATCTTGATGATGTATCGGAATCTATTGCGGATTTGGCGCAAATGTTTGCATCTCGTTTTGATGCCATGGACGCACGTTTTGATGCCATGGACGCACGACTTTTCCGTGTGGAGCAAAAACAGCTTGAACACGACCAGCGTTTTGACGAAATCGACAAGAAGTTTGACCACATCTATAGCGTGCTAGATAGCCATATGAAACGAATTGAAGACATTCTGGCAGATAATGTGGCGCGTGACCATCAGCAAGCTCGCATGGAAAAGTGGATATTCCAGATTGCCGACAAACTTGATCTTAAACTCAAGTACGAATAATTTTTTCTGAACGTATTGCTTTTAATGAGCCATCTACGGTACAATTACACCGTATCTCGCGTGAGGGCGTTGCTGTAGTATGTTGCAGCAATATGGACCGCGTGAACACCTAGTAATTAACATAATCAAGGAGTTCTACCTACATGGCAGGAACATTTGACCGAAGCAAGCCGCACGTCAACGTTGGTACTATGGGCCACGTCGACCACGGTAAAACAACTCTAACCGCTGCTATCACGATGGTGTTGGCGAAAAAACTGCCAAGCGACGTGAACAAGCCGGTTGCATACGACCAAATTGACAACGCACCAGAAGAAAAGGCTCGTGGTATCACCATCGCCACCTCTCACCAAGAGTACGAAAGCGAAAAGCGCCACTACGCACACGTCGACATGCCAGGCCACGCCGACTATGTCAAGAACATGATTACCGGTGCTGCTCAGGTTGACGGTGCTATCCTCGTCGTATCTGCTGCTGAC
>CAYLWF010000018.1:0-4699 GCA_964387505.1 uncultured Candidatus Saccharibacteria bacterium
TTTCGCTTGTCGATCGTCATGGATGCGAAAGATTGTACCGAAATTGGGCTTTGTGTGTACTGTCATGGTCTGATTCCTGTTTTGGTTTTATGTGCTACAGGAACATTTTGAGCTAGATGGGGTTATATGGCAACGGGTTTATACATGCCACGGCGCGATTCATGCAACAGCTCGCCCGTCCCTGGCACTTCCGTCCCCTTTTCAAAAAGCACTCGTTTTTGCTCATCAGAAAGGTCCTGGTTCACCTGGGATGTCATTTTTTCTTCTTTGGCTTCACTTCTTTTGGCAAATCGAGCTTATCGAGTTTAAAAAACTTTATGATGGCATAAATCGCCAGTAGCACCAGCATGAAGTTGATTGCCACATAGACGAACTTACCCCAACTAATCGTTGTTTCGGGACTACCCGGTATAAGCGCAAACTTACGTTCCTGGAGATTGTTGCCCACTATCGCATTGATAAACGGTGTCAAAAAACTGTCTACCAGCTGCTTTATCAGCCCCTGCGCCTGTTGACCCACGATGAACCCAACCGCCAGCCCTACCACGGCCTTTTCACGCATAAAATGTACAAACCCACCGACTTGGCGACGCACTATTTCGTCTGGCTCGTCCAAGATTGTGGCTATAACCGGTTTTTTTTCTTTCACTTGAGCTCCTCTCGTATCTTCATCCATAGTACACCCATCATGTTCTGTCCGTCACCATTTGGGCCACAGCCCCAGAAATTGTCAGCTGGGTGGTTTTCAATGATTTTTCGCCCGCCTGTTTTTACCAGGCAAGACCGAACGTCCTCATGCTGCAACGCTTTCGCGCGCAACAGTTCTTCCATGACCTCAGTTCGCTTCTGGTGCCAGCCATGCGGCAGCTTCCCTTCGCCCATCGTACGATTGACCTGTGTGGCCGCCCACGGACTCGGTGCCCGCACAATGGCGCTGGCAATATCCGGCTCTATGTCTGCAAACTTCCGCCACTGAAACGCGTGCTCAACCGTCGGAAAGGTCTGACCCCACAGTTCTACCGCATGAGCCGACCAATTGCTGAGCGGATCATACGCGTGGGTGAAGAAACACACCGCGTCATCTGTCTGGTAGGTTAATTGCTGGTCGGGCTGAGGATACACCGGAGTCCTTTACATGATTACACCGAAAGGCTGCTCAACATCTTGCGCTGGCTTCAGGCCAAAATACCCTTTCACGGTTTCAAATACATCTTTTTCGAGCACCCCGGGGGATGGCGTATTCGCCAAAACCGTCTGTTTCATCTCGAGTGCAGATTGTCGATGAGCCAATATTTCATCTTTGAAAGCGGCGAAAATGCGGCCTTTTCTCTCGTTGTATCCATCTTTCGCTCTATGAAACTCACTCACAAGATCTTCTTCTACGGCATCGCTCCACTTTTTGTCCCCTATTCCTAGCCGCGCAGTCCCGTACGTTTCATCTTGTAACTGGCCCGTAACTGCCGCCCATTCGTGTGCGCCATCAATCAAAACTCGCACATCACAATAGTTGCCGCTCAGACTATACCGCGGTATAAGCACCCATATAACAAATGTTGCATTGGGAATATTTGACTCGCGTATCGCTATACCTAGCGATCTTCTCATGCGACCCTTTATAAATTCTGGGAACTGAATAAGCATGTTACATCCTTTCTGGTGCGTGGATACCTAGGTGTTCCAGACCACTTTTCAAAGTTTCGGCGTAGATTTCGACAAGGTGGAGGCGGAGGGGCTCACGGTCGTCACCGATGACGCGGTTTTTTTCATAAAAGCGGTTGAATTCTTGAGCCAATTCGTAGAGGTACGTACAGATATGGTGTGGCATGAGTTCGGTGGTGGCTTTTGCAATCACCTCTGGGTATTCGGTGAGCTTGCGAACGAGAAGACGTTCATCAGACTGTAGCTCTTCCGTCCTCCGTCTTCCGTCTTCCGTCTGCTTCTCAGCTTTGCTGAGAATGCTTCGGGCACGGGCGTGGGCATACTGCAGATAGGGGCCGCTATTGCCCTCCAGTGCAACTGACTCTGTAGGATCATAGACGATATCCCCGCCGACACGCACCCGTGTAAAAGCGTATTTCACCGCAGCAAGGATAGTTTCCTCTGTTGCATTTACCCCAGATGCTTCCGCAGCATCACGAGCGCCCTGCAAGATGTCAAGCGCGCTGGGACCGTTTCCCTTTCGTGAGCTAATCTTTATACCCCCTGCAAGCTTCACCCTGCCGTGGGTAAGGTGTACTGTTCTCGCGGCTGGCTTTGGCGCGAGAGCGCTAATAGCCGCTAGCACCACCTGCATGTACTGCGCCTGACTAAAGTCGGTAATAATGATTGACTCATCAAATGCATAGTCGTTCCACTTTGTCAGACTAAGACCAACGTCTTTCGTTTCATACGTTGGGATGCCCTCAGAATTAATAAACACACGAGTATGAAGCCCTTTCGTCTCATCTCCGCGATATACGACGGCGCCATCGCTCTCGGTGTACACACCACGTTCAAGACCAAGTTGAACTTCTTGAACACCTAGCGGTGTTACTTCGCTCTCGGGAATGAACCGATCAAAGGGAGCTACTTCCAGTCGCCTATATAGCTCACGGAAATATTCATAGCTCCATTCACGACATTCCCAGTAGATTTTCGCAAAAGCTGAATCATAATCTTTTTCTTCGTGTACAGCGTATATGCGCTTGTTTACGTCTACAATGTCCCGTTTCGCTGTTTCGTCTGAATCGTAGGCCTGGTTGCCTTCAACATACCGATTGCCTAGCCAAACAGCACGGTCGTGAGGTTCAATCTCACGAAGCTTTTCTGGATATTCCCCGCCCAGCGTACGTACAATCGCCCACATTGTTTTACCGACATGTAGTCCAACGTCACCACCAAAATTGAGGCGAATCGTTTCGGCACCTGCCCGTTCGACTAAACGAGCAATAGTATCACCGACGAGTGTCGTATATAGGTGTCCGGCATGTAGCGGTTTGAACGGGTTTGGGTCAGAATATTCTACCAGTACTTTTTTACCAGTTAGTGGCTTGGCTTGGTCTGGTTTTGTTACTCCTAGCAAGGCTTCGTCAGTCAGTGTGATATTCAGAAAGCCAGGTCCAGCCACTGCCACCTCAGCGATGTGAGAGCTCCGCTCTCTCACATGTATGGCTAGGGCTTCGCCGATTTCGCGGGGGTTTTTGCCAACCTGCTTGGCCAGCTGTAGCGCGACATTTGTCGCATAGTCGCCAAACTTCGGCTCCGGCCGCGTGAGTTCTACCTCTGTATCTACGCCATATATATCTCTGACGACAGCAAGAATCATCTGCTCCAGCTCGTACTTCATGGCTTTCAGTATAACAGAGGTAATCGATCTTCTGAAAGAATCAGTCGCGAGTAACGCATTTTGCAGCGCAGCTTGTCGAACACTGCACTGTCGGCTATAGTGAAGCTACATTCTGTGCCTCAAAAAATAAGGAGACTCTGATGGGGAAAGATCATAATTACGCTGTTATTGTTGCCGGCGGATCGGGCACACGACTTTGGCCCGTAAGCCGTCAGGAACTGCCAAAACAGATGCAGAGCCTAGTCAGCCAGCACTCTCTGCTTGAAGATACGTACGATCGTTTGCGCGGCGTATATAATCCAGATCATATTCTCGTTTCGACCACTGTAAACTACGTTGAAAAAATAAAAAAACTCCTGCCCGAAGTCCCTGAAGAAAATTTTGTTGTAGAACCAAGCGCCAAGGGTCCAGCTCTTGCATTTGCCCTCTTTGCTGAAGTTATTTATCGTCGAGATCCAAACGCCATCATTTTTTCCATGGCGTCCGACCATGCCATTGCCGAAAGTGATGCCTTTCAGACCGTGCTACGACAAGCTCACGAGTACATTGCAAAACACTCTGATCGTATTGGTTTAGTTGGGGTTAAGCCAACTCGAGCCGATACCGGACTTGGGTACATCAAAGTTGACGCGCTCATTGAGCCCCAGCCCCAGGTGTATTCCGTCGAGAAGTTCGTTGAAAAGCCCAGCTATCCAGTCGCAAAACGCTACGCACAGAGCAGTGATTTCTTTTGGAACGTCGCCTACTACTGCTTCTCTGCTAAAACACTCTTGAAGGCTTACGCCGAAGCGAGCCCAAAGAGCGTTGAGAGTATTCGCAGATACCTCGATGATGATGACACATTGGCATTTGAAGCAGCCCCTAAGATGGTACATGAGATCGAGGTTATCAACGCCCGTAAGTTCCCGCTTGTCCTTTTTCCGGCCGAGTTTCACTGGGATGATATTGGCAACTGGGCAGCCCTGCACGACCTCCTCGCCGATGCAAACGGCGACACGAGTCGCCTGGTGGCAGACGCACCCCATCACATAGACATCGACAGCCACGGCTGTATGGTGCGAGCAGAAAGCCCCACAAAACTAGTCGCAACAATTGGGCTAGAAGACATCATTGTCGTCGACACTGACGATTCTCTGCTAGTTATGCATAAAGACCACAGCCAAGATATCAAGACCGTTATAGAAGAAATCAAGCAGCGCGGGCTGGAAAAATATTTATAGGAGTAGTAGATTGGACTATTTTACCCCAGAAGCAAAAGAAAAAGTCGGCTCGTCAGACAAGAAGCTTGTTCACATTGTCCTCATAGCCACCAAGCCGGATATCATTAAACAAGCACCTATTTACCATGAACTCGTGAAGCGCGGTGAGTTGGTA
>CAYLWF010000019.1:0-3330 GCA_964387505.1 uncultured Candidatus Saccharibacteria bacterium
AAAACTTCTCATCGTCGGCAACTGGAAAATGCACCTCAGCGTGCATCAGGCAAGCCTACTTGTACACCGTCTAGGCGAACGGATTGCCTCGCACCGGGATGTCGAAGTAGTGTTGGCTCCGAGCATGCTCGCGCTTCAGCCGCTCAGTGTTGAAATCGATCGCCGGCGTTTTCGCTTGGCCGCACAAGATGCGTTCTATAAAGACGAGGGTCCATGTACTGGCGAAGTGAGTTTTGCTATGCTTGGAGATTTGGTGCATTATGCAATCGTTGGTCACTCTTGGCGCCGCCTAAATGCGGGCGACACGCTTGATGTTGTCCGCGATAAGGTGCAGGCAGCCATACGCAATGACATTTCACCCATCATTTGTATCGGCGAAACGAAGCAAGAACGTGATGCTGGCGAAGCCAAGCAGGTCGTGCATGACCAGCTGACCACGGCGCTCATGAATCTTACCAGTAAAGACATTGAAAACGTAGTGCTTACCTATGAGCCGGTTTGGGCTATCAGTACTGCGGACGGCATCATATGTAAACCCCACGAGGCGGCAGATATGATTCGTTACATGCGTATGCAAGTGGGCGAGCTTTACGGTGAGCGCGCTGCCAAGCATATGCGCATACTGTACGGTGGCAGTGTCAATGAACACGATGTTCGGAGCTACCTAGAGCTTCCCGAGTGCGACGGCGTACTCGTCGGTGCAGCCAGCCTCAACTACCATCAGTTCAGTGAGATTGTAAAAACTGCACATCAGGTGCAGACCGAAAAGAAGTAAACGTGCCTACGCCAAAGAAACCAGCCAAAATCATAGACGCTGTTCATCCAGGCGACACTCCGCCGACTCCGTCTGGTAGGCCAGTTGTTATCACCAACCGTCCGGTTCTGACCACTGACCCCATGCTGAGCGCTGAGGGCGCCACAGACGCAAGTGCGGAAAAACCTTCTGGCGAGCCAGCCCTAACACCAAGTGGCGTGCCAAAAATCAGTCATGCCGCAGAAGATATTGCACCTGTCGTGAGCAAGCCGGCTGAGAAAGCAAACGAGCCCGAACCAGCGTCTGCAAGTAAAGCCCAGCAACCGGCGGAGTCCGCGGTAGAAGCAGGGGATGATGCTTCAGAGGCGCCCTCACCAGAAAAAGAGCCAGTTTCCAAACATGAAAAAATGAAAATAGAGCCGCTTCACGAAGTGAGACCCTCATCTGATGAAGACGAATCCGAGGTGAAAACCGAAGAGCAAGAGCCTGAATCGACTGACAAGGACGAAGACCCGAAATCCGCTCAGGAGATGGCCATAGAACGACATATTCAGGCGGGTACGTACTTTGTCCCAATTGGTCAGGTAAAGCGCCGCCGTCGCATGCTCGTGACGCTCGTCATCCTCACGCTACTCGCTGTCCTTATCGTTATGGATCTTCTCCTCGACATGGGCCTCCTCACCCTCAACCTCCCCCACACCAACTTCCTGAAAAACTAGTATTCCTTTCTAGCCTAATCCTACCTCTGCTCAAACCCTAATTGGCCATTTGGGATTATTGGAGCCAAATGCAAATAGTACGCCGTTTTATATGTTTGAATGATTTTACAACTTGCATAAATTGCTTGGAGGAATAATAATCATAAGTGTCTATCCAACTGGGTAGATATCGTTCGACGAGAGAGGTGGCTTCATGTCACTGAAACGAAGGCTCACGTCTATGGGGGCAGGCATTGCTCTCGGCGTGGCCAGCTTGGCCGGACAGGTGGCTATGACCACACCAGCAAGCGCATCCGGAGCTGGAAGCGTGAACTGCAGCTACAACAGCGAGACGAACATCGTCGGCGTGTGGGTGCAGGTCACGAACGGCACATCCGGATGGGCGAGTCGCTGGAACAACGGTTACGGCGGCAACTACTACAGCTACTACGAGATCGACAATGGCAAGTCGTACTCCCTTCACATCGGTTGCGGAGGGACTCCCAGTAGCTGGCACAAGACCTACTACACGGGGTCCAGAACCGGCTACCACGACTGGGTCTGCTCGCAGGCCTATGGGTGCGTCGAAAGCTAGTCTCATCGACGGCGTAGCCCAACAGTAGTAGTTCATCACCAACGAGACCTGAGCATGTCTCATCGAATGCATAACCATACAATCGAATAAAAACTGCTCATAAACCTAAGTAAGGAGCCATTCTACATGTCAAAGACTGCTAGAAAGAATAGTCAAAAACCAGTCGTCTTTTTAAGGAGTGCAGTGATAGCTTTGGCGCTGCTATGCATGGTCTTAGTCGTTTTTCTATGGAAGGTTACCCATCAACCAGCGGTCCAAGTAAAAAAACGCGCGCCTAGCGTTAGCCTTCAGATGCTTGAATATAATATTGTTGACAATAAAGCGGTGAAAATTTCCAATGAATATACAGATAACTTACGGACCTACCTTACGCATAAAGCGCTAGACTCAAAATGCCCTGTCGAGGATCCTCCATATGAAAATGTCGTCGCATATACATCTGATAGAAAGCAAATTCTCCTTGCGTATGGGTGCGGCGGACCGACAGCCAGTATGTACATTGTTCTCGATGAAAAAGGGTGGAGATCAATCTCTCCGACAAATAACTTTGACGGTTTTGGATTGCCCTACTGCGAATTTGTTGCCGCAAATGATATAAGTAGGGAAATTGCTCCTGTATGTGCACAGGGCAATTCAACAAGTTCAAAAACCACTACATACACTGTTCGATAACCCATATCAGGAACCATCAGAATCAGCAGGGGTAATCAGGGTAATCAGGGTAATCAGGCCTGGCCTGTAACAGCCTGTAACAGAGGGGAAAAATTCAGATTTTTGGGGAGTGACCATCTGGTAGAATAGATGGGTGGAAGACGAGCTACTGAGAGGGTTAAATGAGGAGCAGCGGCGGGCGGTGGTGACTACCGAGGGGCCGCTACTTATTCAAGCTGGGGCGGGGAGCGGCAAAACGAAGACGCTCACACATCGCATCGCCTACCTCATCGCAACCCGTCAGGCGACACCATATAGCATCCTTGCAGTGACCTTTACGAACAAAGCTGCGAAAGAAATGCGCTCGCGCGTGGCAGACCTGCTCGGCCAGAGCGCCGACGACCGGCGCTTTATGCCGTGGATGGGCACCTTTCACTCTATATGCGTGCGCTTGCTGCGGATGGATGGTGAGCATGTGGGCATACCGCACTCGTATGTTATCTTCGACGAAACTGACCGGCTCAGTACCGTTAAGCGCATTTGCAAAGAACTGCAGATAGATGAAAAATCGTTCCCGCCGCGCACCATTGCCAGCTACATCTCCAGCGCGAAAAATGACATGATTGGCCCTG
>CAYLWF010000020.1:0-18123 GCA_964387505.1 uncultured Candidatus Saccharibacteria bacterium
CCCCGCCTAAAAACTGTTTTGCAAACTCTTGGTATGGTGTTGTGTCCATAGCAGTTGGTAGACAGTAGTCCGTAGAATGTAGACCGTAGTTTTGAACCTACCGTCTGCTGTCTTCAGTCTACTATTTATTCCTTTCTCTTACTTTCTTCATGCCAGCCAGCATGAGCTTACCGATATCTTCGTAGGCAATGGCGTCAACTGCTTTGGCAGCGGGCAGCCACTGTATGTCACTGAGCCAATCTTCTGGGTGCAGGCGGTTTGTGTTGCCTTTGCCCTCCACGAGGTAAATGTGCATGGTCATGAGAACCAGTGTGTGATTTCGGCGATAGCGAAAGTTCACTTTGCCTAACCACTGCTGGACATGCATTTCTTGTAAACCAGTTTCTTCGCGAATTTCACGCTCGGCCGTTGCCTTTGGTTCCTCGCCTTCTTCGACGTGGCCCTTTGGTATGGTCCACCGGTTTTTAGCGTCTTTTATGAGCAAGATTTCAACTGCTCCGTTCTTTTCATTATGACGATACACCACCCCGCCCGAGGTCGTTTCATGAACCACCTCCTGTATGGCGGGCCGGCGTGTCACAAAATTGCGAATGCCTTCTATAGGCTTCTTTATGTTCTGCATAGCCGCGAGGCGTTTGCGTTTTGCTTCACCCACGACCTTATGCCGCCTTCTTTGTGCTAGATTTGGTAGGTTTTTTGGCGGCCACCTTTTTGGCAGATACTTTTTTGACTGGTTTCACTTCGGATGAGGCTTTTTCCTCTGTGGCTTTCACCCCATTGCCCTCTTTGTTCTTGAGCGCAGTGCCGAGCACACCGTTAATAAACTTGCTGGAATTGTCGCCGCCAAAGGCTTTTGCCAGCTCTACAGCTTCGTTTATAACCACCTTCGGTGGGACATCTGGCTCATGGTGCAGCTCGTACAGACCCATACGCAGAACAACTCGGTCCATGCGCGCAATCTGTTCCAGCGGCCATTCAGGTGCAAGCGGACGCAGTTCATCGTCGAGGGCTTTTTCGTGCTTTGCAACGCCTTTAACAAGCTCTTCTATGAAGAAAACGTCATCTACTGTAGATTCGTATCGGCCTATGTTGCGCTTCAATACGAGCCCAAGGTCAAAACTATCATCGCCCGCTTCGCGGCGAAAATCCATTTCGTAGAGCGTTTGCAGTGCTACAATTCGACCAAGGTGGCGGTTGGAAGCCATGTGTTACCCCCTTCTACAGATTACTTGGTAGCAGCAAGCTTTTTACCGCTTTCGCGGCGCGTGGTATAGGCTTTGACTGGTGATTTCTTGTTTACCGCGCGTGCCAGCTTGAGCACAAGGTGACTGCGGCGTGCGCCAGTGGCGCGTGGACTAGTTCGTTTCTTTGGTTTACCCATAATGTACTACCTCCCTTTGTGGAAGTTTTAATCTAATATTTCCCCGTATTATAGCGCATTTTATCAACCACCTCAAGTACAAATATTTGACTAATATGCATTATATATGTTATTATAACAAACATATGGTTTTGCCCGTCAGTATCTATACAGGAGAGGGAAGCACGACGCAGCTACGGCCAAGCATACACGCAGGCCTAGAAATGATTGCATCGGCAACTGGTATTGAGTTATGCGTAACAAATATAGGCGGCTGTAGTCAACTCGATAGACGTGAGATAAATCCAGATTCTCTACCGGTAGAACGTCTTGGCCGAGGTAGGCTCCACATACTGCTTGGGGATTTCTCCCTGAGAGGTAACCTAGCAGGAAGTTATTTCGGTGACGGAGTTGTGTTCCTTAACCCACGCCTGCCACAAACTCAATCTGCTCTGCAAATTGCGACGCCTGAGACAACAACAAAGATAGCTACCGCCCATGAGTCTGCTCACGCGCTCGGTTTTGTACGCGAAGAATTAAGTAGCACGGGTCACTGTGAATCCAGCGGATGCGTAATGCAAGCAAAGCTTGGATCCATGACTACTGAAGCAGAGAGAGGGCACGATCAAATATGGACTGATGTAGTAACTATAGTTGATACGCGCCCTAAAATCGTGCCAGCAAATACAAGTTTTTGCGGAACATGCGCGGAGGATATGCGCGCCAACATCGCTCAACAGATTCATCTATTACGGGCTGCCTAGCTATTATAATGACATTCATTTTACGACGAAGCTGATGAGTTTTTTGGGAACATAGATGGTCTTTATGATGTCGTGGCCCTGTAGGTAGCCTAAGGCTTTTTCACTTCGTTTGGCCTCTGCAACGGCGTCGGCTTCCGTCGCATTTGTCGGAACGGTTACTTCAGCGCGAACTTTGCCGTTTATTTGCACTGCCAGTGTGACCGTGTCTGCTACGAGATACTGTTCGTCTAGCACGGGCCAGCTGTCGTGCTGCACGCTTGTGGTGCAGCCAAGGTCGTGCCAGAGTTCGTCTGCCGTATGCGGCGCAAATGGCGCAACGAGGGCGACAAGGCTTTCGAGCGCAAATTGCCAGCTAGTGCGATCCGCAAAACCATCTTTTGCTTTCAACGCGTAGAGCGTGTTTGTGACTTCCATCATGGCAGCAATGGCCGTGTTGTAACGCTGGCCTTCTAGGTCGGCCGTGACTTTCTGAATGGCGGGGTGAATTGCCCGCAAAACCGCCAGGTTTTGCTCAGACTGGAGACTGGAGGCTGGAGGCTGGAGAGACTCTTCTTCCGTCTTCCGTCTTCCGTCTTCCGTCTCTACAAACTCTTGAACAAGGTTATACATACGGTTCAGGAAACGATAGGTGCCGGGCACGCCTTGCGGATCCCAACGAATCCAAAGGTCAAGCGGCGCAGCAAACATCAGGTAGGTGCGCAGCGCATCTGCACCGTAGCCCTGGGCGATGATTTCCAACGGGTCAACGCCGTTACCCTTGCTTTTACTAAACATGGTGCCGTCACTGGCAGTCACTTTGCCGTTAAAGAGGAACTTTTTGAACGGTTCCGGGTCAGCCAGCAGCCCAAGTTTATGGAAAAAACGTGCCACGAAGCGCACGTATATGAGGTGAGCCGTGGCGTGGTCGCCGCCGTTGTAGAAATCTATTGGCATCCATTTATTCGCAATAGCTGAATCAAATGGCTGTTCGGCGTTCTGAGAATCAAAGTAGCGCAGTTCGTACCAGCTGCTGCAAATGTACGTGTCGAGCGTGTCGGTTTCACGCTCGGCTGGGCCACCGCAGGTAGGACACGTCGTTTTCAGCCATTCGCTCGCCCGCGCGAGCGCACTGCGGCCATCACCACTGGGGGCAAAATCTGTCAGTTCCGGCAAAACTACCGGCAGCTGGTCTTCGGGCACCAAAACCGCGCCGTCTTTCGGACAGTGCACAATAGGTATGGGCGCACCCCAATACCGCTGTCTGCTCACGCTCCAGTCCCGAATTTTGTAGTTTGTCACCGCTTCACCTGCGTCTTTCGCAATAAGGGCATCAAGCATAGCCTGACGACCTTTCTCGAAGTCCATACCGTCGAACTCGCCAGAATTTGCTAGTGTGTAGTTTTTGCGGTTTGGTTTGATTTCTTCGCCATAGGAGATAAACTCCTGCTGTTGGGTGGTAAAAATGATAGGCAAACCGTATTTTTTCGCAAACTCGTTATCGCGCTCATCTTCACCCGGTACACCCATGACTGCGCCAGTGCCATAGCCCATAAGCACATAATCTGCCGTCCAGATAGGAATTTTTGCTCCGTTGAGTGGATTTACCGCATATAGTCCTTCTATTGGTACGCCTGATTTTGTCTTGTCAGCGAGACGCTCGAGTTCTGATTTACGATTAACAGATGCGATATACTCCTCTATCTCAACAGCATTATCGGCAAGCTGGCCGTAATGTAGCGTTAGTGGATGTTCGGGGGCGAGCACCATAAACGTTGCGCCAAAAATCGTGTCGTGCGCAGTCGTAAACACTTCGACACTTTCATCCTGCGCCCCAAGGCCCTCGACAGCAAAACGCACATGCGCGCCTTCGCTCTTCCCAATCCAGTTTATTTGCGCGGTCTTGACCACGTCTGACCAGTCGAGGTCGTACGTGGCTTGGAGTAGCTCATCGGCATACTCGGTAATTTTGAAAAACCACTGTTTGACTTCTTTTTTCTGCACTTCTGGGTCGTCCGCCGCGTCGTGCCGCCAGCATTTACCGTCTATCACTTGTTCGTTTGCCAGTACGGTCTGGCACTTGGTGCACCACCACTGCTGCCGGGCATCTTGGTAGGCCAGCCCGTGTTTGTGCATTTGGGTGAAAATCCACTGCGTCCATTTGTAGTACTCGGGCAGGTGCGTACTGATTTCTTTGCTCCAGTCATTGCTCCAGCCCATGGCTTTGTACTGCGTGTGGTAGCTGGGGATGATTTTTGCCATGGATTCCTGCGGCGAGACGCCCGCTTTGATAGCGTAGTTTTCGGCCGGCAAACCAAACGCATCCCACCCTACGGGGTGATAACTTTCAAAGCCCTGCTGCCGTTTGAACCGCGCCATCACGTCGGAAATGGTGTAGTTCATGGCGTGGCCAATGTGTATACCCGCGCCGCTCGGGTAGTTGAACATGCTCATGGCGATGTACTTTGGCTTTGATGAGTTCAGGTCGGCTTTGTACACCTGCTCTTCGTCCCACACCTTTTGCCATTTTGGTTCGATTTCTTTAGGATTGTACCGTTTCATAGGCATTCAGTATAACAGAGGTACTCCATTTGCGCATCCTTTGCGTCAAGGACGGACCCTGACGCAGCCGGATATGGCTAGTTTGGGCTAGAACTGTTGGAGGAAGTTGGTGGTGAAGGTGGTGGTGAGTTTGGTGCGTGCGGCGTGGCGTTTGAGCGCGTAGGTTATAAGTTTTTCCACCAGAGCAACTCTGGACACACCAGCTTTTGCCCAGTTGTGCGCGTAGAGGCTGCCTGGAAGCGGATTTATTTCGTTGAAATAGACCTTTTTCGCTCTGGTGTCGACCAGCATATCGACCCGAGCAATACCCGTGCAGCCCAGTACGCGGTAGACATCAAGCCCCAGTTTCATCGCCTGATCATACAGCGGCTTTGGTAAATCAGCTGGAATACGGCTGTAGCCTTGCGCGCCTTTTGCACCCACTTTTTGGCCGCCTTTTCTGCTACCCTTGCCGCCCTTTTTGCCACCGTGGAGGTATTTCGTTTCAAAGTCGAAGAAATCTTCGGTGTGTAGTAACGGCTGCTCAAGAAGCGCAGGCTCAGGCCGTTCGTTTCCCGTGACTGGCAGGGTGACTTCTACTAGGTTATGAACTGCTTCTTCCACAATAAGCTTGTCGTCATAATGCGCGGCAACCTCAAGACCATTTTGCAGTTCCGCTTCGTTTTCAACGCGGCTAATACCAATACTCGAACCGAGATGCGCCGGTTTTACAAACAAGGGGTAGCGCAGTCCTGCGCATTGTTTAAGAGCTGTTTTGTTGTCTTGCTGCACCGTTTCACGGGTAAGCCAAACACCTTTTGTGACTGGTAGTCCTTCTGCGTAGACAAGCTGTTTGGCAAGTACTTTATCCATAGCAACAGCCGCAGCCGCTACGCCGCAGCCGACATAGGGCAAACCACAGAGCTCAAACACGCCCATGAGCTCACCGTCTTCGCCGTGCGTACCGTGCATGGCCGGAAAAGCGATGTCGACATGGATAGTTTTGCGCCCGCCCAGACGAGTCGGAACAAGCAGTTTCATCCCATTACCCAAAACTACCCCTGTTGGTTTCACCTGGGACAGGAAGTCTGTGAGTTCACTACCCTGGTAGAGCGAGACCTCCTTTAGCTTCTCGTGCACGTACCACCGGCCGTCTTTGGCAATGTAGACTGGCACAACACGATACTTTTTGGTAAGTTCAAGTGGTTTGATGATAGCCGTAAGAGCCGTAATGATAGACACATCGTGTTCGGCAGATTGCCCACCGAAGAAAACTGCGACTGTTTGCATGGCTATAGTATACAGAGTTAAGATATAAGAGTTAAGAGATAAGATGAAGACGGAAGATACGCCGACGAGCTACCAACCCATGAACGATGAGGCAAAAACCGACATCAGAAATAGCTATCGGTCCAGTCATTTTGCATCAGTACCACGTCCCCCGCAGCTACAAAACTGCTGAGGTTAGTGTAGAACTCGAGCGGGTCGTCTTGTATAAGCAGGTCACCTGCAAAGTCCGTGTCTTCTAGCCCAGCACGTATATGTTCGGTTGCTGAATTTTGCATGAGCACAACAATATCGGGCTTTGCGGCAGCAATCAACCGGCCGACCTGGCGATGAATGGTATTGGTTTCCTTTCCTTGGTCAACCAGGCCTGGCGTCACATAAATTTTGCGCACTGCCTTTAGCCCGGCCAGCAGTTCTGTCCCTGCCTGAATCCCCTCCAAATTTCCATTATAGGTATCGTCAATAATCCATGCCCCACCCAATGTATATGGCTGCATACGATGCTCGTACGGTGCTGTCTTCGCAAGACCAGCCGCAACCTGTTTTTCACTCAGACCAAAGTGCAGTCCGATGGTCGCAGCAAAAGCCAATGGACCAAGCTGGTGCAGGCCAACCAATTGGCTCTTGAGCTTTAGCCGCTTTTTTCCTTTGACAAGTTCAAACGACGTACCATCCAACCCGGTGACCGCTTTCTGTACGCGCCACCCAAACACGGCCGTACGACTGTACAGGCAAAAGTCTGGCTGTAAAAAGTCAATAGCAGCACTAGAGTCCTCATTTACATACAGCTGTTCATGCGGCACAACGCGTGCAAGCGAGAATATGTCCTGCCCTGCCGCAGCAATAGTTCTATAGTGATCGAGGTGAGCCGGTGCTAACCCCGTTATTACCGCGTGAGTTGGCTGTATGACACTACTAAACCGAACAACATCGCCTGGCTTGCCTTCACCGCATTCGACCAACAAAATGTCTTCATCACCATGGAGACTGCGTACAAACCGAAAGTGTGAGCTCATTACATTCATATTTCCAGGAGTCGCTGCCACTTTTAGACCTTCGCTAAGCACCGTGTGAAGTAGTTCTTTCATGCTCGTCTTGCCATAGCTACCTGCAATTGCAACTCGTTTGCCTGGATGTTCGCGGAAGAAACGCGCTGCCTCTTTGGCAAAGCGTTGCTCGCGTGATTGCCGTAGCGTGATATTGCCAAGCCAGACGACTGCCGCCACAAGATGCGCCCACACAACAGGATACGCTACAAGTGCTGCCGTGCCATAACATACTCCACCAGGGTTTTGGAGGACAAAACTGGCATACGTCCACAATGCAACTATGACGATATATAGCCCGATACCAAAAAATAACCCGTACTGCAGCAACCGTGCAGCACGTGTCTGGTCGAGACTCCGCCGATACGAAACCCGCGAAAAATCCTGAGTACGCCAAAACCAGCGTAGGTATGGGCCAGGCTGATACTCCGTATTCTGCAACATATAGGCAACACTTTTCACAAACTGAGGAACACTATAAAGCGACCAAATGTTCTTGAATACTTTACGCACCAATATGCTCCCTTATGAGCCGCTCTGTTTCATGCGCCGCATCGATGTGTACAAAGTGCCCAGCACCAGGCAACACTTCTAGCCGGGAGCCATCTATAGACTTCTGAAGCTCTTGAGCAATCGAAACTGGCGTGTCAGTATCTGCAGATCCATACACAAGCAACGTTGGTATGCTAATGTAGGCCGCATCGGCTCGAACATCGTCACGCACAATTTTCTTAAACGTTTCTTGTAGGTGTTCCGCCACCAAAAGGTCTGAGCCGACTTTCTGGTACAGTGTACGACGCAATTTTGCACTCACCCGCTTTGGAAGCGGTTTCGTTACTGCCTTGCCCACCTTTGCAATCACTCGATAGGATAGATTTGCCTTTGGACTACGCACTCCCGCACTTGCAAGCAGCACCAGTTTTTCGGCTTGCAAAAGCCCCTGTCCTACTCCACGCACCGCAATAGCACCACCGTTAGAATGTCCGATAATGGCATACGGCTTTACTCCAATTTTTTGCAGAAAAGCACGAATGAACTGAGCGTACTGCGTTACGCCCCAGGCGTCTTTTGGACTTTCCGTGCCGCCAAACCCAGGTAAATCGGGCACAATCACATCATAGTCTGCAGCGAGCGCCTGCGCATATGCACGCCAACCAGCACTACTATCGCCCCAACCATGAAGAATAAGCACTGGTTTTCCTTTTCCCAACCGCAAATACTGCGTAGCAATGTCCCCGACTATACTCTGCATACTGCTTATAGTGTATCAGTTTTTTGCTGCTTTACCTTGCGGCGAAGCCAGTCTGAGCTTTGGCGGACAAGCTTTTTTGCATCGACCGGATGAGCAAGCAACTGTTTGACAACTTCTTCAGCAAAAACGCCGTTTTGTGAGCCTTTTACGAGAACGACAGCGCCCTGTTTCAGATGCTTGCGAATAAATGCGGCGCAGGCTGCTTGGCTTGAAAAACTCCGCACAACGCAACCAGCATCTCGCGCAGCCGGCGCAATCCAGCGTTCGGCATCACGACCGAGCGTCAGTACAAAGTCGAGTTTCTTGGGGTTACAATGCATGCCTACTTCTTTATGTGCTTCGCGCGCATAGCCACCCATTTCATTCATACTTCCCAGTACCGCAATCCGCTGCGTGGCGCGTGAGCCGTACAGGACGTCAAGCGCTGCTTTGGCGGCAACAGGCGAAGAATTGTACGTGTCGTCTATGAGTCTACTTCCTTTTATGCCTTCGAGTACTTGCATACGTCCTGCGAACGGTTCAAGTCGATCGATAGCCTCGGCAATGATTGAGCGCTTCATGCCCAGTATGTCTGCTACAGCCGCAGCAGCAACTACGCTTGCAGCGCCCTGCTCACCCACGAATCTGGTATACGCATCCATGCCCCCGGACGGAGCGTGTATCTGTAAAAACTGCCCTCCTAGACTAAGCTTGCTCGACTGTCCGTAGTAGCTGTGTGCTGTTTTTTTGCGCTGGCTGTATCCAACGAACGTTTTTCCCACAAGATATTTTGGTTCCACAAGGTCCGTGTTGACTAGCACGTGACGGCTATACTCAAAAACACTCGTTTCCTCCGCCGCAACAGCGTCAATAGAACCAAAGTTGACCATGTGCTCTGGTGTGATTGCCGTCAGTACAGTAATGTCTGGGCGAATATACGCAAAGCGTTCCATTTGCCCGGGACCATCAGTGCCAAGTTCTACCACGACCACATCGTAGGGATAGGGATGATGCAAGCTGGCAGCAATTTCGCCAAAAGCACGCATCCACGCAAATGGGTTTAAGAGGCTCGGCTGTGGCAAACAAAAAAACACCAGTGGTACCGTAACTCTGTCATTGTAATTCCCTGCCTGGTAGCGCACCCGCAGGTTGTGTCCAAGTAATTGCGCAATGGCCATTTTGGTCGTCGTTTTCCCAACGGAACCTGCCACCGCAACAACCGTAAACCGCCGCTTTACACGTAAACGAACGACTTGCTGCTCGAGTATGTGCGCAACAACTGTTTTGCCGAACTGCTTCGGATGCAGCACAAACCAAAACCCTTTGCTCAATAATACAACCAGCGCAAACCCATATGCCGTTATGACAGGGTAGCCTACCAAAAGTGCTGTACCAAATGCCCAGTGTCCAACAGTGCCTCTTATGAACCAGTCAGTAATCAGTAATAAGCCCACTACAATCTGACCCGCCATGCTACACTGTAGCGCACGCACAGGCAACCTGTCTCGCTCGACTAGCTTGCCGCCGATGCGATAGGTTCTGGTGCGCAGAAACCAGCCTAAATAGCCCCTTACTGAACCTTGGTAGATACGAAGTGCCGCTATAAGCTGCTGAGGCAGCTTGAAACCGTACAGCCGCTTGTATACCTGAATCATCGGAACCTGATTGTGTTTTTTCGCGCCCACTACGATTCGAATTCCTACGGCTTTGAGCTAGTTGCGCTCGGGAGCAGCGTCTGCGCGCCCAAAACACTTTGGTCAAGCCCAAGCTGCTTCATAATTTCAGTAACAGGCTTCGCCCCTGTTGGAACAACAACCTTCACCGTCTTATCACTTGGAACAATCTTAAAGTCCCCCACGATAGTAGTGCCGGTCATATCGCCATTGAGTTTCAAACCAAGCTCATCCGATTTTGTATTGACGCTCATGCCAAGAACAAACTTGCCGGGCTTATCAGCATCGGTTGATTCAACTCCAAGCTCGAAGGGATAGACATCTCCCCCTGTATAATTCTGGGTAATTGAAAGCTTTTGTTTATTGTCTGTGCTGGTAAATACTACACTCTGAACAACTCTTGTCTTTAGGTCCACGTACAGGTCGAAAGTTTCTCCGCCTTTTTCTTTGTCTATAGCACTTTTCAGCTCATCGATACGAAGCGAGTCGCTCACATTCTTACCGCCCGCTTGTTGTTTTGCCCATTCATTTAACTTGCTACCATCGAGCGCCTTGCCGAGTGCCTCAACGTATGCCTTGAGATGCGCTTTGTCATAGCCCGCCACATAATGGTTAACTTCGCGACCATTTTTCGTTTCCTTACCAACAAACTTCTGGTATGTCACCACTGACTTGTTGGCGTCACTGGTAAAGATGTACTCTTTATTCACCTGTTGCGCCTTAGCCATCGCATCGCGCAGCTGTTCAGGCGTCGGCGTACCACTCAAGCTCGTGCCAGTACTCTCCTCCATCTGCTTTTGATACGTGTCCATCAACGTATGATCGACAGAGATCCACTGGCCATCAAGAGCAGCTAGCTGTGCGCTACCCATCTGAGTCAAGAGTTCCTTGACGCCACTTACCTTCAGATATATGTCAGGGTTATCGGACTGCTGTGTGTCTACTATGGTAATGTCGGCAGTCATTTTTTGACCCGCAATATTCGAGTTCATCGTCAGCATAGCATTGCCGCTCGAATCACTTTCGCCCTTAATGGTCGCGTCCATACTTGCGCCGCTACTCTTGACAGACATAGTACCGTCAAGTGTCGCTGCTTTTGAACTTTCTGTTTTATTGGCGTATTCAATAAGTTTGTCGGCTGCCACGCCACTATACTCGAGGCTCTTGCTAAACATTGCTTCTGGTCGGTTCGGAAGGTACATGCCAAACACATAGCCTCCCGCCAAAAGGATAAGTGCAGCACCACCAGCAAGAACGGGTATGAGCCACTTCTTTTTGCCCCCACTCGACACTGTCACTGGTGAGACGCTTGGTTGGGCTACTTCATTGCCTAATGGAGAGCTTGCTGCTGTGGCTTCCGGCGTCACCGTACTGGCAGAGGCTACTGAGCTCGTTTGCGATGTAACATCTGGGGTTGTTGATGAAGACGACTGTCCGAACGTTGCAACAGGAGCACTGTCAGTATTTAAGGAACTGTTCGGCGTGGGGGCAGTTGGCACACTACTTTGCGGTGAAGATTGAACACTTGCGCCGACCGGTGCCGACGTACTTGTCTCGGCTGGCCTCATCATAGGATCTAGCGCTGGCGCACCAGAAACCGGGCTTTTAGGTTCATTTGACTGGTTAGGGCTTTGAGGATCCATAGTGTATACTCCATCCCGCTTATGTTGTAATGGTCACAGTATACGCCTTTTTCTCAGGTTGCGTAAAGAAAAAAGACCAACCCCCTTCAGGCTAATAACTATGAAACTTTTCGACGCTATGGCATCGAAAAGTTTCATAAAGTTTTGTTTGCTTGTTTGAAAGTAGCGCAATATAGGGTCAGTAGAGCCTGTCCGAATGTAAACTTGTCAGGTCAATAGGAGATGGTATCGATGAGGCGTAGCTCGAACTCTGGCGGCACGGTGTCATGCTCAAGGTAATACGCAAATATCGGGGTTGCCTCGTCTGCTGTGAAGACTTCATTCTCAAATACCGTCGTCCCACCACCGTTCCAAGTAAGCCGTACTTCCTTTGGAGCCTCCGCACCCGTCCACTTCTTCCCAACTGTGTACTGAGAGTGAGTGTCGCCATCGCGCGGTTCGGGGCTCGTGATGGCAAGTGTAAGGGCATCGCGAGATCCTGCGGCCTGCAGGTTCTCTCGAGCATCGCTCGCTAGGATTCGAGGCTCATCGTCCGAAGTAGGCCATAGGGCGACACACCAAAGGCTTGCACCGTCAATTTTCTCGATGTCTCGATCAACGTCGCCCTTGTCGTCAACGTCGAACGTCGCTCTCCAGTTGTACGCGACGCGATGATGTCTCTGTTGCATATGCTTACTATACCCTGCTCAGTCCATCGGAACAACTCTGACGCTGGTAATTCTAATGACCGTCCCGTCCGGGAGTTTTCCAATTGCCGGATTGTTTGGAGAGATTTGATCGTCGAAGGCTCGCTGTGTGTTGTTTGACGAATAGTAGTCTTTCGCGGCCGACCCGCTCTTGACCTCAATGCCCTCGTATGTGCCGTCAACTTTCTGAGCAAGGCCGTCATAGAATCTGCCTTGAGGTCCGGTGGCATCACTCTTGACGAGCACCTTCTTGTCAAGAACCTCACGCTCATACTTCATTTGGTATTGCAAAAGGCCAGCTTCTTCCTTTGCTGCGCTGACTGAGTCAAATCCAGCAAAGTGCCCGTATGTATCCCGCCCATTGCCAATGTCATACCCTCGCCACGCCGCGCGCTCTTCGGGAGGGAGCTTCCGGATCTCATCCGGGGTCAGTGACTTCCCGTCGGGGCCCTCCACGAGATTCCCGCCACGGCTCTCCACGGCTTTCCCACTGCGGCGCTCAAGGGCCTCTAGTGCCGCCACCTCCTCTTCGGCCGCGCGATCAAGTTTGACGCCATTTTGGGCAGCTTTTTCAAGAGCCTTGACTTCTTTCAGTGAGGCTGCCGTCTTTGCGGACAGAGCGGTGGATCCTGCGCCCGCGGTTATCAATGTGAAGATTGCGCTGAACCCCAACTCGCCTATGGCATGCGCAGGGTCTTTCTTGAACGCTTCGACCTCGTTATCGACGAGCTGCTTTAAGGTTACATCAATCGGCCATGAGAACACCTTGACGAGTGTCTCTACCTTTGAGGTGGAGCCAAGATCAATCTCCCCTATTTTAGGAAGGTACACAAAAACACCCCGGACGAACCGGAGTGCCTTCCATCTGAACCCACTCACCCACCTTGTCTGGCCTGTATGCGGCCGGGGGTTGGAGTAAGACCGGTCTGGTGGAGCTAAGGAGACTCGAACTCCTGACCTCTTGCATGCCATGCAAGCGCTCTAGCCAACTGAGCTATAGCCCCCTGTTGCTCTTTTCCCAACTGCACTCAGGGTCACCGAAAAGGACGGTGATATTGTAGCGTAGTTACAGACGAAAATCTAGTTTGTGCTTCAGCTGCGGGCATGGGCACCGTTTGCGATGACTTGTGTTTCGTACTTTCAAAACCATGGAAACGCTCGAAGTGGATATGGTTGACAACACTGGCCATTTTGTGACCGTCGTGCTTGTGGAACATGCTGCGGGCCCGGCTCATACCCTTTCGCTGATGACGTGCTTTTTCTCGTAATGACATGGGTTTCCCTCCTGTTAGTTACTTGATCAAACAAACTTATTCGAGCACCGCTACCATTGTGTGCGGCAATTCTGCGGTAATATCCTGGACTGATTCACGATCAAATAGTTCGCAAATAGTTTGCCAGGCGGCGCGCAGGTAGTCACGAGCGCGATGCTCATCCACATCGTCGAGGTCCATATACTGTTCAATGATGTCATCGGTCGCCCCCGCTGTTGGTACCATCATGGCGGCACTTTGTAGTTCCCTAGGAAGTTTGGCGGCAAAACCACGTCGCGTATGGTCAGTAAGATGCACGGCCACATTTTCTACCACGAGTTCAAGCGCGTCTTGCGACTCATCTTCACGCGCACCGGCTATGCGATGAATCTTTTTGATAAGAGAATGATATTTCATATATGTATCCCCTTTCCGTGTATTACTATGCGCTTTCGCGCACCGAAAATACTATGAGTTATATTACATTTTCCGTGAAATTTTCTGGCAATACGTAAATGTTTATGGTAGAATAGACTTACATGGGGCTGAATTTTAAGCTCGACGTTGGTACCTTTCGGTTATGAATGCAGGTCGCTTGTCAGCGTTATAGGCAAACAAGAATAGATGCAAAATCTTTCTTTCAGAAGGCTTCTGAAAAGGTCGCTAGCCTCTTTGAGGTTCGTGTTCCTGCTCTCGCCTTCAACGCAGTAGCTTAATCACTACAGCAATGCCTTTGACAATGCTAGATAGTCAAATCGCGTTTTATATTTCTAGCCGCTCGTTTGGTTCTATCCATGCCAAGCGCTAAGCCTAGGATTGCTCGCGTCTAATGTTTGTCTGTTTCGATACAGACGCGCTAAGATCATAAAACAGACTACACCTGTAGTATTCTCACTGAAAAACTAGCGGACCCGGAGGCAGTATCCGGCAGCTCCACCATGAAAGTACCTCAGGCGTCACTGAGGTTTTTTCATACACAGACGCCGGATACTGCCAGCCGCGTATGCGGCTGCTTTAGGGGGAGTGCAAGTTTCCGAGCTTGGCTCGGAAACGCCGCAGAGGGGTGAGCACCTCTTTCATAAGCTATCCGGCAGCTCCACCATTCGACTCGCTTCGCTCGCTCATGGTAAACCAACCCATGACCAAACGAAGCGAGTTTTGTTTGTAAGTATCTTATCTAGGTTTTATGTTTCAGAAACTTACGCAAGAGCGGGGGTTTCGTGGCGAGATTCTAGTTCGTCTACGTCTTTTGGTGCATGGTAGAAAATGTTATATATAACTGCTCCGGTAAAAATGGTTGCCGCGCCTACTATGACAGGCACATTCACGCCCATAGTCGCCACATAGCCAGCGATGATGGCCGGTATGGCCTGAGCCATTGCCTGCACGCTCGCCTCTATGCCCAGCACCTCACCCTGCCGTTTCGGCCCCGCCGTCAGACTTACGAGCGCACCAGCGTTTGCCATAAACTGCCCGTTAAAGAGCGCAATGAACGGTGCCACCATCAGCAGCTGTGCAGTATTGTCTGGCAGCAGTTGCAACATGAGTGCTGTGGCCGTACCAAACATTGCCACACGTATGATATTGTGCGGCTTGAACCGTTTTGCCATAAGCGGCACAAATACCGCCTGGCTGATGGCTATGCATATACCAAGGTAGGCAAAGAAGTCGCCAATGTTGTGCGTTTTAAACCCAAGTTTTTCTATAAGCAATATTTGGAAAAACGTCGTAAAGAACGTGAAGCCACCCCAAAAGAAAAATTCGGCAGAAAACACCACGCGCAGACGCGGGTCGCTTGCGGCTTGTCGAATGTTTGCAAGCGATTTTGTCCAGACGAGCTTTGTTAGTTTATTTATATGCCCATGGGTTTCCGGCAGCAGCCACAGCAGCAGGCACATATTTATGAAGCTAAGTGTCGCGGTAAACCAAAACGGCGTAGATGGTCCAAACCATCCAGGTGAAGTAAACAGAGAGAAAAAGCTAATCCCCGGTGAAGCGAGCCGTGCACCTATGTACGGGCCAAACACAAACCCAAGCCCAAAAATTGCGCCCAGCATACCGAAGTTCCTGGCTCGATGTTCAGGTGGCGTCACATCTGCTATGACCGCACGCGCCACGCTAATGTTTCCACCCGTTATACCGTCGAGTGCTCGCGCAGCAAACAGGAGCGGAATGTTTTTCGTCACAATCGCAATGGCAAAAAGCATGTAGCCAAGGGCCGTACCCAGCAAGCTAAAAGCCAAAACCGGACGCCGGCCGTATCGGTCAGAAAGCTGCCCTAGGACAGGTGTGGCCAAAAATTGCATGAGCGGATAAATGGCCGTCAACCAGCCGAGCATGATAAGCGATGTCGAGAAGCTATAACCCGCCGGTTCAAACATGTGGTAAATCAGCTGCGGCAACACGGGAATGAGTATCCCCACACCGAGCACATCCAAAAACACGGTCATCGCCACAATAGGTAAGGCGCGTTTCTCGGTACTCACTTTATTTTGTATAGTTGCCATCGCCTGATATTACGTCTTTGCAGAACGCGCGTCAATACTGGCAACGTGCAGACTGTGCCACTGTTCTATAGAGAGCATCTGTGCCCGGTCGTTTGGTTGAATGCCTGCCAGTTCCAGCAGGACTGATACTTCTGTTTTACCAAGACCAAGACCGCCACTCAGCGAGTTAAGTAGCGTCTTGCGCTTCTGGCTAAACCCTGCCCGTACTACCCGAAAAAATTGCTTCGTATTGACGCCCGGGAAGAGCGGCTCGCTGCGAAAGCGCAGCTCCAGAACTTGACTATCTACTTTTGGCGGTGGCGTAAAAAGCTCTTTCGGCACAAACGCGCCAAGCGATGTTTCACAATAAAACTGCGTGCTGACACTCAAAAGTGACATATCCCCCGGCTGTGCGCATACCCGCTCTGCTACTTCTTTCTGGATAAGGAGTGCTGCTCGACTAAACGGGTTCTGAGACTCGCAAAGTACACGTATGAGATTACTTGTTAGGTAGTATGGTATGTTTGCAACCACTTTATAACCCGCTGGAAGCTGTTGTAGGTTAAACCGTAAAATATCCGCCTCCACCACTGTTAATCTTGCCGCTTCCTCCATGTTCAGAGGACTGTCCTCTGAACAGTGGCTGAGGAGGGTTTGGGCGAGATGGGAGTCGAATTCTACAGCTGTAACATGCGCACCACGAGCGAGCAATTTACGTGTAAGTGTGCCGAGGCCAGGGCCAACTTCGAGAACCACGTCGCCTGGCTGCACCTGCGCGCTGTCGCAAATGCTTTCGAGTGTTGCGTCGTCATACAGCCAGTGTTGTCCAAGAGACTTGTTTGGAACTACGTCTTTCACTCCACCATTGTAGCAGCCTGCGATGCCCTACCACCAATGATGATCGAGCCAAAAGTTATAGGCTTTTTCCCAGCTGCCATAGCGGCCTATGGCGTAGCCGCTGAAAAATTGTGTCTGACAAACGGCGTTCGTCTGCCAGTTTACACACGCATTCATGACCTTACTGCCTGGACATGCCTGCCCAATACCGGCACAGCCCCCCGCATTTGTTGCGGCAGTATTCCAGCGTGATTCTCGTGAAAATATGTAGTCAACATAGGCGTAGTCTGCTGGACTGATACCCGCCGCCGCCATCACCGCCTGCTTATCCTCCGGAATATTCACCGTGTTGCCCTTAGCGACAACGCGCTCTACCGGCTGCACTGTCACGACTGACTGCAGGAGTCGGCGACTCACCTCTTCACCCTTTTGCACATTTATCTCATACGTCTGCACGCGCTTACCGGGGCTACCCTCTTGGCGCACCGCCTGGCTCCCAAAAGATAACGACATGTCTATAACTGTCCGTACGGGCACAGGAATATCTTCAGTCACCGTAATAACTTGCACGCCATTTCTGACTACCGCGACTTGCATATGTGCCGTCAGAAATGTTTCGGCGGCTGGCTTCACTGTATCATCTTTGGTAAGCTGCACTTTCTTTTCTTTTAGCAGCTCCTCCACTGTCTTTGCCTGCGTACGGACAGTCAGCGGCTGACCATAAAGCGTCATAGACACCGGCAGCGCACGCTCAATTACCACCCTATGCCCAATGCTCTTTTGAAGCAGAAAATTATCGGTTGGCCCCAGGTGCACAATGTCTTCTCCGTACAACTGTACATTTGCGCTTGCAGCCATGGCGCGCGGTGTTGTTGCAGCCGAATGGGTCATTGTAACCGTCCCACCATCACTAATAGCGATGGGTACCGATCGATAGACATTCACAAGAAAATTGTCCTGTGTGATTGGGTCGTCGCTCGCCGGCTCAACTCTGTCGCCGTCATGTAACCGAATGGATAGTTTCTTCAGAAGCTCTCCGACTGTTTTTGCGTCTGTAGGTATAGCCGCCTTTCGGCCGTCATAAGAAACAATAGCAATAAACGTATCACGCGCTACAAAGTCCGCAACCATACCCTTTCTGCTTGCATACCAGAACAGCCCTCCGCTCAACACAAGCAAACATGCAAACAGAACTATTGGCAAACCAGCTGGATGTCGATGGATTCGACCCGCCCGCGTTTTTCCCCGTTCTAACGATGTTTTCAGTACGCGCTTTGCTCGCTGCATAACGCCTTACAGTATAGCAAATGATGCCCAGCCCAATGCTACAGCTTCTTTAG
>CAYLWF010000021.1:0-64013 GCA_964387505.1 uncultured Candidatus Saccharibacteria bacterium
AGAAAGGTGGCGGTGCCGACGGCCGGGTCAAGGATTTGGACGCGATGGGTCTGTACTGTCTTGGTCAGCCGGTCTTTGCGCTCGCCCGGCATACGCCACGGTTGGGTTTCAACCTCGCGTTCACATGTTTCTGCGCTGGCAATGCCGTCGGCTATGCCGAAATCTTCCTTTAGTATGCGGTCAACTTCGCGGATGATGAACTTAACCACTGGCGTGGGTGTGTAGTACGCTCCCATGCTTTTGCGGAGCGCGGGGTCATATTCTTTCAAGAAATCTTCATAAAAGTGTATGAGCGGGTCGCGGTCGTTTTCGACTTCAAAGAGGCGCAAATGTTTCTGAATGAGCGTATGGACATCGCTTACCGCAAAAACGGCACAGAGCTCGTCGACTATGTAGGCAAGGCGTTGGTCGAACTCTATACCAGCAATGTGGTCAAAGAAGTGGCGCAAGAACGGGTTGCTGCGGGGAATGTTCGCCTGCGCCTCCTGACGAGTAAAATCGTCAAGTGAGGTGTCGTTGTAGCGCCCCACGAACAACCCATACACTAGGGTTTGGGCATACATATCGGCAAATTTTTCTGGCGTGAGGTCATGGACGAGCAGCTGCTTCATTTTGGCGTACACGCCATCAAGCGAAGCGTTTTTATCTGTTTCGAGCGCTAGGAATTTGTCTATGCTATCTCGGACGCGCCTGGCGTAGCCGCCCATAATGACCGCTAGCCGCTTGCCAGAACGAATTTGCTCAGGCCGGCGCTCTAGAAACGCAGCGAGTTCGCGGTAGAGCTCTGAACCATTTTCCGGAGTTAGTTGCAACGAGTCATTTTTGATGGTACCGAGCGAGACGGTAGTAGTTTTCTCGCCATTACGAAAAAAGCGGAATTCCAGATAGTCGGTAAGAAACAGATTGTCGTACCCGCTGTAGCGTTCCATTTGGTTGGATTTCTCGACTTTGTCCAGGTTGATGGTGAGGTCTTTTGCCTCGGCGTAGCCTTGGAATATTCGCGGGTTCGATTTTTTCAAAAATACAAAGTCAGGCGCGCCATGTTCACTGCGCTTAGGATCGTTTATGGCGTTGATACCGGAGAATGACTCAATTAACCTTTCGAGCGCGCCCCGGTACGCATGCTCTCTCGCTTGCCCCGAAGCAAACTTATCCTGAATTATGGTTAGGTACTCACTCACTGCATCCTGCATGTGTATAAGTATACGCTGAAACGGAGCATTTGCTGCCATGCTAATAATTTGTTACTAAAAAGTGTTTTCAAGCACCCCATCCTTCAGCATTGTTATAGTTTCTTTAAGTGGATTAGCATGGTTGTTGTGAATAATCCGCGGTGAAAGGTACAGATGGAGATTTGCTGTCCCGGGTGAAAATGCGGAATTCTGTAATCTAGCTCTCAGACAAACATAAGGGTTATGGTGTATGGTAGGGGCAATGCGTTTGACTGACTTGCCGAAACGCTTCAAAAAACTAACATCGTGGAAAGGAACTCTCGCCCTATGAAACGATTACCAACCATAAAGTCACTAAAACGTCTGCCGGTGCTCAACCGCCCCATTCGCGTAGCCGATGTGCAAAAGGAAATTGACACTGACGCCTACGCCGACACTTGGCTGCTGCATGCCGAGAAGCTCGAAACCAAACGCCTCCGCCGCTTCCGCCAACAACTCGCCAGCTAAAAAAGCTCCATTTGTAGATGGCCGTTCGTATTTTCAATGATTCCGAGCGAGCCAAGGAACTGCTCCATACTCAAGTCATACTTTTTGGTAAATTCCTGGCGATGCGCTAGTTTCGCTAGATTGAACTTGGCTGTATTTTCTAAAGATACAGCCAGACGATTCGGTAGAACATAGCCCAGTACTATTAAACACTCTCCCACTGCTTGACTAATTGGTATAGCTTGCTCAAGGTCTGTCATGGTGGGTGGACCACTCAACTGGTACGTGCCAAGTGACTTGTGAAGTCTGTCGAAGCATCGCTGGAAAACATAGAACGGATTGAGGTTTAGTGTCGTTGAGCCGCCTGCCTTATTTACTACGCCGAAAACATCTGCCACTTCTAGAGCAATCGATTCAATATCCTCTACCGTCCCTATGTGTTGCTCGGTACTAATTTTGTGGTTCGACAATGCTTCTCTAACAGACGAAGTCAAGGTTGTTCCATTTCGGTTACTGATATCGGCTAGGAACCACAGCAGGTCCCCTGCTTCGTCGGCGGCTTTCAACTTTGCGTCATGCTTTGGTTGAAGGCTTGTTAACCCAGGGCTGGGCGGAAGCAGCGCTAGGGCAATATCACCGTGCTGGCAAAGAAATTCAAGATGCTCATCAGCAACCAGTGGGCCGTACGTAGATTCCCAGCCATCTTGTTGTAAGGTTAGACCTCGACGGTATGCACAGACTGCTCCTTGAAACTCCGTGAGATTCAGCTTTGTCTCAGGCAGATGTTCATAGTACATTTAGCCATTGTAAAACATTTATGCAAAAATAAATAGTTTATATTCTTTAGTGTAAAACGTCGATGACGAGGGGGGTGGAAAGGTTCCACTGGGTGTCTATGTAGAGCAGCGGCCGAGAAAGGTGCTTTTTTACTGCAAAGCTAATCTGTCCGCTCGCAGACTGCCCTGGCCTCAGGTCTGTTGCGCCTAGTGGATTTTTAATATGCGAACTTGCATGCATGGGTGCATAGTCTCCTTCATCACTTCGAACGTACAACTGGGTCGAAGGGAATAGCTGTTGTGTTTGCTCTGTTCTGTTTGTGATGGCGATATCCATGATGAGCATTGTTTCGTTTTCAGCCAAGGGAAATGCGTGGTCAACAGCAGTATTTTCCCCGACATTGCTGACTCGGGCTTGCACGGCAAAGTTACGAGCTGTCTGAAGTGATGTACCGGTTTTTACAGAAACAACGGTGGCTGTATCTTGTTGGTCTTTTTTGTAACGATGGTTGGTGAACTGTACCCAAAACAATGTATTGACCACAAGGAGCGCAACAATTGCAGCGACAAAAACGCCCAGAAGCAAACTATTTTCATCACGGAATTTTTCAAACCGCTTGTACTCACGCTTTAGCTCTTTTGCTTGGTCTTCGACAACCTCCTCAAGCTTTTGAATTGGTGTCTCTCGTTTTTTCATGTGCGCCTCCTACTCATCTAATTAACTCCTTTGTTATGGTTTCGCAGGATCGTAATAACCCAATTGGTATGCATTCATGCGATAATCAGTGTTTGTCAGAGTTGTTGATTTATGCACTCGGGTTCCCGAGACTCCTGGTATGCTTGAGCCATTTATGTATGCCGCAAAGTTTTTTGCTCCGCAAAGGGTGCTCACGGCACTCGACCCGGGCAGCAGGTCTACCCCCCTAACGCCGACATGATAGCTTCTGTTGAAGGTGGTTATGTTGTAGACGATCCTATTGCTCGAGTCGGTGGTAGAAACGTTATACCCCCAACAATCTGCTGCGGTCGCGTGTGCGCTTAACTGGCTAGGACCGTAACACGGTGTCTTGCCGCCACAGTAGACGGCTGCGTTCACGGTCACAGAAACCGTGTTGCTTGCGGTTGTGCCGCCCGCGTTTGTACAAGAAAGGGTAAATGTGTATGTCCCTGCTGTACCAAGTGTCACTGCCTGAGAGCCACCGCCAGTGGTTTTACTGCCGCTCCATCCGCTGCCGCCTGCTGTGCATGAGGTAGGGCTATTACTGGTCGTCCAGGTGACTGTGGTGGTTCCGCCGCTCGTTATAGTGTTGGGCGCTATCGAAAGATTGACTGTAGGTGTTGCGATGGCAGTCACTGTAGTAGATTTTGTGTTGCTTCCTGCGCTGTTAGAACACAGTAGAGTAAAGGTTTTCGTGCCTGCTGACGTTGCCGTCACAACCTGGCTGCCACTTGCGCTCTTCGCTCCGCTCCAGTCGCCGCTAGCGGTGCATGAGGTAGGGCTATTCGCGGCGCTCCAACTGACAGTTACCCCACTCCCAACACCAACTGTCGTCGGTGTGGCGGATATGGAAACGACTGGTGCACTGACAGTGACGCCACTTGTAACGCTTACAGAGGTTTGTCCGGTCCCCGTACCACCGGCATTTGTGCAGTCAAGATAGTAGGTATATGTCTTTACTGTCGTGAGAGCTCCAGTTGAAGCTGTTCCACCGGTTGTGAGTTTTGAACCACTCCAGTCGCCACGTGCAGTACATGACGAGGGATTGTTTGTCACTGTCCAGCTAAGGTTTGAGCTAGCTCCTGCTTTTATCGAGATGGGGTTGGAAGTGAGTGTAACAACGGGCTTTTGTGGATTAGCGACAGTAAGCATGACATTGTTTGCAGAGCCTGTACCACCGGCATTTGTGCAACTCAGGCTATACGGGTATGTTCCAGCGCTCATGATCCCGGTACTGACGGCGCCGCTGCTCCCACGAGATCCATTCCAGCTGCCACTTGCTGTGCAGCTTGTTGGGTTGTTTGTAGCTGACCATGAAATGGTTGCTGATTGACCAGTAAGTATACTAACAGGGTTAACCGTAAGTGATACGTTTGGAGCTTTTGGAATAACCTGTACAGTGACTCTGTCGGTCGTACCTCCAGCACTATTTGAGCATACTAGGTTAAATTGATAGGTTTTTATGCTCGTCATGTTGCTCATTGTTTGCGAACCGGCAGCCGGTCGGCTCCCAGACCAGTCACCACTCGCCGTACAACTCGTTGGACTATTTGTGGCGCTCCATTTGATGGTGGTTCCACCGCCCGGCTCGATAGGTCCAGCTGGGGTTGCGTCTATGGTAACGAGCGGGACATCTGGTGGTAGCGCCTGAACAGTTAGAAAGGCGCTCTTTGGGTCGGAAGAGCCACTTCCGTTTCGACAGATAATCGTGTATGTGTATTGTTTTGTAGTGGTCAGTGTTGCGGTACGTTCACTGCCAGACCCTGCCTTTGTGCCGGTCCAGCTACCGCTTGCCTCGCAAGAAGTCGGATTGTTGGTGGCCTCCCATCTAATTGTACTTGTTGTACCAGCGTAGATGAGTGCAGGGACAGCTGCGATTGTTACTACAGGCTTGCCCGTGCTGACTGCCGTAGGGCTATTGTTTGTTGTGGCTGTTTGAGTTGTTGAGGAATCGCCGGTGCTTATATCAGATGGTGTAGTGACACTGACGGGTACAGTTGCGAAACCAGTGCCGGTGTCTGTTTTGCAGGTTAAGGTAAAGAGGTAGTTCTGTAATTTTGTGAGAGTTTGAGTTGTCTCGTTACCGCCGGCAGTATCTTTGTTCCCACCCCAGTCATCACTTGCCACACAGCTATGAGGGTTATTTGTAACGGTCCACCGTAGAATTGCTGATTTCCCTTGGACTACGGTTGCCGGCTCTGCAGTAAGCGTAATGACGGGCGCGTCTGTTCCGGTTGTTCCTCCAATTCCAGTTGCAAGGTCTCCACCCGGAAGTGCAGATGGGTTTTTGCTAATACCAGTCGTTTGTGGAAGATTAGTATCGAGCCCATGTTTCTTACTGAACTCGGCATTATTGCTCTGTACGGTGAAAATAGCAAAGCTCACCATGCTGAGAATCATGATAGTCGACACAATGAAAATCATTATCTTTGTGCCGCGTGTACCAAATTTTGGCAATCGATCACGCCATCCACCCATTGGGGTCTGTGGAGTATTAAATTCAACAACGACTGGATTAAATTCCATGTGTTATGTCTCGCTTATGGTTACGAACTGATTGTACCATGAATGGTATGATACCGCCGCTCCAACCTGCCTCTACGTAGAATTTATATGAACGTTGCTTTGGTACAAGATAGCTAAGCTCTCCCCGTGTCGATTCTCCTGGAAGAATTAGGCCGCTATGAAACGGATTTGCGAGTTCGTACGGCGTAAGGTAACTTACCGTTCCGTCGACTGTTTTTACATATGTATCGGTGGTCGGAAACACATTGATGGGTTTTTCACTATTGTTTCTAACGTTGACGGTGAGAACAAGGTACTCATAACCGTCGGGTGCGAGAAATGAATGCGCCCCAGGTTTATACTGAATATTGTTGATTGTCACTGTAGAAACACCACTTGTTATTGGTTTTCCTGCTGCAATACCTGCAAAAGGTATGCGTGTACGCTCTGCGGCGATTGAGCGAGCCACGACCAGTATGGTCAACGACATAAGAAGTAACGCTATGCTAAAACCAAAGAGCCAACGCTCCCACGCTCGTGCAGGACTGGTTTTTTCATCTGAGTGTTTTACCTGGGATTGTTTTTTTCTTATCTCTTGATTCATATTTCTCGATTCTTTTCTATGGTTTACTGCTGTCAAAATAGCCCACAAGGTACGGAATCATATTTCGGTCGGCATTGGCTTTAGTGGTTGCCTTGTGATCTTGTCCAGAGCCGCCAACTGCGACACTTCCCGAGAGTGAAGGCGCCAAGTCTTTACCGCAAACACCAGATACCTCAATACTTCCCCGTCCAGTTTTACTAAGATGATAGGCGGTATCAAACCCGGTGATGTTGATGACGCGGTCGCCATTCCATCCCCAGCAATCACCTGATCTTCCGTGAGCTGCGATCTCGCGGGGGCTATAACAAGGAGTTGCCCCCCCGCAATAGACAATGGCCGGTTTCGGTGCTGTCTGTGTCGGAGTAGTTGTTGTAGTTGGTGTTGTTGGGTTTGCTGTTTGCGCTGGTGCGGGTTTACTTGGAGATGGTGTGGCTATGGCTGGAGCGGGCCTGACGTTTACAGTTGCGATTGCTGGCTGACTCTTCCCTGCTTTGTTTTCGCACGTTAGAGAGTATGTCTTTGCGCCCTCAGAAGATAGTTTCCCGGTGCTTTCCCCTCCAAAAGGCGTCTTTTGACCGCCCCAGTCACCGCTTGCAGTGCAACTAGTGATGTTTCCGGTTGTTTCCCATCGAAGGGCGCTAAACATACCTACCGTTGTTTCAGTAGGTTCGGCGGTCAACGTGACGGTCGGGGGCATAGCTGTTATCTGGCTTAACCCAAAGTCAGCCCTGCTCTTATCGGGTCCGAAAAATCCCGCAAGTACTATAGCATTCATGCCAAGCAGGGTTATTAGCATACAAAGGCCAACGAGCTTTTTTAACCACATTGCTGGCTCACTTTCGTTTTTGAAGGGAAGCTCTTCTCACTTCGGGTGCCCATGTGGCCTTGCTCATGAGTATCCCACGTCCACTCGGCCACTATGTGCGGTCGCCTGAGCTGTGCGCGGGTTTGCTTCGGAATTGCTGTCTGAAGGAAAGACAACATCAACGTGGTGCTCTGCCCTCTGTCTTCTGCTCTTGTCTCATAACTCATATCTCTTAACTCTCCTTATGACATGCCGAATTCTTCACTGTGTATACTGGTGGCGGGTATACCTTTGGCGCGAAGCTGTTTGCGTAAACTTTGCATCATAGCTGGCGGCCCACAAAGATAAAAATCTTTCCCATGTAAATCACCACTGTATGTTTCGATATAGTTTACGTCGAGATGTCCCGCCTGCCTATCACTGACGTGTGGAATAATACGAACATTCTTGCGCGCATGTGCGTGTTCGGCGAGTTTATTTGGGTCGATAAACTCGCTTGCGGTCTTGACGGCATAATATAAATCAACAGAGCAGCCTTCAACCGGCAAATCTCTCAACATAGACATAAAAGGAGTGATGCCAATTCCGCCCGCAACCCAAATCTGGTTATTGTTACGGTAGTTCGTGTAACTAAAACGGCCATATGCACCTTCGACATCGGCTGTTGCGCCCACCTGTAAGTTGACAAGATTGTCCGTATAATCCCCAAGGCCTTTTATGCTCAGCTCTAGTCCGGGATCTCTCGGGGAAGATGTGATGGAAAATGGGTGCCATTCGCGGCTAATATGCGGGCCGCCTTTCCGAAAACGGACGAACACAAATTGTCCCGGCTTATACTGAATAGGCGCAGCGAGCGGAGTAAGGAATATTTGTACGACATTCCTGGCCGTAACACGCATAGCGCTAACCTGGTAAGAGTATCTTCGTATAAATATGTTGCTCGCGAGTGTTTTATATATAAACGCTGCAATTCCTATTGCCACCATTGCAAGCATATAAATTTTCATAGCCATATCATTCGATGTGTCGCTACTAATGAAGAGGATATGCAGACCGGCTATAAAGAACGCAACGCCAAGAAACTTATGGGTAAAGAGCCATAGACGATAAGGCAGTTTAATAAAAAACGTTACCAGCAAGAGACCCACCATCCCCCAGAACGCAATGCTGCCGAACATAGTCGCCCATTGCTGCAGGACAACTTCATGATATTCGTGCTTGGTGTCAAAGAGTGCCCCAAGTGGAATGAGTCCATTTGGGACGAGCAGCAGTGCCGCCTGCTTTATGTTGGTTGTTACGAAACGAAGCGCCAAAAACAGCGGGTGGAACGAAAGCATGATGAGGGCCAGTCCGCCCAACAAATGGTGGGCGATATACACGCGGTTCAGTCCTCCAAACCAGTATTCCAGGAACTTTATACGGGTGGCATATACGAGGTTTAGCGCGTACATGACCGTTCCAACCAGCCCTGTTACACGACCAAGGTTCAGCATGGTTGGGATGAATCCGTCCACAGTATTCCATGGATGAATGCGCGCCCATAACACAACTGGCACAAGGCAAAGGGCTATGGTTACACCCCAACCAACCATATGTTCGGGGCGGAAACTTAGGACCACTTTTCGAGTGCCGTTTGGCTGCACGTCGCTACTCCCTCAGGTGCTTATATATTCCTTACGTTTATTGTACACAATACGCACAGTAAACCAATAATATTCCTCCGTTGTATTCTTACGGACTTTTTAGATTGTCCGGCCGGACAATCTAAAAAGTAGTTTCCTTACCGTAGTGCGTGTTGCTCAGAAATTTTTCAGCCAGGCGGAGCACAATGCTGAGCATGAAAGAACATGTAAAACGAAGGGTGCTTGCCTGGTTGATTGTCGTATCTCTGTCTCCTATACCCTTCATGGTCAAGTCGCCAGAGTGGAGTATCGCGCACTCACTCTGGTTGTATAGTTCGGCTGTGGCGGGCTATACGGGCATTGTCTTGTTGTTATGGATGTATATATTAGGCACAAAGTCGGTGATGGGGCTGTATTTTCGCGACTTAGCGCCAGTGCTGAGCATACACAAGTGGCTGGGCAAATACGGCACGCTGCTCATTTTTGTGCATCCGCTGGCAGTGGCTATTTCTTATGGTGTTGAAATAATCAACTATGTTATCGAGCCAAATGTTGGACTCAGTTTTGAACGAAGTGTCACCTGGGGGCGGTTTGCGCTGTACGCACTGGGACTTGTGTGGCTGACATCGGCGCTTGTACGGGGGCGCATTGCGTTTCGGCCATGGAAATATATCCACTACCTTTCATATATTGCCCTGCCCTTGGCGCTTGTGCACATACCAAGCATCGGTACCTCGTACCGTTCGCTTGACCTGCCACGTGTGTATTTTATGAGTGTGTTATTTTTGCTAGCGCTCTTTAGCGTGCTGCGTCTTAGACACCTGTTTTCACTTGGACGCGCTCGGTTTACCGTGGTGTGTCATACTGAAATTTCACCTGGGGTGTGGCTGATTGCGCTCAAACCTGGAGGTAGAACAGTACATGTGCGCCACGGCCAATACGTCTACTTGCAATGGTCGCTGCTGGGTGAGGAGCATCCGTTTACCCTCTTGCGGCACGATGAACAGACTGGCGAGCTAACTATTGCGTACAAAGTACTCGGGGCTTGGACAAAAAAACTCTCAGCGCTGGAGGATGGTTCGACGGTGTATGTCGATGGCCCGTATGGGTCGTTCATGGAAGAAGCTACTGAAGCCAGCGAGCCGACGGTGTTTATAGCCGCGGGCATAGGTATTACGCCCTTTGTTGAACCTATTTTGCGCAGTGCCGCAGGGCATAACTGGCTGTTTTATGCGAACCGTACGACCGACTCGGCCGTCTTATCTTGTCAGCTGAAAACCAAGCTCGGCAACCATTATGTTTCTATTCTGAGTCGTGTCGACACTTCGTCCTCTCTGTGTGACGAGCGCGGCCACATATGCAGCGAGATGCTTGCGAAATACCTGCCTGAGCCAAGCCGCTACCGCTACTATATCTGCGGTTCAGAAGCCTTCATGCAAACCGCCACCGCTTCCCTTGCCGCGCTCAAGGTTCCCGCTGCCCACATCCACACCGAAGCCTTCAGTTGGTAGGCTTGTAGCAGCTTCTGTGCCTATCCGTTGTCTGGTAGGGCTTTTGTCGTGGATTTTCGTTCATCTTTACGTGTAACTTTTTCTGCGGCTGGAATGTCGGACAAATGTTTATGGCTCCGTCGTAGCTTGTTTTGGTAAAAGCCAGCGTGGTCGCCGCACTATTTTCGAAGTGCCAGTGATAACGGTAGATTATTCATGGCACTGCTTTGTTGTCAGATTTTCACAAATAGCTTTTACGTAGAGCCGGTCTGCTACGTCGTGTCCTACGCCTGGTATTACGATCAGTTTGTTTTGCGCTAGTGTTTCATGCGCTAACTCTGCCTGAACTCGCATGATTGGAAATTTCTGAAACTCCTTTTCACCATAAAAGAGCAAGGTGGGACAGTCTATGTCTGCTGCGAGACCGCGAAATGAAAGCTTCCGAAATTCATTTGTCCGCCGCAACCCATGATAACGAATCCACGATTTCTTCATGTATGGTGACGAATAATTCTCTGCAAAATACGGTGACAATGAGAAGAGCCAGAGCTGCGCCGGGCAATGTTTGGCCGCTGCCATACACGCCGTAATGGCGCCAAACGAAAATCCTGCCAAAATTGTCATGTTTGGGTCATGTCTAGCGTATACTTGCATTAGTTGATTTTGCCATTTCTGTGGCGTGGTGCGACTCCATGTTATTGGTACGAATTCGACATTGTAGCTTTTCGATTCAATTGTGTTTAGTACTGATCTATAGTCTCTTGAGTTGATGTCTTCACCGCTGCCAGGTACAAAAAGAACAGTGTATTTTATATTTTGCATATATACTCCTGGTGAGGGCTTTCGGGGTAGTTTACGGTGTCGAAAAGCACGAAGCTCTCGACACGTATACGGTAAAAGCGGTGCGGACGGTCAAGGTGTGCCATAAACTCTTTGACTTGCTTCAGGCTAAACACGCGGCCGACATAGTGTTTTGTAGCTTTGGGGCAATATCAGCGGGTTTTGTGAGAAGCTCGGCGGTACCCTCTAGCTGTAAACCGCGGGGTTTGTCGGCCGGCGTTTGCGGCAGACAGATCGCAGCGGCTACGTGCGGATTTTTCATGACTTCCTCTGAATGTCGCCTCGTTACTGACGAAAACCAGTAAATATTAAGGTCTTTGTCGGCTGCAAACCAGACATTGCACGTCCAGGGTCGTCCGTCCCCTCCTACGGTTGCTAAGTGCATCATTTTAGCTTTCTCCAGGTAGTCAGTAATGAGCTTTTCTAGCCGTTTTTCCTCTGTTACTTGCACTGCTTATAGCCCTTCTGTACTTGTTGTACAATCAAAATCATAGTTTCACTCTTACGAATATAAACTCATTTTCTTGAGTGGTGGGGTTCGAGATTTTGTGGCGCACATTCGCCGGAAAGACGAAGATGTCGCCTGGCTCGTATGGGTATTCGCCCTCTTCGTCGTGAACGAACCCTGTGCCTTTGATGCAGACCATTATTTCCTCTACGCCTGGGTGGTCGTGCCAATCATACATGCCACCAGCCGGCATAAAACCATGCGTCATCATCTCGAACGAGCTACTTTTTAGGTGGTCAGGAGAAGCATAGACTTTTCGTTTACCGCTCCCGCCATGCGCGTCTTCGAGCTGGATAGTATGTTTACTTCTCTTTATCACTTTCATACGCCCATCCTATACCTATAACCGCAGGCACGCAATGTCAAAATAGATTGTCCGGCCGGACAATCTAAAATAGACGTTTGCTAGGGTGAGAGTTGGTCGTGGCGGAGGAGGATAGTTTTGAGGCTGTACGCGTCGGTTAGTTTTGGTTCGAGATCGGGTGCTATGAGGAGGATGGTGGCGCAGGTGTCGGCGAGGAGTGCGGTTTCGGCTCGCACGTAGGTGCTGACGATGTCTGACTGGCTAGGTTTGCCAGTGCGCGGGTCAATGATGTGGTGGTGCGTTTTGCTTCCCTGTTTCCAACTTCGTTTCACGGTTGAGCTGACTGCAAGCGCGCCGCGCTGAATTTTTGTGCTGCCAATGCTTTTTGTCTGGTCGTACGGGTGTTCGAGTGCGAACTCTAGCGGTTCTGGCGCGTTCACGAATATATCGCCGCCGCCGTTTATGACATAGTAACTCACCCCTTTGCCTTCCAGCAGTTTGCCAAGTATGTCTATGAGCCAGCCTTTGCCGAACCCGCCAAAGTCGAGGCTTATTTCACTGGGGATGCATATTTCTTCAGGGGTGAGTTTTACGTCATTCCAAAAATCATGCGAGATTTTTCCCTGCGAGCTTGCCCTGCCATAGCCGAGCTCTTGTAGTTTTCCGCCAACCGAAATATTGAAGACTCCGTCACTGGCGCGGCACATATCCCTGGCATACTCAAGCATGGTGAGCATGTCAGTTGGCGGGTTTGAGAGGCGCTTGTGTTGGTTGAGCTGACCCAGGAGTGAGCTGTCCGAAAAGCGAGTGTATGTTTGCTCAAAATCTTGGACGTAGTTTCGGATTCTTTCTTGCAGTTCGGTACTGAGCGCCTCTTCAAGTGACTCAATCCACCAGTGTGTTCCGAGGGCGTCAAATTCGAAGATTTGTTTTTTCATACTGCAAGATGTATGTTTTTACGCCTTTGCCTGGTTTGCAATGGTCGAGAGAGCGTCCTCAAAACCGTAGGTTGTCAGTGAGGCTCCGCCGACACGGCTGAGCGAAATATCGCCAAGCGATTTTCCTACGACCGCCGACTCAATACGTGAATCAAATGAGTCTATGTACATACCAGACTCACGGTCGTTGTAGTTGTGAGAGGTTTTTACTGAGCTGACAACACCGTTCTTTACAGTGAGAGATACCTGTATGCTGTTATTGCCTCGTGGTACCGAGTAGTTGCCGCTGGCCGAGTAGGTACCGTCTTTATAGCCGCTGGTGTTTGCAGCGGTTGCAGATGCATTTGCGTTTGAACTTGTTGTAGCGGGCGTTGTGTTTACTGCGGTTTCTGTGGTTTGGCTGGTCGTTTCTTTGGTAGCTGTTTGACTTGATGCAGTTAATGCAAGCGACGTGCTAGTCGGGTTGCTTTGGGTGGCGACAAAGAGCGCTGCGCCAACGATGCTGGCGATTGCCAGTGCACCAACGATGACGGGAGTAGAGCTATTGGTTGTTTTCATGGTATTTATTGTGCTTGCAGAATCTGAACTCTACCTGAGAGTCGGATATGTTTGTTTTATATCTGACCTGGCGTAGTATAGGTACATGAAGTTTGTGAGTTTGGGAAACCCGGAAGATGTTGTTTCCTTCGAAGAAGCGCTGCGACGCGGTATTCCGGCCGACGGTAGTTTGTACTTTCCGGTTGCAATTCCACGGTTGACCGATGAACAAATCGCTTCCTTACCTACGCTGGACACAAAAGCGATTGACCGGTTGATTTTATCTGCTTGGCTGGGGGATGAAATCCCTGCCGAAGACCTAGCGCACATTGTCGATACGGCGGCATCATTTGAGACGCCCTGTGTGCCGGTTGCAGATAAGCATGTGCTTGAGATTTTTCATGGACCAACCATGGCGTTTAAGGATGTAGCAGCGCGCTACCTTGCCGCGCTTATGGGGTATTTCAACGCCAAAACTGGCCGTACTTCTACCGTACTGGTTGCGACCAGCGGTGATACGGGCGGGGCGATCGCGCATGGCTTTGGCGGCGTGGCTGGCACTCGCGTGGTGGTGCTCTATCCCAAAGGCCGAGTCAGCCAGCTCCAGCAGGAGCAGCTGCGCCGGGTGGCGGACAATGTGCACACGCTGGAAGTTGACGGTGATTTCGATGCCTGCCAGGCGCTGGTGAAGCAGGCTCTGGGCGACAAAGAGCTTGTCGACGCTGTTGGTCTCACCTCGGCAAATTCTATTACGGTCGGGCGGCTTTTGCCGCAGACACTGTACTACGCAAGAGCGTTTGCCCAGCTGGGTGGTCGGAAAGATTTGCGCTTTGTGGTGCCTAGCGGCAACCTCGGTAACATTACGGGCGGTGTGCTTGCACAGCAGATGGGTATACCAATTGCATCGTTCTTTGCGGCAAACAACGCCAATAACGCCATAGACCGCTACGCCCGCGAAGGCAGCTTCACACCGTTTGAGGCCGTGCCAACCATGTCAAATGCCATGGACATTGGTGCGCCGAACAACCTACCCCGCCTCCAGCGAATTTTCGGCCAGGATATTTCAGCTTTTCGGGCAGACATTCAGACGGCCCAGGTCAGTGATGAAGACACGGTGGCAACTATCAAAAAAGTGTACGAAGCAACTGGCTACTTGCTCGACCCGCACACGGCCGTGGCGTGGTACGCGAGCGAAAATAACCCTGGTGAAGGTGTGCATGACGTCATTGTTTCCACGGCCGCACCGGAGAAATTTGCCGAGGAAATTACAGCCGCAACAGGCATAGCCGTCGATAACACCGCCGAGCTCTCTAAACTGCGTTCAATCACTGAACGCTACACCGAGATTTCAAATTCACTGGACGAACTGCGCTCATTCATAATTCATAATTCATAATTCACTCCATCATGGACCACCCAATAAACCCTCGCCAACCCATTCGTATCGCCGTTATGGGCCTCAGTGGTGTAGGCAAGACAACCTTAGCGCGATGCTTGCCCGACAGTCGCTGGTTTCACTACAGTGTCGACTATCGTATATGGACACATTACCTTGGTGACGAGCTGAACGACTACCTGAAACAGCTCGCCATGTCCCATCCGCTCCTGCGCGACATGCTGAAACGCGATGCCATAACGATCGAACACCGTGTGCATTTTGATAACTTGCTCGCAACGTCACTCTATATGGGCATGCTCGGCAACCCGAAAAAGCACGGCTCTACCCTGCCCGATTTCACGGCTCGCATGGCGCGGCACGCTGAAAGCGAAATTGCGGCTATGCTCGACTTGCCAAAGTTTATTCAGCGTGCAGAAGATTTGTACGGCTACCCGAACTTTCTGGCCGATCTTTCCGGTAGCTTGTGTGAAGTCGTGGAGCCAAGTTCAGACAGAGACCCGGTGCTACGCATGATGGACGAAACCGTGACGCTTATATACATTCGTGCTACTAAGGCACACGAGAAAGTGCTCATAGAACGCAACATTGCCGACCCGAAACCAATCTACTACCGGCCGGATTTTGTTGCCGCGGAGCTGCCTGGGCTGCTCGAAAAATTTCACGCGGCTGATGTGACTGAAATAGACCCGCACAAAGTCGGTGCGTACCTATATCCTCGCCTACTTGCGCACCGTGTCGAGCGCTATGAGGCCATTGCCGCCAAACACGCACTGACGCTCACCATGGAAGAGGCGGCTGCTATTCGCAGTGAAGCAGATTTGCTTGCGCGCTTGGCGCAGAGCTAGTCTTTTGTTTGGGTTTGCAGGGTGATTTTGTAGATTGAGTAGAGCAAGAGCAGACTGCCAATGACGCTAAACGTGGCGCCTATGTTGTGGACTGCAGTGAGCGATGTTGCGCCAAAGGTTGCGAGGAGCGGGCCGAGCAGCGATGTCCCGCAGGCCGCGCAGCCGCTACTCAGTATGCCAAGCGTGGCAGCAAGTCCGCTGGTACCGGTTGCTCGGGCAGACGCAGTTTTGCGCCGCAGTGAGTACACCAAAACGGCTAGGTTTATTCCGAACAAAAACGACAATGAGATGACGCTGACAGAGAGAAAACTGTCAAATGAGGTGAAAAGTGCTTCGTAGCCATAGCTAAAAAACCGTAGTTTTTGTGCCACTGACATGTCGGGATTCGTGATGATATAGCCTACTAGTTCATAGTTGAGTGACCAAATGATGATGGTCAGCATGAGGAACGCGCAGACAAGCGCAAAAAGCGCATAGAGCGGTTTTTTGAGCACAATTCTGGCAGTGTTTGTCGTAGCGAGCCTCAGCTTTGTTTTGAGCGGTAGCTTGAGGGAACTCATTGTACTTGCAGGAGTGCCTTATAGACATTGTATGGCTGCGGGCCGACAATCTTTTGGCCGCCGATGAGGAGTGTGGGTGTGCCCTGCACCGAATCTCCCGCAGCCTTGTCGACGGCTGCGTTGTACGCGTCTGCGTGCGTGCGGCCGGCTGCGCAGGTTGTGAAAGTCGTCCTATCAAGACCAGCCTCGCCCGCGAGTTCACCGAGTTTTTCTGGGCTAAAGAGCTTCTGAGTTGTGGCGTCGAAATTACCCTTGCTGAAGTAGTTGCTCCACATAAAGCTGAACATTTTGTCGTGATAGGCAGTGAATTTGCTCTGTTCTGCAGCGCAAAACGATGCGTAGAGCGCGAGTCCGGAGTCTTCGCCAAACAGTGGGTATGGGCGGTAAACAATCTTTGCCTTGCCGGTGTCTACCCATTCGCGCCGAATGTCTTTGCCTGCTTTTTCATGAAACTCGTTACATTTTGGACATTTGTAGTCACCGTATTCGACAATGGTGATTGGCGCGCTTTCCTTGCCAATAACTAGTTCGGTCGGCATGCTGCTCTGGCTTGTGTCTTTTGCATGCGTCTCATTATCTTTGGCTTGTGTTTGGGCATTTTGTTTGGGTTTTTCGGTGTCATTTTTGCCAAATACAACAAACAGTCCGCCGCCTATAACGGTAAGTGCGAGAAAGAATATGGCAAATCGTTTCATGTGTACAGTATAGCACTTACCCTAAAACACCTCAGTTGCCTGAGATGTTTTAGGATGCCTAGAGAGAGGAGAACGGCTAGTCGTTGTCGCTGCCGCCAGAGCCCGAACCAGAGCCAGAGCCAGAGCCAGAGCTGCCTGACCCAGAGTCATCAGAGCCTGAACTTCCAGAGTCAGAATTGCTGCTGCCAGAGCCAGATCCGGAATCGTCACCACTGTCATTTGCGTCGCTGTCTGAGGAAGAGCTGTCGTCGGTTGCGTCGTTGCTGTCGCTCGACTGTGTCCGCGTTTCTTCCGCGCTTCGAACGCGTACAACGGAGCCGCTCGTGGCATTTACATCCACGCGCCCGCCGTCACTAAACCGTACGCTGTACACGACCACGTTGTTTTCGGTTTCGAGTTCGATTTTGGTAATTGTTTTGCCGGGTCGCTGGGCTTGAGCGATATCTCGTGCTTGTTGCACGGTAACACTTGCCACAAAGCCTGCTGGGACCGACTCGTCTTGTTCGTTTTCATCATCGGAAGGTTTCACTACCGCTAGGCCTGTCGTGGCGTTGTAGTAGCGGACAGTACCGTCGCTAAAGCGGACTTTGTAGACAAGCGTACCTTCCTCTTTTTCAAGCTCTATACCGGTGATTGTGCCGTTTGGTACGTCTTTGAGCGCAGCTTCACGAATGTCTGCTACCCCAAGTACGTTGGCGAGGTCAGTTGGGAGCGCAACTTTTTTCTCTGAGTTTACGCGCTGACGATTTGCCCCGACAAATGCTGACATGCCGCCCACCACGATGAGCACCGCCAGTACCGCCAGTCCGGTCGCGGTCGATAGTTGTTTGAAGGCTCCGCGAACAAAACCTATAAAAGATTGTTTCGTCTTCTGTTTTTTAGCCATAGTTTCTCCTTGCGTTACGCTAAATAATTGTTTTTTTAACTGTTTCTTAAAGTTTGTATCTATACGCAGCTGCCTGCTATCGACGCGGTGTCGCAAGTCTTTTGGCAACTTTGTCATACGGTCTCCTTTCTTTCGGTGAGTGGGTTATCGAGTATATTGCGCAGCCGGCGCAGCGCTCTGGCGTAGGTGGTCTTTACATAGTTGGCGTCTTTGCCCAGTGTATAGGCGGTGTCTTTGACGCTCATATTTTGAAACACGCGTAGCATCACGACGGTACGTTGTTTTTCGGGAAGGCTCTGTACGTAGGGCATCAGTCGCGTGACTGGCTCTTCAGTTTGTTCAAACTCTTCTATAGTTTCGTCGGCATATGCCGCAAAATCCTCTATGTTCTCGACTCGCACCACCTGCTCTTGGTACTTTTCGCGCAAATGCGTTGTCCAGACGTTACGCATAATGCCGTACAAATATTTTTTATGGTCTTGGATGTCGGTGTCCTCTGCCTGGCGGATAAACGCGGTAAAGGTGTCTGCCGTCAGGTCTTCGGCAGTGTGCCGGTTTAAACATTTTATGTAGAAGAATTTGTAGACAGTGTCGACGTATGCATCATAGACTGCTTCGAGATTCATCATTGCCCTCCACTATACATGTAGAAAGCGGTGTACATAACTAATTTTGAGAAAGAAGGAGGGCGGCGTAGGGTGGAAGGTTGAGTGTGGCGAGCCGAGATTCGTCTACTATGACCTTTTCTATGTTGACCTGGTGAAAGTCGGGGCTGTAGCCTTTCCAGGTGCTGTTGAAGCTGACGTGCCACGCGCCGGGTAGTGGCAGACGTAACTGATAGCCGTCGTGTGCAGCCTCGCCAAAGTTTGCAATGATGAGGACATCATCGCCCGCACCGCCATTTTCCCAGCGGTGGTAGCCTATAACGCCGTTGTTATCGTCTTGGTGAAAGACAGCGGTGTGCTGCCCGAGGAGTCCTGCGGTATTGCCCTGGCGGTTCAGACGCAAGTCTATAAGATGTTTGTGGGCGAGAACCATGCCGCTGTACGTTTCGGCCTTGTCCCACTCTAGTTCTTGCCAGTCGTTGAAACTGCCCTCCTGTAAAAACTCTTGGCCCTGCAGGAGCATGGGTATACCTGGCGCCGTGAGCATGATGGCGTTTGCGAGGAGCGATTTTTCGCGGGCGTTTTTGTCGGCAGCGTCACCTTTGCTGGCGGCTTCGTTTAGCCGCACGGATCCATTTGCTGCGGTGTCGTGCGAGTCACTGAAGACTACTTTTTCAAATGCATTGCCGTTATAGCTGCGCTCGAGTTCATAACGTACTCCGGCTAACGTGCGGCCTCCGCGCAGCCCCAGTCCATCGCGAAGCGCGTGTGGAAAGCCAAGCTCCCACTGCGCATCAAAGGCGCAGCCGCTTTCGCTTCGGGGCTTTGTAAGGTAAGCGCTGTTCGCACAATCTTCCGCTATCATGATTGCCCCAGGTTTGATTTTATGCGCCAGTTCCACGATGTCCTGCAGTAAGTACCACGCGTGTGAAATATCGTGTGCTGGGTCATTGTCACGCCCTTCGGTGTTGCGCATGTAAATGGTACTATCGACGCGCAGCCCGTCGAGGTGGTATTCGGTGAGCCACATAGCGACATTGTCGAGTATGAACTGGCGTACTTCCGGCCGCCCGTAGTCGGGCCGACCGCCCCAGGGCGTGTCGCCGCGCACGTCGTTGTAAAAATATATGCCGCCGCGGCCGTTTTCACTCCATCCGTCAAATTGCCAGAGGTCAGTTTCACCCGAGAAGTGGTTGTAGACGACGTCTAAAATGACCGCAACGCCTTTTTTATGACATTCGCGTACAAACGTGAGAAGGCCGTGCCGCCCGCCGTAGGAGTTTTCAACAGAGTATATATGGTTTGGCGCGTAACCCCAGCCAAAACTATGTGCCATAGAGGTAATGGGCATTAGTTCTATGACGTTCACACCAAGGTCAATGAGGTAATCGAGCTTTTCGAGCGCATCGTCAAAGGTGCCGATGGTAGCGGCATCTGGCCGGTTGAATGTGCCAAGGTGCAGTTCGTATATAACCTGTTTTTCGAGGGGTATAGGGGTGAAGTTGTCTTCCTGCCAGTCAAATTCTGGGTCTATAATAACCGAAGCGCCGTTGTCAGACGTGGTGAGCTGCTGAGCACGCGGGTCGTTACGCGTGAGCACGGTGCCGTCTGCTGTGCTTATGAGATAGACATAGTTTTGTCCAGGTTCGATGCCTTTCAAACTCACTGACCAATAGCCGTCGCCTTCGTTTTCCATAGCAACTTGTTTGTCGCTGGTGACGGTACCGGTCAACGCAACACTGGCAGCAAATGGCGCCCACACGCGAAACTCTGTGTTTTCGCCGTGACGTGTCACGCCCAAGTTTTTCTTTATCTGATGCTGCACCCTACCAGTATGCAAGCATAAGCTTATTTATGCAACAGAGATAGGATTTTAATATATGTCAAAAGCACCCCGAAGAGTGCTTTATCGTTGCGCGCGTATCGGCGAAAAATCGCAAACAACGCTCGGCTTACACGTCAGCAGTATACACTATATTGTCAATAATTGCAATACCACTATTTGCCAAACTTGCCAATCGGGAATTCAATTACTGTTTCAATCCTAGGTTGGACTATATTATAGAGATGAACGTGTTGATTCTTATACTTCCGGTAAGTTATATGTGCTATTACATCAGCAGCCTGCAGGTTGTACATTGTGTGCGACTCTCTTCTAAGTACCGTAAGATTGTGCTTAAACCCCCAGTCCATTTTGGCCTTAATACCCAGGTAGTCTGCCGTAGATGTCAGTGAAGTTGCCTTAACATCTCTGGAGTCAAATGTAATTCGTACGTCGTCATTGTATTTCTTAAGAATCTGTTTGATAAGTATGCCGCTAAGGTGCATATAATTTAAATTATTATCGAGATCTGGTTTATGATGTTTCTTCTCGACAACCAAAAGAAATATCTCATTATCTGGCCTAAGGGCAATCTTAGTAAGGATGCTTTGGAGTTTTACAAAATCATGTTCACTCCCCTTTATCTCCTTTAGCGGAGAATCAGGTGCTCCATATTTTAAGCATGCTTTCTTGAAAATGCGCTTTAATCTTTCCTTCGAATGGTTATCCTGACATACTACAGCAGCAATAATGAAATACTTTCCTGCAGTACCTAAATTTCCAGACTCATCGATAAATACCTCAATCATATGCATATTATACCATTAAATACCAGCTTTCACGTTCGGTATAGCACCGGTTTTTAGTGGCCGAAGAAGCCGCGGCCGAGTTTATCGGGGAGCATGGCTACCGAGACGTTTTTGTCAGTGAGTACTTCGACAACCTCAGGGTCTTTCACGGAACCAGATGAGGTCAAAATAGCGGTGATGCCGGCATCCGCCAGTACGAGGGGGCCATCAGGAAACGGGAAGAAACTGTCGCTGTAGGCGGCTGCACCCTGTACGTCGTGATCGCGACTGGTGGCGCGCGACACGGCAAGCTTGGCTGCGCCTACCCTGTCCTGCTGGCCGACGCCGTTCCCGAGGAGCTGACAGTCTTTCACGATGGTGATGGTATTGCTATTGCTGGTAGAGCCAACCGCCCACGCGAGCACGAGGTCTTTTTTGGCTTGCTCGCTGAGCTCACCGTGCTGCTCCATATAGTCAGCGGCAAAGTCGAGTACAAATGTGTAGTTTGGCTGCACGAGCATACCGCCGCGTACGTTACGGTAAATGGGTGCTGTTTCTAGTGTGTCTTTCGTGAGTCCGGCGAGCGCTGGGTTGGTGACGATGCGCAGCTTGGCGCGGCCAAGGATCTCCATGGCTTCTGGCGTGACGCTACTCCCCACGACGCCATCGAGCAAACGGTTTTGCCCCTCCGGCATGTGGTGGGTCATGAGTGCCGTAGCGACTTCGGCATCTATCGGTCCGTTGATTATGACGACACCACCAAAGATAGCGATTTCGTCGCCTTCCAGCATCCGCTTCACGGCCTCGACTGCTGTTTTGCCGGTGCCAGCACCACAGGCGTTGCCATGCTTCACGCCCACGGCTATCGCAGGGACTTTGCCGAAGTTGGTTTCGTAGCCAGCGGCAATGTGCGTGACGGTCATAAGCAAGCGGTGCATGTCGGTTTCGTTTATGTAGCTCAGTTCCCAGCCTTTTTGGTGCGTGAACTGGTCAAGCCCGAGTGGGTCTGTAGCGACGCGGTTATCGGCGTAGAGTCCGGCCGGTGTTTGCCAGGGGTTTTCGCCGTACTTCGTGGGGGCTACGCGTCTGCCTATCCACCCGGCTACGTTTTCCCCGCCGTGGTAACGAGCACTGATCATGATGTATCGGGCGCACTCGTACTCGGCTACGGCGCACAATTTGTCGCGGAATGATTTTTCATCTTGTTTTCCATCTGTTAGCCACTGCAGCACTTCACTTCGTTGGTCGGCACGAGAGAGCACAATTCGTCGGGCTTTTGCACCCGCTCTCAGCATGGTTGGGCCACCGATGTCGGTTTTTTCTATCACGCTTTGCAGAGTGGCTTGCCCGCTCGCGATCTCTTCTTCGAGTGGATACATATCTACTGCGACGAGATCGATAAATGGAATGCCTCGGTCTTTCAACTCTTGCAAATCCTCTAGCTTATCCGCATCCGCCAGGAGGCCGCTATGAATTTCGCGAGAAAGTGTTACGACCCGGTGGCCGAGTATGGCCTCGCCGCCAACGAGTTCTGCGACGTCCGTAACGGGTACGCCGGCTTCTGCTACGACCTTGGCTGTGCCGCCAGATGAAATGATGTTCCAACCCAGCTTATGTAGGCCCTTCGCAAACTCGGCAATACCTGTTTTGTCGTAAACCGAAAGCAACGCGTTGTTTTGAGTTTTTAGTAAGTGGTCGATGGACATTTATGCTCCTTTCATTGAATCATGTGGCATGAATCATGAATTATGTAATTTAGTGTGCTGTTTGGTGGATTTAAGTAAACCGGTCAGTAATTTATGGGTAATGACAGATTGTTCGGCAAGATTTTCAAAATTATCACAAGATATATAGCCGACATCCCTGCTTACAAGAAGTTGATTTTGAACTTCTGTCAATGAACCGTGTGCCATAGTGAAAAAATGCGCCTTGTCGGCGTAAGATAATCTCGAAAAACCCTCGGCAATATTCGAAGTTATTGAAACAGCCGCACGTCTAATTTGACTCGTCAATCCAAACTGCTCATCACTCGGAAAAGTTTTCGTTATTCGATATATGCTAACGACTAACTTGTGCCCTTCCTTCCATGTATCTAAATCGGTAAAGCTTCGTATGCTTTTTTTACCAGATTCATGATTCATGATTCATGATTCCTTTCAACTGTCCAATTGTACGCATTACTAAACATCTGGAGCCAGGGGGAGTCGGCAGGCCAGTCAGCAGGGTGCCAGCTAAGTTGGCGGGTCATGAAGCCGCGCTCTGGGTGCGGCATCATGATGGTGGCGCGGCCGTCTGGCGTGGTAAGTGCGGTGATGCCCTCTGGTGAGCCATTTGGGTTGGCTGGATAACTTTCGGTTGGCGCATGATTTCCGTTCACGAACTGAGCGGCAATGAGGCCGGATTTCACCGCGGATTGTTTTTCTGCCTCTGATGCAAACGCCGCGTAACCCTCGCCATGCGCAACGGGTATCGGCAGTACAGATCCTTCCATGCCAGTGAAAAAGATAGACGGTGTTTTATTGAGACGTACCTGCGGTAGGCGTGCTTCAAAGCGTTCGCTCTTGTTCTGGAGGAACTGTGGCCACGTCTCTGCGCCAGGGATAAGCTCTTTTAGCTGCGATAGCATTTGACAGCCGTTGCAGACGCCGAGGCTGAACGTATCGGGCCGTTCAAAAAAGGCTTTGAACTGCGCCCGAAGCTTTTTGTCGAGCAAAACTGTTTTTGCCCAGCCGCCGCCAGCCCCTAGCACGTCCCCGTAACTGAAGCCGCCGCAGGCGACGAGGCCGCTGAAGTCTTCGAGTTTCGCAGTGCCTTGCAACAGGTCGTTCAGGTGTACATCTATAGCAGTGAAGCCTGCGCGTGTGAAGCCTGCGGCCATCTCTATCTGGCCATTGACACCCTGCTCTCGTAGTATGGCAATTTTGGGCTTGTCTTTAGCAGCTCCATCTTCTCTAAGAGGGGCTCGCCCCTCTTGAGGTGCTTTCGTTGCTTCGCTCGAAAGCAGCCTCCACTCCCCCGCTCGCTGTTCGCTCGCGCTCGCGCTGTGCGCTCGTTCGGCCGCTTGCGCGGCCTCAATACGGTAAGATTGTGGAAGCTTGGGGGTCAGGCCGGGGTCGGCGTCGTCAAGAATCAGCGCGTATTCTTGGTCGGCGCAGGCGGGGTTATCGCGGAGTTTTTGTATGCGGTAGCTTGTTTCGGCCCACCATTGTTCAAGCTGGCCGCGGGTATTTTGGTAGACGGTTTTACCGTTTTCTTTGAATGTAATCGTCTGTTTTGCCGCTGGTTCACCGAGGGCATATACATTGTCGCCAATCACCTGGGATACATATTTTTCATCTGATGATTTCACTTGGATGATGACGCCGAGTTCTTCGTTGAAGAGTTTTGCGAGGGTCACGGCACTGTCATTCCGAGCTTGTCGAGGAATCCTGTTGGTGGCTGTCTGACGGGATCTTTCGACTTCGCCTGCGGCTTCGCTCAAGATGACAGATGTGGGAAGTTCTGTAAGGTCGATGTCGAGGCCACAGCGACTCGCGAAGGCTATTTCGCATAGAGCGGTAAAGAGGCCGCCGTCTGAACGGTCGTGATAGGCCATGATCTTCCCCTCTGACTTGAGCTTTGTAAATGCAGTAAAGAACGATTGCAAGATATCTGGGTCAGCGTCTGGCGTGTCTCCACCGGTCTTGCTGTACACTTGCGACAGTGCGGAACCGCCGAGGCGAGTATGTCCGTCAGAAAGGTCGACGAAGAGTAGTACAGAATCGACTGACATGTCGAGCTGTGGCGTGAGTGTTTTTGAGACGTCGCCGACTGGGCTGAAGCCGGTGATGATAAGGCTGAGCGGCGAGGTAACAGACTTGGCTTCTCCGCCATCTTGCCAGGTTGAGCGCATACTGAGCGAATCTTTGCCGACGGGTATGGTGAGACCGAGGGCTGGGCAAAACTCTTCACCCACGGTGTGCACGGTGTCGTAGAGCGCTTGGTCTTCGGTACCGACTCCGGCGGCGGCCATCCAGTTGGCGGAAAGCTTTATGTCGCTGAGTTTTTTGATGTCCGCGGCCAGCATGTTCGTGACGGCTTCGGCTATTGCCATTCGACCTGAGGCAGGTGCGTTTGTAACGGCCAGCGGCGTACGTTCGCCCATGGCCATGGCTTCGCCCGCCTCGGTGTCGAACGCAGCGGCAGTCACGGCGACATCACTCACAGGCACCTGCCACGGGCCGACCATTTGGTCGCGGGTGACGAGGCCAGTTATGCTGCGATCGCCAATAGTGATGAGGAATTTCTTGCTCCCCACAGATGGCACGTGCAGAACACGTTTAACCGCTTCCTCGATATCAATCCCCGAGGCGTCAAAGGCTGTATCTTTCGCTGCTGCCCTGCTGAACTCTCGGGTTATTTTGGGCGGCTTGCCAAAAAGCGTGCTCATGGGGAGATCGACGGTGTTATTGCCAAGTAAACTGTCGTGTACGACCAGACGATCTTCGGCCGTAGCTGTGCCGATAACACTATATGGGCAGCGTTCTCTTTCGCACATAGTGGCGAATTGCTCGACATCTGCCTCGCGGAGGCCGATCACATAGCGTTCCTGGGCTTCATTACACCAGATTTCCATAGGTGACATACCGAGGTCAGCGTTTATGATGTCTCGTAGCTCGACAGTTGCGCCGAGTCCGGCATCGTGTACGAGCTCTGGCACGGCATTGCAGTAGCCGCCTGCCCCGATATCGTGGATCATGACGATCGGATTATCGTCTCCGCTCGCCCAGCACGCATCGATGACTTCTTGGCAGCGGCGCTCCATCTCTGCATTGCCGCGCTGTACTGATGCGAAGTCCAGGTCGGCGTGGCTTGCCCCGCTCTGCATACTACTGGCGGCACCACCACCGAGGCCGATCAGCATGGCTGGGCCGCCGAGGATGATAATTTTATCGCCAGGCTGGAGTTTGCCTTTCTGAACATGCTGGTCGCGGATGTTGCCAAGGCCGCCTGCGATCATAATCGGTTTGTGGTAGCCGCGAACATGTTCACCGTCGTGTTGTTCATATGTACGGAAATAGCCGGTGAGATTTGGACGGCCGAACTCATTTGCGAAAGCCGCACCCCCGAGTGGGGCGTCTATCATGATGTCGAGTGGCGAGGTGATCCGGTCTGGTTTGCCGTATGGCTTTTCCCAGGGCTGTGGCGCGTCAGGCAAGTTGAGGTTTGAGACGCTGAAGCCGGCTAGTCCCATCTTGGGCTTGGCGCCTCGGCCTGTTGCTCCCTCGTCACGAATCTCGCCGCCTGTGCCAGTGGCTGCGCCAGGGAATGGTGCGATGGCTGTAGGGTGATTGTGCGTCTCGACCTTTATGACGCTATGGATGGGCTCGCGGTGAAAGTCGTATCTGTGGGTGGTGGGGTCCGGGAAGAAACGGCCAGCTTCTGGCCCGCGTAGCACGGCCGCATTGTCGCTGTACGCGCTCAGCACATCTTCGCCACTCAATTCAAACGTGTTGCGAATCATTTTGAATAAACTTTTTGGCTGCTTCTGGCCGTCTACCACCCAATCTGCGTTGAAGATTTTGTGCCGGCAGTGTTCGCTATTTACCTGGCCAAACATCATGAGCTCCGCATCAGAGGGGTTGCGACCCAAGCCTGTATATGCGTCTACGAGATAATCAATTTCATCTGCGCTGAGCGCGAGCCCTTGCGTGCTATTGGCCTTTTCGAGTGCCACTTTGCCGCCTTTGAGTACATCAACGATGACGAGCGGTTTTGGCTCGGGATGGCTAAAGAGTACTTCTGCCGCTTTGATCGAGTCGAGTACACTCTCGGTCATGCGATCATGTAGTAGCGGTGCAATGTCTTTCCACTTGTTCGAGTCAATATAATACGCGATACCACGTTCGATGCGCACAATGCTCGTGAGGCCTGCATTGTGAGCGATATCTGTTGCCTTCGATGACCATGGTGATATGGTGCCCGGGCGCGGCACGACCAAATATAACTCGCCCGTTCGCTGACTTAGGTATGGTGTGTCGTATTTTAGTAGCGTCGTGAGCTTTGTAGTATCTGTGCTAGAAAGCGGCTTTTTTGTATCAACAAAGTGAACAAATTCTGCGCTGACGTTGTTTATTGACCCATCGACTGACTGCAATTTTTTGAGCAAATTTTTTGCCCGAGAGTCGGACAGTGCATTTATCCCGTCATAGATTTTCACTACCGTACCTCCAAAGTCTCTGCGGTAAATGTCAGGTTTTTCGGTTTTATGACAACTTGTTTTTCGCCTCGTTTGACGGTTCCGCCCCTGATAGCTTTCACTCCATTTTTATTTGCAAGCTCGATCACTTTGGTTGCCCCTGACTCCGGTACAAACAGCGCAAAGCCCACGCCCATGTTAAAGTTTCCGTACATCTCTGCGTCGTCGACGCCCGATTCTTGTTGCATGAGTGCAAATTCTGGTTGTGGTTCGAGAATTGTGTCAATCTCGTAAGTGAATGCTGCATTTGCCCGCATGAGTTTTCGCCAGCCGTGACCGGTTACATTTACCATGTAGTGCGGCACGATCCCTGCCTCTAGCACGTCACGTACGAGTGAGACGTACAGGTGAGTTGGTGTTAAAATGGCCTCACCAAATAGTCGACCATTTGGTAATTTTATCTCATATAATTCCGTGTTTTTCTCGTACAAATGCCGTACAAAGGAAATGCCATTTGCGTGTATGCCACTACTTTCTACCAGTATGATCGCATCGCCTTCAGTAAGCTTATCTCCCAGTACCAGTCGCTCTTTTGGGTTGATGATACCGACTGCCGATCCGCCGAGATCAATTGTGTCTGGGTTGATGATGCCTTTGAGCGCTGGCGTTTCGCCGCCACCCCAGGTTGCACCGATAGTCTGGCAGGCCTGCGCCCAGCCGTTTACAAGATCTGTTGCCCTCTCGCGGTCATTCATCCACGCACCGTCACCGAGCGCAAAGTAAGCATTGACGACTTGCGGAAGCGCTCCGACGACGATGAGATCGTTCACGATCATGGCGACCGTATCTTGTGCGAGCGAGTCATAGTACGTCTTGCCGGTGACTGTTCGCATGGCATCGGCAACGAGATTTTTTGTGCCGAGTCCCTCTACGACGAGCGCGCGGTAAGCATCGGCTTCCTCCCAGACGTACGCAGATTCGCCCCGGCTTGCACTCAGTTCGCTCGCCCCGAAATAGTTCAAATTCGGTGCAGTTGATATTGCAGCCTTCTGTGCGAGGACTTTCACCGGATCCATCGCACTATAATCAACGCCCGTTTGCGCGTAGGTCGGTGTGGCTTTGCTCATGAGGTTTTCTCCTGTAAGTATGTTTCCCAGCCTTGGGCGTGGAGTTTAGTGTCGGCGGTAAGGACAGCGTCGTGCTGGCGGGTGCGGAAGGCCGCGTACTTTTGTGTGAGTTCTGGGTTTAGGAGCGAGAGGATTTCTATGGCCAGAAGTGCGCCGTTGCGGGCGCCATTTTCGGGCATGGTTGCGAGTGGTACACCGGGCGGCATTTTTATATTGCTCCAAAAGGCTTCGTGGCCGTGGTGGTCGCGCTTGATGGGTATGGCTATAACGGGCAGTACCGTGCTGCTAGCTGTCATGCCAGGCAAATGCGCTGAACCGCCTGCCCCGGCGATGATAACCTTGAGCCCCCTCTCGGTTGCGGTTCGTGCGTACTCCTCCATGACATCTGGCGTGCGATGTGCTGAAATGACCCTCGTTTCGTAGGCCACGCCAAACTCGTCGAGCACTTTTGCAGCTTCGCTCATAACATCGAGATCGCTATCTGACCCCATTATTATTCCTACTAACGGATTACTCATGCCAGCTCCTCCAGTATGGTTAAAACTTGTTTTAAAGACGAAATAAGATGGTCGGGCTTGGTGGCAACGAGTCGGGTTCGCGAGCTAAAGCCCCCAGTTATTGCAATGGTGTGCAGACCAAGGCTGCTGCCGATAGACACTTCTTCGGCAGTGTCGCCAACGATTACTACCTCGTGTGGGGAATAGTCACTGTCCTGCAAAAACGCCTCTAGCCGGTGTTTTTTGCCACTGTGATGTACTTGCTCTTTGTCACCATTGGCGAGTACTTCATCAAATAACTCGCTTATGTTCAATCGGCCAAGTTGGAGGTAAATGCCTTCTAAGGTGTGGTTGCTCAAAATAATAGACGATATGCCAGACTCCTTTAGGGATACAAGGAGTTTTTGCGCTCCTTCTCGTAGATGCGCATGTGCTGCAAGCGGCTCATAATGGCTGTGAAATGCATGGCTTATCTGTTCGCTTTTTTCCAGAAACTCTTCTTTACTGACGCCCATGTTTATGTAGTTGTTGACGATAGGCACTTCAAAGACTTCACGGTATTCATCAAGGCTGACAGGGCTAAGATTTAGTAGAGGTAAAACAGCTGTATTTACGGCGTCGACGGTGATTTGAGCGTCGTCAAGCAGGGTGCCGTTCCAGTCCCAGACAACGAGCTTAATGCTCATATGTCGAGGGCCTTTCGGGCGCGGCGAGCGAGTTTTTGGGCTTCTTCGACGCTGTCTGCGGTGACCGTTATATGGCCCATTTTACGGTCTACTTTGGTCGGGCTTTTGCCGTACAGGTGCAGACTTGCACCCGGGATGGCCAAAACATCAGAGGTGCCTTTTACTTTGGTTGGGCCATCGCGCTCGCCAAGAATGTTTATCATGACGGCAGCGGGTACAACGAGACTTGTGTCTCCTAGGGGTAAACTGGCTATAGCGCGAATATGTTGTTCAAACTGACCCACTCGGCAGGCCTCAGTGGTGTAGTGACCGCTATTGTGGACGCGTGGAGCGATTTCATTCACCAGAACGTCGCCAGACTTTGTCAGGAATAGTTCTATGCCAAAGGTGCCGGCGCCGCTCAGAAGTTCAGCGACCTGCTGGGCGACGGTTTCGGCCTTTTGGATTATTTCGGCGGAAACGGGTGCTGGCACGAGCACCTCGGTGCAAATATTACGTTCGTGGACTGTCTGGACAATGGGGTATAGAGCAACATTGCCTTGCATGTCGCGTGCGACCATAACGGCGAGCTCCCGCTCGAAATCTATGAGACCTTCAGCATAGAGTGCCTTACCGTCAAACTTTTGGAGGGCATCTGCCAGCTCCTTTTCGCTACGTACAACCATATTGCCGCGACCGTCGTAGGCGCCATGCCGTGTCTTTACTATCATCCGTCCGCCAAAATGCTGGAGGGCATCCCGGGCGGAACTCTCCCCTGTTATTTCGGCAAATGGGGCTAAGGGTACACCCCTTTCATGCAAAAATTGTTTCTGGGCGAACTTGTCCTGAATGAGGCGGATGGTGGCTGGAGATGGGTTGATGACTGCCCCGCTCTGCTCTAGTTTGCCGAGGGCTTCGGCGTCGAGGTGTTCAATCTCTACGGTTATGTAGTCTGCTTCTGCGGCGAGTTGTTTGAGGGCTCCTTCGTCATAAAGGTTTGCGACTATTTGGCGGGCGCCGACTTGTTCGGCTGGGCAGTGTTCGCCGGGGTCAATGACGGTGACGTTGAAGCCGAGGGGTTTGGCGGCGAGGGTGAGCATGCGGCCGAGCTGGCCGCCGCCGACAATACCAATCACAGGTGTCTTCGCCTCTCCCTGTTGCATACGTGTAATTGTACCGTACATATGTCCAAATTCCCATAGTATTCCATGCGTATCGCATGTTAAGCAAAAGACAAATTGTACCTTATTAAGGACAGTGAAACCCTCGTTGAAAGCATTGTCTTAAGAGCGAGTGGCAAAAACCCTTAACTCTTGTTACGCAACTCTGTATACTGAGGGTATGAGTGGAAAAATTCTTGAGGGAACGGATTTTGTGTTGCCTGATCAGCAGGCGGTGTATCACGGTAAGGTGCGCGACGTGTATGACTTTAGTGACAGGCTTGCGCTTGTTGCGAGCGACCGCTATAGCGCGTTTGACCGCATATTGGCAACGATACCAAACAAAGGAGCGTTGCTGACGGCGCTGAGTCGCTGGTGGTTTGAGCAGACGGCGTCAATCGTGCCAAACCATATCATTTCCTATCCCGACCCAAATGTCATGTTATGTCGCAAGCTGGAGCGCGTGCCCCTGGAGATGGTGGTGCGGGGGTACATAACAGGCGTGACAAACACGTCGCTGTGGCACACCTATAGTGAAGGTCAGCGCAACTACGGCACGTTTACCCTGCCCGAAGGACTGAAAAAGAACGACAAGTTGCCCGAACCAGTCCTTACCCCAACCACGAAGTTTGAAAAACATGACCGCAACCTCACCCCAGACGAAGCCGTAGCCGAAGGCCTGCTTGCCCGCGAAACGTGGGAGCAAGTGAGCAACATTGCGCTCGAACTCTTTCGTTTTGGCCAAAAAACTGCCGAAGCAAAGGGGTTGTTGCTGGTCGACACGAAGTACGAGTTTGGGGTAGATAGCGATGGAACCATTATCCTGATAGATGAAATTCACACCCAAGATTCGTCTCGTTACTGGTTTGGTGAAACGTATGCCGAGCGGATTGCCGCGGGTGAAGAACCGGAAAATTATGACAAAGAGTTTTTGCGCCTCTGGTACAAAGAACGCTTTGACCCGTACGCAGAAGATAGCGCCGCTCCGCCTGTGCCGGCCGAGGTGATTGCCGAGCTTGAGCGCCGCTACCGCTACGTGTACGAAACACTGAGTGGCCAGACGTTTGTGCCACTAGATAATGGAGACATTGCGGGCAGGATTGAGAAGAATGTGTCCGAAGTTCTGAAGGAGCCAAAGTGAGACCAGCTAGTGTGCAAGGTCAGACCTCGCACAAAGAAATTATGATTTTTGCAAATCTCAAGATTTATAAAACCTTTGTGCGAGGTCTGACCTTGCACACTAGCACCCCGCTGAAAGGAGTCACTCAATGAGCTTGCAGCCACTTAATCTACCGGAACCAACAGAAGATAACCGCTTCAACAGTATTGACCCGCTCGACGGGCGCTACTATGACCCGGAAATTGCGCGGTACCTTTCGGAGCGCACGCGCATACTGACGCAGGCGCATGTGGAGGCAGCGCTTGCCTACGGCCTGGCAGAGTTTGGGCTGTGCAGTCAGGAAGTTGCCCAGCAGATTGATGCGGCCAGTCGAAAAATCCGCGTCGAAGATGTGGCAGAAGAGGAGAAAACTACTCGCCACGATGTCAAAGCTATCGTGAACACCATTAAAAAAGAACTGCCCGAAACCGCCCAGCCGTATGTGCATTTTGGCGCCACGTCGTATGACATTGTGTCGACGGCCATGAGCCTGCAGCTGCGCCAGGCGGTGCGCGAGCTAGTGCTGCCCCGTCTGCAAATGCTCCAAAAAACCCTTGTTGAGCTAGCTGAACGCTACGCCGAAACAGTGCAGATTGGCCGCACGCATGGCCAGCACGCCGTACCAATCACGTTTGGCTACATGTTGGCAACGTATGTGCAGCGTCTCGGCGACAGTATGCAGCATCTCGACACGCTGGCTGGCGAACTGAAGGGCAAGTTTTCGGGTGCGGTTGGGACGTACAATGCTATTTCGGTGTTTGTGGATGACCCGCTGGCGTTCGAGAAAACAGTGCTTGGGTACGTGGGGCTCGAGCCCGCACCTGCGGCGACGCAAATTGTCCCGGCCGAAGGCTACATACGCCTGCTCGACGAGCTGGCTATCACGGCGGGCGTCATGGCAAACCTCTCGCACGACATGCGCAACCTCCAGCGTAGCGAAATAGGCGAAGTGCGCGAACGCTTTGAACCCGGTCAGACTGGTTCCAGTACCATGGCGCACAAACGAAACCCCTGGAACTTCGAAAACATCATCGGCATGTGGAAGCAAGTGACAGCTCAAGTGGTAAATGCAAATCTGAACATATCCAGCGAGCACCAGCGCGACCTCACCGACTCTTCTTCCGCCCGTTTTTACACCATCCCCTTTGCGTCCGTCGCTGCTATGGCAAAACGCCTGAATGATGTTATGAGCAAAATAGAAGTTGACGAAGAAGCCATGCAGCGCAACTTGTACCTCACGAAAGGCGCCATTGCCGCCGAACCGCTATACCTCCTGCTCGAAAAATACGGGCACACCACCGCGCACGAAGCCTCAAAGGCACTGGCGCACGAGGCAATGGAACGAAACGTACCCCTGTACGAAGTGGCATCCCAGGCGGAAGCCATCGCCACCTACTGGGCAAAATTCACCGACCACGAAAAAGAACTCATTCGCTCACCCGAAACCACCTACACCGGCCTCGCCGCCAAGAAAACGCGTACCATAGTGCAGTAACGTTTAACTTTCAATCCTTTCGCTCTTTCGTGTCTCTCGTGATTCCATAGGTAGTTATTAGGAGTGTGAGGGCGCCGAGGGCTTGGGTGGGGGTGAGGCCTTGGTGGAGGAAGATCCAGCCGATCACCACAGCGCTGAGTGGCCAGGCGAGTTCCAGGATGGCGGCGCGACTGGCGGCGACTCGCTGGAGGCCGTAGTAGTAAATGAGCAGTGCGACGAGCCCAGTGCTAAAGGTTATTGCGAGGAGATAGAAAAATTGCGTTTGGCTTAGCTGAGATACTGCGGCGGCAGAGCCAGAACCAAGTACGAAAAACAGCGAAATGACTGCTGTGAGGCCAAACCGTGCAGCGGTGACATGTGGGTAAGATGTGCCTTTGAGGGCATATTTGGAAAAGGCGGTGCCCACACCCCAACTAGCAGCAGCACCAGCAGCGTACAGGGCGGTGACCAGTGTGCCCTTCCCTGTGTCGAGATTCACGGTCATGTCGGGAAAACTAACGAGGTATGCGCCCGCAAGTGCCACGGCGCTCAGGCCCAAAAAGCGCGGACTTAGTTTTTCACGCAGCAGAACGGCCGCGGTCGCGATAGCAAAGATCGGGTTTAGCTGTTGCAAAAGTACAACAACTGAAAAGTTTATGAAGTTAATCTGCCCCAGTGCGGCAGTATAGAGGATGGTACCGAGCGCGCCAGATAGCAGTGCCACGAGCGCCATAGCCCACCATTGTTTGCGCGTGAGCTCGCGAAACTTCGAGCGTGTAGACCACAGAAATGGCACTAGAAACACGAGTCCCAGCATGTGCTCCCAAAAAACGATTACGGATGGCGGAAGACTGTATAGGTTGCGCCGCAGCAGCCCGTCCACGCTCCATAGTAAAGCCGCGATGACTACAGCCAAAGCCCCCGCATGCGCGATTTTTTTCATAGATTTCCCTTTCTACTGCCACTGGCAGTAACTCGATTGCTCGAGCTCCCGACTATACGGTCGGTGCATGAGTTTCACATGCTCATCCCGCTGGCTAGCGAGTCGACGACTATCACGTCCGATTGGCGAATTTCACGCCACCCTGGTTAGTTTGTTTACCTCTATATACTACCATATTCTGCCTGACGGCTCCGCCAGAGGGTTTATTGTAAAAAATACAAATTCTGCTATACTATTGCAAATAATGCAAGCGGAGCAAATGGAACAGGTCTGTAGGCCAGAAACGGCACCCTTAGCAGAGGTGTTTCATGAGTTTTATGACCCAAACGCGTATTTTCATGGTAATGAAACTGCGCTCTTGGGCTGGCTGTACGAAAGAAGACATGATAAGCCAGTTGTCGTGCAATCGGCTGAAGGTGAACGAAGCTTGAGGGTGCGCGAGCAGTTGGCTGTCGAGCTTGGACATATGTGCTTGCTTCGTGAAGATAATCTAGGCGAATGGACCGGACTTGGGCTTCGTGAAGAAGAGCTTCAAGCTACTCTCAGGATTGCAGAGTTTGGAGTTGCGTCTACGGTCAAAAGTGTGCTGCTGGCAGCCGCAAACATTAAAAGGCTAAGGGGTATTAATTCTCGCATTCGAGAGCTACAAGAGCAAAAAGAGGCTGATGGTGTAGACATTATTCTGGCTGGTGCTGTTGTGGCAGCAAATGCACACAAGGATCAAAAAAGGCTGAACGGCGCCTCATTCTACACACACCCTGTTTCGGTGGCCACACTAGTGTCGATTGCCACTAGGGACGCCCCCGGCTGGAAGAAAAAAATAGGGGTTCTCAAAACGAGGCTACGGCAATACGGTGCGCTGACGCATGACGCAACGGAAGATCTGATTCCGGATGAGTTTGAAAACTGTGGTACTTCGTTTTTGCAGACGCCAAACTTGCTCGCAACACCCTTGCTGCATAAACGACTACTACAGTCCTACAGGGCATCAGAAGACGATGCTAACAATGCTGCTCGGGTAGCATATGTATTGACAAAACCTGCGGGTATAGATGGTAGGATGGAAAATACGCGGTACATGGCCCGCTTCGTAGGTGAAATTGATGCTATTCTCATTAAACTTGCAGACATTACACATAACCTAACAATAGATCCTAAAGAAATGCCAATTGGAGATTATGACAAAATACAGATTTGGCGAAACAAACGGAAGACGTACGAAAATAACATCACATATCTCAAGAAGCTGGTTGTGGAGGATGAGGACTCAACAAAACAAGACGTATATATTGCGTGTCAGGTTACGGAAATACCTAAAAGAAGGCTAATATCTGTACGTTTGCGAAGAATACTAAGCCAAGTGACGAGCGAAATCGCGGTTGCTGCGTACGAAAAAGCACTCGCTGCCTAGAAATCCACATCCAATTGCTCTAGACTGTAGGGAGTAACTGGAGGGAGCCTGGGTGAACTTTATAGAGAAGCTTGAGGCGGCTGTGGCAAAGAGCGAGTCTTTGGTATGCGTGGGGCTGGATAGTGATGTGGCGAAACTACCGGCCGGTGTTGACCAGCTGGCGTTCAATAAGGCGATGGTCGACGCGACGCATGACCTGGTCGCGGCGTACAAACCAAACACCGCGTTTTATGAAGCAGCGGGAGCTGAAGGTGTACAAGTGCTCAAAGATACGTGCGATTACATTCGCGCAAAGGCACCGGGCGTACTTATCATCTTAGACGCAAAGCGGGCAGACATAGGCAATACAAATAGCGGCTATGTACAGTTCGCGTACGACTACCTCGAGGCTGATGCGATTACCTTACATCCGTACTTAGGCGGCGAGGCGCTGGAGCCGTTTCTGGCTCGTGAAGACAAGGGTGCTATCGTACTATGTCGCACATCAAATGACGGTGCGGCAGAGTTTCAGGACCAAATAGTAGGTACGAAAAAAGTGTTCGAATATGTGGCCGAAACTGTGGCGCGTGACTGGAATAAGAATAAAAATTGTATGCTAGTGGTCGGCGCGACCTACCCCGAAGAAGCCCAGGCAATCCGTGAAGCGGTGGGTGATGATATGTGGTTTTTGGTACCAGGCGTGGGAGCACAAGGCGGCGATGTTGCGAAACTCATGGCGGCGGCGCAGAATAGTCGCGGCACTGGCCTGCTGATAAACTCATCTCGTGGCGTCATTTTTGCGAGCAATGGCCCCGACTTTGCCGAAGATGCCCGCAAAGCAACCGAAACACTCCGAAGTGAAATTAACAGCTACAGAAAGGGCAAATGAGGTGAATGTATTAGGTGAATTAGAGAAAATTGGTGCTGTTTTTACTGATAAACATTTCGTGTACACCAGCGGCAAACACGGTAGCGGCTATATAAACATGGATATGATGTTTCCGCACACTGCTCTTGTTGCAGAGCTGTGTAAAGAACTCGCTGCGCCTTTTGCAGGTGAATTTGACACGGTTGTGGCACCTGCCACGGGTGGTATTGTTCTTGCCGTGTTAACTGCTCGTGAAACGGGTACAAAAGGAGTGTGGGCCGACAAAGGCGGTGAGAGTGGGTTTATATTTGAACGAGCAGGCTTTGTGCAGCAAATTGCTGGAAAGCGTGTACTGGTAGTGGAAGATTTGCTTACAACCGGCGGGTCGGTAGAAAAGGTTTGTCGAGAAGTTGAAAAAGTTGGCGGTATTGTAGTTGGTGCAAGTGTGGTCTGCAATCGCGGTGGTGTTTCGGCTGAAGGCCTCAAGGTGCCACGGCTTGAAGCCTTGGCATCAGTGTCATTCGCTGCATTTGATCCTAGTGAATGTGAGTCTTGCAAAGCGGCAGTGCCAATAGTTGAAGACATGGGCCATGGTGACGATTACAAAAAGGAGCATCCGGACTACGCCGGAGGTTATGTAAAGCTGCAGGAGGCTTGAAAGGTGCTGTACGATCCGAGTAAGACGTTTGCGGAAAATGTGGCGGAGGGGCCGTTCGGTATTGATCCAAAAGACTACCGCGACCCGAGCGCTGAGCCAAAGTATACGTTCCTCGGTTTTCCCATACAGTTCCCTTTTGGGATTGCCGCCGGTTCCCTGCCCACTTCGCGCCACACGAGTGCAGCGTTTCGACTCGGTTACGACGTGGTTGTCTATAAAACGCAGCGGGCGCACGAGTTTCCGTGCAACCCGTATCCAAACGTTTTGCCGCTACAGATTGAGGGAGATTTAACACCCGAAAAGCTACAGGAGCCGCTGGTCGTGGCAAGCGAATACTCAAGTGACCTTTCAAAGCTGAACATCACAAATTCGTTTGGCGTTCCTTCTCCCGACCCTAGTGTTTGGACGGCGGATTTGCCTAGTGCAGTTGCCGGTGCTGGCAAGGGTCAGCTGCTCATCATGAGCGTGGTTGGGACTATACGGGAAGGGTCTGGGCCAGAAGAATACTATGACGATTTTGCAACGTCTGCTTGGCTTGCCAAAGGTGCCGGTGCGCAGGTAGTTGAGATAAACCTGTCTTGTCCAAACGTGGCAAGCGAGGGCGTGATTTGCTACAGCCATGATGCCGTAGTCGAAATATGCAAACGTACGAAAGCGGCTTTAGGCGACACGCCGCTGGTTATAAAAATAGGGTACTACACTCAGGATCAACAAACAACTCTCGAGGAAATCGTGGGTGATGTCGCACCCTATGTTGCGGCCATCAGTGCCATAAATACCTTGCAGGGCACCATTATTAACGAGAATGGTGAGCAAGCGCTACCCGGCAAAGGTCGGCTGAAAAGCGGTGTGTGCGGTGCGGGCATAAAATGGGCGGGGCTGGATATGGTGCGGCGACTCGATGCTCTGCGTAAAAAAGAAGGCTACAACTACGAAATCATCGGCGTGGGCGGTGTGATGACGCCGAGTGACTTTGCCGAGTACCGTGCGGCTGGTGCGGACGTGGTGCAGGCTGTAACGGCACCGATGTGGAACGCGCTTTTAGCGCAGGAAATTAAACAAGCTTGATGGTGTCGGATTTCGCCCAACAGGCGACTTCCTTTTTTGCCAGAAAAAAGGAAGCGAAAAACCTCGGCCAAAGGCTCCAGCTCTTGGTGAAATGTTGCTCAGTTTTACAACCGTCTGGCACAATCGTTTCGCTAAGTACCAGCCAACCCTATCGGGTGAGTCGTAAAAGCTGACAACATTTCAGCCACGAGCTTACGCATGGCCATTCAAGCTATATCGCTAACGCGATTGATTATTAGCGGCTGGCGGCCGCATTCGAACATCGAACATCAAATGTGTATTTCACCTGGGATGGTAGCGCAACAGAGGAAAGTTTTACCTTATCTCCTAAATTTATCGGAATTTGCGGAGGCGGGCGATGCGGGCTGCCGTGCTGGGATGGGTGGAAAAGAGACTGGAAAGTCCCTGCATGCTAAACATGTTGGTGAACATGAGGTGGGCAGCGGCTTGGTCGTTGGGGCGCGGTTGCAGGCCAGCCATGTTTGGTTTGAAGTCCTCTAGTTTTTGTAGGGCACTGGCGAGGTCGTTGCCGTGGCCAATGAGATGCGCGCCGTGTTCGTCTGCACCAAACTCGCGGCTGCGAGACACTGCCATCTGGATAACCATTGCCGCAAAGGGCGCGAGTATGAGCATGGCGATGCCACCTATGGGATTGTTGCCGTCTTCGTCATTGCCACCAAAAAGTGAGCCGCCCCAGAAAGCCATTTCGGCCAATATGGATATAGCGCCACCGACTGCCGCGGCAATGGTGGAAACGAGCATGTCGTAGTTTTTGACGTGCCCAAGTTCATGGGCGAGAACAGCGCGTAGCTCTCGCTCGTTGAGGATTTCCGTTATCCCGCGAGTTACCGCTACAACAGCGTTTTTGTGATTGCGGCCTGTGGCGAAGGCATTGGGAATGGGTGTGTCCACAAAATAGAGCTTTGGCATGGGCAAATTGTCTTTGGTGGTGAGTTCACGGACGGCTTTTTCAACGTGCGGATATTCTTTGGTGTCGAGCGGCATGGCGCGCTGCATTTTTAGTACCATGCTGCCGCTGAACCAGTACATGCCAAAGTTCATGACTGTCGCCATGAGCAGCGCGACGATTGCCCCGCCCCGCCCGCCAAGCATATAGCCGATTGCCAAGAATAGTCCGGTCAGTGCACCCAGTAGTAACGTTGTCTTTGCGAATGACTTCATAGTGTATTCCTCCTTACGGCCGTAGCGGGTATTACCTTATATTTTCTCACAGGTTGGTTGAAACTTCCAGAATTGAAATCCACAAGGTAGTCCTGTACCATACCATGGTGAAAATAATCGGTGTATTTGGGCAGCAGCGTGGCGACGAGGGCAAGGGCCGCGTGGTTGATATGCTCGCAGAATCCTGTCAGTTAGTTGCCCGTTTCAATGGCGGTAGCAATGCTGGCCATACAGTTGTCTTGCCCGATGGCCGCGAACTCGCACTGCACATTGTGCCGTCTGGGATTGCACACGAAGGTGTTGTCAATGTGGTTGGCAATGGTGCCATCATGGACCCGATCCGGTTTGCCGAGGAGATTGCCGATATCGAAAAGCTTGGTATAGCCGTGACGCCAGAAAACCTAAAAGTTAGTTCTTCTGCTCATTTGGTGCTGCCTCACTACAAACAGCTCGAGGAAATTCGCGAGCTTGGGCGCGGGTCACAGGGCACCACGAAGGCCGGTATAGCCGACACTTATGCTTCGAAGGCGGCGCGTACGGGCGTGCGCGTAGAGCGTGTACTTGGGAGCCATGATTCGCTCTTGCAGGTAGTACGTGAGGGTCTTGAGGCTGTGCAAATGGAGCGAAAAAAGCACGACTTGCCATCTGTAGATGTAGAAAATGAAGTAAAACTGTATGCAGAGGCTATGAAAAAACTGCAACCGTTTGTGACTGACACGTCTGTGTATATGAACGAGCGGCTGGCGGCTGGCGATGCTATGCTTGCCGAAGGCGCACAGGCCTTTTTGCTGGACATTGACCACGGTATGTACCCGTACGTAACGTCTTCAAATACGACCGCAGGTGGTGTGGCGACCGGGCTTGGGATTGCGCCCGTGACGCTTGAGCGCTCGATTGGCATTGTGAAAGCCGTGCAGTCTCATGTGGGTGGCGGGCCGTTCGTCACAGAGATTCACGATGAAAAGGTGCTTTCAGTGCTTCACGGTGACATGTCCACTATAGATGCCGAAAAAGGCACAACCACCGGGCGAGTGCGTCGGCTTGGTTACTTGGACATCACTGGCATACGCCGGGCGAACATGGTCAATGGTACGACAGAGCTTGCTATCACTAAGCTGGACTGGGTTCCTCGCTATGGCCGCAGTATTAAAGTCTGCACTTCCTACGAATATCGCGGCGAAACGCTTACTATGGCGCCAGATTCGGCTTGGGCGCTTGAGAAATGCGAACCAGTGTACGAAGAGCTTTCAGCTTGGGACGAAGATATTACAGAGGTGCGTTCCTTCGCGGATCTACCGCAGGCCGCCCAAGACTACATAACAGCCATAGAAACCTGGACAGGCCTACCGGTCACGTACATAGGCGTTGGTCCTCGCCGCGACCAAGTCATTGTCCGCTAATTGCTATATACCAAGTACTTTTGCGAGTGCCGGTCCGCCGAACTGTTTTGCGACTGTCATTGCATCTGATGGAGCAACGCCATCTGCAAGTTGGTGAGTGAAACGGACTTCCCTTTTTTCATTTTTCTCGGTTTTGAAGTGTCTGAACGATATCTCTACTGTCGTACGAGCATCATTTTTTGCTTCTTCTAGTCTTTTGACGGCACCATGGTGGTGGGTAGCGAGAACGACACGGTGCCCGCGCTTGGCAAGCCATTCAAGCGATGCAAGGAGAAAAGCCTCCTGGTAGTAGGATGGGATTGTGGAAAATGGTTCGTCCACGACGACAAGTGATGGTGCGGCATAACGTAGTTTTTCGGTGATGGTTTTCCAGTACTCCATTTCCATACCGAATGACCCAAGACCTTTGCTAGTATCGTGCTTAGGACGGTCTGCGAAGATAATGTGCTGATATAGTGGCGAAGACATGGAACTGCTTGGAGAGAAGCCTGTTGCTTGAATAAGCGCGTGGTTGGCAAAAAGTGTCCGAAGTAGCGTTGTCTTGCCGCTCATATTTGCACCGGATAATACGTCTATGCCGCCCTGTTGATATGTGACGTTGTTTGCAGTGTGATTGCGGTGACTTACATTGCGTGTTTGTGTGATTGTAGTATAATCTGCTTCTTCCCATGGAGCGTACGCATGCTCTTTCATGAAGGTAGCTATATCAAGCAGCCTCATGAGTAATATTGCTTCTGAGTAGGGTGTAACGGGTAGTTTGCCTGCAAAATCCCACCTATTACGAGACACATTTCCGATAGGGAGATTTGGGTAGTCTTCCTGCGTCTGTAGTTGTTGGGAAACCCACTTGCCATACAAACTGCCACTTGCTTTGCTGGCAAAAAATAGCCGAGTATTCGTATCGTAATAGTGAGCTAAGTCTTGGGCGATTGTACCGTCTATAGCCTCGAGATGGGTTATGATGGCGTCGATAGGCTTGTGGTCATCTGCAACAAAACGTAGGATCGATAGCGTACGAACGACGGGAGTTTTTCCACCGGCTTGTTCTACAGTCACCGCTGCGCGATAGAGTGCATCAATTTCACTCACAAAGTTTGGCAGGCCGTTAAGCTGCAGGCCTGATTTTTTAATGATTTTTTGTAGTTTTTCTGGCACGCCTTTGTGGTGAGGCATAAAAAGATCGTGCAGTCGATAGATAGAGGTATAGGTAAGTTGAGTGCTTTCATGCCTTATCAATTCGTTATTCTCCGGGTCGTATGAAGTGGGATAGAAAATATCATCTAACTTCTCCAAAAAGTTTTTTTGACTCCAACCATCTTTCTTAAAATGTGCTTTGCCAAACGCGTATAGCTTATCGCGGAGTTCAATATCGACAGGCTGTCGGTGGGCAACGCGTTTTTCGTATGCATTATCGCTCGTACTATATTCAAGCCATGCTTTCAGGGGACGGTACATATTCTGAATTTCTTCAAGAAGACTGATGTAATCTGCGATAAACGTTTGAGGTTTCTCGTCTGTGGGGTTGAGCATGGCTTGAATTGTTCTCAGCAGCTGAAGTGCGTAGGCGTCTTTTGTATCAAGCAAGTGAGAGAACTCCTCTTCTGTCATGCTATGATACGGGTCAATTTCAACTTCTATTTTCTTGAGCAGTGTTGTAAACGTTTGTGCTACGTTGGCGAGCGGGTTGTATAGTTCCGGCTCAAGCGGGTCTTCGCCGAAGCGGTATCGGTCTCGTGAGAGGGCAAAAACAAGACGCCGGAAATCATCAAGGTCTGTTCGAAGGTCATCCTTTTGGCCGTACTCGGTAATACGCACGAAAAAGTCCTGACGTGCCCGTAAGACATCTATTGAGGATGTGCTTCCCTCTTGCAGTAATGTATGTAGTACTGAAAGGGGGTATTCATAGTGGTTGAAGATACTATCGCTACCAAGAATGAGTGCGGCATTGTACATCGGGGCTGCTTTCGGTACCGTGCCATCACGGGCTTTAGTGATTCTCGTGTAGTTGTAGTCATCATCCATTTGGCTTGGGCATGCGGGTTTTGTGTTCCCAAACCACATAAAGCCAGCTGGCCCACCTTGCGACTTGAACCATGCGATCGGATCCTCGGGGTTAAGTTGTCGCGTCTCTGTCTCTGTCAGGTCAAGTGGGGCACCTTTTGCAATTGCTTCAGCGCGGGCAAGTACCTCTTCTGCAAACTGACAGTTACGCGCCTCAGTAAAAGCATCGCTATGTGCGATGCCAGGCTCAAGTAAGTGTTCACCTTTATCCTTCGACGCTCTGTATGCGACCACTGCGCCCGCTTCTACTGGGGCAGACATGTCGTCATGTGTTGTGACGAGAGCCATGATGCCAAGACGACGCAGACCGTCTAGGTAGCGTATAAGGAGCTCTTGTCTTTCGTCTGGGTCAGTACCTGAAAATGGCTCGTCACCGATGTAGAGAGTGATTGCGTCTGGGTTTTGTGCGAGCAGTGTTTCGACAGTCGTTACCAGTTTACCAAGCTTAACAACTTCTTCACCAAAGGCACTGAGTTCGCCACCACTCTCTGGTCGTGCAACCTCCTGTAGTAAGCGCACAGGAGGTACTACTGCACTTTCGGCTGCTACATGCCCAGTCGAAAGGCCATTCCTTATGGCCGCTGCAATAGCTTCAGTTGCAAAGGTCTTTCCCGATCCTGGACTGCCGGTGATAATGACTGGCCTGTCACTGATTGTTATGGAATGGCGAGACTGAGCGGCAGGATTGAAACGTGGGTGGAAAAAATTATCGAGTGTAATCTCGCGGGCGCCTGAAACGTGTGCGGGCTTGGCGGGCAGCGTAGAGACAAACGAAGCGAGAGCCAGTGTGTTGGTAGTATGCCGATACATTTTGGCTGAATCATCGAGTACTCGTTGCTGAGCACTATTTAGCTCTTTGCCGCTATTCTGGATGTATACTGAGACACAGAGAGATCTGGATGCTTTAGTTTTGGTATACGATCCTTGCTGCTCTGCAAGACGTGCAAGGTGGGGGTAGTCTTGAGCGTAATGATTATTGAATGCTGCAGCCGCCTTTCTTTCTCCATGGAGTTTAGTGGGTAGCTGCCATACCGGAAAGTCATCTGGCCTGTACTGGACCTGCTCAGAATCGGACGCTTTACGAGAGGCACTATCGCGTCTGTACTGTTCTATGCGGGGGGTGTATATGGGCTGTTCTTTTGTGCTGAGTTTCGGGTCAAACACGCTGCTAGTGAGCCAATCGTGCAACTCGCCGGCTGCAAAACAGTCTCGAAATAGTCCATGAGCAGTCTCATCGGCTGCGAGCTTTTGCAGTTCGCTAAGGATTTGCTGTCTTTGCTTCACGGCGTCAGGGTCACTACTCGCTTCGTTGAGTATGTAATCTAGTGGATTGAAACCATAAAATGTCTTGGGTTCTCCCATGAGGGCTGGGTTGAGCGGAAGGCTGCCTTTTTTCAGTGGTCTGCGCAAGGAGCTTGGATCTATACTATTCGCAATAAGCGGCGCCGGATTGCAAAAAACAGCACCAAGGACTCCTTGCTCTACAACAGAATTCATTTGAATATACTATAGTATTTATTTATAAAATATACAAATAAATTTCGCTTCAGTCTTTCAGCTTTTCAAGCTATAACTTGGCCGTCTGCTCTACGATTAGTAGGTGTTGTTGAACGTCTTCATGAGCGTATGCAAAACATCTGGATATGACTCATAGCTATGGGTATTCACAGAGTGGATGGGGAGGATTTTGGCGGAGGTGCTGGTGAGGAAGGCGGCGTCGTAGTCGGCGAGTGAGCTGAGTGGGATTGGTTGTTCTAACACTGCAAACCTCTGCTCTTTCGCAAGTTTTAGGACATGGTCGCGGGTGACGCCGAGGAGAATGTCTGATTCTGGTGGTGAGAAAATAGTCTTGCCTTTGAGCGTGAAAAAGTTACTACGCGTACCTTCGGTGATTTCGCCGCGGTGGTTTATGAGGAGCGCGTCGTGTGCTCCAGCTTTTTGCGCTTCGCGGTATGCAATGTAACTTGGCAGCATATTGAGTGTTTTTGCATGCGGGTACATGCGTTCGTACCCGTAGGTAGTGCAGTGGCAGCCGGTTTTGTAGAGTTTGCGGTCGACAAAATACGGTGCGAGACAGATGATGTATAGGTCAACATCTTCTGCAGTTTTCCCGCCTATGAGTAGGACTTTCACGTTGCACGTTTCAACTTCATTTGCTTTCACTAACTCTGTTATATGCTGTCCAATTTCACTTGGTTTGTAGGAGTGCTCAAGCCCAATGGTGCTGGCTGAGGTTTGCAAACGCATGCAGTGTTCTTCGAGAAATCGTACTTTCCCGCCAGAAACACGGATAGTTTCATAGACGCCAAAGCCGTAGCTGTACTCGATGCTCGCGAGCGACACAACCGCTTGTTCGACTGGAAGTACTTCGCCGTTTTGTGAAAAGTACGAAAATATCATATGTCTACCATTCCTTTCTGAGTTGTTTCGACGGGAGCAAGCAAGCGGGCGTAACCGGCGCCATCTAACCAGACGCGCGCTTCCCCGCCCGGCACGGTAACGGTGGCGGGCAGCTGCGTTTCTTTGCGCTGCGCGGCAGTGATGGCGGTGGCGACCATGCCGGTGCCGCAGGCTTGGGTTTCGCCGACGCCGCGTTCCCATATGCGCAGCCGAATGTGCGTTGGGCTGACGATTTCGGCGAATTCCACGTTTGTTTTGTGTGGAAAATGAGGATCGTGCTCTATGAGTGGGCCGAGCGTCGTGACGGGAGCTTTAGTAACGTCTTTGACAAATGTGATAGCGTGCGGATTGCCGACGGAAGCGGTGTAGAAATCCTTACCATCCAGCACTAGCGGCTTAGGGTCGACCTTGACTGTGCCAATCTGGGCTTCAATGGGGCTGGAAGTGTCCTCTGGGCAGATAACTTCGAGCGAACCGACGGGGGTTTCGACGGTAAAATTACCAGCCCTAACCATGCTGTTTTCGACGGCAAAACGCGCTGTGCAGCGCAAGCCGTTGCCGCACATTTCGGCCGCCGAACCATCTGCGTTCCAGTACTGAATACGCACACGGTTATCTGGCAACGGGCTGACGATAAGTACGCCGTCTGCGCCAAGTCCAGTACGGCGGTCGCAGAGCGATGCGATGGTTTGGGCATGTAAAGCCAGCGGCCCGGAAAAGACAATAAAGTCGTTGCCGAGGCCATTCATATGAGTGTAGGGGACGCGCATGTAGATATGATACCAGAGGAGCGCCTAGGAGATTACCTGCGGCGTGTTTTGAGGCGGAGGTTGGAGAGGTATTGTTCGGGTGTGACGGTGGGGTGAGCGCAGAGGTAGGCAATATGCTTGTCGACGAAAGAGATGCTGTGGTCTCCGCTGGCTTCTGCGAGCGGACTGTAGGACGCTGTGGTGGTGTAGGCTTCATCGTGTAGCATAGCTTGAAGTTTTTCGCGGAACGCCTGGCCTTCGCTGGTTGCAAGAAATGCGCTGGGAGTAATGTGTTTTGCCATGATAATCCTCGTTATGGGTGATGATATGCAACTATTTTTCGACGAACGTGTAGGCGTAGCCGACGCGCCCTGCCCTGCCTGCTCGACCGATACGGTGAATGTAATCGTCGTAGCTCTGGGGTTGGGCGTAGTTGATGACGTGGGTGATGTCACGCACATCGAGGCCGCGAGCGGCAATGTCTGTGGCTACCAAAATATTCACCGTGTTTTCTTTGAAACTATTGAGTGCACGTGTGCGTTGGGCTTGGCTCTTGCCGCCGTGTATACTCGCGACCGTGAAACCGCGGACGACGAGGGCTTCTTCCAGCCGCTCGACACTACGCTGCGTGGTTTCAAAAATGATGGCTTTCGACGTGTCGCTATGAATGAGTAAGTCGTGAAGTTTTTCCTGTTTGTCCGACTTGCCGCTGTAGTACACCACGTCTTGGTGGACGTTGTCGCTCGTGTCGCTCGCCTTCACTGTAACGAGTTCTGCCTCTGGCGAGAAGGTGCGGATGAGTGCACTGACGCGTGCGTCCATGGTTGCAGAAAAGTAGTACGACTGTCGGTCTTCGGCAAGTTTGCCGAGGAGCAACCGCACGTCATTTACGAAGCCCATGTCGAGCATGCGGTCAACTTCGTCGAGTACGACGATGTTGAAACTATCGAGCCGCAACGCACCTTGTTCTATGTGGTCTTTTATACGCCCGGGTGTGCCGATGACGAGCCGCGGCTTGCTGCGCAGGTCGCGAAGCTGCGGCCCGTAGGACATACCGCCGAGCAGTAGCGCTCCGGTAAAACCGCCGCCCTTGCCCATGGCGCGGCACTCTGACTCTATTTGCTGAGCAAGTTCGCGGGTGGGTGCAACAACGAGGGCCTTACTGTGTTGCTCTGACATTAGGCGGTGCAAAATGGGCAACGCGAACGCAGCCGTTTTGCCCGTACCAGTGCTAGCAATGCCGATAACGTCTTTACCGGCCATGCCGAGTGCGATGGTCTTATCCTGTATGGGCGTGGGTGTCACAAAGCCTTTGGCGGCAATGTTTGCGTACAGTCGCGCGTCAAATGCAAAGTCTGCAAAGACGTGGTGTGCTTCGTAGGTTTCGATAGCGACGGGTGAGGCTACTTTGATAAAACGTTCGGGGTTGATGTACTGACCAGCTCCACGCGGTTTGCGTTGGGGTTTTGGTTTTGCGTAGGGCGAACGACTGCTTTTGTAGGCGTAGCCGCGCCGGGTTGGTGTGGACATGGGTGTGGTTCCTTTCGAGGAAATAATTGGTGTTGCATGTACGCAAATAAACAGACACGTACAAGATTGCCTGCATGACACCGAAGTAACAACCTTCCAACTCTGGAATCACAAAAACAATTACTCTTATTCTATCATTGATACGGCGTTTTTCCTAGCCTACCGGGCCGTAACTGATCCTGTAAGATTTTTTACTCAAGGTAAATGCACCGTTTGGTATGATACGTGTATAAAATAGGAGGTTCTTATGAAATTTAAAGTAGCTGCACTGGTTATTTCGCTTGCTGTTGTCGGCGGAGGATTTTATCTTGCCACAAAGAATAAAGACGATACAAAAACTTCACAGACAAACACGACGACAGCGACATCAGAAAAAAGAGCGGCCGCACCAGATGCGCCGAAGCTGTTGGCACAGACGGTTGGCAAGGATGCTGATTGCTCGATGTATACGTTTGCTGATCTTACGAAAGTGTGGGGCGTGCCTTTTGTCGACACAGACATTAACAAGGTTTCAGAGCTTTCTACCGCTGGCGGCAAGCAGTATTCGTGTGGATATAATCAAACTGATTCTGGGTTGGGCGTAACAGTTACTATCGAATACCGAGAGCACCCCGATGTGGCAAGTGCGAAACAAAGCATGAATGACACGCGTAGTACTGAAAAATACGGCGACACTGTGTACTATCTGAAGCAAGATGTCACTGATGTGGGCGACGAAGCATTTTTGTGGTCGAAAAATCGGACAGCTGGCTCCAAAGAGCTCAATCAGCAACTGTATGTTCGTAACGGCAGCGTGGTGTTTCTGCTTTCTAGCGTCAACTTGGATGGTGTGGATGAAAGCTATAAAGATAAACTTGTCGCAACCTATAAACTTCATTTCGAGTAGGAGGACGCACTATGGCTGAACTAAAGACAAAAACGACAGATGTGAGTCCAGCAGATTTTGTGAACAGCGTAGCAAATACCACGCGTCGAGCCGATGGTGAACGCCTACTACAAATTTTCGATGAAGAAACGGGCGTGAAACCACTGATGTGGGGTGGAAGTATGGTTGGCTACGGTAGCTATCACTACAAAGGTAAGTCATGTGAGGGAGATTGGTTTCGGGTGGGGTTCTCGCCCCGCTCCACTGCTCTTGTGCTGTATGGCCTGGTTTTTTACGACGAAAATGAAGCGAATAATAAACTCTTGAGCAAGCTCGGGGAACATACGCGCGGAAAAGGCTGTTTGTACGTAAAGTCACTCGCGGACATAGACGAGACAGTGCTCCGCCAGATGATACGAAACGCCTACACTCATGACAGTCGATAAGTATATCTCCTAGCTTCCCAGATGAAAGTTATACAGTGCTATAAGGCTATCGTAAAACGCACGATTTGCATCAGGTTTAGAAGAAGCCCATTACGGCTACTTTGCAGTTGGCGGTTGCTTCTGGCGCGAGTTTTTCTAGCTGCCGCGTTCGTCATGTCCGAAACGCTGGCGAGTAGCCCTCTATTTGCCCTGGCTTAGCATGCGTCATTAGCTCTTCTCTATTTCAGTTTTCGCAATGACAAGTTTCTTTGGTTCCATGTGGCCTTTTCGCTCTATCAACTCTAGCAAACGGTAGTTTACATAGTAAATATGTCTGCCCTTACGCGAGCTTTTCAGGAGTCCTGCCGTTTCCAGTTTTTTCAGGTACTTACTGGTTGTGACATAGTGCAGACCAGTGTCTTTTGCGAGCCGAACGGGTGTTTGAACGGGCCTGGCAAAAAGCGCATTGAGTAGTTCGTGGCTGTATATATTTGGCAGACTGCCTTTAACTTCGTCTTTGAACTCACGCTGCAAATCTTGTATGCGTTGCAGTAGTGCGAAGCTATGATTTGCTTGCGTCGTGAAAGCCTTTAGCATAAAACGTATAAAATCCTCAAGCTTACCGGCCGAGGTTACCTCGCGCAGCAACCGATAGTAGCGTGATTTGTTGACATTTATGTACTGGCTTATGTGTACGACGGGAATATCGAGCAAGCCCGCATGTATGAGCTGCAGATTTATGAGCATTCTGCCAGTGCGGCCATTGCCGTCCTCAAATGGGTGTATGGCCTCAAACTGATAGTGGGCGGCTGCTGTTACGATGAGCGGGTCGACATCATTTTTGGCGTTGACTAGTTTTTCCCAGTCACTGATAAGCATAGGAATATTGGCAGCATTTGGAGGAGTGTAGTGTATTTTACCCCTGCCATCACCTATTACTACTGGGAGACGGCGATACCCTTCTGCTCCAGTCGGAATCAAACGGTGCTGAATGCCTGTGATGAGACGTGAAATCAGTCCGTACTGCCCGACATGGTTAAACCCCCATAGCGAAGCTACCGTGTAGTTTATGACCAGTTGGCTGCTTGATTTACTGTCGGCATCTGGAGCGACCTGGCGCTGCATAACCTCTAGAAGCGTGGTGTTGATATTTTCGATTTCTGAACTCTCAACCGCTTCTTTGACAAAAATAGGATTCATGAGCGACACGCCGCTTTGTGGCAGCCCTCGCAAGTAGCCCTTTATCTGCGCCAGTGCAATGTTTGCCTCAGTGAGTTCGCGCGACAAACTTGCTTCAGCTGCCTGCAGCTGGGCAGTGGTGATAGGGGGTACTATGTAGGGTTTTTTTGCGTCAAAACTCATGCCAGTAGTATACACCCATATATTAACAAATGAAAGAAATGTTTATATATTGTACGAGATATGTGAATGGCATTTATATGTAGAGACGTATGTGTCAATAAAACAGCATGTAAGTGCTCATAGCTTGGGGTATTTACCAAACAGACTCACCTCTGCTGTCATTCCCGCGAAGGCGGGAATCCAGTCAATAAGAAATCTCAATTCTGGATCCCAGTCTTCGCTGGGATAACAGGGGTAGATGGAGAGTTTTACCCCAGGTTGTGAGCAGACACAACAGCGTTACGTTCATAGGAGAGTGCTGTTGAATGGCGAAATGAATATCAAAAAGACGTACTATCTCTGGAGCACTCTCTGCGGCTTGCTGAGCTGGTACTCCAACTCGCTCCAAATTGCACAGGAGGGTATACCGCTGGTTATCACGGCTATTATGTCAGGCTCATGTATTCCGACTTAGGCTAGAAGTAACAGATCGGAGGTCGTTGCCAGCAGAGGTTTGCTTCTGTCTGCAGGGCAAGGGATAATGAGCCCATGGACATAAAACAACTGCTCGCTGGGGTTGCAGCCGTACTAGCGCTGCTGGTGTATATGCCTTACCTACACGCGCTTATCAAGAAAAAGATTCAACCTCACCCCTACACCTGGCTGCTTTGGTCAATCGTGACCGGCACAACACTGGCTGGCCAACTGGTGAGCGGCGCGGGTGTGGGAATGCTGCCAACGGTTGTGTCGGAGATGATGACGGTGTGTATTTTTGTGTTTGCGCTGCGGTTTGGGTTTCGGCACATTGTGAAGGTGGACAACTACTACCTGGCGGCTGCTCTGCTCGGGCTTATCCCGTGGGCGATTACGCGTAATCCGACTATATCGGTTATCATCGCGGTAGGGATTGACCTCGTGGCGTTTGCGCCGACCGTTCGCAAAACCTGGCACAACCCGAAGTCAGAGGCGGCCACGCTCTACGCTGCAAATACCATCAAACATATCTTCGGGCTGCTGGCGCTCCAGTCGTACAATATCGCGACGGCGCTTCATCCTGCAGCAATGATTCTGAGCAATGCTCCAATGGCTCTGATGATTTTGTTCAAAAAACCACCCCCCCAAGAAACCAGCTAAACCCTGAGTGTTCGTCGGGCTAGCTTCTTTGCCTTATTCCAGGCCTACGATACTCCGGCCGTCAGTTCGGGAATGCAAGTCCCTCCGGAGTCGGCTCGCTCCAGAATATAGCTTTCCTCTACCAGAACCTTAGTTCGGACAGTATCACCGTAGAAGCTATATCTCTACTGGCTGTCTCGTAGGACTGCGCAGCATGGTGGGGAGCTTGTTTGGGCGGATGAAAACTCGTGCAGTCTTGTATAATCGTAGCTATGGTCAAAATGGACATTTTAGGTGGGACAGTACATGAACTACCAGCCGATGTAAAGGAAATGTTGACAGCAAACCAAGCAGTGCTGGCGGCATGGCAGGATATCACGCCGTTAGCGAGAAATGAGTTCATATGCTGGGTGCTGGAGGCGAAAAAGCCCGAAACTCGCGCAAAGCGGATTTTGGTCGCCAAAGACAAACTCTCCCGCGGCGAACGCCGCCCCTGCTGCTGGATTGGCTGCATACACCGCCCCGACAAACCCCTGAGCCCGTCCGTCAAAGGCATCCTCGAAAAGCGTCGCAAATAATTAATTTATACTTGCTCTTCACCTGGGGATAGAAATTAACAGAGAGTAGTTTCACTTGGTTTTTGCAAGAAGGCTTTACGCTTTTGGTTGCGGGGCTGGTGGATGAGGGTTTTTCAGCCACAACGAAGCGGCAATCCCGGCCGCGAGCAAGCCAAAAAGTATACCCAAACTGACCGCAATCGGTGGGTGGTAGCCGAGCGGCGCAGCAATCATCTTGAGCCCTATCCAGAGCAATATGCCTGCGAGCGCCCAGTTGATAGCCCAAAACTTGCCTGAAACTGCATCGTACACAAAGTAGAGTGAACGTAGCCCGAGGATGGCAAAGACATTGCTGGCGTAGGCAATGTAGGTGTCGGAGGTGACAGCCAGTACCGCCGGTACACTGTCGATGGCAAACATAATGTCGGTAAGTTCTATCATGAGTATGACGGCTGCCATCATGGTCAGCATGCGTTTGCCGTTGACGACGGTGGTGAGTTTGTTGCCGTCGAACTTGTGGTGAATGGGCAGCAGTCTGTCCAGCACTTTCCAGGTGCGGGTTTTCAGAATGTCGTCTGGGCTGGGGTGCTTGGCGCCGCGCGCGTGCTCAAACGCGTGCATGGCAGCCCTGAGCAGTATGAGCCCGAAAATAATGCTGACCCAGGAAAAACGCTGCAAAAGCTCTAAGCCTGCGACAATAAACAGCAGTCGGAAAAAAATCGCGCCCACGATACCATAGTTCAAAATACGGCGGCGATACTTTTGTTCAACATGAAATGCTGCGAAGATGATGCCGAACACAAACAGATTGTCTAGGCTCAAAGACTTTTCGACCGCCCAAGCTGCGAGGTATTCGGCAGCAGCGCGTTGCTCAACAAAAAAGTAGATCGGTATGGCGAACAGTAGTGAAATAGATATGTAGAATACCGACCAGCGAACAGCTTCTTTGAAGCTCACGACGTGATCGCGGCGGCCATGAATGTACTCGATAATGGCGTACAGAACCAGCGCCGCACCTATCACAGCGTACATAAACCACGGCACATTGTAGGTGACCATTTCCTTCGCGGACGAGGCCGCAGCAAATAGATTTGTCATTCACTCTATACTACCAGATTACTTGCCGATTCCGATGGCGTAATGCCTGAATATCAAGCAATGGGTTTACATAAGCGCTATACTGTAGCTATGAAAGTACAGAACAAAACAATTGTGGTGACGGGAGCTGGTGGGGGTATAGGTAGTGCGTTGGTGCGAGAACTGTTGCGCCGCGGAGCGCGGGTCGCAGCCGTCGACTTACGTGAAGAAGGCTTACGAGCACTGAAAAAGCAGTCTTTCAGATGCCGAAAAACTGAGTCTGCATGCGCTGGATATTACTGACCGCGAAGCAGTTGCGGCGTTGCCGGCACAGGTTATTGCAGCACATCGGCAGGTGGACGGGCTTATCAACTGCGCGGGCATTATTCAGCCGTTTGTGAAGGCGCAAGACCTAGATTTTGTCGCTATAGAGCGGGTGATGAATATAAATTTTTACGGCACGCTCACTATGACTAAGGCGTTTTTGCCAGAACTGCTGAAGCGGCCAGAAGCGCACCTAGTGAATGTTTCAAGTATGGGCGGCTTTCTGCCAGTGCCAGGCCAGAGCGTGTATGGGGCGAGTAAGGCGGCCGTGAAGCTACTAAGTGAGGCGCTTTATGCCGAGTTGCTGGCTACACCCGTTCACGTGAGCGTCGTGTTCCCGGGTGCCACGCAAACTGACATTACAAAAAATTCGGGTGTGAAAGCACCGGTTGCACCCGGAGACATGAAAAACTATAAATCCCTCACTGCGGATGCCGCTGCGCGACTGATGTTGGACGGTGTAGAGCGCAACAAAGTGCAGATTTACACCGGCAGTGACTCGAAATTTATGCACCAGCTCTACCGCTTTGCACCGGTTTTTGCCACCCGCTTCATTGCCAAAAAAATGAAAAAACTCCTGCAATAGGTTTATATTTCTGACGCTGCTCGTTTGCCTGAAAGATACGCTCCGTGCGTAGTAGACGGATATGTGCTGTGCGTATGCTCGCCTGCAAAGTGAATATGCCCGTATGGTTTTGCAATGTCATCATACATGCTGAGTGATGCGCCCGGCGGAACGTAAGAGTAGCTGCCGAGGGTAAACGGGTCGGCGTACCATTTGCTAGTGACAGTAGTTATGGGCGGTTTTGCCTGCGGGTAAGCGCTTTTCAGTACTTCATATGCTCGCTGGCCAATGGCTGCCTCGCTGAGTCCCTCAAGGCTTGTCGCATCTGTACCACCATGGAGGGCGAGCAGAGTTGGTTTGCCGGTTGCTGGCATGAGATTTATGAACTCACCCCATTTTGTACCGTTGCTGCGCATAATACCAATAGTTGTTACATTGTCCCAAAACGGTGTGTCGAAAGTAAGGAACGTTTTGTGAAGATTGCCCATTTTTAGGTGTTGCACAGCCTGCTGTTTGGCTGTGGGTAAAGTCGGCTCAAACGTTATACTGCCCTTTTGTAGCACCCCAAGCGGTACGGTTACGATAACGTCATCGCCGACAAATGTTTTGCCATCTTTGCAGGTAACAATTACGTTTTTGCCAGTATCCTGTATGCTGCTAACTATATGGCTGAGACGAATGTCTAGGCCAGCGGCAAGGTTTTTTATGACACTGCTATAGTCTCCTGTTACTAGGTAATCGCCGCCTTTGAGTTCTCCCTCCTCCCAATATTGCTGAGTAGAAATGTTTGCCAAGTCAGTGCCTATCTCTGTTTGGTTGTCGATCTGCAGACGGTAGAGTAATTCGTTTGCCTTGGGCGAGCGAGAGGCTTTGTATGATTGCCAGGTTGTGAGCAACGATTGGTCTTTTGCGAGTCTGTCTTTTTGCGTTTCCACGAAGCTGAAAAATGGATCTAGATCGTCATTAATCTCTGTCTGTTTGCCGTCTTTATACACAACGATATCATCAAAATCAACCTTCGCTAGAATAACACCTTCACTTTCCAGGATGCTTGCCACCGGATTTTGCTGGTTGCCATGTATGAAGGAAGCGCCGAGTTCATATCGCTGGCCGCCGACCTGAGTTGACTGAATCCGCCCACCTATAACATCTTTCGCTTCCAGCACGGTTGCCTGGTGACCTTTGTCGTGTAAGTCACGCGCTGCAGACAGCCCAGATATACCTGCCCCAACGACAATTACTTTTTTTGGTGCGGGCCGCGTGTACGACAAGGTCATAGTAAGTCCTCCTATAAGCAGCGCTCCGAGTGCAATAACTTGTACGCCACGACGGGCTGTATATGTGTGATAAGGTAATTTCTGACGCATAGATTGTTCTGCGGTTATTGTGCGCCAAAATCAGGTGTCTGTCTATGGGGTTTGTCATATGTTGACTGCGTACATGTTCTATCACTTATTTTTGAAATATTTTTGAAGCGAACGTTGTAGTACATAGGTAAAAGGAGAACAACGTATGAATCTAAAAAAACTTCAAACCCACTGGAAAGTACTTTTGCTAGTACTTTTAGTTGTCGCGCTGAGCGGTACAACGGTGTGGGCGCTTCAGGAAAAGAACCGAGCCAACGAACTGAGTCAGCAACGGAGCGGTCAGGGGCAAAACTGGTCGAACAGCCAGGCAACCGACACGACTGCTCATTTGGAGGAGCATGGTATTACGCCGCAAAACGCGGAGGAAGCAAGCAACAGTGCCGCTACGGCTGATGAACTCACCTATCTTATTGAGGAAGAAAAATTAGCGCACGATGTCTACCAAGCAATGTATGACAAATGGGGCGCGCGGGTGTTTGGCAACATCAAAAACAGTGAAACCATGCACCAAAACATGGTGTGGGCGGTGATGGAAAGCCGCGGCCTTGCCGACTCTCGAACTGCAACCGCCGGCACTTTTAAAAACGCAGATTTGCAGGCGCTGTACGACAGGCTGATTGCGCAGGGCAACCAAAGTGTGCAGGAGGCCTACAAAGTCGGTGTAGTTGTCGAAGAAACCGACATTGCCGACCTGAAAAAGACGCTTGCAAACCTTGACCCGAAAGATGCGGACGTAAAAGCGGTTTTGGAAAATCTGCTGCACGCGTCTGAGAATCATCTTCGGGCATTTAGCCGCCAGGCGAATAGATAGCATATACTATCTTTACATGACAACTCAGTCCGATGAGCCAGATGAAGCAATTGTCGCGCGTGTTACGGGCGGTGATAGCGACGCCTATGCCGAACTCATGGCGCGGTACGAACCGAAACTGCACCGCTACGCAACCTACCTCATTCATGACCCAGCGGCTGCGCACGATGTGATGCAGGAAACATTCATCAAGGCGTACCAACACTTGCAGAGCTATAAGCCGACGTACAAGTTTTCATCGTGGTTGTACCGCATAGCTCACAACGAGGCGATGAACGCGGTGAAAAAACGTGGGTCTACAGCCGCGGAAGATATTGAAACCCTACCAGAGCTTGGCTACGAGCCGCACCTTGACGAACAGCTCGACGCTGAGATGACAAAAGTGCAGGTGCACCGCTGTCTCGCAAAACTAGAACCCAAATATCGCGAGGTCGTGCAGCTGACGTACTTTGAGCACATGCAGTATGACGAAGTGAGCGATGTGCTCCGTGTTCCAACCTCGACCGTTGGCGTCTGGCTCATGCGGGCAAAAAAGCAGCTCCGGGCAATTTGTGAACGTGCGCAGCAGAAAGGAGGCAGACAATGAAACAAAAACATTCTGTCAGCAACACTGTTATGGCGCAAATCAAAACCGGCCAGCTACAGATGAAACCGAGGCGCTACTACACGCTACTCACACTTGTTTCGGTTATGTCCGTGGGCCTTGCATCTCTCGTGAGCGCATATCTGTTTAGTATGCTGTTTTACTGGGTACGCATACACACTGCCGACACGCCGGCGTGGGGCGCGCGGGCGCGCCTGAGTGAATCACTTGCGTCATTTCCGTGGTGGGCGCTTGGTCTCGCGCTGCTACTCGTAAGTTTTACGGTCTGGCTGGTACGCCGCCACGGCCGGATGTATCGCCACCGTACTGTGACGCTCGGACTCGCCATGCTCGCTCTTTCTCTGCTCTTTGGTTTTGTGCTGTCTTACCTCAACATTGGCCGGCCGCACACGCCGCTTCGTCAGAATCAGTCTGTTCAGCACGATCGGCCAAACGCAGGCTGGCACCGCTATTAGACCGCTTCCCAAATAAATCCTCTGCCCATAACGTGCCATTTTTGCCCCAAACAAACTTTTTGCTTCGCATTGTAACAACGTTACAACTTGTCACAAAAAGTCTCTTTGGAACAGAAATCATCACGTTCAGGGCTGGAGGATTTATTTGGGAAGAGGTCTATTGAACGAGTTTGCCGCCTATGGACTTGACGCGGGCAAGGCCGCCGAGATCAGTGACATTTGTGTAACCGGCGTTTTTGAGCAGTCCGGCGGCTTGCGAGGAGCGGCTGCCGCTTTCACAGTAGAGGTAGATTTTTGCATCTTTTGCGGTGTCTGGTAGTTTCCCAGCTGTTATGTCTTGCAGCGGCCAGTTGATGGCGTTTTCGTAGTGGCCGAGCTTGAATTCTTCTGGTGTGCGTACATCGTACAGTTTGCCGCCTGCGGCGACATCTTTTTGCACTGTGGCAAATGTCAGTGAGGGCGCGCTGGTTTTTTCGCCCTGCTTACTAAAAACCAGCCAGCCAAACATGACCACTAGTACTGCGACGAGCACTGCAAACCCTTTATTCATATTCCCTCCACTTGTGTGCGTTATTTGCTGCGTTACCTTATAATTATACACGTGGTAAAAAGTCAGCGCTGGAATTTTCTGGTCGCAAAACTGAAGGTCTCTGCAAATGCACTTGTATGGCTCTTTAGTCACCTGCGCTACACAGTTGCAGCCGTGCTGGCGGCGCTGTTCTTTTTTGAGTTGGTCTACTGGATGCTGAAACTGCCGGTTTTTTGGACACTCATGACTAGCCCGCATCTTTCGCTGGCAGACAAACTGCATCAGTTCGTCGGGCCGTTTACGTACCTTACTGCGCAAAACGGCTATTTCATCGCGAGCCCCATGGTCTTACTTGCCGTCATACAGGGCGTTTCACTTACGGCGGTGGTGTATGCGGTGCGGCACCAGCCCAAACTAGACGAATCGCTGCTAGGCGAAAGTGCTGTTATAAGTTTCATTGCGCTCATAGGTTTGGGTTGTCCGGCCTGCGGCACCTCGCTCATAACGCCCATTGTCGCCCTCTTTGTGTCCGGCTCGGCGGTTGCCGTCTCGCAGGTGATTGCCCGCATACTCCTACCGCTGGCCGTCCTCATCGGTCTCTATGGTCTGTACGTCGTGGGCTTACGCGTCGCAAGCATCCGTGCCCACCACGGCCCCACCCACCTCCGCACCCACCCCCTCTCCTCCCGTTTCAAACGAACAAAAAAGAGCCGCTAAGGCGTGGTTTCACTTGGGATGTAATGTTTTTCCCTGTTGTTTTTACTTGGTTTCTAAAAATATTTGTCGAGTAGCAGAAAGGCTATGGGGATAATGAACTACCTCTAGTGACTTGGAAGATTTGTTGCATTCATTCAACTAGCGATGTATTGAAAAGCAAAGTTTCGTAGTCTATGTAGTACTGTTACTTCTTTTGCATATACTCCAGTAGCTGTCTTGAGTTAAGTTTTGAATTACCAGATTCTAATCGTATATAAAAATCATCTGCATAGTATATAGCTTTGGTTGACTTCATGACCTCTATCACTAATAAAGTCTTTTGTAGATACTTTTCAATTTTGACAGTAAAGTATCCTGAATACTGGGCGCCTACTTTTGATTTGAAGAGGTTGTCAATCTCTTTTTTGATAGTGTCAATGCGCTGTGCTTCATTTTTATTATCGTGAATAAGGTAATCACTTTGTTCTAGCCCGGATATCTCGTGGTTATCTTGAACACCTATTATAATATGGCCGCCCTCTGTATTCATTAATGCCGAAATAGTTTCGATGATTTTTTCTGAGATACTTTTATCCTTCGCTTTAGTCTTAAGATTGTACGACCAGCTTGCTTTCAGTTCGGTTCTTTTGTTCTCACCCACATTTATCATGTCGGCCACATATTGAGTAAAACCCAGCTCGTTCTCCTCTTGAAAATCTGAAATAGAAACATTGGTCGTGGTTTCTGTAACCATACTAAGGTAGTATGTCTTCAGAAGACGAAATGTATCTGGGACCGTAATCAGGTTTACGTTGTATAACTTTAGTATAGCAGCAGGGGTTGAGTTTGTGTCTGCCAGCACATTTTCGTCCACTTTGTCACCAAGGATATAACTAAGGCCGGCAGATAGCTCACGTAAGTGAACTCGCGCGGTGGATAGTTCAGGTAATGTTGACATAAAATAGGACTCGTCGGCATCGATATACGTATAACCGTACGCTTTTCGTATTTCTTCCCTTAGTAACGGTATTTGATGGGGTTCATTGTCGGTTGTCTCAGCATGAGTGAGGATTTTGAGCCAGCTTAGATATACTCTAAAACGTGCTGAGTTTCTTTTAGATGACGAACCGACAAGACGATAATTTTGTACGATTAGCTCAGTAATCTCCAGTTTGTCGCTAAGGGTAGTAGCTAGGTTTAGTCCATGTATGAGAGATTTTGCAGCATTTAAAGCTAAAGTTTTTCTTGCAGCCCAGGTAAAGTTGCGCTCGTCTGCAAACGATATGTACTCATGGGATATCGACTCTTGCTCATCGTAATTATCCCAAAAAGCCTTTAGGGAGGATGAGCTAATAGTTTTCCACATAAGATATTCAGTATAGTCCTCGTAGTATTTTTCGTTTGGTTTACCTCCATTGCTTCGTTTGGCCGATTTTGCAAGCTGCAAATTCAGAGCCGCCTTATCTTTGCTCGTAGTCAGCGGACTTCGAATTTTTTGAATGATGTATCTGTGCAAAAGGTATTCTTGACGTGATTTGGATATATGTAGATTCTTTCTTGCTAGAAAGTACTCTAAGCTCTCGTCTTCGAAAGTATGACCTTCGAGCATAAGTAGTAATATTGCCTCTTCAATCGCGGCATAATAATCATACTGGTTAAGTCGGCGGTTGAGTTTGCCTTTTTTCCGTAGATGCTCTTGTATATCTTTAACACGGGTCATGTATCTCGTTGGCCACTGGGACATGATGGAGCTTGCCATGTATCCACTCAACCGCTGAGAATAATAAGGTTTTAGTCCGTCTAGGCGATTTTTCTGCAAATGCAAATTGGTTTTCGTAAGGATAATTTCATAATCTTTTTCAGTCGAAGTTAATGATGCAGAGTAAAGCTCCATGGCCTCATGGTAGTGGCGTAACTTAAATGCGGCTTTTGCTTGGTGTGTGAGGAGTTTAGATTGAACGATATTAGTCCGTGGATCATTGCTTGCTTTTAAACGCTCGTACTCCGCCTGTAGCCTTTTTTCAATGTCATTCGGGTTGTCGAATGGTTTATTGTTGATGCGTTCCAAGAAGTTTGCTTCGATGTTTTTGCGAATAAGTTTATCTTTGACTAGTTTTGATAGCAGGGTTTTGAGAATAGTCTGGCTAGGCCGGATTTTGATGCTGGATTTATTTTCTGCTTCAACAAATATTTCAAAAAGAACGTTCCATCTGTCAACAATATCCATTGAGTCGATTTGAGTAATAGTGTATTTGTCGAAGATTGTTTGAACATTGTTTTCTGTAACCTTTTGTACATAATCGAACGTTCGAAGACCGGCGGTGAGAGCGCCTGATTCTGCAAGTTCATAAAGTGCGTCGTCCCACCAATCTCCTGCCAGTATTTTTCCCATTTCGGAAGCCACTCTTTCTTCTGGTAGGATGTAAAGATTGTTTATGTTTTCTTTTATCGCTTCAAGTGTTTCGGGCTCTATGTTGAACCCGAGTTGACTTACAAACCTGTATGCTCGAATGATTCTAAGTGGGTCTTCTCTAAATTTGATGTTTGCGTCACCGACTATTCTGATAATTTTTGACCGTAAATCTTTAGTTCCTTCGTATGGATCAACGAATTCATCTCTAGATAAAGCCATGGCATTTATTGTGAAGTCACGCCTTGAGAGGTCACCGTCTATGTCGGCTACGGCCTGAACCTTTGGCTTTCTTGAGCCAGAACTATAACTTTCTGATCGGTAACTTGTAATCTGTATGTCATATGCGCCTATTTTTGCAGCAATCGTCCCGAACTTTTTTCCTATCGTAAGAGGTTTGATGTTGTTCTCTGAAAGTTTTTTTTCGATTGACTCAACGTTTTCAGGGGTAGCAAAATCAAAGTCGATAGTTTTTATGCCGAGAAGGGCGTTGCGTACCGCGCCGCCGACAAGGTAAACTTCGTCAAAAAGAGTGTCGATCAGAAGGAGCACGGGCTTCTCTTTGGAGATATCACTTAGCCTTGAGATACTTCTGTGTATCGTATTTGAGCTAGTATTTTTGTCCCCGATCACTCCTTTATCTCTCTTCTCGCCAGATTATCGATCGGTTTTTCTGTGACGTATGTCTTGGCTCCATGCGTTTGAGGAGCTTGTCGAAGTCGCTTTCAAATACTCTGTCTTGGATGATTCGATAGCGTTCAAACTGGGTTTCGGCATGTAGTTTGGCCTGTTCGTGACTGATTTTTCCTGCACCCACGAGTATTTCACGGTCGTTGAATTCTATGAATGTATCGAGCCTGTTTGCCCAATCTTCCATGGTCATGGGTATGTTACGTTCGGCCTGAAGTTCTGCATAGTCGAGGTACATGCTGACGAGCCGGTTGAGAAAAGCAAGCTCCTCACTATTCAGATAATTCTTTGCGATGGCGACATCGTATTTTTGAATTTTCCCGTCCGGTGCCGCTTCCCATGTGGTGAGCCCCATATGTTCAATAGCCGAGCTTGCACGCTCGACGATGACTTCGGCAGCGGTATGACGATGAACCGCGTAGTGCAGCTTGTTTTGGACGGTTTTGAAAAAGTTGAGGGTGGCTGCTGCCGTTTTATCATAGTCGACACTGGTTGCATAAATGTCAGTTACCTTTTGGTAAAACACGCGCTCGCTTGCGCGGATTTCGCGGATTTTCTCAAGTTGCCGTTCAAAAAACTTCTTGTCAAACTGGTAGGCTTGTTTTAGTCGTGCGTCATCCATTGCCCAGCCCTGGATGGTATAATCTTTCACGATCTGCCGCGCCCATGTTCGAAACTGGACAGCTCTAGCGTTTTCTACCTTGAAACCGACTGATATGACTACCTGAAGGTTGTAGTGGTCGACCAGTCGTTTGACTTCCCTCATACCCTCTTTTTGAACTATTAAGTACTGCTTAATAGTTGCCTGATCTAGTTCGCCATCTTCGGTCAGTGACCGTATATGCTGGTTGATTGCCGAAACGCTTACGCCGTACAGTTCGGCTATCATCTTCTGTGTCAACCAAATGTTCTCGTCCTGATAGCGCATCTCTACGCCCTCCGCACTATCTCCCGTGGCCGCTACAAACGTCAAATATTGCGCCGCCGAAGACGGTGTTTTTTTACTGGCTTTGTTTGTGTGGGGCGTACTCATATCTGTCAGTATACCACTCGGCTGATGAGGGGGTAAGGAGTGGTGGAGCTGTGGTAGTGGTGGTTTTTCTCGTAAGCGCTATACTAGAAGTATGAACGTACAAAACAAAGTTATTGTGGTGACGGGAGCTGGTGGAGGGATAGGTGGTGAGTTGGTGCGAGAACTACTGCGGCGGGGCGCACAGGTGGCGGCGGTTGATTTGCGGCAAGAAGGTTTGGACGCGTTGCAAGGTGCGGTTGGCGCGTCAGAAAAACTAAGCGCGCATGCACTAGATATTACTGACCGCGAAGCGGTTGCGGCGTTGCCGGCGCAGGTTATTGCGGCACATGGGCAGGTGGATGGGCTCATCAACTGCGCAGGCATTATTCAGCCGTTTGTGAAGGCGCAAGACCTGGACTTTGCCGCCATAGAGCGGGTGATGAATATAAATTTCTACGGCACGCTCACTATGACCAAGGCGTTTTTGCCGGAGCTGCTCCAGCGGCCAGAAGCGCATCTTGTGAATGTTTCGAGTATGGGCGGTTTCCTGCCCGTGCCCGGCCAGAGCATATACGGCGCCAGTAAAGCGGCCGTAAAACTCATGACCGAGGCGTTGTATGCGGAATTGCTGGACACGCCAGTGCGTGTGAGTGTGGTCTTCCCTGGCGGCACACAAACAGACATTACAAAAAACTCTGGGGTACAAGCACCACATGTAGATGCGGGTGCAAAAGGCTACAAAATGCTCTCTGCGGCCGAAGCGGCTCGCCTGATGGTGAATGGTATGGAAGCAAACAAACCGCAGATATTCACTGGCAGCGATTCGCGCACCATGAACAAACTCTATCGCCTCTCCCCCACTTTCGCCACTCGCCTCATCGCCAAAAAGATGAAATCCCTCCTCGGGTAATGTATTTGTAGACTATTCACCCGGGGTACAAGAAAAAACAGAGGTCGGTTTTACTTGGACGGACTTCATGGTCGAGCGTGATGGCGGCGTTCGGCTATTCGCGCTCCAACAGCCGTGCAAAAACCAAGGTGAGACCGACGCAGCAAGGTATACATAGAAATGGCAGGAGATAGAGCATGGAAGGCACGGGTGTCGACATGGCGAGCATGTTGCTGTACATGACGACCGCATTGTTGACACTGTGCGTGATGATGGCCGCCAGCAACGAGCCGGTTTTTACGTAGACGAGCGCAGCAATGATGGCCATAAAGCTGTAGCCGAGCATATATGTTGCCGAGGCGCCTTCTGTCTGGTGAATAGTGATGAACGCGTAGACCGAACTGACAAGTGCAATTCCTACTGCGTAGCGAATAAGCCACCGGGCGAACTTGGGGTATTTTGCTTGCACAAACTGCTGTGCAATATTCGCTACTCCATCACGTATGCCGCGAAACAGCATGCCGCGAAACAGCAATTCTTCAAACAAAGGCGCGACAACGGTTGTCGTTATGATAAAAACAAGGGCTGTTTTGATGCCGGTGTTGAGCTTGAGAAGTTCGGCTGTTTCTTCGGGCGATACATGGGGGAACCCAAAAAGTGCTTCGTACAGGTATACGACTGCAAGGTGCGCGAGTCCGCCGCCCAGTCCCCACAGCACGGTTGAGCGCAGGTTTTTCGTGCCGAGTGAAAAGTAGCGCAGCATATTTTTCTTTTTGAAAAGCGAAACAACGCCCATGAACCCAAGTGTCACTAGGCCGTAAACCATAGGCTGCAGAAGCGGACCAAAGGTATGACCAGTCCCCATGAGA